>JBAROV010000032.1:0-103171 GCA_049642465.1 Vicinamibacterales bacterium
AGGCGGCCGCCGAGCGAGAGCGAGCGGGGGTGCCCGCCTCCGCTGGTCGTACACGAGACGAGCGACCAGCTACGGCGAGGTCTCGCCGTAGCGCGCCTGAACTATTCGCGCGCGGAGGCGGAGGGCCCCGCGAGCACTAAGAGAGGACGGGAGATCTCCCGTCCTCCTTGGCCGATCACTGGGTCAGCGCGAAATTCACGGTCACGTTCATAGTCACCGGAACGGCCACGCAGTTCAGATACGTGGGATCGAACAGCCACTGCCGGACCGCCTCTGTTGCCGCGCTCGCCAGATCCGAACTTGGCGTCGACACCACCTGGACGTCTTCGACCGTCCCGTCCGCGCCGATCCGGCTCTGGAGCGTCACCGTCCCCTCGGCACCCCCGCGGATCGCGCTGGCCGGATAGAGCGGGCGCACGTCGTAGAGCTTCCGCGGCGGACGGATGTTGCCGCCGACGGGCGTGGCCGACTGACTGCCGCTGCCGCACTTCGGCGGATCCTTGCGTGCCGCTGGACTGCCGGCTGTACCGGGCGAGGACGGATCCGCGCCGGAGCGACTGGCCCTGACTGAAATCGTCTCCTGCAGAGAGCCAATCTCCAATTTCAAGTCCTGCTGAACGCTCTGAGCCGCGACCGTCAACCTGCCTCGAAGCATGGCAAAGCCCGGCAACTTCGCTTCGAGCACATAGTCTCCCGGAACCAGGCCCACGAATTCGTATCGACCCGTGCGATCGCTGCGCACCTCGTGCTTGGCGTTGGTTTGGGTGTTTGTCAGAACGAGCGTCACATCCGGCACAGCGGCATTCATCGGATCGACGATCGATCCGGCGACAGTACCAAACACCTGAGCAACCGCAGCGCCGGTGACCGGTATCACAATCGCCAGCATGGCCACGAGTGTGGCGAGCGACGCCGCGCGTGACATCGGCCGCCGGTTGACCTTTCGATCGAGCATGACTCTGACCCTCCTCTCGAAATTCGAAGTGCGTGCGATTGACGGCGCGGGCACCCACAGCAACGGCGGCCGCAGTTCGCGCGCGATGTTGACGAGATGTGCGGCGTACTCGGATCCATCGATTCCACGATTGATGACTTCATCGTCGCAGGCCTGCTCGCTCTCCTGGCGCAGCCGATTGCACGCGACCCAGACGAGCGGGTTGAACCAATAGCAGGCGCGAACAAACTCCGCCGCTATTTGCACCACCCAGTCACCACGGCGAATGTGCGCGAGTTCGTGCGCGAGGACGGGTCGAATCCGCTCGACCGGCCAGTTGAGGGCGCGCGCCGGGACGAGGACTCGCGGCCGCCGGATCCCCCACGTCACGAGCAGAGACGGATGGCTGGTCTGGAGCAGCAGCGGCGACCGCAAGTTGTATTCACGTCGAACCTGTTCGCCGCACGAGACCCAGATCTCGTCCGAGATTCGCTGCGCGCCGGCGGTGAGCCGCAGGAGCCGGATCCAGCCGACGGTCAAGAGCGTGATGCCAGCCAGTGCACCTGCGAGCCATACGGCCAAGCCAATTATTGGGATCGCGGACACAAGGGGGGCTGTCACCGGCGACGCGACTCCGCTTGCGACAGCGCCGATGGTATCGGGCGTTCCGACAATGTTGAGCGCGGCTTCGGAGCTTCCGACCACGCTCAGGGGAATGCGCCAGGTTGGAAGGAGAGGTCGCATCAGCGGGGTGAGCGCCGCTCCGACGAGCGCCGCGGCCAGAATCGAGTGCCGCATCGCGGCAGCCCGGCTGCGAAGGAGCGGCATCAGCGCCAGGGCAACACCGATGATGGCCGCACTCTTGACGGCGTTCTCCAGCAGCAGCGTCATCGTCTTCTCGCTTTCGAGACCAGGTCGACAATGCGATCGAGGTCCTGTTCCGACACGCGCGCCCCTTCCCCGCCGAGGAGTGCTGCGACGACCTTCTCGACGGACCCGTCGAAAAACGTATCGACGACGTGACGCAGCGCTGACTTCCGCGCCGTACGGCGGGGCACCACCGGGGAGTAGACGAACTGGCGGCCGCGTTCCTCGTGAGCCACGTGCCCTTTTCGCTCGAGCACTCTCAGTTGCGTCCGTACCGTTGAGTAGGTCCGCTTCCCCGGCAACTCGTGCATCACTTCTTCGGCTGTTGCCCGACCAAGGCGGAAGAGGACGTCCATGATGTGCCGTTCGCGTTTCGTCAGCGCCGTGAGCATGGGGTCTGGCATGACTGTTACCTTTATAACACTAGTGCGACAAAACTAACACTTGGACCGGCGGTTGTCAAATCTCAGTCTTCGGGCCCTACCTCATCAACTGTCCGCCGTTAATATCAATCGTTTCCCCGACGATGTAGCTGGCGGCGTTGGAGGCGAGAAAGGCAATGACCGTGGCGCATTCTTCCGACCTGCCCAGGCGGCCGAGCGGGATGGTCGCGACGAATTTCGCCAGCATCTCCGGCGTCGAAAACACTTCGTGAAACGGCGTCGCAATCACGCCGGGGGAAACCGCATTCACGCGAATGCCGTGCGGCGCAAGCTCCTTGGCGAGCGACTTCGTGTACGTCGTCAGCGCTCCTTTGGCGGCCGCATACGCGCCCGCGCCTGGCCCACCGCCGGTGTGACCTGCGATGGACACCACGTTGATAATGGCGCCGCGACCCCGTTCGACCATCGACGGCGCCACCGCCTGTGACGCCAGGATCGCGCTCTTCAGATTCAACGCGAGAATCTCATCGAGCCGCTCTTCGGTCAGCTCCCGGAACCCAAGCCGCGCCACGAGCGAGCCGGCATTGTTCACGAGAATATCGATCGGGCCGAGGTCCTTCGTGGCCTGCTCCACGATCCGCCGTACGTCGGCGGAGCGGCGCACGTCGCCGGCAATCGCCACGCACGTCCCTCCCGCAGCCTTGATTCGTTCGCACGTCTCATCGGCGCCTTTCTTGTTGCCGTGGTAGCCAATTGCCACACGAGCCCCAAGATCCCCGAACGTCACTGCCGTAGCCGCTCCGATACCCGATGACGCGCCGGTGATCAGAGCGACCTTGCCAGTGAGATCAAGATAGCGATCCGTTCCCAATACACGCCTCCTGCTGAACGTACCAGACTATCGCTGGAGAAGGGAAAAGGGGAAAAGCCAAGATTGCGGCACTCAATGCATAATGCCCTCCATGCATCGCCGAGCCTTCCTCGGATCGCTCGCTGGAGCAGCGCTCGCTACGCGCTGTCGGTCGAGCGCGGACGGCGATGCCATCGTCCTCCGTCTATCGCATTCGATGGCGTCGGGCGTCACGGCGCTGCACGTATTCGCGGACAAGTTCCGCCAGCGCGCTGAACGGCTGACCAATGGAGCGGTCCGGGTTCGTCTGTTTCCGAGCGGCACGCTCGGCCAGGAACGGGAGGTGGTGCAGCAGCTTCAGGAAGGCCTCGTGGATTTCATGGTCTCGGGCACAGCCATCTGGGGCAGCGTCGCCCCCAAGGTGCAGGTCTTTGACTTCCCGTTCCTCTGGAACGACTGGGACCACGTCCACCAGGTCCTCGACGGCGCCGTTGGAGCCGAGGCGGCGGACTATCTCGAAGGCACCGTTCGAATGCGGCCGCTTGCGTGGGGAGATTCGTTTGGTTTCCGACAGGTCATCACCCGATCGCGCGACATTACTGAACCCGGCCAGCTCGCCGGACTCAAGATCCGAACGATTCAGTCCCCGATTTACGTCAAGGCCGTTGAGCTGATGGGCGCGAGTCCCACGCCGATGGCGTTTGGCGAGGTTTACACCTCGCTTCAGACTGGCGTCATCGACGGCTACGAACATGACGCGAGCACCACGCTCCAGCAACGCTTCTACGAGATCGCGCGTTTCATGGCACGCACCCGTCACATCGCGGGTGTGCTCGGACTTTACGCATCGAACAGCAGCCTGGCGCGCATCCCGGCCGACATCCGGTCGGCGCTTCAGCGAGCGGCGGTTGAAGCGGCGGTGGAACAGCGAGCAATGGGCGCCCGGGAGGACACCACCGCGACGGCGGAACTCGCGTCGCGCGGCATGGTCATTCGCGACATCGACGCGAGCACCTTCCGGCAACGGGCCAGGCAGCTCTGGGACAGCGAAGCACGCGCTCTCGGGGCCCGCGGATGGCTGGAGACCATTGTCGCGTGACAACCGCAGACGCCGATCTGTCCGCTGAAATTCCCGGGCCTCACGTCGTCGCTACCACGGTGGTCGATCGAGTAATGCAGGGATCGATCGCGGTACTGGTGATCGCGGAGGTGGCCATCGTTGGCCTCCAGGTGGTCGGCCGGCACGTGTTCCGGCATCCGTTTCCATGGACGGAGGAAATCGCCCGCCTGCTGCTCGGATGGCTGATGTGCGCGGGCGGCATCTGGGCGCTTCGACACAACCGCCACCCTCGAGTGACCGTGTTGTTGCGGCGATTCACGCAATCGCAACGCCAGGCGATCGATCGCGGCCTGCGCCTTGTGCTCGCGACTTTCTTTCTCTGCCTTGTCGTACCCGCGTGGAGGCTCACTGTCGCCAGCGCCGCGGAGCGACTCCCTGCAAGCGGCGTCTCGGGAGCCGCGGTGTCTGCGGTGCTTCCTGCCGCGCTGATGCTCATGCTGGTCGAACTGCTGCGCGAGTTCAGGCGTGATGGCACACTCCCGTGGCGCAACAAAACATCGCTCACATGGTCTCTCGGTGCTGCGCTGCTGGCACTGGCGTCGGTCATGATTCCGCTCCTGGCGGGGGCCGCTCCGCTGCTGGTGCTGGTCAGCGGTTTTCTCGTGACTGCGGCGATGGGGGTGCCGCTCGCCTTTACGCTGGCGCTGACGTCGATGACCTATCTCATTGGCATTGGCGGCGTCAGTTTGATCATCCTGCCGATCAAAATACTCGGCGGAGTGGATTCGTTCGTTCTGCTCGCCATTCCTCTCTTCATTCTCGCTGGCGCGCTGATGGAATCGGGCGGCATCTCGGAACGGATCGTCGCGCTGGCTATGGCGATTGTCGGACGCGTGCGCGGCGGCCTGGCGATGGTGGTCGTTGTTGCGGAGGTGCTGTTCTCGGGGATCTCGGGTTCCACGGCCGCCGACGTTTCGGCCATCAGTTCGCTGCTCGTGCCGTCGATGAAGCGAGCGGGGTATTCGGGTGCCGAATCCGTGAGCGTTGTCGCGGCAGCCTCCGCCATGGGTATCCTCGTGCCGCCGTGTCTGACGATGGTCGTCCTCGGATCGTTGGTGAATCTGTCAATCGTCACGCTGTTTCTCGCTGGCTTTGTCCCTGCGTTCATCCTGGCGGCCGTGCTGATTGGACTCATTGCCGTGCGCGCACGGCGTCAGGGCTGGCCCGCTTCACGCAGCGCTTCGCGCGCCGATCTCGGCCGCGCCGCGAGAGCAGCGGCCGTGCCGCTCGGGCTCCCGGTGATCCTCTTTGGCGGCATCTTTTCGGGTGCCACCACCGTCACAGAAGCCGCGCTCATCGCCGTGGTGTATGCATTCGTGGCAGGATTTTTCATTGGCGGAATCCGCCGTCCCGAGATCGTCGCGCAGCTTGCCGAAAGCGGGGTCGTCACGGCGACAACCTTGTGGGTACTCGCAGCCGCTTCCGCCTTTGCCTGGATTCTCGTCCGCGAGTGGGTGCCACAGACGCTCGGCGAGTGGATTGCGAATGCAGGCGCCGGGCGCGCGGCGTTCCTGACGCTGACGATCGCAATTTTCGTCATTATTGGTGCGCTGCTCGAGGGACTCCCGGCACTCCTGATCTTCGGTCCGATCCTCTTTCCAATCGCCCGAACGCTCGGCGTCGATCCCGTCCACTACGGCATCGTCATCATTGCGGCGATGGGTATCGCGTTCTTCCTCCCGCCGATTGGCGTGGGCTTATCGATTGCTGCTGGCATCGCACGTGTGGATATCGATGACGTGAGCCACACCTACGTGCCGTATCTGATTGCCCTGCTCGTGGGATTGGCACTGATTGCGGCGTTCCCGGTCTTAACGTTGATATTACCGAGGGCGTTGCTGGGATATCGGTAACCGTGACAGCCACGGGTTGCTGAAACGGGCCCACGGCTTTTCACGACGACACGACGCCACGACGTATTCGTTTTTTGGTCTTTCTTTGCTTGCGTCGTGGTCTTCGTGTTCGTCGTGTTCTTCGTGTACGCCGGAGGTCAGCCGTCGGCTCGTCGTCACCGCGTCAGCGCACGGCGATCGAATTGGCCTATGATGTCTGCGCGACACAGAGGTCTTCCATGCGCCATGCAGTCACCACCGTCGTGTGCGTCCTCGCGTTAAGCTCTGCTGCCTCGACTCAAACCCAGAAGGAGTCAACTCCCGCGCCACTCGGCCGCACCATGAGACCCGTCATCATGGGCAAGCGATACGCCGTGAGCTCGATGAAGCACGAGGCCACGGAGGCGGCCGTCCGGATCCTCGAAGCTGGCGGTAATGCGTTCGACGCGGCCGTCGCGGGCCAGGCTGTCCTCTCGCTGGTCGATCCTGCCTCCAACGGCTACGGCAGCGATGCGGTGGTCCTTGTCTACGACGCGAAGTCAAAACAGGTGATGTCGATCAACGCCGAGGGACCGGCGCCGCGGCTCGCCACGATCGATTGGTACAAGCGGCATCACGGCGGAACCCTCCCCGTTAGCGATGGCCTGCTCTCTGCGACGGTGCCCGGCGTCGTGGACGCCTGGTTCGTCATGCTGGATCGCTGGGGGACGATGACGTTTGGCCAGGTGCTGCAACCCGCAATCGAGGTAGCTGAGGAAGGATTCCCGCTGCCGCCAGGACTCGCGCGATCGATGGGATCAGCGAAGATGAAGAAGTATCCGTCGAGCGTGAAGGTCTACATGCCGGATGGCAAAGCGCCCGCAGCCGGATCGATTTTTCGCAACCCGGACGTCGCTCGCACGCTGAGAAAACTCGTCGAGGCCGAGAAACAGGCCTCCGCGAAGGGTCGCCATGCGGGTCTGCAGGCGGCTCGCGACCGATTCTACAAAGGTGACATCGCGAAAGCGATGGCCGCGTTCTCGGAGCAGAACGGCGGCCTGTTCCGTTACGACGACTTCGCCAGTTACACCGCCAAGGTCGAGACGCCGGTCTCGGTCAACTATCGCGGTTACGACGTCTACAAGAACCCCTCGGCGAGCCAGGGTCCCGCGGAACTGTTCGCATTGAATATCCTCGAGGGATTCGATTTGAAGGGGCTGGGGCACAACTCCGCTGCGTTCGTGCATACGAGCGCTGAAGCGCTGAAACTGGCGTTTGGGGATCGCGAAAAGTATCTCGGCGACATGGACTTCATCAAGATTCCATACGAAGGGCTGCTCTCGAAGGAATACGCGGCGGCCCGGCGTGCGCTCATCGATCCCGACCAAGCGTCCCTCGAGCTGCGGCCCGGCGATCCGTCCAAGTTCATGAAGCGTTCAGAGCCGCTCGATCGTCCGTACCACGTGACGCTCGATGGCGAGGCAGACCATGTTGGGGACACGAGCTACATCGCAGTCGTCGATAAAGACCGCAATATGGTCAGCTTCGAGCCAAGCTTGCACGACAGCTGGGGGACGGGCGTTGTGATGGCCGACCTCGGGTTCATCCTCAACTGTCGCGGCGACTATTTCTCCCTCATCCCTGGAGAAGCGAACGCCCTCGAGCCTGGCAAGCGGCCGCGCAGCACGCTTCAGAGCACGCTCGTGATGAAGGACGGCCAGCCCTACATGGTGCTGGGGAGTCCCGGCGGTGATGATCAGGTGATGCGAACGATGCAGACACTGATCAATCACATCGACTTCGGTATGAACGTGCAGCAGGCGATCGAAGCGCCGAGATGGTCCACCAACAGCTTTCCGGCATCGCCGTTCCCACACACGATGAAGCCGGGCGACCTGTCCGTGGAAGGACGGATACCAGTATCCGTTCAGCAAGCGCTCACGGCCAAGGGTCACAAGCTCACCGTTGCGGGTCCCTGGTCACTTGGAGCGAACGCCGCCATCGTGGTTGACGTATCAAGAGGAATCGTCAGCGCCGGCGCCGATGCGAGAAACGACGCCTACGCCTGGGCCCGCTAATGGACCGCCGAACCTTTCTGACAGTTGCACTCGTTGCGCCGACGCTGGGACAAGCCGGCCGGCGCGGAACCCAAAAGCCCGCAGCGAAACCCGCCCCGAAACCGGTTGCTCCTGCGGCTCCGCCCGCGGTTCCGTGGACGCAATGGGGAGGTCCGCATCGCAACTTCCAGACCGAGGCAACGGGTTTGAAGGACACGTGGCCGGCGGACGGCCCGCGCGTTGTCTGGAAGCGAAGCCTGGGCGAAGGATACTCGTCGCCGGCGGTCGAAAACGGCGTGCTGTACACGATGTATGGCAAGCCGCGCGAGGAGGTCGTGCTCGCCGCAAACGCCGAGACCGGGAGCCCACTCTGGGAACAGACCACACCGATGACGTTTCAGAGCGATGCGCCTGAAATGGGCAACGGTCCCTACTCCACGCCGCTAATCGTCGGCGACCGCTTGTTCACAACCGGTGTTTCGGGACGACTGCAGTGTCTGGACAAGAAGACCGGCAAGCTTCTATGGACGCAGCAACTCTGGGACGAACACCGTGGCTCCCGGCTGATGTACGGCTACGCTTCCAGCCCGATTGCGTTTCGTGACATGGTCATCGTGCCCGTCGGTGGTCGAGGAAAGGCCGTAATGGCCTTCAGCCAGGCCGACGGCAAAGTGGCCTGGGCGAAGAATGACTTCGGCAACGTCTATTCCTCACCACTGCTCATCAACGTTGGCGGGCTCGAACAGCTTGCCGTCCTGCTCGACGGAGTCGTGTGCGCCGTCAATCCGCACAATGGCGACCTGCAGTGGCTGGTGCCATTCAAAGTGGACTACTCGATCGCCATCGCGACGCCTGTGTGGGGGCCCGACAACCTCCTCTTCATCTCCTCAGAGTACGGGGGCGGGGCCAAGGTGGTCGAGCTGCAGCGAAATGGACAGCAGACGATCGCCAAAGAGCTGTGGAGCACACCGCGATTGCGATTGCATCACGGCAATGCGATGCGGATTGGGGATGCAATCTATTTCTCGAGCGGCGGCAAGGGCAGCCAGGCGATTCTCAGCGCGGTTGAAGTCCGGAGCGGAAAAATCCTGTGGCAGGAGCGCAGTATCGAGAAGGCGACATTCGTCTGGGCCGACCAGAAACTCATCACCCTGGATCAGGATGGCAATCTGATGATTGCGCATCCCTCACCACAGGGTTTCAAAATCTCCGCGAAAGCGAACCTGCTGACCAACAACGCGTGGACGCCGCCTGCACTCGTCGGCTCGCGTCTCTACATTCGGGACCGGCGCTCGATGATGGCGGTCGACCTCGCCTGACCCTACTGTTTGGGGGCGACCTTCAGCAGTAATCCCTGCTCGGCGTCGGTGAGCAAGTACAACGCGCCATCGGGCCCCTGGTTCACGTCGCGGATACGTTGCGGCGCCGGCTGAAGATCTCGCAACAGGCGCTCTTCGTCGACCACACGTTCGCCCTTGATAGTCAGTCGAACGAGGTTCATGCTGGCCATGCCGCCGATGAACAGATTTCCTCGCCACGCGGGAAAGAGCTTGCCCGTGTAAAACACCATGCCGCTCGGCGCGATGACCGGATCCCAGTAGTAGAGCGGCTGTTCCATCCCTTCCTTTGCGGTAATGCCGCCGGTGATCGGTCCGCCTTTGTACTCGATGCCGTAGGCGATCGTCGGCCAGCCGTAGTCCTTGCCTTTGCGCGAAATGTTGATTTCGTCCCCCCCGCGTGTGCCATGTTCCACTTCCCACAACTCGCCGGTCTCCGGATGCAGCGTCGCCGCCTGGATGTTTCGATGACCGAGCGACCAGATCTCGGGGCGCACGCCTTCCTTGCCGACAAACGGGTTATCTTTCGGAATTGTCCCGTCCGAATTAATTCGCACGATCTTGCCGAGGAGTCCGTCCAGCCGCTGGGCCTGCATGCGGCCTTCAGTGATCGATCGGTCGCCGAGCGTCACGAAGAGTGTCCCGTCCCGACGCCACACCAGCCGACCGCCGAAGTGGAGCGCCGAATTGAGCGATGGGACCTGATGGAAGATGACCTGCACGTTCTCGACTTTGGGCGGTATCCCATCGACGAAACGTCCGCGAGCGACGGCTGTGTTGTTTTCTCCGCTCTCACGCGGTTCGGCATAGCTCCAGTAGATCAGTTGATTCTTGGCGAACGCGGGATCGAGGATGACATCGAGAAGACCGCCTTGATTCCGTGCGTCCACGGCCGGGAGTCCCTCAACCGGCTCGGAGAGCGTCCCATCCGCTTTCACAACGCGCAGTCGGCCGGGCTGCTTCTCGGTGACCAGCATCCGACCGTCAGGGAGAAAGTCCAGCCCCCACGGGAAACGTAATCCTTTCGCCACGGTGAGGACCTCGAAGGCGACGTTGGATTTGCGCTCGGGTGCACGGGTCTGTCCGGGGACTGCGGGCTTTTGATCGGGGGCATTCGGCGGGGGCGTCTGCACGGCCGCCTGTTGGGTGAAGACGATCGGCGCTGCGAGACTGCAGCCGACCAGCACGGTCAGGACAAATGCGATCGTTTTCGCTCGTGGTGAGTGCGTCATCCCAGCAGCATATATCGAATTCGTCCTCTTTCAGGGCGACTCCCAGCGGTAACGAAGAACCACCAGTTGCGTGCCGGGAATCACTTCCACTAGCTCCCGTTCGACCAGGGTACCTCCCATCCGTTCGTAGAATCTCCGTGCGTCCACGTTCGCCTCGATCACGGTGAGATGCACAGGTGTCCCGGGGACAGTCGTTTCCACCCACCAGCGGACGTGCTCGAAGAGTTGGCGTCCGATGCCTTGCCTCTTCATCGCCGGCTTGACGTGGAGGTTGTCGAGGAGCGCGCCCCACGAAGGATCCGCGTCCAGCAATACGCATGCAAAGCCCGCGAGGCTGCGGCCCGACACCGCTTTGAAAACGCCACGACGATGAGGATCGGGAGCGCGCATTCGAGAGACCCAGAGTTCTCTGCGCTCGTCGAAGATCGGTCCGGCGAGGAATGCTTCTGGCAGAAACCCGCGGTAGGCACTGCGCCAGCTCTCTGCGTGCAGTGCGGCGATTTCGTCCGCATCGTCTGCCACGGCGGCGAGAATCGTGTAGTCGCTTATTGGTGCTCCGGGTGATCGCAGCCCGGGAATTCGGCGAGGAACATTTGAGGACTGTCGCCGAGCTCCTGCAGGAGCCCGATCTCGCTCGTGTAGTAGCCGTCGATCGTCATGGACTTGATCGCCTGAAAGAACTGGACTCCCGTTTGATCGACGGCTGACTTGTTCTCCTGATCTGCCAGGCTCGCAAGCAATGAGGCTTGATCTGCCGCCGAGGCGGTCAGGAAGTCCCTCTTGTACAGAGTCCGGCTGCGCTCGTCCAGCCAGTCGAGGCCCTGAACAAACCGCGCGCGATTGGCGGCGGCTGCGCGTTCCAGGACGAAATCAATGAAACGGTTGACCCGGGCGACTTTCGCACCGGGCGTGTCCGTTTGCGGAATGATCAACTCTGTCAAGGTGACGATCAGATCGTTCTGTTTGGCGGTGAGGACGCGCGGGGTCCAATCCGCGGCTTGAACCACCGCGCCCGCGACGTGCGCGTGCGCCTGCTGGCGCGTGAACGCGGTCAGCGATTCGACCCAGGCAGAGGAAGTCGCGGCGCCAAGAGCGCCGGCGGCAATCGTTCTAATCGCCCGCCTCCGTCCGACCTCGCCATCCCGGGCCCCGGACCCCGGATCCCGAGCTCCGCTCTTAGAGGTTCCCACGCTTGATCTCTTCGGCGAGGTGATCCGTCGCACGCCAGGACATTGCCAGGATTGTCAGCGTCGGATTCTTCTCCGACGCATTCGGAAACGCCGAACCGTCCACGACGAACACGTTCTTTGCCTCGTGCATCTGGTTGAGCCTGTTGAGCGCTGAACGTTTGGGATCCGTGCCCATCCGGCACGTGCCATGTTCGTGAATGGCTGATCCCATCGCATCGAGTTGACCTCTCCGGTAGTCCACGAGCACACCGCCAGAAGCCTTGACGATTTCCTCCACGGTGTCGGCCATGTGCTCGGTCATCTTTCGTTCGTTCTCTCCGATGCGGTAGTCAATCTTCGCGAGTGGCACACCGTACTTGTCGACCTGGGCGGGATCGACCGTGATGCGGTTGTGGGCGTATGGCAGCACCTCGCCGAACGGATGAATTTCAAACCAGGCAGGATGCCGCCGCTTTATCTCCTTTTTCAGTTCGGCGCCAAAGCCTGGAATGTGCTTCGACCCCGGGTGCGCGCCAAACGAACTCGCGCCGGTGTTCCAGAACTGGATGCCGAAGCCGCGCAGGTAGTCGCGGCGATGCCCCTCGCGGTGGTTGAAGCGCGGAACGTAGATGTGTTCGCCACCGATGCCCCGATCGTTGCGCGTGGGCGTACCGGCGAGCGCTGGAAAGTATCCCGCGACGTTCAGCCGGATCTGTTCGCACAGGTAGCGCCCCATGACATCCGAACCATTGCCCAGCCCGTTGGGGTGCCGATCTGACTTCGAATTGAGCAGGATGCGCGTGGAATCCACGCAGCTGGCGCCGACAACAATGACTTTGCCGGAAACCTGTTGTTCGGCGCCCGTCTGGCGATCGAAGTACTGAACCGCCGTCGCCAGTCCGTCCTTGCCGGTGAGAATTCGCGCGACGACGGCGTTCGACCGGATGTCGAGCTTCCCGGTTTTGAGTGCGAAGGGGAGCAAGTGGTCCGCCGAGCAGAAGAACGACGCCGTGTCGCAGCCAGCGCCGCAATTGCCACAGTAGTGGCACGCGCCAAACCCACGCGTCGGACGGGTCATGTTTGCCCGGCGGCCGGCAACGACCGGGATCCCGAGCCTGGTCATCCCTTTCTGCAGCAACCGCTCGCCACATCGCGGTCGCGGCGCGGGTTGAAGAAATCTGCTACCGGGCAGCGAGTCCGAGTCATCGGTGCCGCCGCAGACTCCAATGAGTTGTTCGACCTGATCGTAGTACGGCGAGATGTCCGCATACGAGATCGGCCACGGCATCTCCCAGCCGTCGCGCGCCGCAGCCTTGAAATCCATCTCCGAGTAACGCAGGCTCACTCGTCCCCAGACGTTCGTCTTCCCTCCGTGTCCCCAGACGCGCGTGAGCGCGAAGGGACGCCCGGGGGCGGTGAGATACGGCTGTTCCTTGGTGTCGAGGAAGAACGGTGGCGGCCGCTCGCCGCGTGCCGTGCGCTCCTGTGCCTCCCACGGCCGCACGTGCGTCCAGAATCTCGAGCGGTCGAACTTGTCCCCTGCGTCGAGCAGCAGAACGTCAATTCCCTGGCGCGTCAGGTTCCACGCGGCCATGCCACCTGACGCGCCGCTGCCGATCACGATGACGGGGTAGACCTTCGCTGCCGAGATGATCTGCATCAGTTACGTGAACAACCGGTCCCACCCCTCGCGATACTGCTCGCGCCGGACGTACTTGTTGGCTTCCGTCGAATTCGTGAACTCCATCTTCTGCGCGTCCCACATCAAGCGCTTGTAGGGCACGCGCAGCGCGATGTTCGCGAGCGTGACCGCTTCGGCCAGCGCCGCGACTTCTTCGAAGCTGCCTTTCGACTTCTTCCCGTTCTTGATCGCATTCACCCATTCGTCTTCCGGCGTCGTCTGGTCGTACTCCGCTGCTTTGACCTTGCCCTCGAATGCTTTGTTGCGGCTGCTCGGGATCAGACGAGGTCTGTTACCTCTGAAGTCGCAGAGAATCTTCCCCTTGTCGCCGACGATCAGCATGCCCTCGTCTGCCAGATCTTCGCCGTTCTCGTAGATCTCGTCCGGCGTCTGCGGCTTCATGCCGCCGTCGTACCAGAACGTGTCCACCGCCGGACGTTCGGCGGTTGCCGGATGCCGCCAGCGCACGACACTCGCCCTCGGCAGCGCCACCAGCGAGACCTTGCCGCCGGTGCTGACGTTCGTCACCGGATCGACGAATGCGTCGTTGTTCGGACGGCCTTCGACGAATTCCGGAATCCCCAACTTGAGGATCCGGTACGGCTGCCACAGGCTGTAGTGGCCCATGTCCCCGAGGCATCCGGTTCCATACGCATGCCAGCCGCGATACACCGCAAATGTGTAGGCGGGGTGATACACGCGCTCCGGTTCCGGTCCCTGCCACAGCGTCCAGTTGAAGCCTTCAGGTATGGGTGGTCCCGACTTGTGGTACTCCATCATCCCCTGCGGCCAGAACGGGCGGTTCGTCCAGTTGTGCACCTCGCGAATCGTGCCGATCTCGCCAGACTTCATCCACGCTTCGAGCAGGTGCCGATCCGGTGTGTTGCTGTACGCGAGCAGATGCGACGGCGCCTTGCTCGCTCGCGCCGCGTCCACCGTGCGCCGCACTTCCTGCAGAACACTCGCAACCGGTTTGTGCGAGATCGCCGCCTTCCCTTTTCTCAATGCCGCGATATTGATCGGTCCGTGCTGATGATCCGGCGTAATGTTGACGACGCCCTGGATGTCGGTCTCCTTCTCGAGCATCTCGCGGAAGTCTTCGTAGGATCGAATGCCTGCAGCCGGACGGTTCTGCTTCTTGTAGTACGTCTCCATGATCTCTTTGGCGACGTCACGGCCCGCCCGAATGCCCTTATCGTTTGCCCCCCACTCGGCTTCCTGCAGAAACTTCCGGATCTGATTGCGGTTGCCGTTCGGACTCCAGTCCACGTAGTTCTGCGTGTCCCTGTTGGGATCGACCACCGCGACAAACTGCACGTCAGGCCGTTGAACCGTTCCACAGTTGATCTGACGCTGCGCCTGGGTGCCGCAACCGACTTGTGCGAGCAGCACCATGTCACTTGGCGGAATGTAACCGGGTCCGCCGAGCACGCGTCGAGGGACAATAGTCAGGCCTGACGCCGCGGCGAGGCCCCCGATGAATTTGCGACGATCAATGTCAGTCATGCCGTGCTCCTTCGAATCGACATTCGGGTTCGATAATCCGGGCTAGAACCGCCGGCGCGGCGGAGGTAATCCCGCCGACACCAGGACAAAATCGGTCCACTCGCGACTTTCGAAAACAGCGGCCGCGAGCTTGGGATCGGCCGCGTAGGTGCCCTCGACGAGGTAAGTCCGAAGCTCCGTCGTCAGTTCGGTCACCGCTGGCGAGAACGCCGCCCGTAACTCGTCGGAGTCTGAGCCCGCTGGCCAGTACTTGTCGCGCGACTCCTTCGTCAGGGCGAATACCGCCAGATAGCGGCCGCCGGTCTCCCCGCCAACCGGCTTGTAATAAAGGATCCGCAGATCCGGCCTGAGGTTTGAGACGGCTGGGTGCAGCTTTTGATCAACGAACCGCTCGAACGCCTCGTTTCGGCCGGGCCGCACCTTGACGTAGTGCACCCCTATGACATCGACTTCGGGCAGTGCCCCGACCCTTTCAGGACTGAGCAGGTGGTACTCGGCTGCGCCGACGGCACCCGGCTGCCGCTGTTGATAATCCGCTCTCGTCTCCGTCGTCGTCAGCAGCAGATAGTGGCCCTGGCGGCTTCCGCGGTCGGCCTTCAGGACGTGCACATACGGGATTTGACCCGGTTCTTCAGGGGAAAGGCGAAAGACCAGGACTTCGCCGAGCGTGATTCGATCTTGCGGGCTGGTGTTCTGAGAACCACCCAACGCTAGCGAGAGAGCGACGAGGGCGATAGGCACGCAAGTCACGGCTGGTTTTCTCGGCCCGGCAGCGTGCGCGATGGTATCACGCTGGAGGGGCAGCCCCAGACCTCAGCAACAAAGGTCCGGACGCCGACCGTGACGTTCCTGATGCCTCAGCCGCTCACTTCCACGGCACTTCCACCTCGTAGGTCTTACCGGCGGCATCCTCGGCTTTCACGCGGACGGCCTTTGGGCGGGTCACCCGCAGGTTGAACGGCGTCCCATCCCGCCCCTGAAACTGGGTCAGCGGCACCTCGCGCTTCATGGTGTTCTCAATACGCGAAAAGCGCCTGGTGTACTCTCCAGGGCCGTACGGCAGGATGGAAACCTCGACATCCGTGAACGGAAGGCCCGAGCGGTTTTGAAACGTCACAAACCCTTGCGATGTTTCGACCAGGATGGGACCGTCGGCGGAGACACGTTCCGGGGAGTCTCGATCGGCGCATCCGACTGGCAGTAACGCGACGACACACAGAGCGGCTACGGTATAGCCGCAATTGAAGAACCCACGCGCCATAAGGACCTCCTGACGCCGCGGGAAAGTGGCGGAGCGAATCTAACGCCAACGGGCCTCGGGGTCAAGCGATGTTCGGGGCTCGGGGCTCGGGACTCGGGGCTCGGGGTCCGGGGCTCGGGGCTGAAACACTCATTTGAGGCAGTCGAACAACGACTCGCAGACCGTCGATCGCTCCCGCACGGGCTCCGCGACATCGCCGTAAAGTCGCACCTTCTTGCCCATCAGGTGAATGACGTCGGGAATGTCCGTGTACTTCAGGACTCCCAGATAGTGCGGCCCGTTTCGGTGCGACACAGGAGGCGACCCGAGAATGACCCGCTCGACATTCCCATCGAGCAGCGCGGCATACAAACCGTTCACGCCGGCGTCGAACTTCCCGGTGACGGTAATCCGCAGGGGATCGACGTCCGGCAGCGTGCGGAGCAACTCGAGCGAGCGGAGTATTTCGTACACCTGCATCGACTCGAGCGTGGTTCCCGCAATCATCGCCTGGCGTTTCATGTGATGCAGCGCGTCATCGTCCGAAAAGCTGCGGAGGTTTTGCTCGAGTGCACGCGTGCCTCGGTCAAGCGTTTCGACGATCAGCGCCGCGCGATTCCCCCACTGGTTCTGCTCCAGAGGTTGCTCGTTGCCCCAGACCTGGATGCCTTTGCGATCGTCGACCACGAGCACCGCGGGCAGCCTCGACGCAGAGCCGGAGGGACGGGAATAGGAGGCGCGGACACGAAGCCCCTGGAAAGAGTTGAACGTGACTTTTTGGACCGATCGGCCGCGTACGATCACAGGTTCCGCCCACATCGGATCGAGCGGCACGACATCGTGAGCGAAGTAGCCGAATACTTCGTTTCGCAAAACGGGAACAAGGTCGGCGAGGTTCGGGATCCGAGACTGCGGGAGGAATTCCTCGTCCACGCGGGTGAGCCGTTCATTGAGTGGCAGTCCATCCCGAAAACAGACGAGCGATTCTGGCTGTGGCCGTTCCACGGGCCCTTCGGACGAAAGCGGCGTGTCGAGGTTCAAAAACTCCTTCAAGAAAAATGAGAACACAGGAAGGCGGATCGCTTCGGTGTCGCTGTGGGCACCAGGCGCCACGGCCTTACGCAAAGCGGACTCGGCGTTGTACAGCCGATACACCTCTCGCATTTTCTCCACCAGCTCGTCGAAGGCATCCATTGGAAAGCCGGGATCGGCATCGGCGTTCACGAGGAGTTGCACTCGCGGCGCGATCAGGGCGCCGATTTCGGAATAGAGAAGAGCGGACGAGTTGATTGGGTACTGGCAATCGCAATGGGCGCGCGTCAGGCGATGACGAACCCAACCGGTCGTCGAGATCGCACCGGATACCGGAGCGGCGGCCTTGACTCGCTCGTCGAGCGCCGCGAGAAAGAAGGTCGTCATGCCGCCGCCAGAGCGCCCGGTCGCGCCGATGCGAGCCGGGTCGAGATCGGAACGCGTGGCGATGTAATCGAGCGCTCGCCGCGCATTGAAGAGCTCCACCGCGAGCGGCGAAAAACCGCGGCTGTACCAATGAAACCAACTATTCGAATAGACGCCGTGGTGCGTGAATTCCAGCTCGCCCATCTCGATGTTGTCCATCACGAGGGCCGCAATCCCAT
The DNA here is from genome assembly GCA_049642465.1 of Vicinamibacterales bacterium. Taxonomy (GTDB): domain Bacteria; phylum Acidobacteriota; class Vicinamibacteria; order Vicinamibacterales; family 2-12-FULL-66-21; genus CAWDPQ01. The sequence continues at coordinate 17,825 of JBAROV010000032.1, forward strand.
GTGCGGCGAACCAGGCGCCGTGATGGGAAAACTGATCCTTGCTGGCATGTCCGCACTGATACAGGACGATCGGAAATGGACCATTACCTGCGCGAGGCAAATACAGGTTGGCCGTGGAGTACAGCTGAGGCGCGGTTTCAAGGACGAGATTTTCGATTGTGTAGGCCGCGTGCTCGACGCGGCCTGTAATCCGCGCCAGTGGCGGCGCCGCCGGCCACACACGATCGTGCCAGAGCATGCGCGTTAGTTCCTGGCGGACCTGGCGCTTTCGTGATTCCCAGGCGGGCAACGATGAAATGTTCCGAAAGAGCGCCGCGTGGCGTGCGGCAATAACTCCGTCGAAGTGCGCTTGCAGGGCCTGGAACTCGAGGTTCTGCGACTGCGGCTGCAGCGCCGCAGCGGCAGCGGCAATCAGGCTAAAGCTGGAGAAAATCGAGCCGGCGCGGCGGAACATGGGTTAATCATGCCGCAGCGCCGCCATCGCGTCGACTTTCTGATGAAGTCCTGACCTCCTGCTGATCTCCTGTTCAATTCCTCTTGATCTCCTGATCTCCCGTTGAACGGTTCGCGCAGTCCGCAATCAGCTTGTCCAGCACTTCCGGCTCCGGCGGCTTGGTCAGGTGATAGTCGAAGCCCGCCTCTTTCGACCGCCGCTTGTCCTCGTCTTGTCCCCACCCGGTGAGCGCGACGAGAACAATACGGGAGCCGTGCAAGTCCCGGATGCGGCGGGCCGCCTCATAGCCGTCCACACCTGGCATGCCGATGTCGAGGAAGCCGATGTGGGGATCGAACTGCTCCGCAATGGCAATTGCCTGCAGACCGTTGGCAGCGACTCTGACGTCGTGCCCTTTGAAGGTGAGCATCACGCGCATCATCTCGGCCGCGTCGGGGTTGTCTTCGGCAACGAGCACGCGGCATGTTCCACGCTGCTCGCCGCTGTCCTGCTCCCCGGTTGACGCGCGTTCCATTGGTGCCGCGAGCGGAAGCCGGACGGTAAATGTCGCTCCACAGCCAGGGCCTTCACTTGCCGCGTCGATCGTCCCACCGTGCAGCTCGATGAGCCGTCTGGCGAGCGTCAACCCTATGCCGAGGCCCCCTTGCGTTCTGTCGCGGAACTCCTGCACCTGGGTGAACATGTCGAAAATGCGGTTCAACATCGGCCGCGGAACGCCGAGACCGGTGTCCGACACCACGACGGTGCAATGCCAATCGTCGGCTGAGGCCACAACGGTAATCTGGCCCCCGCGCTCGGTGTACTTCGTCGCGTTGTTCAACAGGTTCGAGAAGACTTGCGAGAGCCTCGTGAAATCGGCGTCTACCCAGATCGGCAACCGTGGCAAATCGAGCATGAGTGTGTGCCCCTGCGCGTCGATGAGCGGGCGCGTCGCTTCAATCGCACTATGCAGCACCGCCCGCAGATCGATGCGGTCGCGGCGAAGCTCCACCTTGTTCTGCGTAATCCTCGAGACATCGAGCAGGTCGTCCGTGATCCGCACCAGGTGCATCAGCTGCCGCTCCATCGTCGCACGGGCCTTCTCGACGAGCTCCCAGTTGTCTCGACCGATGCGCATCACTTCGAGCGCGGTCCGGATAGGGGCCAACGGGTTGCGCAGCTCGTGAGAAAGCGTGGCGAGAAATTCATCCTTCCGACGATCGGCATCGCGTAAGGCGTTCTCGGCCAGCTTTCGATCGGTGAGATCGACACAGACGCTGACGCAGCCGTAAATCGCCCCGTGCGTGTCGAAGAGCGGCTCGACATCGTTTTGAACGTAGATAATGGCGCCGTCGTCGCGAACGAGCTCGATCTCATTGCTCACCCGCGTGCGATGGGCGATCGCGTACTGCATCGGCAACTCATCGAGGGGAATGTCGACGCCGTTGCGCTGGATCCGATAGAGCGGCCGCTCACCGGGCGCCGGCGTCAGCGAGATGTTCGCGTCCGGCGAGAGCCCGAGCAAACGGGACAGTGCCAGATTGCCCGAGATAAAGCGGCAGTCCGCGTCGTGCGCGATCGCGATCGGCACTGGCGCGTGGGCGATGAGGCCCTGGAGCGATTGCAGCCGCTGCCGAAGTTCCTCTCGGCTCAGGCCGTCGAGAGAGTCGAACGGCCCGCTTTCCGGAAATGGTGGTGGATTCCGCATGTTCGTGCCTCTATGGCACGTTGGTTCGCTCGTTCGCGGGGACTCCGCGCCGCGCTTTCTCCTCCGCCCAGGTTACGGCGAGCCCGCCGAAGCGCCTTCGGCGCGAAGGCAGGCTGCTCGCGTGGCTCACTCGCTTCGCTCGTTCGCGGTCACCGGCGTGATTCGGCCGGCAGAAATCCAACGTACACGGGCGTCGGCGCCGACACCAGCTCTCCCGACGGTGTCAGACGGCCGCCGCTGTCGATTCGGGTGACGAGCAGGTTGTCCGATTGCTGGTTGGCCATGATCAGATGACGCGCGCCGGGATCGAGCCCGAAATGGCGCGGCGTCCGGCCCCCGGTACTTTGATGCTGGAGAAGCGTCAGTGTGCCCCTGGCCGCGTCGACATCGAAGACCGCCACGGAATTGTGACCGCGGTTCGAGATGTACACGTACCTGCCAGACGGGTGCACCGCAAGCTCCGCGATGCTGTTTTGTCCCTGGAAATCCGCGGGAAGCGTGGAAACCGTCTGAACTTCCGTCAGGCGTCCCGCCGTGGCGTCGTACGCGAACGCAGTGATCGAAGACTGCATTTCATTACCGACATACGCGAACCGGCCGTCCGGCCGGAACACCATGTCGCGCGGGCCGGCGCCAGGCTTGACCGTCGCAAACGCCGGCTCGTGCGCGCTCAGCGTGCCCTTCTCCGAGTCATAGCGGTAAATCATGACCTTGTCCAACCCCAGGTCGCAGGCAAAGGCGAAGCGATTGGCGGGATCGAGAACGAGGCAGTGCGCGTGTGGCCCCTTTTGGCGCTCGGGATGAACGCTTTTACCCGTGTGTTGCACGGTGGCCGTTGCTTCTCCAAGACGACCATCGGGTCCGACCGGCAGCACCGCGACGCTGCCGCTCCCGTAGTTGGCGACGAGCACGTGACGCCCGGCCTTGTCCAGCACCAGATGACACGGTCCAGTGCCCATCGACGGCTGCTGATTGATCAGCGTCAACCTTCCCGTCGCCGGATCGATCGAAAATGCGCTGACGGCGCCAACCTGCTTGCCTTCGAAGTCGCTGACTTCGCTCACCGCGAACAACAGCCGGCGCTTGCGATCGATGTCGAGAAACGACGGATTCACAGTCTCGGCGGCAATCCCGAGTGGCACCAGGAGGTCCACCTGACCTTTTGATTCCAGCCCAAACAGGTAAATGCCTTTGCTCGTGCTCTTGCCGGTCGTGTAGGTGCCCACGTAGACGAGCGTTGCGTCTCGCGCGACGGCTGGCGTCTGGCCGGAGGTCGGCAGTTGGGCCACACTCCAGCACAATGCGACGGCGAGTACGAGGTTGGCTGTGCGGAAGGTACGCATGGTCAATCTTACCTTCTCTCAATGCTCGCGGGGCCCCACCCCCGCGAGCTGCGGCTCGTCTCGCTTTGCTCGCTCGCCGCGGCCGCAGGCGCCCTCCCAGTGCGCGCGCGGCCTCCGCCTCGAGGCCGCTCACATTCCCTGCGCGCTACGGCGTGGCCGGCAACATGTTGCGGATCGCGGCAATTCGCCACGTGTTTTGCATTCGTACCATTAGAAATGATGTCCACATGCGCCGTGGAGAGGTCTGCCCTGAGCGAGCGCTCCCGTCCGCGCGAGTCGAAGGGGCGATCTCATAACGACCGTCCGCGATCGCGACTCCGGGTGATGGAAACCTCACAGTCTCGATCGTGATCGTTCGCGCGCCTGGGTTCACCTTCGATGACGCGAGCGTGCCGCGCACGATGGCATCCCGCCCTCGGCGCCACTCCCCTGACGAAGTGAGCTGATCGGCGTCGGCGGTGAACAGCGCCTCGATGGCTTTCGCGGCGCTGGTGTCGCGCGCGTCCACATACAGCTTCACGACCTCGCGCACCGCCGCTTCGTCGTCCATCTGGATCGCGACCTGGATCGGAAGCATGAGACAGATGAGGAGTCCCAGCGCAACTGGGTTCATGGATACCTGCCTTGTCGAATCAGACTTGTCGAATCACGCGACACGGATTGCCGGCCGCAAACACTCCTTCCGGCACATCACGAGTGACCACGCTCCCGGCTCCGATGATTGCGCGCGATCCGATCGTGACGCCCGGCAGGATCACCGCGCCACCTCCGACCCAGACGTCGGATCCAATCTCGATCGGCTTGGCGAACTCCTGGGTGCGGCGCAGCTCCGCATCCATGGGATGCGTGGCGGTGTATACCTGCACCGCCGGACCAAAGAGCGTGTAATCACCCACGCGCACGGTGCACACGTCGAGCACGACGCAGTTGAAATTGAAGAAGCACTTCCGGCCGAGCAGGATGTTGAAGCCGTAGTCGCAGTAGAACGGCGGCTGCATCCAGACATCGTCCCCGCCCGCGCCGAGCAGCGACTGGAGAATGCGGCGGCGTTCGGCTGGCTGCGCTTCACGCGTCACGTTGAGGTCGGCGCAGAGATCGCGCGCCCGGTTCCTGGCGGCGACAAGCTCCGGGTCGAGCGGGTCGTACAGCTCCCCCGCCAGCATCTTGTCGCGTTCGGTGCGCATAACGAGATCACGAGGATTGACAGGAGACCAGAAGATCAAGAGAGAGCTAACAGGAGATCAGGAGGCAAGGAGGAGTCCGCGTCAGGATGGTCCCCGGCACCAGTTCGAACAGGCGGGGGCCATCCTGACGCGGACTTTCTCCTGATCTCCTGAACTCCTGTTAATTCTTTCTGATCTCCTGACCTCCTGTGGAACATCACGCCAGAATCTTCTGCACCACTTCGCCGTGGACGTCCGTCAAGCGGAAGTCGCGTCCCTGGAACCGATACGTGAGCTTCGTGTGATCGATGCCCAGGAGGTGCAGGATCGTGGCCTGCAGATCGAAGACCGACACAGGGTCCGAGACGATGTTGTAGCTGAAATCGTCTGTTTCCCCAAGCGCAAACCCCTGCTTGATGCCGCCGCCCGCAATCCACATGGCGAAGTTTCGCGGATGGTGATCGCGGCCGTAGTTCACCTCCGTGAGCTTGCCCTGGCTGAACACGGTTCGGCCGAACTCTCCGCCCCAGACGACGAGGGTGTCATCGAGGAGACCGCGTTGTTTGAGATCGGTGATTAACGCCGCCGTGGGCTGGTCCGTGCCGCGGCACTGCAACGCGAGATCGCGCGGGAGGTCTTTGTGCTGATCCCAGCCGCGGTGATAGAGCTGGATGAACCGGACGTTGCGTTCCGCCAGCCGCCGCGCGAGCAGACAGTTAGCGGCATAAGTGCCTGGCTTGCGCGACTCTGGCCCGTACATCTCGAAGACCGAGTCGGGCTCTTTCGACAGATCCATCAGTTCCGGCACCGACGTCTGCATCCGATAGGCCATCTCATACTGCGCGATGCGCGTTTCGATCTCCGGATCGCCATACGCGTCGTGCCGTAACGTGTTCAGCTTCGCGACGGCGTCGAGCATCTGGCGCCGAGCGGGCTTGCTCATGCCCGGGGGATCGTCGAGGAACAGCACCGGCGCACTCCCGGCTCGAAACCGCACACCCTGATAACTCGACGGCAGGAAGCCGCTCGCCCACAGCCGCGAGAACAGTGGCTGGTCGGCATTGATCGCATGGGCCTGCGACAAGAGCACGACGAACGCGGGCAGGTTCTGGTTATCGTTTCCGAGACCATAACTGAGCCACGCGCCCATACTCGGCCGGCCCGGCTGCTGGAATCCGGTCTGGATGAATGTGATCGCCGGATCGTGATTGATCGCATCCGTGTACATCGTCTTGATGACGGTGATGTCGTCCACGATCTTCGCCGTGTGAGGCAGCAGATCGCTGACCCACGTGCCGGACCGGCCATGCTGCGCAAAGCCGAATACCGAACGGGCGACCGGCAGGGTGGACTGCCCCATCGTTTGGGCCACACGCTGGCCCATGCGAACGGAATCCGGGATCTGCGTGCCCTGGAACTGCGACAGGCCGGGTTTGTAGTCGAACGTTTCGAGCTGCGAGGGTCCACCGGACTGGTGGAGGAAGATGACGCGCTTGGCTTTCGGTGCGAAGTGCGGAAGCCCGGGCAGTCCGCCGGCCCTGGGAGTCGTCAACTTCGCCGCGTTCTGCTCCGCCCCGAGCACTTGCTCGCCGAGCAGTGATCCGAGCGCCGCAATGCCAATGCCCCGCGCGCCGAGACCAAAGAACTGCCGCCGCGTCAGATGAAGATCGAATTCACGTTCGAGCGTCATTGGCTCCCGTCCTCACTCTTCAGTGCTCGCGGGGCCCTCCGCCTCCGCGCGCGAACGACTCAAACGCGCTACGGCGAGACCTCGCTCGGGCCGCAGGCGCTTCTCCCGTCCTCCCGACCTCCCGACCTCCCGTCCTCCCGATCATTGCTTGGTGATCGTTTCATCAAGATTCAGGATCGCGCTCGCGACCGTCGTCCACGCCGCAAGTTCCGCAACATCGAGTCGCTTGTCCCGTGGCGCCTCACCGATGCTCACCAGCTTGAGCGCAGCGCTCCGGTCGCGCCGGAACTCTTCCTGCCGCCCCTTCACCAGTTGCCGCAGGACGCCGACTTCCTTTCCGCTCGGCTTACGGGCGGTCGCCAGGCGAAACGCGTACTCGACACGGCCCCTTTCGTCCTTGCCTCCCTCGAGGAGCGTTCGCTGCGCCAGCGCGCGCGAGGCTTCGACGTAGGTCGGATCGTTCATCATCACGAGCGCCTGGAGCGGCGTGTTGGTGAACGCACGGCGTGCCGTGCACTTCTCACGATCCGGCGCGTCAAACGTCGCGAGCGATGCGGGCGGAACGGTCCTTTTCCAGAACGTGTACATGCCGCGACGATAGAGATCCTTGCCGTGGCTTTGCGCGTACGACTGCGCTGAGAATCCTTCGCCGAACGCCATTTCTTCCCAGAGTCCCGCTGGTTGGTATGGCATCACGCTGGGTCCGCCGATTTCGTCGTTCAGGAGGCCGCTCGCCGCGAGCGCCGTATCCCGAATCATCTCGGCGGGCAACCGCATGCGCGGACCGCGCGCCAGCAAGCGGTTCTCCGGATCCTTCTCGAGGAGCGCCGGTGTCACCGCCGACGATTGACGGTAGCTGGCCGACGTGACGATGAGCCGCTGCATCGCCTTGATGTCCCAACCCGAGCGCACGAATTCGGTCGCGAGCCAGTCGAGCAGCTCGGGATGCACCGGTGGCTCCCCCTGGACGCCGAAGTCCTCCTGCGTCTTGACGATGCCCGTGGCGAAATACAGCTGCCAGAACCGATTCACTGCCACGCGTGCGGTTAAGGGGTGCGACGGATCGACCAGCCACTTGGCGAGGGTGAGCCGGTTGGCCGGCGCATCTTTCTGCAGCGGCGGGAGCATGGCGGGCACGCCAGCCTCCACCTTCTCCGTATGATTCCGATAGTCGCCGCGAGCGAGCACGAACGTTTCGCGCGGCTTCTTCAACTCGGCCATCACCATCGCGCTCGGAATCTGTTGTTCGAATTCCGCCCGTTCCAAGCGGAGCGCCTTCAGCTCCTTGTGGAGAGCCCGTAGTCTTTCGGGCGCCTGGTAGGTCAGGAAGTATTCGCGCAGCTCTACTCCGTCTTCTTTCGACCGCTTCCCGGTGACCCCGGAGAGAATCGCCCGCGGTGTGTAGTGAATGGCAAGCCGCTCGACCTGTTCTGGCAAAAGCGTGCGGTTGTAGAAGCGAAGATCGTCGATGTTGCCGACGAATGCCTTGCCCAACGCCTTGCTGCCGACACGAATCGGCGCTTCTGTTCTGATCGATCCGCTCAGCGAATCGCCGACCACATCGGTCTCGAAGAGCTTGCCATCAACGTAGAGGAAGACCCCCGACGCCTTGCCCGAACCGTCATACGTGAGCGCGATGTGATACCAATCGCCGAGGCGCAGCCGCTCGCGCGTCCGCACGCGAATGGCGTCGGTCGGGGAATCGGAGGCCAGCGTGACCGTCAGCCGTGCCGCCCATCGCTGAATCCCAACCAGCACAATGTCGTCGAATTTCCACTCGTATCCGCGGCGGCGATCCTTGTCTGCCAGTTTCTGAAACAGGTCGATGGGAAGATTGCCGCGAGGCCGAACCCACGCCGCCAGGCTGAAGCGGTCGGACCGATCGAACGAACCGACATCGCCGAACGTGACTTCCGTGTCGCCGTCAAAAGACACCGCGCGACCAATCTGCCCGATTTCGAACGTCGGATCGCCGATGACCGTGTGACCGTGCTGATACCGCCCTGAGATGTCCGAGAAGCTGCCATCCAGTTCGTAATGCGCCATCAACCCATCGGTTTCGAGCGGCGGCAGTTTCCCGGTGAGACTGGCTTCCCATTCGCCCTGGAGCGGGGCGACAACTTCATCAGCAAGCGCGCGTTCCCTCGATTGAATGGCCGCATCCAGCTCGTCCAGCCTGGCCTGCTGCGCCGGGGACGGCAGCAGCATCAGCGGAACAGCGTTACCCGTACGGCCGTCGAGCCCTCTCTCGGCCACGTTATTGAAGAACGCAAAGAACTGGTAAAACTCCTTGTGGCTGATCGGGTCGAACTTATGCGAATGGCAGCGCGCGCAGCCCATGGTGAGACCCATGAACGCCGATGACGTGGCTTCGACGCGATCCACGACGTACTCGACCTGGTATTCATCCGCAATCGCACCGCCTTCAAAATTGATCATGTGATTGCGGTTGAAGCCGGACGCAATCTTCTGCTCACGTGTGGCATTCGGCAGCAGATCGCCCGCCAGCTGTTCGATCGTGAATTGATCGAACGGCATGTTTCGATTGAAAGCGTTGATGACCCAGTCGCGCCACGGCCACATTCCCCGAAGGCTGTCGATGTGGTAGCCGTGCGTGTCGGCATAACGTGCGGCGTCGAGCCAGGGCATCGCCATTCGCTCGCCGTAGCGCGGCGAGTTGATGAGGGTATCCACACGCCGCTCGTAGGCGTCGGACGACTTGTCCGCGAGAAAGGCGTCCACATCTGCCGGTGTTGGCGGCAATCCGGTCAGGTCGTAGGTCACGCGCCTGAGCAGCGTTACCTTGTCCGCTTCAGCAGACGGCTTCAGCCCTTCGCGCTCGAGCCGCGCGAGAATGAAGCGATCAATCGGATTGCGGACCCACTGCTGCTGCCCGACGGTGGGAAGCTCCGGCCGGACGGGGGCGGTATAGGCCCAGTGTGTATCCCACTTCGCTCCTTCGTCGATCCAGCGCCGAAGCAAATCGATTTGCTTCTGGGTGAGGGCATGCCCCGAATCCGCTGGCGGCATCCGCTCCTTGGGATCCGGGTGCGTAATCATTTCAATGAGCAGACTTTCTGCGGCGTTTCCCGGCTCAATGACGCCCTTTTTGAGGAACGCGCCCTCTTTCGTATCGAAATGGAACTTCGTTTCGCGCTTCTTCTCGTCCGGACCGTGGCAGGCAAAGCAGTTGTTCGACAGGATGGGGAGGATCTCGCGGTTGAAACTTATCGGGGCCGCCGCCGGTTTGTCTTGCGCGCGCGCACGCAGACCCACGGCACCCGCCACGGTGAGGGCGCCGGACAGGGTTGCGACGGTGACTGCTCGAAATCCTGACACGACGGTCGGCATTTTACCCCGGCTGCGCCCGCTTACGGCTGTGGTTCAGAGCGCGCACGGCTTGCATACGATTCGGGCATGCTGCGAAAAACCGATCGTTCCAGACGCTTGAAAATTGCCCAGGTCGCGCCACTGAGCGAAAGTGTCCCACCGAAGTTGTACGGGGGTACCGAGCGGGTGGTCGCGTATTTAACCGATGAGCTCGTCCGCCAGGGCCACGACGTCACTCTGTTCGCGAGTGGCGACTCGCAGACGTCGGCGCGGCTGTTGGCGGCCTGTCCCCGGGCGCTGCGGCTGGGAGGCTGCCGCGAGTTTCTCGCGCCTCATCTCGTCATGCTCGAACAGGTCGTCAAGCGCGCGCACGAGTTCGACGTCATTCACTTTCATATCGGCCTCTCGCACTATCCACTGGCCCGCCGTCTTCCGATCGCTCACCTCACGACACTCCACGGACGGCTCGATCTCCCCGAACTTGTGCCCCTGTACCACGAGTACTGCGATATGTCGGTGGTGTCGATCTCGCAGGCGCAACGCCGGCCCCTGCCACACGCGCGGTGGGTCGCCACGATCCATCATGGGCTCCCACCGGACGAGTTGAGGTTCCACCAGCGCCAGGGGGAGTACCTCGCATTTCTTGGCCGCATCTCACCGGAGAAGCGCGTCGATCGCGCGATTGCGATTGCTAAAGCCTGCGGTTGGCCGATCAGGATCGCCGCGAAAGTGGATCCGGCCGACGCGGCGTACTTCGAGTGCGAGGTGCGCCGATTGCTCGATCACCCGCTCGTGGAATTCATCGGCGAAATCGGCGAGCGAGAGAAGAGCGATTTTCTCGGCGGCGCCAAGGCGCTGCTTTTCCCGATCGACTGGCCCGAACCGTTCGGGCTGGTGATGATTGAAGCGCTCGCCTGCGGCACGCCAGTCGTCGCATTCCGGCACGGTTCCGTGCCCGAGATCATTGACCCTGGGGTGACGGGGTTCATCGTGGATAATCTCGACCAGGCGATCGAGGCAACGCGCCGCGTTGGTGACCTGAGTCGCGCCGCCTGCCGCCGCGAGTTCGAACGGCGCTTCACGGTGATGCACATGGCATCGGCCTACACCCACCTCTACGGCGCGCTCGCGTCGGAAACATCGACCAACCTGGTGGCGTGAGGTCAGCCCCGATGCCTGATGTGGTTCATCTCGACGAGCACTTTCCAATCATCGCCGACACCGATCGACGTCTCATTCCGCTTCGCGTTCTGAAGAACGGCGACACATTCGCCGTGTTTGACCCTCACGGCGACATTCTTCAGAGTGAAGCCGCAGAAGCGGGCCTCTATCACGCGGGGACGAGATATCTCTCCACCTTCGAACTGCTGCTCGGACGCCGGCGTCCCCTGCTGCTCAGCTCGACGACGAGCCTCGACAATGCCGTCTTTACGGCGGATCTGACCAACCCCGACATCCTCGACGGGGAGCGCGTTGTCGTCCCGCGCGGCGAGTTGCACATCTTTCGCAGCCGGATTCTGTCGAACGGCAATTGCGTCGAGCGCATCCGGGTGTCGAATTTTGCGCGGCACGCGGTTGACGTCCCAATCGTCCTGACGTTCGATGCGGACTTCGTGGACGTGTTCGAAGTGCGCGGCACTCGCCGAGAGCGGCGCGGGGAACGATTGCCGGACCTGGAGACGCGCGAACTGCTGCTGCGCTATCGCGGACTCGACGGTGTGGAGCGACGTACGCGCGTGCAGTGGCGGCAGGCTCCGGATCATCTCGAGGGCCGGCGCGCGACGTTCAGGCTCATCCTGAAGCCGCTCGCGCGCGTCGATCTCGAGCTGATGGTGAGCTGCAACACGCCTGCGGAGGGACACGCGGCTGACACCTACGACCAGACGCTCACCGCCATCAGAGGGCAACTCAGTTCGACCGCAACCAGACGCTGTTCCCTCATGAGTTCGAACGAGTCGTTGAACCGATGGATCGGTAGATCGATGGCCGATCTGCAGATGATGGTCACCGAGACGCCGTACGGCGCGTACCCCTACGCGGGGATCCCGTGGTTCAGCACGCCGTTTGGACGGGACGGACTCATCACGGCGATGGAACTGCTCTGGATTGACCCGGAGATTGCCCGCGGCGTGCTCACCTTTCTCGCCGCGACCCAGGCGACCGACCACAACGACGCGCAGGACGCCCAGCCGGGCAAGATTCTGCACGAAATGCGACAGGGGGAAATGGCCGCGCTTGGCGAAATCCCCTTTGCAAAGTATTACGGCACCGCGGACGCGACACCGCTCTTCGTCATGCTCGCGTCCGCATACTTCGACCGCTCCGGCGATCGTGCGCTCATCGATCGCATCTGGCCCAACATCGTCGCGGCGCTGGATTGGATGCGTACGTCAGGCGATCCCGACGCGGACGGCTTCATCGAATACTCGCGACGGAGCCACACGGGCCTCGTGCAGCAAGGCTGGAAAGACTCCTACGACTCGATCTTTCATGCGGATGGATCGCTGGCCGAACCTCCGATTGCTCTGTGCGAAGTGCAAGGTTATGCGTATGCGGCATGGCGTGGCGCCTCGAAGCTCGCCCAAGTCAGAGGCGACGAGCGCCAGGCTGGCGACTGGCTCGCCCGCGCGGAAACGCTGCGGCAGCGGTTCGAGGACGCGTTCTGGTGTGAGGACCTGAACACCTACGCGCTGGCGCTCGACGGCTACAAGCGTCCTTGCCGCGTACGGACCTCGAACGCCGGCCATTGCCTGTTCACCGGCATCGCCAGCGTCGAGCGCGCACACCGCACCTGCGCGACGCTGATGGACGACTCGTCGTTTGCCGGGTGGGGAATCCGCACGGTGGCGGCAGGCGAGCCCCGCTACAACCCGATGTCGTACCACAACGGATCCATCTGGCCGCATGACACGGCACTGGTCGCCGCCGGACTCGCACGGTATGGATGCACCGACGCCGCGACTCGAATTCTTGGTGCCATGTTCGACTTGAGCGGGGTCGTAGACATCCATCGTCTTCCCGAACTCATCTGCGGGTTTCATCGGCGAGAAAACGAGCATCCGACGCTCTACCCCGTCGCGTGCGCTCCACAGGCGTGGGCATCTGCGGCCGTGTTTCTCCTGCTCGAGGCGTGCCTCGGGCTGCGCCTGGACGCGGTTGCCCGGCGCGTCTCGTTCACACGCGGTACATTGCCCGAGAGCATCGACTGGCTGCAGCTCTCCAACCTGTCGGTCGGTGGTGCCCGCGTCGATCTGCGGCTCGAGCGGCATCCACACGATCTCGGGGTGACCGTGCTGCGTCGGCAAGGTGCAGTGGACATCGTCGCCGTCAAGTGACGTGTCGGTCTGGTGTAAAAGGGGGCAGCGTGAAACTTACCGAACTATTCCTATCGGAACTGGATCGCGAGGCGGAACGAACGCGGCGCGCGCTGGAGCAGATTCCCGACAATCGGTATGACTGGAAACCGCACGATCGGTCGATGATTTTCGGATACCTGGCAGAGATCGTCGCGAGCATTCCTTCATGGATTGCCATGGAAATCAATCAGGACGCGCTCGACTTGAAACCGGCCGGCGGGCCAACGCTGAAAAAGCCGCCCATGCACACGAGCGCGGAATATCTCGCGACGCACGACAAGGCGGTCGCCGACGCACGCGCGGCCCTGACCAAAACCACTGACGATCACCTCATGACGCCGTGGCGACTGCTCGTGGCCGGCAAGGTGGTGAGCGAAGAGGCCCGCCACGTGATGATCCGCGACACCCTCAACCACCTCGCCCATCATCGGGGCCAGATGACCGTCTACTTGCGATTGCTGGGCGCGAAGGTGCCGGCGCTCTACGGACCGTCCGCGGACGATCAGCGCTTCTAATCGGCCCGGCAACGCTATACTCGATCGAGACACATGACCACCGAGCCTGCACCGGCCAGGACGGCGCCCGTGCGCGCCTACGACTCGCTCGTCCTCGAGTCGATCACCGAGGCGCCAGACACGAAGACGCTCGTGCTCGATCTGGGTCCGCGCCCGGACTACCGCGCCGGGCAGTACGTCTCGATTCACCCACGGCAGTTCATCGGTTTGCGGAGCTTCGTGGGTTACCTCGAACACGTCAAGAAGCGGCGGGAACCTCCGCGCGCCTACTCGATGTGTTCGGCGCCGCACGAAAAGTACGTGGCGATCACGATCAAGGAAGAGGTGTACGACAGCAGCCAGATGGAGTACCCGCCGCTGCTCTCGGGATATCTCGTGCACCAGGTCCGTGCCGGCGACCGGATGGAGACCACCGGGTTCGCCGGGGCCTACGTGCTGCCGGAGAATGTCGAGACGCGAGTCGATCACATCATCCATTTGTGTGCCGGATCGGGCAGTGTGCCCAATTTTTCCATGGTGAAGGATTCCCTCGTGCGCCACGCTCGTCTGCGCCACACCTTCCTCTATTCCAACAAGACGTGGCAGGACGTGATTTTTCGCGATGCCCTTGCAGAACTCGCTGAGCGGCACCCGGATCGGCTCCGCGTCATCCACTCACTGACGCGCGAAACCGGCTCGACGCCATCCAATCAGGATGTGCGGCGGGGACGTATCGGTGCGGAACTGCTTGGCTCCGTGCTCACCGCTGAGCCGAATTCGATGATTTTCGCGTGCGGACCGGCGATCACCGTGTGGGAGCGGCGCGCCTGCACGGCGCGCGGCACGACGCCGACGCCGCGCTTCATGGAAAGCATGTTGAGCCTGGTCGATACCCTGAAAGTGCCGAAAGAGCGCGTCAAGATCGAAGCATACGGTTAGTCGTCCGACCATCATTCTCGAGGATTCAATGAGGGCCATCTGCGCAATTCTTCTCGCACTCGTTTCGATTGCGGCGGCGCTTCCGGCAGCGGCGCCGGCAGAGACTTCCGACGTCAAACTGGTGCTGCTCATTGCCGTGGATCAATTCCGCTACGACTATCTGACCCGATTTCGCAGCGACTACACCGAGGGCTTCAAGCGGCTGCTGACCGACGGCGCCGTCTTCACCAACGCCAATCTCGAGCACTATCCAACGGTCACCGCCATCGGGCACGCGACGATGTTATCGGGTGCGATTCCAGCGGTCAGCGGCATTATCGGCAACGACTGGTTCGACCGCGAGACCGGAGCGACGGTGCAGAGCATCACGGATAACACCGTTCAACCGATCGGCGCGCCGACCGCCCCACTGGCCTCACCGCGCAGGCTGCTCGTCAGCACGGTTGGGGACGAACTGAAAATGGCGTCGCGCTTTCCGAAGGGTTCTCCCGAAGCACCACGCGTGATCGGCGTCTCGCTCAAGGACCGATCGGCGATTCTTCCCGGTGGGCGCGGAGCTGACGCCGCCTACTGGTGGGACACCAAGTCCGGCAGTTTCGTCACCAGTACCTACTACGTCAAGGAAGCGCCCCAGTGGCTTGTCACGTTCAACGACCGGAAGATTGCCGACACCCATGCCGGCCAGGCCTGGTCGCTGCTCTCCACACCGTCCCAGGTGCTGAAGCAGCTGCCTGCCGAGGTTGGCCCGACGCTCTACGATGGGGTGTACGGCAGCCCCTTTGGCAACGATTTGCTGCTCAAATTCGCGGACGAAGTGTTGACGCGTGAGCGGCTCGGCCAGCGAACCGCCACGGACGTCTTTTCCGTCAGCTTCTCGTCGAATGATTCGGTCGGTCACACCTACGGGCCGGATTCGCCGCAGGTGCGCGACATCGCGATCCGCACCGATCGCGCGATCGGCCAGCTGCTCGCTCGCGTGGACAAAACGGTCGGTCTCCAGCACACCATCGTGGCCTTGACGGCGGACCACGGCGTTGCGCCTGTGCCGGAAAAGCTGCAGGAGTTATCGCTCCCGGGCGGCCGGTTAACCAGCAAGGATCTCTTCGAGCCGATCCAGCAGGCGCTGGCGGCACGGTTCGGCGAAGGCAAGTGGATCCTCGCGACCGCCGGCTCGTCTCCCTATTTGAACTACGAGTTGATCACCAAGCTTCAGCTCGATCCGGTGGAAGTCCGGCGAGTCGCGGCTGCCGCTGCCACCGCCGTCCCGCATGTGACGCGTGTCTACACCCGCGATCAGTTGCTGCGCGGCGAGGTGGCCAACGACCGAATCGGCAGCCGCGTCCTCCGCGGCTTCAACGCGCAGCGCTCAGGGGATCTGGAAATCATTCTCGAGCCGTTCTGGATGCGTCAGGCGCAGGGAACGACTCACGGCACGCCGTATAACTACGACGCCCACATCCCGTTGATCCTGATGGGACGCTACATCAAGGGGGGCACCTACTCCGGAGAGGTCGCCCTCAACGATCTGGCACCAACGCTCGCCACCATCCTCAACGTGGAGATTCCCGCCGGCTCGTCCGGACGGGTGCTGACGGAGGCGCTTCGGACGCCGGCCGAGATGCCCCGGGCTACGCGGTAGCCTCGCGCGTCAGCAATGCGCGTTTTCGTGCGATGCCCCACCGGTAGCCAGACTGTGTTCCGTCCGTTCTGATGACGCGGTGGCACGGAATCGCAACCGCAAGTGGATTCGCCGCGCACGCCCGTGCGACCGCCCGCGAAGCCTGGGGAGCGCCAATGCGCTTCGCGATGGTCGTGTAGCTGACCGTTGAGCCGACAGGGATCTGACGCAGCGCCTGCCAGACGCGCTGCTGAAACGCGGTGCCACGAATATCGAGTGGCAGGTCCAGGCCCCGTGACGGAGCCTCGACAAACCCAATCACGGTAGAGACGACACGCTCGAACCCAGGATCATCGCCGACCAACGTGGCTGCCGGAAAACGATCCTGAAGCTCGCGCACGAGCGCGTCAGGATCGTCCCCCAGCAAGATCGCGCAGACCCCCCTCGCGCTCTGCCCAACGAGAATCGAGCCGAGCGAACACTCGCCGACCGCGAAGTGGATGCGCGTCGTCCCACCACCAGCGCGGTAATCCGATGGCGTCATGCCCAGCACCTGGTTGGACGATTCGTAAAAGCGTCCTCCCGAGCTGAATCCGGCGTCGTAGATGGCTTGTGTCACGGTTTTGTTCCCCTTTCTCAACTCCTCGCGAACGCGTTTCGAGCGATGCGCCGCGGCGTAGGCCCTCGGCGTGACGCCCGTAATGGCCTTGAACGTGCGGTGAAAGTGATAAGGACTGAGGCTGGCGCGCCTCGCCAATGACGAGAGGCTCGGCAGCGTCGGGGCCGACTCGATGAGGCGACAGATCTGTGCGATGGTGGCCGCGTGCGTCTGCTCTGGCCACTCGCGATCTGGCTTACACCGCCGGCAAGGACGAAACCCGGCCAGTTCGGCCGCGGCGCGCGTCGCGTGAAACGCCACGTTCTTCCGGTTCGGCCGGCGCGCCGCGCAGGAGGGACGGCAGTAGACGCCGGTGGTTTTCACCGAGTAGTAAAAGGTGCCGTCGGCGTGTCGGTCGCGCGTGACGATCGCCGCCCACCGACGATCGTCCGGCAACTCGAGCGCGCGTGGTCGGCCTGCCCTCACGGCTTCGGCTTGGTGTCGCATACCCGTGAGTGTGCCACGCTTCACCAGGGGCTGCACTCCGTCTCTTGCGATCGAATTTCGGCTCGGGGCTCGGGGCTCGGAATAGTACTTGCCGCATCACCTTTCCGCTTATCCGAAATCCGGAGGTTTCCGGTGCGACGGTGCATTAACTGCACTCTCGAACTCAAGTACGCATTGCAAAAAGGTGAACAGCCATGAGTGCGATGGACATGAGCCTGGCGCCGTACGACGTCACTGCGCATTTACGCGACGATGACGCTGGTACTCGGTTTGGTGGCGACTGCGGCCGCGGCAGTGCCGGTTCGTCGCGCGACGTCGATCGATCCGGTTACAGCGCTGCGCTACGAGTGAATCATGGTCCTCAGAAGGACCACAACGAAGGATGAAAAAGTCAGCGTCGATTATGGACGGCGCAAGAAGCCGCTCTCGCTCAGCCATTCTTCGAAGCGAACGGCCCACTGGCCGACCGGACGCTTGTTGTTCGGCCGCAGACCAAAGCCGTGCCCTCCAGTGCTGTAGATGTGCAGTTCGGCAGGCACGCCCGCACGTTTGAAGCGCAGGTAGGCTTCCGCAAGGCCCTCGGAGATGTCCTGCCGATCGTTGTAGGCCGCGGCGAGAAAGACTGGCGGTGCGTCCGTGGTCGGTTGGATATCGCCCGATCGTCCGGGATAAATCATGGCTTCGAAGTCCGGTTTGGATGGCTGTCGTTCGATCAGATCGGCAGCGCTGGGATCACCGGCATCGAATCGTGAGCTTGCCAACCAGACGAGTTCGCCGCCGGCAGAAAACCCAATCGCACCGACGCGGGCGGGATCAATGTTCCAGTCCCGAGCACGACTGCGAATCAAGCGGATCGCGCGTTTTGTGTCAGCAAGGGCCTCGACATCTATCTTGTAGGTGGAATTCGGTTCTCTCGCGAGCCTATGTTTGAGAACAAACGCAGCGATGCCACGCTCCCGGAGCCATTCGGCGACGTTGTACCCCTCGTGGGTGATCGCGAGCATCCGATGACCGCCGCCAGGAATCACGAGGATGGCAAGGCCTGTGGCCGTCTCCTTCTGTGGCAGGTACGGCGTGATGCTCGGATTGTGCACACCCGACACGCTCAGCTCGCCGGAGGCCGACGTCGTCACGTTCTCCTTCAAAGGCTTCCCTTCGGATCCAGGTGCGCCGTTTGGCCACAGCGGAATCTCGGCCGGTCTGCTCGCGAGCGTCTGCGATATCCAGATCGACAAGGCGATCGAGATGACCTTCGGGAAACGGAGCGGCATAGGCGGTTCTCCTCGGCGCACAGTCGAAACGCACGGACTGTATCACCGCGGAAACGACACCGGCGTGGAATAGTTGCTGAGCTGTGGTTGACCGGCGACGCGTGGGGCGACGATAATTCGTCCCCCCTAACCGTCTTGAGCCGGAATAACCCGCGATCCTGACGTGCGATCGAAAGATCGACTGAGGGTCGAACCAATTAGAAGGGAACTTCAATGAATTCTATCTGGAAGCCGGCAGCGTTGCTCGCCGTAGTGGCTCCGGCGATGCTGATCGGGCAACAGACGCACGTTCAATCTCCTGGCGGGCTTGGGGCCCCAAGCAAGGCCGGGATCGGGGGCCACACGAAGCCGCTGCCGCCATTCGTGCAGAAGCGGGAGCGCGAACGGATCGCTGCCGCTGATCTTGTCGTGCGTGGGCTCGCATCGGCAGATGTCAACGGCATCGTTTCATTGCGCAACGGCAAATTCGTCAAATATCGACTCGAAGGCACAGAGTATCTGACCGCGGTGCTCATCGATTTCACGGACGTGCGCCACGGCGAACTGCCGCAACCGGATCCAGATACTGACAACAGCACCTACTGGTCGGCCGATGTCACCCCACAGCATTACGCGGATATGTTGTTCGCGCCCGGTGGCGGTTCCTACGGCCTGCCGTCAATGCGCGACTACTATCTCGAACAATCATCCGGTCGCTTCACGTGGGCGGGCCAGGTCTCGAATTGGGTCCAGGTGGACGCCACGGAATCGGAATTTGGCGCGAACGCACCGAGGACCGGTGCGGGCGGTGACGATGCCAACGGCCCTGCGTATCGCGTCGTCGATTACACACTGCGCGCGCTCGCCGCGTCAGGCAATTACGGCAACCTGAACCTCGGGGCCGCGGATCAGATTGATCGATACGATTGCGATGCGGATGGCGTCTTCGCCGAACCGGACGGATACATCGACCACTTCGGAATCGTCCATGCGGGGGACGGGGAAGAGGCCGGTGGTGGAGCGCAAGGAGGCGATGCCATCTGGAGCCACCGCTGGTATGCCAATTTCAATACCGAGACGGGCCCGGCCGGGTGTCGCCTGGGAGGTTACAACCTGCCGGGGACCGATCTCTGGGTAGGTGATTACACGATTGAACCTGAAAACGGCGGACTGGGTGTGTTCGCGCACGAGTTCGGCCATGACCTCGGTCTCCCGGATCTGTACGACACGACAGGCGGTTCGGAGAATGGCACGGGTTTCTGGACCTTGATGAGTTCCGGCAGCTGGGCGTCGGATTCGCCGAACGCCATCGGCGATAAACCCGTTCACATGGGGGCGTGGGAGAAAGTCGCCCTTGGATGGATCGACCAGGATCTCGCCCGCGTTTCGCTTGGTGCGGATGTCACGCTGGACCTTGGGCCGGCCGAAGGCGCCACGCGCGGCCGTTATCAGGCGCTGCGGGTCAACCTGCCAGACACGACCCGCCTCGTCATCGCATTCCCGGTCGATGGCTCGGACCCGAACTACTTTTACTC
Source organism: Vicinamibacterales bacterium (assembly GCA_049642465.1). Classification (GTDB taxonomy): domain Bacteria; phylum Acidobacteriota; class Vicinamibacteria; order Vicinamibacterales; family 2-12-FULL-66-21; genus CAWDPQ01. The sequence continues at coordinate 37,789 of JBAROV010000032.1, forward strand.
GGGCAAGGGAGACAGTATCGATAACTCGATGATCAGCTCGATCGGTCTCGCCGCGGCCACGCCGATCACCTTCCGCGCGAACTGGGACATCGAGACCGACTGGGACTACGCGTACCTCGACGCTCAGGTCGCCGGTGTGTGGCAGCACATCCGGACAAGCGCTTCGCGCACGACCAACCCGAATGGACAGAACTTCGGTTTCGGAATCAGCGGATCGTCTGGCGGCTGGACCACGGTCTCGGCGACGCTTCCGGCGGGCACAACTGCGTATCGCTTCCGCTACTGGACCGATGCCTTCGTGACGAGACCTGGTTTCGCGGTGGACACCATCAACGTTGGCGGTGTGGTGGATAACGCAACGAGCACGAGCGCGTGGACGCTGAACGGATTCCAGCAGTTGACGGGCGGACAGTTCACCGAAACATATTTCCACTACTACCTGGTCGAGTCGCGCAACTACCTTCGCAACGACACGAGCTTGTGCGGCGCTTACAACTTCCTGACCGCGACATTCCTCGAAAAGCAGTGCTACGCGAACGGACTGTTGATCTCTTATCGGAATTCGTCGGTTGCGGACAACAACACGTCGGAGCATCCGGGATCGGGGCAGATCCTTCCAATCGACTCGCATCCGGCCACGGCGATCAGGCCCGACGGCCGCACCGCCTGGAGGTCGAGATGGCAGACGTGGGACGCGACATTCGGCGTCGATCCGCATGCCGTCACCCTCTCCCAGGTGATCAGCCCGGCTCGTACGCTGCGCAAGACGTACACGGCAGCACCGGTCGCGTCGTTCTTCGACTCATCGGAAACCGCGTACTACAATGGCGCGATTCCGTATAACTCGGTCAAGACTCTGGGCTCGGGCCTCAAGATTGACATTACGGGCGTGAGCGCCGATCGCGCGTCGTACCGCGTGCACGTTTACAGGTAGTCGTTCTGGATCCTTCCTGGATTGCCGGGATCGCCGCCGTCGCCGCTGGGGCGGTGGCGGCGGTCTCGGGCTTCGGCATCGGTAGCCTGTTGACCCCAGTGTTGATGCTGTGGATGCCAACGGCACATGCCGTGGCGGTGCTGGCCATCCCACACGCGTGGGCGACGAGCATCCGCTGGCTGCGACTGCGCCGAGACATCGACGCTCCCACGTTCAGGCAGTTCGGCATCGCCAGTGCCGTGGGAGGACTTGCCGGCGCGGCGCTCCAATCCCGCCTGACCAGTCCAACGCTGACGATCGTGCTCGCTGTGCTGCTTGCCATTTCCGGAACCAGCGAGCTTGTGCGACGACCGCTGCCTATCCCAAAAACGCCCACGTGGCGTCTTGCTGGCGGGTTGTTGTCAGGACTGTTCGGCGGACTTGTCGGGAACCAGGGTGGGATCCGCGCCGCAGCGCTGCTCGGCTTTCGGTTGCAGCCCCGTCAACTCGTGGCGACCGCAACGGCCGCGGCGCTCCTGGTCGATGCGGCGCGCGTACCGATCTACGTCCTCACGTCAGGATCTGTCATTTGGGCGAGGGTCGACCTGTGGCTTCCGGTGTTGGTGGGCGTCACCATCGGCACATTTGTCGGGGTGCCGATTCTCGGCCGTCTGTCGGCGAACGTCTACCGTCGATTGATCGGCGCGCTGCTCCTACTGTTGGCGGCCAGTCTTGTCTTTGCGGCGACTCGCGACTAGCGACTCGCGACCAGCGACTGACGAGCGTCAGCTCGATTTTTCATTCAACACGAACGCCCACACCAGGTCGCCAGTGGCTACGACAACATATTGCCGGCCGTCGAGTTCGTAGGTGATGGGACCATTGGTAATCGTGCCGTTCAGGATCGAGTGCCACAGCGCGCGCCCATTCGTGGCATCGAGCGCGACAATGTCGTTCGAGGGCCCGCCGGCAAAGAGCACATTCCCTGCGGTGCTGAGGAGGCCGGAGCGCGCATTGCCCTCCCACGGGTGCGTCCAGCGGATTTTGCCTGTCTTGTAGTCGATCGCCTGAATCATGGATTCGGCATATCCGCCGCGATCGGTACCGCCCCATCCCATCGGGTTGTCGCTTGGATCGTAGATGTAATAGATGCTGAAGGCGCGCGCGGCGCTCACATAGAGCAGCCCGGTTTGCGGACTGAACGAGGGAGACTGCCAGTTGGTGGCGCCTCCCTGATTGGGCGAGACCAGCGCGCCGTCGATCTGCGGCATCTTGGCGGGATCGGGAATGGGCTGTCCCTTCGAATCGTATCCTTTCGACCAGTTGGTCTTCACGTACTCCGTCGAGACGAGCGCCTCTCCGGTCGTGCGATCGAGAAGGAAGTAATGTCCGTTGCGCGCGGCCTGTGCGATGAGTTTCCGCTTGCGGCCGTTCACCTCGTCGTCTATGAGTACTGCGGTTTGCGTGGAGTCCCAATCGTGCGTGTCATGTGGCGATGACTGGAAGTGCCAGATCATCTTGCCCGTGTCAGCGTGCACCGCCACGATGGATCCGGTGAACAGGTTGTTTCCGGGGCGGTTCTTGTGCGCAATTACCGGCTGTGGATTCCCGGTCGTCACGTAGATGTAATTGAGCTCGGGATCGTATGTGATGGGCTGCCACGTCATGCCTCCGCCGTGACGCGCCATCTCTTCGTTCGGCCATGAGTCGAGGCCTGGGTCTCCAGGCTTCACCGGCACGGTGTACCAGCGCCACTGGAGCGCGCCGCTCTCCGGATGATGTGCCTGAATGTATCCAGGGATGTCGAAGTCGTCGCCGCTGACTCCGACGATCAGGTGATCCTTCAACACGGTCGGAGCAACCGAGGCGTAATAGAACTGGTCGATGTCGCAGATTTGCCGCCGCCACCGTTCTTTTCCGTCCTTCAGGTTCAGCGAAATGAGATAGCAATCCGGCGTTTCGAAGTACAGCCAATCCTCGTAGATGGCGACGCCTCGGTTCCCGAGATGATTGCCGCCCGTCGTTTGCCATTGATAGTGCCAAAGCTCGCGCCCGCTTCGTGCGTCCACGGCCCACACATGATCGGGCACGGTGAAGTACAGGACGCCGTTGAGTTGCAAGGGAGTGCTCTTGATCGCTCCGAGGCCGGTTCCGCTGATGCGGAACATCCACGCGAGGCTCAGCTGATGCACGTTGGCGCTCGTGATCTTCGTCAACGGGCTGAACCGCCGGCCGGAATAGTCGCCGTTGTAGGTCGGCCAGCTGTCTGTCGGCGGCTCCGACAGCTTCGTCAGGTTCAGCCTTCCCTGAGCAATGAGTGTCGCGGACAGGAGGCAGACGGCAGCGACCGAGGAGAGAAGGACTCGTCTCATTTCAGGCTCTCGAGGTATGCGACCACGTCGTGCATCGCTTTGTCGGTGAGCCGATCCAGCAGCGCCACGTGGAAAGCAAATGGATCGTTCTTCACGATTTTCATGTCCGGCGTTCGCGTCCAGGATCGGTACTCGCCCGCTTTGTCCCGGAGCGCGACGTGAAAATCGTCCATGCTGACGAGCGTGCCCGACACTGGCGCGCCGTTGGGGAGCGTCACCGTGACGATGACCAGCGGGCGGCCGGCGCCGCCACGACCTCGAGCGCCGCCCGCGAACGGGAAGACAAAACGCTGCTGGATGTCCACTGGCGCATAGCGCTTGCCGTAGCCCGCCAGATCTCCTGTTGGCGAGTGACACGTCGCGCACTGCCCTTCGCCGTTGAAGTAGGCGCGGCCGGCCGACTGATCGCCCGTGAGCACATCCTTCACATCGAAGTCGGGCGAACCGCGTAGAGTGTTGTTGATGCGGTCCCAGATGAAGTGGGAAATGTCCGTGATCTGCTCGTCGGTCAGCGAGGCCGCCGTGCCCGTCTGCATCGGGTGCCCCGCTTTGAGATACGGAACAAGGGCACTGCCATATCGATCGCGAAGCACGCGCGGCGAACGAATCAGGTTGGATCCCCGTTCGGTGCCGCGCGCACTCGCGCCGTGGCACGTCACGCATTCTGTTGCGTAGATCTTCTGGCCTCGGACTGCGCCCGCCGGATCGACGCGGTGCCGGTCCGCCGCACCGACATTTGCTCGGGGGCCGAGATTGCCGCCGCGGCCTGCGCCGCGACCTCGGCCACCTTGCTGCACGTCGGCCGGCGGCGCCGTTGACGCGGCTGCGGAGTTGTTGTTGCGGCTGTGGTACTTCGTGAGGTACTCCAGCACGAGGTCAAACTCTTCGGGACTAACAATGGCGCCTCGTGACGTCTGCATCGCGATGATTGTGTTTTCCCATTGGATGCGGGAACGACCTTCCGCAATGACTCGATCCTCGGTGTGACATTTCACGCACACCCTGACGAACGTTTCTCTCAGCTTCTGGTCCTCGGGCGCAACCTGAGGGGCCGCCGTCGACGGCACTTGTCCCGTTGCGGCTCGCAGGGCCGTGAGCGATAGCGTCAGCGCCAGGACGGCACAGGACGGATAACGTCGTCGTGTTTGACCGCTAGACATATGGTCACTGAAGGGGGCCTGCCCCATTGCCGCCTGATGGGATAGTCCGGGGTAGCTAGCGTTGCTTGGTTATGTAGGCGTCGAGAGTCTCGTAACGGGCGCGCAGCCTGTCTGGTTCTTCGCGAATCGTTTCGTCCAGATGCAACACGCGTCCGGTTTGGTCGTAGCGCGACCACCGCGGCAGACCCGACCCGTTGGGATCTCCGGTCCGGGCAAAGTTCGCCCAGTAAGTGGTCATCGCGTCTGACAGTTTTCGGTCGCCCGGCTCCCACGGAACCTTCGGCAGGGACAGTTCGAGCGCTCCAAACACGTACTCGATTTCTCCCGCGTGGCGCGCCCCGATGTCACGGGACGTTGCCGGCATGCCGTTGACGGTGTGACCCGGCGGCACCGGGATCTTGCGATCGAACGAGTAGCGGAATACCGGCGCCTTTCCCGTCTTCTTGTGCATCTCGAGCCACTTCCACGTCGAGTGGCCGATAAAGAGATCGCTTGCCAGCGCCGCGGCTGATTCGAGTGCCTCGGCGTCGGTTGCGGCCGGATACACCTTTAATACAGCGTCCCCCATCTCACCAAAGCGTTTGCGTGTGCTGTCTGTAAAGCTCTGGGCCGTCGGCTTTTGCTTACCGAGCACGATGCCCCCGCGGGACTCATCGGCGTTCCAGCCTGCAAGCAAAGGGATGTGGGCCTGCTTGCCGGCGGCAAAGATCGAATAGACGTCCTCGGGCAGGAAATAGCCGTCGACGTTCGGCGCAAACCAGGGCTGGGTCTTGAGCGCTGCCTTGAGAACCTCGTCTCCGCTCTTCTGGCGAAGATCCGCGAGCGATTGTGCTCCAAGCGCTGCGGCGAACTTGACGCCCTGCTGCTCGGAGTCCGCCAGTGCCTTCATTCCGAGCGTTCCAGTCCTCGCCGTGAAGAATGCCCCGCTCTCGCCAATTGCTTTATGGAAAAGTCCGTGCGCCAGCGGCGACGCCATCAGCCCGCTCACCGCAAACGATCCTGCCGATTCTCCGAAGATCGTCACGTTACCGGGGTTTCCGCCAAACGCGGCGACGTTGTCGCGCACCCAGCGCAGCGCCGCGACTTGATCGAGCATGCCGTAGTTACCCGACGCGCTTCGCCCGGACTCACGGGTCAGTTCCGGGTGAGCGAAGAAGCCAAACACACCAAGCCGGTAATTGATCGTCACGAGGACGATGTTTTTTCTCGCGAACGCTTCGCCGTCGTGTCTCGGCTCCGCGCCGGCGCCCGCCTGGAACCCGCCACCGTGGATCCAGACCATGACCGGCAGCCGATCGCCGGCACCCTTCGCAGGCGTCCAGATGTTCAACGTGAGACAGTCCTCGCTCAGATCGCGAAACACGATATCCGCGAAGATCTGTCCCTGCAGGCAACGAGGCCCGAACTCCGTCCCATCGCGCACGCCCTGCCACGCTATCGCCGGTCGCGGCGCTTGCCAGCGGAACTCGCCCACAGGAGGCGCTGCGTAGGGGATGCTTTTGAAGATACGGAATGCTCCGTCAGGAGAGACCACGCCCTTCACCAAGCCGCCCGCCGTCTTCACCTGCTGCGCCGTCGCTGTGCCGTGCATTGCGATTGCGATCGCGGTGACCAACACCGCCCGTCCGAGCCTCTGTCGCACCGGTTGCCTCCCGGGGAAGATTGTAGTCGAGACGATGAGATTTACAGGAGATCAGAAGATCAGGAGGTTATACAGGAGGTCAGGAGATCAGGAGAAGTTTCAGTGTACGCTAATGAGGTGCGCACCGCGGCGCTGCTCGTCCTAATCGCAATCCTCAGCCCATCGATTGGGCGTGTCGCCTGTGCGTCGTCGTGCCTGGAGCACGACGGCGAACGAAATGCTCAGCCGGCGTCGCCGCCTTGTCATCAGCAGATCGGGAAAGACGGCAGCTCGGATGTGATGAGCGGCGGCAGCCCTTGTCATTCGGCAATCGCACTGTTCGATGCCGTCATCGCAGCTCCGACGACTAACGCGTCGCACTTATCGGCAGCGCAACATCCGTCGCCGTTCGCGCTCGTCGAAACACCTGTTCATACTGGTCGCGACCTACGAGTCCAACTCATCACGCGCCTGGAACTCCCCCTCCGAATCTGATCGACGGCTCTCTCCGATCCCAATCGCTCTCAGTGGAGGAGTCTGTCGATGTACGCGTGTCGTGTGGTCATTCACTCGTTCTTTTTCTCTTGTCTTCTTGCTGGTTCATCCCGGCTCGCGGCGGCGCAAGAAGGGCATCAACATCCGCCGCCGGCCGCGCAGGAGCACTCGCAGCATCATCCGTCTGAATTGGGGCTGTTTGCCCCGCGAGAAGCATCCGGCACGAGCTGGCTGCCTGATGCGACGCCGATGTACGGCATCCACCAACAGGCGGGCGCCTGGCAACTGATGTGGCACGGCAATCTCTTCGGTCAGTTCCTGTATGAGAGTGGCGACCGTGGCAACGAACAGGCCGGCAGCATCAACTGGTTCATGGGCATGGCGCGCCGCGATCTCTCCGGCGGCCAACTGGGATTCAGAGGGATGCTGAGCCTGGAGCCGCTCACGATTCCGGGCTGCGGATATCCGGACCTTCTGGCGACTGGCGAGATCTGTAACGGCGAGGCCATCCACGATCGGCAACATCCACATGATCTCTTCATGGAAGTCGCTGCCGAATACAACCGGCCGATTGGCCGTTCGTTCCGTTGGCAGATCTACGGTGGATTCGCTGGCGAGCCGGCGCTCGGCCCGGTGGCCTATCCTCACAGGATTTCGGCGATGCCGAATCCTCTCGCGCCGATCTCGCACCATTGGCTTGATGCGACGCACATTACCTTCGGGGTGGTGACGGGCGGCATCTACAACGAGAGGTGGAAGGCTGAAGGATCCCTCTTCAATGGACGCGAGCCGGATGAAGAGCGCTGGAACATCGCTCTGGCACCGCTCGATTCATTTTCGGGACGTGTGTGGTTTGCGCCAGCCTCGACGCTCGCTCTTCAGATTTCTGCCGGACGCCTTACCGAGGCGGAGGCCGGTCACGACGGTGAACCACGCGTGGACGTGACCCGATTGACCGCATCGGCCACCTACCATCGCCAGTTCGGTGCCGGCAGCATCTGGGCAACGACGGCCGCATGGGGCCGCAATGCCGAAGGAGATGACGCTTCGCACGCGTTCCTGATCGAGACGAACATTACGTTCGATGATCGCCACAGCTGGTTCGGACGATTCGAGGCTGGCGGAAAGTCCGCGCACGACCTCGATATCCCCGGAGCGGACGAAGAGTTCACGGTTGCTAAACTGCAGGCAGGCTACACACGGTACCTGAATGCCTGGCGCGGCTTGAGGCCCGGCTTTGGCGGCGGGGGATCGCTGGGGTTCGTGCCCGCGAGGCTGGAGCCGATTTACGGGAGTCGTGTTAACGCAGGGATTGCGCTATTTCTCACTCTTCGGCCTGACGCGCATCGGATGTAAGCGACTCGTGGAGGTGAACGCGATATGGAACGGTTCTTCTGGATTTGCGTTGCGGGTGCTGCCGGCACCGGCACGCGTTACCTCGTCGCGCTGTGGGCAGCGCGACAATTCGGCACCAACTTCCCTTACGGCACGCTCATCGTCAATCTCGCAGGGTGCTTTGCGATTGCCACGCTGATGCAGCTTGGCGCGGCGGTTGTCTGGTCACCGACCATTCGGCTCGCATTGACCGTCGGCTTCATCGGTGGGCTCACAACCTACTCGAGCTTCAACTACGAAACGAGCCGACTGGCGCAGGAAGGCGCCGTTGGAGCGGCGGCAGCAAACGTTCTCGTCACCCTGCTCGGCGGCTTCGTCGCAGGATGGGGAGGCTGGCTCTGCTCGAGGCAACTGCTCGGTGAATGAGGAGGGTTGTCATGCGGGTACTCGATGGCGATCAGTTTCTCGTGCGGATTCTCCTGGGCGAGTCGGACCAGTGGCACCACAGGCCCGTAGCTCGTGTGCTGTTGGAACGCCTCCGTCGTGAGGGCTTCGCCGGCGCTACGGTGATCCACGGCATCGCAGGCTTTGGTGCAAGCAGCGTGATCCACACCGCAAACCTGGTCGAACTCTCGTCAGACTTGCCCGTGCTGATCGAGGTTGTCGAAGACCAATCGCACGTGGACAGACTGTTGCTCATTCTGGACGAGATGATTACGGGAGGGGCGCTGGTGACCGTCGAACGTGTGCGTGTCGTGAAGTACGCGGCCGGCGAAAAACGCGCGTCCAGATAGGCCAAGCGCACGGCTATGGGGTGCGATGCCACGGATGAAGGGCCGTTGGGGTGTTCGCAAACCGTCTCATCGTGAAAACGAGCGTCTCGCCACTACCGGGATCGAGATGGACGGTCAGTGTCGGAGAGCCAATTCGGGTAGTCCTGCCATTCTGCGCGACCGCCTCCAACTGATGTTCGCCGTACGCGCCTCCCTGAACGATCACGGCGCGTTTCTCTGACGCGCTGAGATTGACCAGGATGACCCTTGTCTGTGTATCGGTGAGTTCTGAAATCAGCGCGGCGACATCGGCTGGCATCCCGGCGCGACGGCGCCCGGGATCGAAGTAGCGAAGCCGTGCGTTGACAAGTCCGCCCGGACGGCCCGGCATCAACCCCCCCCACATCAACTGGACGAGCGACTCGGTTGCGGCCGGGTTGTAGTCGAGCATGTTGTCGGCCAGGCGTTTGTCGGGCGGCGTGGTGTCCTTCCGCATCGCTTCCAGGCGGCGGGGAATGCTCGCCAGATCCCGTTCCAATGCCTCAACCGGATAGTCAGGGTTCCGGCCTCGCAGGAAATCGACCCACGGCATCGACCCGACGCGCGTCAAGTCGTCTGAATTCTGCGACCAGTACCAGACGTCCAAGGCCCCGACATTCCACGGAGTGTTCCGCCAGCCGTACCATCCATCCGCGCCGTGCATCGTTGGATACTGCCGCCGGCCATCAACCTCCCGTGCACGCGAGTTCACCACCGTGATCATGTTTCGCCAGGCATCGACGTATTTGCGGTTGCCGGTGAGGAGCAGCGCGTTGCTGAATCCGGGCAACGCCCACTGAATCCGATTGCGGTCCTCGCGACGGCCGGTTACCGGATTGACCGGGCTGAATCCCCATCCGTACGCATTTCCCCACCACTTGTTGGTCGGACCGCCAATGCGGCCGTCGAGATCGACGAAACTCGGAATAATTCCGTTGTTTCGCGTCATCCGCTCCAGCCATGCGTCCATGTACTCGACGAGCCACGTCCTGTATTTCCGATCGCCTGTCAGCAGATACGCATTCGTCGCGAGCGTCGTCGCCGCCAGATTCAGAAAATGGTCGCCGACGACGTCCGTGTATTCCTGGTAGTGCGCGAGAAACTGATCGAATGACGATTCGCCGTGCTCCGCATCGAAGCCGCGAAGGTCGAAGGGATCGCCGACCCAGTCGAGCGCGGTGGCCTTTCGAAGCATTGGCCCGCGACTGCCGTTCTGCATGCTGCGGATAATCTTGTGGACTGGATCGTAGTTGGGGGCTTCGGGATCCTCCGCCATGTAGAAGCCCGCAAATCGACGTGCGCGGGTTCGATATTTCTCATCAGTCGGAATCGACAGACCCATGCGGTTGAAGAGCTGCAGCCCTTCGCCGTGATGCATCCAGTCAGACTGGACGATGAATTCCTTGTAGTACATGCCCTGCCGCGCGATTGGCACCTCCGTCGTCTTCGCATCGGTGTACTGGTGAAGCAGGCCGTCATGCCCCTTCAGGTACATCTGGAGGATGTCGTCGCTCGAGCCGAGCGCGTGGAGTTCTGGCCAGCGGTTGAAATTCTCGAACGCATCGTCGGGACCATCGTTGGCGCCCCAGCGAACGAAGCAGAGAATGCGGCCGCGGTCGTCGAAGTACTTCTCGAAGAATTCCCGGCACGCAGGCGCGTTGGCGTCGAGAAGCTGACGCTCGAGCAGAGCCCATTTCGGCGGATCCATGCGCGTGTCGATTCGAATCGACACGTCGGCCGCGCCGCTCGGCAGGATCAGCAGCCAGAGGCCAAGAAAGAGGATGCCCACGCGGATCGTCATAGCTGGCGCCTCTCAGTTGCTGGTCGACAACACTCCAGGCACGTGCGCGGCCGTTGACAAGGATACAAGACGCCTCGTTTACACGTTCGAATGCGCGATAATTTCCAGAACATGTCGGTAAGGCACGCGGCGATTCTGGGGGTGGCGTGCAGTCTCATCGCAGGCTGTCGAACCGCTGGAGCTTCTCTTCCCGCCGCAGGCGCGATGCGCGCCGGCCTGGTCCTCGGGCGAGCAGGCCAGGCGAACGCAATCGACGCGACGACCCTGCACGGCAAGCTGCTCTTCGGGTATCAAGGCTGGTTCGGCTGCCCGCAGGACGGATCGCCGCTCGGCTCGTGGGAACACTGGTTTCGGCGTGGCGCCGAAGCAAGCGCCGACACGGTGCGCGTCGACCTGTGGCCCGACGTCGCGGAGCTCGAACCCGGTGAACGCTGCCCAACGCCGCTCAGCTTTCCCGACGGACGCCGCGCCGACGTGTACTCCGCATACAACCCGAGGACCGTTGACCGCCACTTTCGCTGGATGCAGGAATACGACCTCCCCGGTGTCTTCCTCCAGCGGTTCACGGCGCGGCTGGACAACGCGGCGGTGCGTGGCTTTCGCGACGGAGTCGTGAGCAATGTGCGCGGCGCGGCGGAGTCTCACGGCCGCGTCTTCGCGCTCATGTATGACACCTCCGGACATGCGCGGGAATCGGTAACCGATGCGCTGAAACGCGATTGGGTGTACGCCGTCGACACGCTGCGGATCACCGAGAGTCCGCGATATCTCCGTCATCAGGGACTGCCGCTCGTCGCGATTTGGGGGTTCGGCTTCACCGATCGATCGCCGACGCCGACACAAGCGGCCGACCTCATCGACTTCTTCAAGAACCACCCCAATCCGCGTTACCGCGTCACGCTGCTTGGCGGGATCCCTGCGCGCTGGCGTACGTTGACGGGGGACTCACAGCCGGATCCGGATTGGGCCGCCGTGTATCGGTCGTTCGACGTCGTCAGCCCGTGGACGGTCGGCCGGTTTCGAGACGCGGCCGGCATCGATCGGTTCTACCAGGAAGAGGTGGCGAAGGATCTTGCCGAGACGCGTCGTCTCGGCATCGAGTACATGCCGGTCGTCTTTCCCGGCTTCTCGTGGCACAACATGAATCGCACGGCCCCATCCAACCCGATTCCGCGGCGGGGCGGGCGCTTCTACTGGCGGCAGGTCCTTCGCGCGCTACGCGCGGGAAACACGATGCTCTATAACGCGATGTTCGACGAGGTCGACGAGGGCACCGCGATGTTCAAGGTCGCCGCCTCACCGCGCGAGGCTCCGATCGAGGCGCGGATGGTCACCCTGGATGTCGACGGCGAGGCGCTCCCGAGCGACTGGTATCTCCGTCTTGCGCGCGAGGCGCAGAGACGTTTGCTCGCCGAGAACGTCTCCTCGGCACCGCGGTAGAGACGCCGTCAGTTCCTGGGAACCACTCTCACCAACGTCAAGGTCATGCCGCCTTTGACAGGGATGGGCAGCATCGCGTAGCTCGATCGACCGTGGCGGCCGACGACGGTCCAGCCACTCGCCATGCCGAGCGCAGAGCCAAACAACACGTCGCTGAGAAAGTGCACGTTGTCGTGGAGTCGTGAGGACGCGACGTATGCCGCGATCGCAAGCGTCGGCCATGACGCACGGTAGCCAAAGTGCCGCTCCAACACCGCGGCGGTCGCAAACGTGGCCGACGCGTGCCCGGACGGAAAGCTGCAGCACTCGCCGTTCGGGCGGTCCCGCCGCACAGCGTTCTTCAACCCCTGCGTCAACGCCTGCGAGACGATCACCGCTCGCATCAAATCGAATCCCAGGTGAGACACCTTGTTGGTTTTCGGTTCTCCCTGGGCGTGCGGCATGACGTAACGACCGACAATGTAGAGCGTGGTGGCAACGGCCGCTTGCGTCGGAAACGCCCCGATGTACTTGCCTGGCGCAAAGAAACGGCCGGCCGCCGTCGATCCGGCCAGGTGCGAGTTCAACTCGTCTTCAACCGGCAGCGCGAGCGCCGCGGCGCCCCCGCCAATGCCAAGGATCACCCAGGTGGACGGACGACGAGGGAACCACTTGAAGTCGGAACCGGTCTCGTAGACGAGCGCCTTGAATCCGGTGTGCTCTGGAGGCGGATGCGGCGTGGGCTGCTGTTGTTCCGTCAGGCGCGAAGGCTTCACTCGCCCAAAGTTGCGAACGCGTTCATCGAACGTCGCGGCGGCGCGATCGGGATTCTGGATCGGAGTGTCCGGCCTGAAGAGCCCGTCAAAAATTCCGCGACTGTCTGAAGCGGACTCCGCCGGTTGTGCAGACGCCGTCGGTTCCGGCAACGATGTCGATGGTGGTGCCGTCGTGAGGGAGACGGCCGCAGCTGCTGTCGCATATGGCCGAACCACGCCGGCCTGCGGGTGAAGACATGCTGCGAGAAACGTGACGGCAGTGAGCGTTGACATCAGGGAAACTCTCCTGCGAAAGACGAGCCGCGGCAGACCCCCGCCCCGATGGCAGGAGCACTTAGTTTTGTGGGGTGGTCTGGCGGATGCTCCGCCAGGGCCTGTCTATTATACGTGTGAGCCTGCATCACCACTGGTCAGGCGGTGGCCGCCAGGCGCCGGCCGCTGTGGATCATCGGTCGGAGCCGAGCCGAGACGCGCCGCCAGCAGCGCGGTGATCTGCTCCGGGTCCGCGGGTTTCGTCAAGTGGGCGTCGAAGCCGGCGGACATGGCCCGACGCCGATCCTCTTCCTGTCCCCAGCCGGTGATCGCGACCAGAAAGAGCTCCCCCGGCTTCGCGTGGCGTCGAAGCCGTGCCGCGAGCTGATAGCCGTCCATTCCGGGCATTCCGATATCGAGAAATCCTATCTGGGGTTTGAACGTGACTGACTCGCGCAGCGCCTCTGCGCCATCGTAGGCGACGAGAACCTTGTGCCCGCGGGTGGCCAGCAGCCGGCCGAGCATGTCGGCGGCGTCGCGGTTGTCGTCGACCACGAGAATTCGGGATGGAGTAATCGCCGGACCCTCGGTTGCGGCGACCGGCCCTGGCGCTTCAGCGGCACGCGGCAGCCGCACGCGAAACTCGGATCCTCGGCCGAGTCCTTCGCTGCGCGCCTCGACCGTGCCGCCGTGGAGTTCCGCGAGCGCCTTGACGAGCGCCAGCCCGATGCCGAGGCCGCCGTGACGCGTTTTTCCAACCTGCACGAATCGCTCGAAGACGCGCTGCAGATCCTCCGGTTCCAACCCCTGACCCGAATCGCGCACGTAAATCGTGACCTCAGTGCTCTGGACGCTCGCCCCAACGGCAATCGTCCCGCCCGGCTCGCTGTAGCGCGTCGCATTGGTCAGCAGGTTGACCAACATCTGAACGACGCGATCGGGATCAACATTCAGCCACACCGGTTGTGGCGGCAGGTTGATCTCGAGCTGATGTCGTGCCGCCCTTACCTCGTTCGACACGCCATCCACGGCATCGCCTACGAGCTGGCGAAGCTCAGACGGTCGAACGTGCAGCTCCAGCTTGTTGCGGTTGATCCGCGTCAGGTCGAGCAGGTCGTCGATGAGGCGCGTGAGATGCCGCACCTGACGCTCGATTGTCTGGCGCGCGCGTTCTGCCACTGGCGGAGGACCATTCAACAATTCGACCGCGAAGCGGATCGGCGCCAGCGGGTTTCTCAGCTCGTGCGACAACGTCGCCAGGAACTCGGTCTTCTGCTGGTCCGTATTGCGAAGCGAGCGTTCGCTTTCGGCGAGCGCCTGTTCACTCGCTGCGCGTGCGTCCAGTGAGAAGACAAGCTGTTTGCCGGTTCGCCAGATCACACCGGCCATCAGGATGATGAGCACGAGCGACATGGCAGAAATCGCAAACCCGACATTGACCAGGCCGAGTTTGAGCGTGTGGGCGAGAAACCATCCGCTGCCAAACGGCAGCAGGATCGCGGCTGGCAGCATTCGGCGCGCGAACACTCCGACCTCGTCCTCTCGGCAGATCAACGCCATCAGCCCGGCGTCAGGTCGACCCGCCTGAATACTAATGCCGAGGACCAGAAGCGCCACGGCATTGACCAGGGAGATGCCGGTGTATCGCGCCAGCGTATATAGCTCGTCGAATCCGTACGCATAGCCGAAGAGTGGCAGGAGGACGATGATGCAGGCGACGAAGGCGAGCAGGTGGCTTCTCGCGCGGCGGCGCGGCGATTGGCTGAGAGCAAGGAGGAGAGCCGTTCCGAGCAGGATGTTGGTGATCGACGCGATGGGCCCCATCCGGTTCGGACTCGCCGTGGCCAACGCGCCTGCTGGTTCGCGCGCGATGAGTTGATCGATGCCAAGATCCCAGCCAACAAGATGCTCCGACAGGGTCAACGCTCCGAGTGTCGTCGGCACGAGCGCGAGTGCGAAACCGACGAACCGCCAGCGTCGCCGTCTGATGTTGGCCAGCGTAAACACGACGTTCGCGACGGCACCGCATGCCAGCGCCACTGCCGCGTTGGTTTTCAGCGTCGGTCCGGGCAGATACAGGGAGGTGAGCTGAGGGATGGGCCGCAGCCATCCAAGCAGAACGGCGGCGGCGGCGACCGCCACAAGCAGACTGGCAACCTGCGCCATGACGATGGCGCGTCTTGCGGCCGGGTTCGGGGTCGGCATGTCCATGGAGCAGACTACTCGGCGTCAGTTCAGGTTGCACCGGCGTGCGATTAGCCGCGGGTAATCGCTCGAATGGCGGAGCGTCCGGCAACTGTTCAGGTAGCAGAGCGGTCCGTCCAATCCGGACGGTCTCACACTATATCCAGCCCATCAGATTTGCAATGACCGCGACAGGGGCTGAGAGAGGGAGAGGGGGTCTGATCCCCTATGCTACGCTCCGATGGTGACTCGATCAGGTGACCGTCGCGAATTCCTTCGGCTGCTGCTGGCCGGGTCGCTGACCACGGCGCGCGGCTTTGCGAGGCAGAGCAGGACCACTGACGCCGCGTCCAGGATCGATCGCAAACCCGACGGCTACCACGTGCTTCCGAGCGGCCGGATACAGGACGCGCTCGAGGCGGCGGCCCGCGATCACCAGAACAAGACTGTTCGCGTTCACGCCGGGACCTACCGTCCTCACGCAAAGGGACAAGCGTTGATCTGGTTCAACGCCCGCCACGATGGGATCACGTTGGAGGCGGTAGGCGACGTCATTCTCACGGCGGCGCACTCCGAACTCGCCGATCCGCAGGCCCCGAGCTTTCCCGCGGTCGTGAACCACGTCATCTACTTCGGGGACGGCGTGACGCAGAAGACCGTGTTGCGCGGTTTCAAGATTACCGGCGCCAACAATTTCACCACCGGCTCCGGTCAGACTTCCCCGATCGAATCAGACGAGGTGCGGAAGACGCTGTTCTTCTTTGCGGACGGCGGTGGCATCAAGATCTACGCACGATCGTATCCAACGATCGAGCACGTCGAGATCTACGGCAACTATTCCAGCCCGTGCGGCGGCGGCGTTTCGGTCGAACACCTCGGGCAAGTCCAGGACTCTGTGATTTTCCGGAACTGCATCTTCCGCAACAACCGCACACAGATCACGGGATCAGCGTTGGATCTGCTGCACGGCAGCCGCGCCACAGTTGAAAACTGTCTGTTCGTCGGAAACATCGCCAATCTCGGCGTCGATTACGTGGGTCTGCTGACTGATGGCGAATACCATCCTGAGCACGGCTCTGGGGCTCTCACGGTATTCGAAGGGTCCCGTGCGACGGTGTCGAAGAGCACGTTCACCGGAAACTGGAACGGCGTGGATGACAACGGCGCCGGCAGCACGTACGTGGACTGCATCTTCTGGAAGAACAACGCCGCCGGAGGCATCTCAACCGGTGCCCGCTACGAGCTCGACATCACGGACGGGAGCGGCGTCCGCGGATCCTTCATCCATGGCGATGTCAACGATCTCAGGGAGACGATCGGCCGAGAGCGGAACACGTTCAATCCGCCCGATCCTCGATTCGATTCGCAGTTCACACCACGGGCACCTGAGTACGCCCGCGTCGGATATCGTCCCAGCAGGGGTTCACAACCAGAACGAACGCGCTGAATAAATCATTGTTCGCGGATCGTGATGGTCGAGTTCATCGTAATCGGCGGACGAACCGTCTGTTTCGCTCCCGAGGGCCAGACGATGTCGATCTTGTCGACGGACTCCGCCCGGCCAAGACCGAAATACAGCGGGTAGAGACTGTGCGATAGGTACCCCGAGCTGCCATCCAAGACTTTCGTGTAGGACGTGGATCCCGCGGTGACCGTAACGACCGCACCGAGACCGGCCCGGTTCGATTTGCTGCCAGCAAGTTTCACCGCGACGTATCGGATGGCTCCCTTGTCGCTCAGATTGCTGACGAGGACCATCGGCGCGGCATTGAACTCGTTGGTCACGATATCGAGATCGCCATCGCCGTCGAGATCGAAAATGACCGCCGATCGCGTGCCGCGTGCGCCCCAGATCGTCACCCGTCCGGTCGCCCCTGCGGCGTCAGGGTGCTCTTTGTCTTTTCCTGATGCATCCAGCTCGAACCAGGGCGTGGCAATACCACCCTGCCGCGGCTCGATGCCGAGCACGAATTCCGCGTCCACGAAACGCTGGCCGCGATCGTTGAGCCTGAGCGTATTGATCATGTAGCGCTCGGGATAATTCATACCGGAAGCGATCAAGACGTCGTCATATCCATCGGCATTCAGATCGCCGACACTGGGGCCCCAGGGGCAGTAGTTCTCCAGACTGATTTCATCCGAGACTTCGCGAAACTTGTTGGGCCCCTCCTTGAGAAAAAACGAGTTGCCCCAGATGCTCTTGGCTCCCGTTCCGCGGAATTCGACCGGCCATTGCATGTTCGACTTCAGCTTCTCGCGCTCGGGGCCGATCGTCTCGCTCATATCGGAGTGCATATCGGTGACGAAAATGTCCTGACGGCCGTCGTTGTTGAAGTCGAATACTTTGATGCCCATCGAGCCCCAGGACGTCTTCGGGAACACCAGACGACTCTTGCGCGCGAAGCGGGTTCCGCCGACGTTCTCGTAGTACTGATCGTCCCCCTGCATGTTGACCAGGTAGACGTCGGGCCACCCATCGTCATTGACATCCACCGTACTCGCGTCTCCTGTCCACGAGACGTCGCGCAGGCCGGTTCGCAGCGACACGTCTACGAATCGATTCTTTCCCGCGTTGCGAAAGAGGATGCTTCGTTCGGTCCGTTCCGGTTTCAGGTGACCTGAGAAGGCGTCTTCGAATGCGACGTAATACTTTTGACCCTCTCCCGCAACCGTGTTCGTCGTGTAGCGGCCGACGTTGACGAGCAGCAGATCCAGCAGTCCGTCGCGGTCGTAATCGAAGAACAGAGCGCCCGACGAGTGGCCGACGTAGTTGAGCCCCGAGGCTGATGAGATGTCGCGAAAGCGGCCTCGGCCGTCGTTCTCGAAGAGTCTGTTGCCGCCGCGGACGGTTGTGACATAGAGGTCCGCATCACCGTCGTTGTCAACGTCGGCAAACGAAGCCGTGACACCGACTTTGCCAGCGACAGCGACTCCGGCCGACGCCGTGATGTCCTCGAACTTCCCTCCACCGGTGTTTCTCCAGAGTTGGTTGCCGCCGACCTGGCTGACGAAATAAATGTCAGAGCGTCCGTCTCCGTCTACATCAGCAATCGCGATGCCGTTGCCGTGATCGTAGTGAGCCGCCTTGTAGGTCTTCCCCGCATCGTCCACGATCCGATGCCGGAACGAGATGCCGCTGTCGACTACGCGGTCGGTGAATCGAAAATCATGGAAGACACTGCTGCCGGCAATCGCCTTGGTCTGTGCATCGCGGAGAGCCTCGAGCCACGAGGTGTCTTTGAGGTCCTCGGGAACATAACGAACAGTGGTTCTGCCGGAAGGGATCTGAGCAGCTGAGGCAGTTGCCCGTGACAGCGGCCGTGATGACACAAGCGGCATTCCGGCGGCAACGGCGGCCGTCAGGACGGCCGCACGAACGGACCAGGGCGTCATTGGATTCTCCCGAACGTATACTCAGTCGCGACTGACGCTTGTCAGTCGCTAGTCGTCAGTCGCTAGTCAGTCGGAGGCATCGTGAAGCAAACGCTCCAAATTGTCACGTCCTTGATAGTTGCTGTGGCACTGCTCTCGCTGCCGGGAGGCGCGCAGAATCCGACCGGATCCGCACGCCCGAACATCCTGTTCGCTATCGCGGACGACTGGTCGTGGGCGCACGCCGGCGCGTACGGCGACCGCACGGTCGCAACGCCAACGCTCGATCGAATCGCCAAAGAAGGTGCGCGGTTCACGCACGCCTTCACGGCATCGCCCTCCTGCACGCCATCTCGGGCGGCCATCCTGACCGGACAGGTCGTGCATCGTCTGGCGGAAGGAGGAAATCTTCACGGCTATCTTCCGGCGCGCTTTGCCGTGTATCCGGATCTGCTGGAAACAGCCGGGTACTTCGTCGGCTTCACCCGAAAAGGCTGGGGACCGGGACGATTTGAGCCGGGTGGACGCTCCCGTAATCCCGCCGGGCCACAGTTCTCGGGATTCGATGAATTCATGAAACAGCGCCCCGCGGGCCGCCCGTTCTGTTTCTGGTTCGGCAGTCAGGATCCGCATCGGCCGTACGAAAAAGGCTCTGGTTTGAAGGCCGGCATGAAACTCGAGTCGGTTGTGGTGCCCCCCTTCCTGCCAGACACGCCTGAAGTTCGGAGCGATCTGCTCGACTACTACTTCGAGGTGCAGCGATTCGATCGTGAAGTCGGTCAGATTCTCGACACTCTGAGCCGGAGCGACGAACTGGACAATACGCTGGTCGTGATCACGTCGGATAACGGCATGCCGTTCCCGCGCGCGAAAGCCAACGTCTACGATGCGGGCGCGCGCATGCCGCTCGCCATGCGCTGGCCAGGGCGAATTCCCGCTGGCCGCACGATCGACGCCTTCGTCAGCCACACCGATCTCGCGCCCACGTTCCTCGAGGCCGCGGGTCTGAACCGAGCGGCTGGTATGACCGGCAACAGCCTGATGGCGTTGCTCGAGGGCAAGCAGGTCACCGGCCGCGACCACGTATTCGTGGAGCGCGAGCGGCACGCCAATGTTCGCAACGGAGATCTGAGCTATCCGGTTCGAGCTGTACGAACCCGTGATTTTCTCTACATCCGCAACCTTCGTCCGGACCGCTGGCCCGCCGGCGACCCCGAGCAGTACTTTGCCGTGGGGCCGTTCGGCGACATCGACGGCGGTCCCACGAAATCGTTGCTCCTCGATCGGCAGAGAGACGGACACATCGGAAAGTTCTTTGAGCTCGCGACCGGCAAACGGCCGGCCGAGGAACTCTACGACCTGCGCCGCGATCCGTGGCAGGTGGTGAACGTCGCCGACGACTCGCAGCATGCCAGGATCAAGGCCGAGCTTCGCTCCGCGCTCGATCGGTGGATGCGTGAGACGGGCGACCCGCGAGCAACGAGCGCCGCTGATCCCTGGGATCGATATCCGTACTACGGCCAGCCGGCCCAACGGGAAGGACGGTAATCAGGCGACGAGTTCTGAGTGCGTCAGATGTTCGAGCAGAAGCGCGTTCACCTCTGTCGCGCATTGAATGGGCAGCGCGTGGCTGGCGTTGGAAAACTCGACGAACCGTGCTCCGGCAATCGCCGACGCAATCGCCTTCCCCAGCCTCGGGGGGGCTATGGGATCGTGTCGCGCGCTCAGGACGAGCGTCGGGATGCCAGACAGTTCCCCGAGTCGGGCCGCCGCACTGTAACGCGACATCGCGCGCAGCTGTTCTGAAACGATCGGCGGCTGATCCGCCAGGTCGCGGCCGAACAGGTCCTGCAGTTCCTGCGCCAGCTTCGTCTGGTCCTTTCCTTGAACGTATTCGTCCGGCATGATCATCCGGATCATCGCCTTCCGGCGCAGCGTCCTCGTGCCGATGCGCGTTCGAAGCCCGAGCACGAGCATGCGTGCGGAAAGCCGCGTGGCATCCGCACCGTTGGCAAACGTGCACAGCAGCGCGAGGCTCTTCACCCGATTCCGCGCCGTGAGGGCGAGGTGCTGAGCGATCAGTCCGCCGAGCGAGTGCCCCATTACGTGAAAGCGCGGGATGTTTTCGGCATCGGCGATCGCCAGAGCATCCAACGCCATCTGCTCTACTGTCAACGGATTCGACCCGCGCGGACTGCTGCCAATGCCGCAATTGTCGAAGGTGATGATGGTGAATCGGCCGGTCAGACCGTCGATCTGCGGTTGCCAGCCGCGACCGGCAACGCCGACGCCCTGGATGCTCAGCACAGAAGGACCAGTTCCAGCGATTGCGTACGACAGCGTGCGGTCACCCGCACGGGTCGATTTCCGCGTCAGGCCGGAATCTCCACGCACCGGGTGTTCCACGTCTACTCCGAGGATCATCGGTCCATGAACGAGCCGGCGGCTGATGAAACGCGCATAAGGCCCTCAAACTAAACTACAGGGATGAGTCATACCCAGAATAGCTCGCCCACACCCATGACACAACGAACGGATCGCACGCGGCGTCCGCTTGTTTTGGAGGAATCCATCGCCATCCTGACCCGGACACCCGCGACCCTCGACGCCATGCTGCGCGGCCTCCCCGAAGGCTGGATCGTCTCGAACGAAGGCGCCAACACCTGGAGCCCCTTCGACGTCGTCGGCCACCTGATTCACGGCGAGCGAACCGACTGGATGCCCCGGGCAAAGATCATCCTCGAGCAGGGCGAAGCACGTCCGTTTGAGAAATT
The DNA here is from genome assembly GCA_049642465.1 of Vicinamibacterales bacterium. GTDB lineage: Bacteria > Acidobacteriota > Vicinamibacteria > Vicinamibacterales > 2-12-FULL-66-21 > CAWDPQ01. Next base: position 59,075 of record JBAROV010000032.1, read on the forward strand.
CGATCGCTCTGCACAGTTCGCGGCGTCAAAGGATCGGACGCTTCCGAGCCTGCTCGAAGAGTTCGCCTCCCTGCGACAGCAGAACCTCCGCGAACTGGCGTCGCTCGGCCTGACCGACCGTGATCTCGACCGTCGCGGCACGCATCCCGAACTCGGAGTCGTAACATTGCGCCAGCTGCTCGCGACGTGGACCGCGCACGATCTGGATCACATCGTCCAGATTTCCCGGGTGCTGGCCAGGCAGTACTCGGATGAAGTCGGTCCCTGGCGGGCTTACCTGCGGATCATCAGCGGAACGCAAGGCTGAATTCACATGACGATCGGGCAGTGACGCTCAGAAGTGAATAAAGCGTCACTCCCTCTTCAGTTGACCGCGCCGCAGCTGCCGGTACATCTCCAGCGCATCACGAATGATATTGACTGCTTCGTCTGGGCCGAGGAGGTTCTCGACGATGACCTGCTTGTGTTCGAGTGTTTTGTAGTCCTCGAAAAATCGACGAACCTCGCGCAGAAGATGCGCCGGTAACTGGTTCTTGTCCGTGTAGTCCGCGAACGCGGGATCCCGGACGCTGATGGCGACAATCTTGTCGTCGATGCCCTTCTCATCACGCATCCGCATCACGCCAATCGCGCGAGCCTCGACGATCGTCAACGGAAAGACGGGTTCCTGACCAAGCACGAGCGCGTCGAGCGGATCGCCATCATCGCAATACGTGCGGGGGATGAAGCCGTAATCGGCTGGATAGTAGACCGCGCTGTACAAGACGCGATCGAGCCGCAAGAGTCCGGTGTCTTTGTCCAACTCGTATTTGTTCTTGCTCCCTTTCGGGATTTCAATCACGACCGGAAATGCCGTGGCGATGAGGCTGTCGTCGACGTAGGTATCGTGCCAGGGATGCATGCTCTCCTCGGAAGCGCCAAGGGGAGCTTATCCTAGGTGTCGTCGAGGGCCCGCGAGATGCCCTCGAGGCTGCGAGACAGATGGCCGCGTTCAGCGGCGTTGTCTGTGAGGGCGATCGCCGCCCTGTACGCGAGCGCCGCCTCGCGGTCGCGGCCGAGGCGGCGCAACAGATCACCGCGGACGGCGTGAAACAAGTGATAGCGATCGAGTTCGAGGCGGTCCACCAGGCTCAGCGCAGCCCCCGGACCCTCGATTTCGGCCACCGCAACGGCGCGGTTCAGCGCCACGATCGGGCTCGGCCCAATCGACATGAGCAAGTCGTACAACTGCAGGACCTGTGGCCAGTCGGTCGAGGCGGGCGTGGCGGCGTCGCTGTGAACCGCATTGATCGCGGCCTGGATTTGGTAGGGACCCGGCCGGTTCAGCCGGAGGCATTGTCTGACGAGACCTTGACCTTCGGCGATGAGCTGACGATCCCAACGGCTGCGATCCTGGTCCGTCAGCGGCACGAGACTGCCTTCCGGGGTGACGCGAGCCGGTCGACGTGCGTCGACGAGCAGCATGAGCGCGAGCAGACCAATGACCTCCGGCTCGCCGGGCATCAGTTGGGCGAGAAGCCGTCCGAGCCGGACGGCCTCCAGACAGAGATCGTCGCGGACCAGCCGGTCGCCGGATGTCGCGATGTAGCCTTCGTTGAAAATGAGATAGACGACTGCCAGAACGGTGCGAAGGCGGTTCGGCAGCTCGGCGTCGTTCGGTACCCGAAAGGGAATCCGCGCATCGCGGATTTTGCCTTTGGCCCGAACCAGTCGCTGCGCCATTGTCGACTCAGAGACGACGAAGGCGCGCGCGATCTCCTTTGTCGTCAGCCCGCCGAGCAGCCGAAGCGTCAACGGCACCTGGGCGCTCGCAGCCAGCGCGGGATGGCAACAGGTAAAGATCAAGCGCAGTCGATCGTCTTCCACATCGGCCTCCTCGTCGATTGCCCTCTCCGCCGAACCGTACCCGCCACGTGAAGACGCCTCCCCCTGCATCAGGGCTGCCTGGGCGTGCCGATCCGCGCGAGACGCCTCCCGACGCAGGCGATCGATGGCGCGATTGCGAGCCGTTGTGATGATCCACGCCACCGGGTTTGGCGGCAGACCGCCCGCAGGCCACCGTTCGAGAGCGGCGGTGAAAGCATCCTGGATGGCTTCCTCGGCAAGTGCGATGTCACCGAAGTGGCGAACCAGGACCGCGACGGCACGGCCGTACTCCTCGCGGAACAGATGTTCGATTTGCCGCGTATCGATCGTCGCCACGCTAGGGCGATCCTGACAGGTGCGCGGCCGCGCGCTGCTCCTCGACATCCACGCCCCCGTTGAAAGGCCGAACCTCGATAGGGAGTCCTCCTTCCCGCTCGCGACCCGGAAGCGTCAGGGCCCGCGCGAGTTTACGGGCCCAGTCGAGCGCGGCGTCGAGATCCTGGACCTTGAGAATCAGAAAGCCGCCGATGTGCTCTTTGCCCTCGGCAAAGGGACCGTCGGTGATGAGGGCTTCACCGGCTTTCATCCGCACGACCGTCGCGGTGCCGGGAGGGTGGAGCCCGCCGTTGAAGACCCACACCCCGGCGGCCTTGGTCTGGTCGACCAGTGCATTGACATTTCGTATCACCGTCGCCAGCGCCTCGGGCGGCGGGGCTTCGCCGTCCGGCTGATAGATGCTGAGCAAATACTGTTTCATGGCCTGTTCTCCTCCTTGCTCTCGTGGCTGCCGCCGCAGCGGACGCCTTCACCCTCTCTACGAACGGCAGGCCCTTGAATCGACACTCCGCGTGTCGCCACGACAAGAATTCTCGCCTGCTGCTTGACAGACTATACTGTGCGGTATACAGTGTGCTTCATACAGTGTATGGCAACTAGTATGTGCCGCACGGTAATCAGCCCATGGACACCGACATCCTCGAAAACCTCCGCCTCGAACTGAGACGTGGTTGCTTGATCCTGGCCGTCCTCGGACAGCTCAAGACCGAGCACTACGGTTACACGCTCCGCAAGGCGCTCGCCGACCGCGGGATCGCCATCGATGAGGGCACCCTCTATCCGTTGCTGCGGCGCCTCGAGAGCCAGGGCCTGCTCGTCAGCGAATGGCGGGAGGAGGACAAGAGGAACAAGCGGTTTTACCGCCTGTCGCGCGAAGGCAGGCAGACGCTGACACTGCTGCTCGGCGAGTGGAAGACCCTCACCGCGTCGCTCGATCGAATTCTCTAGGAGCTAAGGATGGACCTCGTCGATCGTTACGTCTACGCCGTCAAACGTCACCTGCCGGCGGACCAGCAGGAGGACATTGTCAACGAGTTGACCGACGACATTCTCTCGCAGATCAAGGACAAGGAAGAGGAGCTCGGCCGACCACTGGACGAAGGAGAGCAGGAGGCCGTCCTGAAGCACTACGGCCATCCCTACCTCCTCGCTGCACGGTATCGGCCGAAGCAGTACTTGATCGGGCCGACTCTCTTCCCGTTCTATTTTCCAGCGCTCAAGATCGCCCTCGCGGCAGCGTTTGGCATTCAGGTCATCGTGGCGTTTTCCATCGGGCTCGCGCAGCGGGCACCCGAACGGATTCTCCCGCATGTCGTGGCGTTTCCCGCGGTGGCGATTCAGTTGGTCTTCTGGGTGACGCTCGCGTTCGCGGTCGCCGACTACTGGCAGGCGCAGCTGAAATTGTTCGACAAGTGGTCGCCGCGCACCCTGCCCCCTGTCGCCGACACGAAACGGCAGCCAAAGCGCGGCAACCTGGTCGTTGAGATCGTGGCAAACAGCGTCTTCATCGCGTGGTGGCTTGCAATTCCGACATACCCCTTCCTGCTATTCGGGCCGGCAGCCTCGTTGCTGTCGTTGTCGGAGGCATGGTCGCAGCTCTATTACGTCGCGCTCCTCCCCGCGCTCGTGTCGACACTGATGGCTGTCGCGGCTATGGCGCGGCCGGCTTGGGTGTGGGTCCTGCGACTTCGATCGCTCACGGTCAACCTGCTCAGCCTGTTCGTCCTCTCCGTTGCGATGAAGGCCGGACCGCTCGTGATTCCGGCAAGCGACGCACCAAACCTCATACGCTTGGTCAACGGCATTAACGATGTGACGAGACTGGTCCTCGTCGTGATCACTCTCATCACGATGGTGCACGTGGTGGTGAACGTGTTTCGTCTGGTCCGATCGCCAACCGCGTAGTCGGCACGAAGGTGGTCAGGAGCGTTCGGCCGCGGCAGGAATGCGGACAAACGCTGCGACCAGCGCAACGACCGTCAATGTTGCGGCGAGAGCGTAGAAGGCTGCGGCATACGATCCGGTTGCCTCAGCACACCAGGCAAGCAGCAGCGGTCCGGTGGCGGACGCTAAGACCGTAAGCGCCTGCGCGACGCCCTGAATCTTCCCCAGGTGCGTTCGACCGTAGGCTCTGCCCCAGAAGCTGAAGAACACGACCATGACGAAGCCACCGGCCATACCCATCACGACACCTTGCGCCATCACGTGCGCGATGGTGCTTACATGCGGCAGCGCGACGAGCGCCAGCGTCAGCAGAAACAGCGCGGCGACGAGCACGCGCCGCAGGGAGCCGCGGTCGGCCCACGCACCCGCGATGAAATTGCCGGCGAGTGCCGTGATCGCGGTTACGGCCAGGGCGCGATGATAAACGTTCGGCGGGAAGCCGCGCTCCGACAGAATCGACTCGTTGAACAAACCGATGCCCGAGGCAACCAGCCCGTACAACGAACTCGCGAGACCGAATACCCAGAACGCCGCGGACCGAAGAGCCGACGCCAGGGTGGAGTCGGCGACAGAGGGCGCTGAGGCATCGGCGGACGGCGCCTGCAACTCCTCGTTCGTGGCCGGGTCGGGCCGAACGAGGACCCAGGCAAGCGGCGCAAGCCCAAATACCAGCGCCGCGCCGACTGTCGTCCATGCCACTCGCCATCCTCGGCTGAGAACCAGGGCACCGACTGCCGGGAACGCGACCATGAATCCCACACTCATCACGAACGCGTAGACGCCCATCGCCCAGGTCAAGCGCCGGCGGAACCATTTGCCGGGCATCGCGAGACTGACGATCGACAACGCACTTTGCCCGAGGCCTCGCGTCAGGGTAATCAACACGAGGAGGATCGCGCTGCTGGCGGCGCCGCTCATGGCAATCACGACCGTGCCGAGGACGAGCGCCACCGACGCCAGCACAGCACGACTGCCATGACGATCGATCAGCTGACCGATTCCAAAACAGAACAAGGATCCGACGAGTGTGGCAACGAAGTTGATCTCGGCGAACCGTACGCGATCGACACCGAGATCACGCAACAGGGGCTCGGTGATGAGACCGAGTCCCTGGGTACGACCGGGGAGCGTGCCGACCATGGCGATGGCAGCGACGCCAAGAACGACCCAGCCGTAGTACAGATTCCAGCCGACGCTGCGCGACTCGACCCTCGCGTCGCTCATGCGTAAACCGCGCGTGGCTTCCACCTCGCGGATGCGATCAAGACCAGCGAGAGCGCCGCAATCCCGAACACGCGGCCGATTCCCAAGGCAAACACAACCGCGCCATTGAGAAACATGAACGCGAATAAAACGAGCCGCGTTCTCTCAACTCGCAACGATCGCTTCGCGTGAGAGGCAGGCGAGAGCCACCACCAGCCGACATCCACCAGCCACAGTGCCAGGAATACGTAGTTGACGTAGATTCCACCACGCCAACCCCATCCGACACGATCGGCCGTTTGTCGCACGGCGGCCGCGACAGCCGCATCGTGGCTCCAGCCGTAAACCAGGTCGAACGCCAGCACGACGTGCAACAATGCGAGTGCAATGCCGGCCGTCCACATTGCACGCGCCAGTCGATCCGCGGCGGCCGATCGGCGCATCAGTGCTTCTCCGAGCGCCCATGCGACAGTCGAAGCAATCATAGTCGCCCGAACGAGCGCGATCGACGTCACCGGCGGGCCCTTGCCGGTGCACTCATTCGGCTCGGAGCGCGCTCATCGGCGAAATCGAGGCCGCGCGCGCAGCCGGAATGATCGCCGCGAGGAATGCCGAGGCAGAGAGCGAAAAGGCGGCGATGCCGAGCGCGAGTGGATCCCAGAATTGCACGCCGTAGAGTTGCGCTGCGAGCAGCCGACCCGCGCCGATCGCGAGTGGAAGACCAAGTGCAAGACCAACGGCGATGCGGCGGAACGCGCCGTGGAGCACCAGGTTCACCACTCTCCGTCGATCGGCGCCGAGCGCCATGCGCAGCCCGATCTCATTCGTGCGCTGTGCCACCGTGTAGGCGGTGACCCCGTAGAGCCCAATTGCGGCGAGCACGAGGGCGACGCTCCCGAACAAGCCGGCGAGGCTGGCGACGGCACGTTGTTGGTCGAACGAGCGGTCCACCTGTTCCTGGAGCGTCCGGATGCTCGTCAGCGTCAGGTTTGGATCCGCGCTCGCCAGCGCCTGCTTGACCTGCGGTTCGAGCGTGCCCGGGGGCAGATCGCTCACCAAAAGCACCCCGCGGACGAAGTGCGACTGGAACTCGATGCGTTTCATCAAGTCATGCTGGTAATCAACCGTCTGCGCGAGCGCCGCGTAAAACATCGGCCGAGCGGGCCGATCCAGCGCAAACCCGGCGAATTTCGCATCGCGCACGATTCCCACGATTCGATATGAATTGACGTTCTCCGGCAGGTCAAGACCAAAGTGCTGATCTAGCGGATCTTCGTCGTTCTTGAAGAACCGGCGCACAAACGCTTCGTTTACGACCGCCACGTTCTCGCTCGTCTCGTTGTCGGCGGCGGTAAAGTAGCGGCCGCGAACCAGTTTCACGCCCAAATCCTGCAGGTAGTTGGCGCTGACGCGATCCCATGATGCGCCGGCTTGCTCACCAGGCTTGGGAGCCGGATGGCCGGCAACCAGGACGAGCTCGCCCCAGTTGTCCGTCAGGGGATTGTAGAGCGCGAGGCCTGCTCCGCGAACACCAGGGAGACGATTCAACCGCTCTTCGACATCGCGATAGAGTGCAGCGAGTTTCTGCGCCGTGTAGGTGGCGGGCGGCCGGTTCAATTGCACCAGAACTCGCCCTGGAATCTCGAATCCGAAGTCCTGACGTTCGAGGTTGCTGAGACTCCTCGCGAGCATCGTCGAGCCCGCCACCAGCACTACAGAGAGCGTCGCCTGCACGACGAGCAGAGAGGTTCGCGCGAACGACGAATGATCGCCGGTGCTGCGGCCGGCTCCACGAAGGGCATCGATTGGATCGGTACGCGTCGCAAACCACGCGGGTGCTGCGCCAAACACGATGCCAGTGAGGAGCGCGACGCCAAAGGCAAACGCCAAGACCATCGGCGATGGATTCGTGTCGATCGGAAGGAACGTAGTACCGGCAAACGCGAGCGCGAGTATCAGCCGCGCCGCGCCAACCGCGACAAACAGCCCCACCATCCCTCCGGCAACTGCCAGGACGATGCTCTCGACCAGTGCCTGGGTGACAATCTGGCGGCGCGACGCCCCCATCGCGAGCCTGACAGCGGTCTGGGCGCGACGCGCGACCGAACGGGCGAGCAGCAAATTCGCAACGTTGGCACAGGCGATGAGAAGTACCAGCCCGCATACCCCAAGAAGAATCTGGAGGCTCCGTCCGTACTGTTCTTTCATGATGCCGACGCCGGCGCCGGCCGGCACCACCGTGATGACCTGTTGGGGAAGCGATTGGAGGATGTCAGGCATCCAATTAGCGGGGTATCCGGAATCGTGCTGCATCCATTGACGAAGGATGGCCGTCAGCCGTGCGCTCATGCCCTCGGTCGTCGCACCAGGACGCAGCCGGCCTATCACGCGCAACCACGCCGAAACCGGTTGACGAAGGATCGAGGTATCGCCGTTGAGCAGCGGTTCCTGCTGAAGCGGAATCCACAGGTCAGGAGGATCGCCGCGAAGCGTCTCGCCGAAGAATCCCGGCGCCGAGACTCCCACGAGCGTGAACGGATGACCCTCGATGACGAGCGTGGCGCCGAGGATGGACCGATCGCCGCCATAGGTTCCCTGCCACGCATGATGGCTCATCACGACGACTGGCGCGGCCGCAGGCAGATCGTCAGCGCCGCTGAACACTCGGCCGCCGAATGCGCCCACTCCGAGCGTCGAAAAGTAATTGCCCGTCACGAACTCGGAACGCAGCGGCCTCGGTGTCGTGTCGGTGTCCTGGCGTCGGACGCTGACGCGGGCGCCACCCGCCTGAAATGCCGTGACCTCTTCAAACTCCGGCATTTCAGCTTTCAACCGCTCGAAGAGCGGGTACGAGAACATCCCCCAGCGGTCCTGCGGCCCCCCCTGGACGCAGCAGGAGGATCCGTCACCAACGCGATACAACCGCGAGGGATCGCCGACTGGCAGCGAGCGCAGCATGACGGCGTGAATCAGCGTGAATATGGCTGTGGTTCCGCCAATGCCGAGCGCGAGCGTCAGAATCGCTGTGACGGTGAATATGCGCGCCACCCAGAACTGACGAAGTGCGTAACGAAGCTCACCGAAAAGATTGCCCATGTGGGGCTTAGACGAGCCGCGCCGTCCAGACGTTTAAGCTGGTTTCAGGGGCGGTCGTGATAGACTGAGAGTCGTTTCCTGAGCCCCCGGCCCGCACCAGCCGCCCGACTCATCAAAGTGGTGGCCAAAAGCTGTTCCCATCCTTCCCCATGTGCGCCATTACACGAACCTGAATCCTATGGATCGGACGGCTGATCGGACGAACGTCAGAGAAAGGAATGTGGCTGATGTCTGACTCACATGCTGACGAGCAACATCCGCGTCGAAGACATCAGGTCGCTGTGGCGGAGGCCGCCAGGAACGAAGCCGAGCAGTTGAGGCGACTGGCAGAGGAAGTACGCGAGGAGCGAGAAAAGCTGCGCGAAGTTGCCGAGACGGCGCGAGTCGCGAGCGAAGAGGCGCGACTTGCGGCCGAGGCCGCCCGCCATGCGGTCGTCGATTCAGTGCGCGCGACGGCCGAGAGTCTCAAGGCGTCACTGGAACAGATGACGGTTGTCGAGGAGATGCGGCGGACACTCCGCGAGATACGCGACGCGAACAAGCTCGAGCCGAACTAGCCTTCGCTTTCGTCCTCGAACAACGGCCCGCCGTCGTCGGTCATCTCCGCATCAGAACGGTTTGCCTCACCTGCCTCGCGATCTGCCCGTGTGGATGCCAGTTGTGCCAGTCGCTTCGCCGCTTCCTTCCGGAGCGCTGCGGCCTCACGTGCGATGCCGATTTCGCCGAGCCGTTCGACATGGGGAACTCGTCGGTCGAGCGCCTCGACGAGCTCGCGCAACGCAGCCACGACGCGCGCGCGATCTGACGTGCGATCGGGATCGTTCAACGTGGCCTCAGAGTCTCGCGACCTGTTGGACCGTTGCGAGGAGGTCAGCGGGAGTGGCAGGCTTTCGCACCACGGCGGTGAACAGTGTCTGCATCAGGCTGCTATCCAACTGGGCATTGCCGGTGTATGCGATCACCCGCGCCTGACGCGTCGCTTCTGTAGCCTTGATGAGCCGAGTTGCTTCGATCCCATCGAGCACCGGCATTGCGAGATCCATGACGATCACAGCGGGCAGCATTTCGTAGGCCGCGAGGAGCCCCTCGAGACCATTGGCGGCGGTTCGGACAACAAACCCGGCGCCCCGCAGCACTTCGGCGATGACTTCACGAACCTGGCCGTGGTCATCGACGACCAGGACGGCGTCGCGGCGAGAGTCCAGTTGCATTTGCGATGCTGCGCGGATGTCGCGGTCCAGGTGTGTGAGCAGGATGCCCGCAGCCGTGCGTTGCTCGTGCGCGCCGGCACAGAGCGCCCGGGCCGTGTCAGCATCGTCTTGACTCTTCCGCAACTGGGCGGATAGCAAGAAGAGGAGATGTTCGACGGACCGCTGCGTCCCGGCGAGAGCATCTGATAGCGCCTCCTCGGCATGGCGGACGTGACTGTCCGCAGCCGCGACCAGCGCCTGAACCTGATCCTCGTGATCGTCGGCGCATTGCACCAGGACTCGTGCCTCATCGCGGATAGTGACAAGTTGCTCGAGATGGGATGGAAGGGACATCATCAGCCTCCTGACCCGAGGCACGGCTCTACCGGAAAGCTCGAAGGCTGAGCGACGTCACCAATGGCGTGGCACCAGTCTGGCGGGCGAAATGTACTGTATCGTACATTTGCGGCTGCCGTCGCTGATACGGGTTGTTCATCTGCTGGGAAGTTGTCTCGGCAGCTGGACAATTCCTTTCATCGAGCAAAGCGCTACGGACGCACGCCCCCGACCTCGTCTTGCTCGAGCAGTCGCCTCACGCGGTCTCGCGCCTGCTGCCGCACTGATTCGGGCAAGGAGGCGGACGCCGCTTGCCGACACAAGCCAACGGTCTCGCGCAGTCCTTTTACCAGCGTCGCACAGCGGGCGCAATTCTGGCAGTGACGCTCGATGGTCTCGCACGCGCTGGTGTCGAGATCGCCATCGAGATAGGCCGAGATGCCGGCGAGGATCTCCCGGCACTCGCGATTCGTGGATTTCATATCGTGCCCTCCAAATGTCGCCGCAACATGAGCCGCGCGCGATGGAGACGCGTCTTGACGTTCGCTTCGGACATCCCGGTCACGGTGGCCACTTCCTTGGTCGACAACCCTTCCATCTCTCGCATCACCACAATCATCCGGTATGCAGGGGGGACCTTCTTCAGTGCCTCGCGCAATCGGCGATCCATCCAGGTGTCGACCAGACGCTGGTCTGCGGGGCGCGATTGATCGGCGACCTCCATCGGGCCCGCTGTCCCATCCCTCGGTTCTTGCCCAAGTGACACGAATTCGGCGGGCTCGCCCACCCGCCGCCGACGTTTCATCAGGCAGGCGTTCCGAACGGTTGTGTACAACCACGTGCGAAACGCCTCGGGTTCCTCGATACCGCGGACGTGCCGATAGGTCTGCAATAGCGCGTCTTGCATCACATCTTCCGCGTCCTCGGGGTGACCGCACACCAGCAAGCTGAAGCGGTAGGCCACTTCCTGGGCGCGCATGAGTAGACGCTCCATGGCATCCCGGTCACCAGTCGCCGCCTTCTTCACGAGAGCGGCGTATTCGGCTCTCGCGCCCTCGCTCGAGACACTGACTGGGTTTCGATCGGTCGCGGTCACATACCGATTGTACGTTCCCGCTCATGAGAGATGCACATCAGGGCGAAAGGTGACAGCGCTCTGAAGGGTGGGTGTCACCGAATCCGTCGTTCTGCATCTCTGGAATAGTGAACTGCGCCATTTGCCGGCTGGTCGTCGCCCTTCTGATTCTGTCGCCTGTCTCAGGCGCGGCGCAGGAGCCGTTGACGCTGGAGCGTGCCGTGCAGAGGGCATTAACGTATAACGCCTCGTTGCGCGCAGCGCGGGCCGGTGTCGATGAAGCGGCGGCCCATGAGACGGAGGCGCGTTCGGGACTGTTTCCCCGGATCTCGCTGACCGATTCGTGGCAACGGGGCGATCAGCCCGTCTTCGTGTTCAGTTCTTTGCTGTCCGCACGCCGGTTCGCCGCCAATAACTTCGCAATCGACGCGCTCAACCACCCGGACCCGGTGGGGTTTTTTCGCACGAGCCTGGGCGTCGAGCAGCTGGTGTTCGACGGCGGCCGTCAGCGCTCGGCCGCAACAGCCGCGGCTCTCCGCCGCACGCACGCAGAGGCAACCTCCAGCGAGGCAGCCGCCGCCGTGGCGGTTGCCACCACCCGGGCATTCGGCCGCGTCTTGAGCAGCGAGGCAGCCCGTCTTGCTGCCGACGCCGGCACCGCTGCCGCTACCGAAGACCTGGCGCGCGCCGAGCGCCGCCGCGACGCGGGACTGGCTACGGACGCCGACGTCCTCGCGCTCGCCGTGCATGTGGCCGACGTTCTACAACGTCGGATTCAAGCCGAGGGCGACGCGGCTGCGGCTCGCGCAGAACTCAATCGGCTTATGGGCTCTGCGGTCGACCAGCCCGTTCAAGCCGCCGAACCCTCGAATGCGCCGCTCAACGAGTTCGGCGACCAACCCAAGGTGACTGCGCTTCTCGCAGAAGCTGACGCCGCGCGGCCGGAACTCAAGAGGGCAGCCGCCTCAGAGCAGATCGCCGCGGCTGCACGACGGCAAACACGCGCGGCCCTGGTCCCGCAGGTCGCCGCACAAGCGGTAATCGACATCAGCGGCACGCGCTTCACCGGTCGGGCCTCGTCCTGGATCGTTGGCGGCGAGTTGCGGTGGACGTTCTCGACAGGCGGCGCCGAAGTGGCGGCGATGAAAGCGGCCGCCGCCTCAATCGCACGGACGCGCGCGGAGGCAGAGGCGGTGCGAGCTGCCGTGCACGCCGAAGTCGTCACTGCATTGAGCCGCGTCGAGGCCGCGCGCGCACGGTACACGGTCAGCCGCACGGCAGTCGTTCAGGCGCGTGAAAGTCAACGAATCATCCGCGACCGATTCGAGGCGGGCCTTGCGCCCGTCAACGACGTGCTCAGGGCATCGACATCCCTGCTCGACGCGGACGCGAACAGAGTGACGGCTCTGGTCGACACGATAGTCGCTGCGGCCATGTTGCAGCGCGCCTTGGGCCGTACCCCTTGAGACGAGGATGATGTGAAGACTGCTCTTATCGGATTTTGGCTGACCCTTTCCCTGACCGCCGGTTGCGCCTCGACTGCTCGGCAAACAGCCGACGAGGCCGCGCCCCTGACAGTGGCAGCGAGTCGGGTGACCGTCACAGAACTCGCGACGTCATTCGAGGCTGGCGGTATCGTGCGGGCCCGCAATACCGCCTTGATTGCGAGTCGCGTGTTGGCGCCAATTATTAAGGTCCACGTCCGGCCTGGCGACCGAGTGCACCGCGGCGCCACTCTGGTGACACTCGATGCGCGAGAGATCCAGGCAAACAAAGGACGCGCCGAAGCGACATCGCTTTCAACAGCGGAAGCGGCCCGAGCGGCGGATGCCGACATCCGAACCGCAGAGTCCGCCCTTGTCCTTGCACAGGCGACGCACGACCGAATGGCAGCTCTGCATGCGAAGCGATCGGCCACGACTCAGGAGCTCGATCAGGCGGTCGCCGCGTTGACGGCTGCCGAGGCTCAGCGTACAGGCGCCCAAGCCCGCCTCGCGGCGGCGAACGCCGCGCGCGCGGCGGCACAGGCGGCCGCGGAAGTGGCAACGATTAGCTCGACCTATGCTGTGCTCTCGGCTCCCTTCGACGGGATTGTCACCGAGCGCCACGCTGACGCCGGCTCCATGGCGACGCCCGGGACCCCGCTGCTCACTCTGGAAGATCCAGCAACCTACCGACTCGAAGTTCAGCTCGATGAGGCGCGCGCGACGCTGGTCGAGACGCGACAGATGGTTTCGGTTCGACTCGAGGCGTTAAGTCCTGGTGACGGCTGGGTCGACGGTCGCATTGCCGAAATCGCGCGTGTCGATCCCCTGTCACATAGCTTTGTGGTCAAGATCGATCTCCCGACATTACCGGTGTCGCGCTCGGGTCTATTCGGTCGCGCCCAGTTCTCGGGACCGTCTCGGCGTGCGCTCACGGTCCCAGCGCCGGCGCTCATCAAACGGGGGCAGCTGACGTTTGTCTACCTCGTAGACACGCAGCATCAGGCGCGTCTGCGGCCGATTTCAGTTGGTGCTACAGCCGGCGACCGCGCTGAAGTATTGGCGGGCCTCCGGGATGGCGACGTCGTCGTGACCAACCCGCCGGCATCGTTGACCGACGGTACACGTGTTGCGGGAGGACGGCCATGAAGCCCCCCACGGGCGTTGCCGGACGTCTTGCCGGCGCGTTCATCCATTCGAAGCTGACGCCGCTCATCATCGTTGCATCTCTCCTCCTCGGCGTGTACGCGGTAATCGCACTGCCGCGCGAAGAAGAGCCGCAGATCATCGTCCCGATGATCGATGTCTCCGTTGACATGCCCGGCGCCTCGCCAACGGAAGTCGAACAGCGAGTCACACGGCCTCTCGAAAAGCTCCTCTGGGAGGTTCCCGGCGTCGAGTACGTTTACTCCACGTCGAGTCAGGGTCGCGCCATGATCGTGGTCCGCTTCCTCGTCGGCCAGGACGAAGAGCGTGCGCTCGTGCGGCTGAATCAGAAGCTCGCAGCGAATGCGACGCTGTTGCCGCCGGGCGCCTCAACGCCTCTCGTTGAGGTCCGCTCTATCGACGATGTGCCCGTCATGGCACTGACTCTCTGGGGTCCGGGATACGACGATGTGCAGCTCCGTCAGTTTGGCGGACAGCTCCAGGAAACGCTGAAAGAACTGCAGAACATCTCCACCATCACAGTCATCGGGGGCCGGCCACGGCATGTGACGGTCGACCTTGATCCGGCCGCGTTGTCCGCGCGCCATCTCGATCCCTTGTCGGTGCAACATGCGCTGACACGCGCCAATGTTCGGTCGCGCTCAGGAAGCGCCGTCAACGACAACCGGGCGACGCCGATCGAAACCGGCAGTTGGCTCACCTCGCTCGACGCCGTGAAATCGGTCGTCGTTGGCGCGGTCGACGGTACACCCATACGCCTCGCGGATGTGGCGGCCGTCATCGACGGCGGCGGTGAACCCGAGAACTACGTGATGCATCATCCGCGGAGTGGCCAGGCCTTTCCCGCGGTCACCCTGTCGATTTCCAAGCGTCAGGGCACAAATGCCATCGCGCTGACGCGAGCAGTCGAACACAAGGTTGAGGCGACTCGGGGATATTTGCTGCCGAATGACCTGAACGTATCGGTGACTCGTGACTACGGAGAGACCGCCTCGCAGAAGTCGAACGAGCTCTTGTGGCACATGTTCCTGGCGATCGTGTCGGTCTCGGCACTGATCTGGCTGGTTCTCGGCCGACGCGAATCCGCCGTGGTGCTGGCGGCGATTCCCGTCACCCTGGCGCTCACGCTCTTCGTGTTTTATCTCTACGGCTACACCCTCAATCGCATCACCCTGTTTGCGCTGATCTTTTCAATCGGCATTCTGGTCGACGACGCGATTGTCGTCGTCGAGAACGTGGTGCGGCACGCGCGGATCGCGCGCGACGGCCGTGGGTTCGAGACCATTGCTTTGCGTGCGGTCGATGAAGTCGGAAACCCCACCGTTCTGGCAACGTTGACCGTAATTGCCGCGATTTTGCCAATGGCCTTCGTTGGCGGGCTGATGGGACCCTACATGCGTCCGATTCCCGTGGGGGCCTCGGCGGCGATGGTCTTCTCGCTGATCGTCGCGTTCGTCGTCACGCCATGGGCGGCGGTCCGGCTGCTGCGTCGCTCGCATGGCCACCAGGAGCAGCGCGACGATGTGCTGACCGCAGTCTATCGCCGTGTCATGCGATCGCTCATCGGGCGCCGGTCGGCTCGCATTGCCTTCCTCGGACTCGTCGCGATTCTGCTGCTGGGCGCGGCGGCCCTCGTCCCGCTGGGGATCGTGACGGTGAAGATGCTTCCGTTCGACAACAAGAGCGAGCTGCAAGTGATCGTCCGCATGCCGGAGGACACGCCGCTCGAAACGACGGCCGGTGCCGCCGCCGTGCTCGCCGAAGCGGTGCTCCAGGACGATGCGGTGACGAGCGTTCAGAGCTACGCCGGGACCTCAGCGCCGTATACGTTCAACGGTCTGGTGCGGCACTACTTTCTCCGCCGCCAACCGAATCTCGCGGATCTGCAGGTAGTGCTGGTCGGCAAGGAGGACAGAAAGGACCAGAGCCACGACATCGCGAAGCGCATTCGTGCGCGCGTGGACCCGGTGGCAGCCACACTCGGTGCAACGATTCAAGTCGTCGAGGTCCCGCCAGGCCCGCCGGTACTCCAGACATTGGTGGCCGAGGTGTATGGCCCGGACGCGGCGCGTCGGCTCGAACTCGCACGGACGGTTCGCTCGACATTCGAACGCACGCCTGGCGTCGTCGATGTGGACTGGTACGTCGAGTCAGCGCGGCACAAGTGGCAGCTCGACGTGGACCCGGAGAGGGCCGCGACCGCGAGCCTCACGAGTGCCGACGTCGCGTCAGTCATGCAGATGGCGGGCAACGGATCGTCGGCCGGCTTGCTTCACGATCCCGACGCCCGTGAGGACGTGCCGATTGTGCTCCGCCTGCCCCGGGCAAAGCGCGGGTCGATCGACGCCGTGCGTGCCATTCGACTCGGGCCGTACTCGGTCGCCGTCGGTGAGCTGACACGATCGCGGCAGGCGGAGGAGGAGCAAAGCATCTACCACAAGAACCTGGTCCCCGTGACCTACGTGACTGGCGATGTTGCCGGCGAAATCGAGAGTCCGGTCTACGCAATCCTGCAGATGAATCGCGCGCTGTCGTCGATCCGCGTGCCTGAAGGATACGACTTCGAAATCTTCAACGCGCGCCAACCCTTCGACAGCTCGAAGTACGCCATGAAGTGGGATGGCGAATGGCACATCACGTATGAAGTGTTTCGCGATCTCGGCATAGCCTTCGCCGCTGTCCTCATCCTCATCTATATCCTCGTGGTCGGCTGGTTCCAGTCGTTCATCACACCGATCACGATCATGCTCGCCATTCCGTTTTCGCTCGTCGGCATCCTGCCCGCGCACGCGCTGCTCGGCGCGTTCTTCACGGCCACGTCCATGATCGGATTTATCGCCGGCGCGGGCATCGTCGTCCGAAACTCGATCATCCTGGTCGATTTCATCGAGTTGCGGGTCAAGGACGGGATGCCGCTCGAACAAGCAGTGGTGGATGCTGGTGCGGTCCGGTTCCGGCCGATGGCACTCACCGCCGCTGCCGTAATCGTCGGGTCCGCGGTGATTCTGTTCGATCCAATCTTTCAGGGCCTGGCCATTTCGCTGATGGCTGGCGAGGTCGCCTCGCTGTTGCTCTCACGGATGACGGTGCCAGTCACCTACTACCTCACACATCGTGCCCGACCCCACGCGGCGGCCGACCCGGTAGTGGCGGCGTGAGGTGCGCATAAGGCGCCGCCCGCCTTCGCCAAGGAAAAAAGGAGCTTCGCCATGACTCTCGAACCGATGTTACGTCTGATCGCCGGGGTGTTCGTTACCGGCAGCGTCTTGCTCGGAATGTTCGTTCACCCATATTTTCTGTGGTTCACGGTCTTCGTTGGCCTGAACCTGACGCAGTCTGCGTTCACCAACTGGTGTCCAATGATGTCGTTTCTCAGGCACCTCGGCGTCAGGGAGAACCAGATTGGGCTCGATCGATCGGTGGAAACCTTTCAACGGTAGAGCCGAAACTAACGTGCTACATGGCGTTGCGGAGCGCATTCGCCACCAAATGGGCGTGAACGGGATCTGCTTCGACGACGGTTGCGTAGACGGCTACTCGGCGACGGCCCCGATCGCCCGATCGTGCTTGCTGCTCGTGCATGGGCACCATGCGTCGCCGCTGAACCTTGTGCTCGGGTGCGTCTGATCGTGCGGGGAGGAAATGCGCGCAAGAAGGAAAGCTACGTACGATGTGCCCTCCGGGTCACGGCGTTGAGCAGATCAGTCGTGGCCTTCTGAGGCGCGGAGTGCTGGCTCGAGGTAGCGGCCCTGATCGGTCTCAGGGCCTGTTATTCGCTCCGAAGGGCACTCAGCGGATCGGTGCGCGCCGCGCGCCGCGCCGCAGGCAGGACTGCCACGGCACCTACAACCATCAGCACCGCTGCGGCCGCGGCGACGTTGAGGGGATCAAAACGACCCGTTGCGAACGCGATGCTGTCGAGCGCGCGCACCACCCAGATCGACAGGACGCCTCCCACCACCAGGCCGGTTCCTACCATCCACGCGCCCTGCCCGAGGGTGCGCATGAGGATGCGCGTCGGATCGGCACCCAGTGCGAGGCGAAGCGCAAGCTCCGCACGGCGGGATGCGACGTCATGCGCCACGACACCAAACAATCCAATCCCGCTGAGTACGATCGCCAGCAGCGCGAATCCCATGAACGTCGCGGTGAGCACGCGCCGGGCGGGTACGCCTGGTGACGCCGCCGCCACGTCCTGCATCGATCGCACGGCGTGCACAGGCACGTCAGCGTCGAGCCGCGCCACTTCTTCTCGCAACGCGGCAACAACATCCGCGTCGCGGCGCTGGCTGCGGACGACCAGAAGCATCGAGCGTGAGGGCGACCGCCAGGCAGACACGTACACGGTTGGCCAGAAGCCTTCAGCATCGAGTGAGCGGTGCTTGACGTCGCCGGCGATCCCGATGATTTCCGCTACCGCGCGCCCGGCTGGCCCCAACCTGATCTGGCGGCCAATCGGTTGCTCGCCCGGGAACCATCGCTCCGCCAGTGATTGGCTCACCACCACGCGGAACGGAGCCGCGGCATCGTCGCGGGCGTCGAACGGACGGCCGGCCACAAGGGGGATCCGCATCACCTCGAAGTAGGCCGGCCCGACTTCGCGCCGCACGACTTCGACCGCGGGGTCGGTCGGCCGTATGCGCAAGAGCCCGCGGGACCCGTCGTGTGTCAGCGGCAGTTCATTGATGATGGAAACCGTGCCGGGTCCCAGACGTTCCTGCAGCGCCTTGTGAAGCGCCGAGTAAAACGACGCCATCCGTTCGGGGCTGGGGTACTTCGTCGCCGAGGACAGCGCGACGGCCAACGTCAACACACCGCGCGCGTCGAATCCTGGATTGACGTTGAGCACGTTGCGCAGGCTGCGGCCCACGAGTGACAGGGAGACGAGCAGCACGCATGCCAGCGCCACCACGGCGGTGGCGAACATCCGGCGCACACCAATCTCACGCGGAGCCGGTGTAACGCCGCGAGCCAGCACGTCGACAACATTGCGCCGTGATGCGACGTAGGCCGGTAGCAGTCCACACAGTCCCGCACCGGCGGCCGCGACCATCGTCACGACACCAATCACGCGCCAGCTCACGGTCACCTCGCGGTCCGGCAGGGCGCCGAATTGCTCGAGCGCCAGACGGCCCACGATTGGGGTGAGCCACAACGCCAGCAGCACACCACCCGCGATGCCGATGGCCACGAGCGTCTCTGCCTCCAGCACCAATTGCCGAGCGATCTCCGACGGGCGCGCGCCGAGCGCCGTCCGCACCGCCAGTTCCCGCCGGCGATCGATCGATCGCACGAGCAACAGGCCCGCAAGATTGGCAAACGCGATGAGGAACGCGAGTCCGGCCGCCGCCGCGAGAAGGCCGAGCGTTCGCGTGGAGCCTCGGGCTATCGCGACCGCGAGTGGCGTCGCCCCTACCTGCGCCGGCGGCGAGGATCGTCGACTGACTTCGTCGAGCGCGGCTTTCAAGTCGTCCGGAGTGGCATTCCGGGCGAGACGGGCCATGACCCCGACGCGGAAACCTGCGCGGGCCTCCGGCTCCGCCGGATCAGCCGGCGGTAACGGTAGCGGCCGAAATACGTCCACCTGGTCGAGCGGAAAAACGAACTGTTTCGGCAGCACGCCGACGATGGTATGTGCGCGACCTCCGAGAACGATGGGCTGGCCGATCGCTGCGGGATCGGCGGCGAGCTTCGCGCGCCAGAACGCGTCGGTCAGAATGACAACCGGCTGGCTCAGATCATTGGCCTCGAACATGCGACCGAGCGCGGGCGCCACACCAAGCAGCGGCAGGAATCCTGGAGTGACGTCGGTGACGTGCACACGCTCGGCTGCACCGAGCTGCGTGAGCGTCAAATGTGTCCCATCGGCCCCCTCCATCGCCGCCAGCGATCCCGCACGGTCGCGCCAGGCTTCCAACGTGGCATACCTCACCGGGCGGCGCGCTGAAGCGGGGTCACCGGGCAGGACCTCGCCTAAAGTGACGAGGGCATCGGGGTCGGTGAAGGGCGGTGGCGTGAGTAGTACCGCATCGACAACGGCGAAGATGGCTGTGCCGGCGCCGAGCGTCAGCGACAGCGTCAGGATCGCGGCCGCCGCGCTGGCCGGGGAGCGGCGAAGGTTTCGCAGCAGGTGACGGAGATCGATGAGCATTCGTAGCTCCTGCGTGTGACCAGCCAGCGGCTGGCGGCGATTCGGCACGTCTCCGTGATAGATCCAGAGCGCGCCGCCGCCTATTCCAGTGCACACCGTCTGGGCTGCTATTGCGCATACCACGTACCACGTCGCCAGGCATGACCCGACAAGGAGTTACCGGCAGGCGCCTCGCTTTGATTGTTCGAAATCGAAATGGGGGCGTTCGGAGGCGAACCAATCAGGCCGGAATCTGAGGTGCGCGTCAACGGCGACGCGGCACCCCCATTCCACCGTAACTGTGTTGGGAACCGCATTTTCGCGAGTTGGAACCAGCTCGACCGATGGCTGCGGCAGGTTCAGGGCTTGAAGCGCGTGGCGTAGCGACGTCAGGTCGCTGGGCGACAGCCCGAGCCTGACGGACTCAGGGACCGCGCGTCCTCGAGCCCCTTCACACACTCCATCGGCGCGCCACTCGATCGGCGCGGCGGGCTTTTGTTCAGTCGGTCCGAAGCGCGTCTGCCGGCTGAATCGAGGCAGCTCGGTTCGCCGGAATCGCGGCGGACATCATCGTCACGACAAACAGCACCAGGCTGACGGCGACGAGCACGACCGGATCGTTCAGATTGCCGATCGACCACTGGGCTACAACCTTGTTAAGCCCCACGCTCAATGCGAGACCAGCGAAGAGGCCCGCGACGATGGCTAAGACCGCCGGCTGCACCGCAGCGTTTACGATGCGCCCGCGACCGGCACCGAGCGCCATACGGATGCCAAATTCTTTGAACCGGCACGACACCGAGTACGACACGACACTGTAGAGCCCGACGACTGCGAGCATCAGCGCAAACATCGCGAAGCCGAGCAACAGCAACGTCACAAACCGCTCACGGGCCCAGCCCGCGCTTGCCAGCGCGCCTTCGGCTGTGTAGACGCTTACGGGTTGATTGGGATCGACGGTACGCACGGCTTCCCGAATCGAACGGGTCATCGCAAGTGGGTCGCGACTCGTCCGCAGGATCACATTCAGGGAATCGCTCAGCATGAGCGTGTACGGCACGTAGATCGACGGCGCCGGCGGCTCATGGAGACCGACGTTGGGTGTGTCGCCCACGACACCGACTATTTCGAACCAGCCGTCACTGCCGGGCGCCGCCAGTCTGAATGGGTTGGGTGGCTTGACGTAATCGGGCATTCGAACGCGCCGTCCGATCGCGGATTCGTCAGGCCACCACGCACGAGCCATCGTTTGGTTGACGACGGCGACGTGGGGCGTTCCACCGCTCTCTGAATCTGACCACACGCGGCCTCGAATGAGCGGGATCTTCATCGTCGAAAAGTAGCCGGCGCTGATCCGTTGGACAACCGGCGTTTCGTCTCCTGGCATGTCCAGGCCGGGAACTTCGACCACTGACCGTTGGCCCGATTGGGGTGGTATCCCACTGTAGGTGGCGAGTGCGACCGACTCGACCTGGGGCACCTCTGCCATGCGATCCCGAAGGCGCTCGTAGAACGTGGCGCGGCCCGCCCATTCCCGGTAACTGTTCTCTGGAAGGTTGATCGTCGCGACGATCACATCGTGCGGATCGTAGCCAAGCGATGTCCGGTACAGATCGATGAGCACGCGGACAGCCGCACCGGTGCCCGCGAGGAGCAGCACCGTCACCGCGACTTGAGCCGCGAGCAGGAGATGATGCGCTCGCCGGCTTTGGACGCCGGCGGTCGTCCGGACCGTCGCCGTCAGGCGCGGGCGCGAAAACGACAAGGCCGGTGACAGTCCAGAAACCAGGGCCGACGCCGTCGCAAGGCCCGCACTGAACAGCAAGACCGGTACATTGACGGGTATTGCGAGGAGGTTCCCGACCGGAACCGAACCGGGAGGCAAGAGCCTGAGCACGGCCGGCAGGCCCCAGTAGCCCAGGGCAACGCCCAGTGCGGCGCCGGCGAATGCCAGGAGCAGCGATTCCACGAGGAGCTGCCTCGTCAATCGTCCGCGACTGGCCCCGAGGGCGGCGCGCACGACGAACTCATGCGCCCGCGCGGTCCCGCGC
Source organism: Vicinamibacterales bacterium (assembly GCA_049642465.1). Classification (GTDB taxonomy): domain Bacteria; phylum Acidobacteriota; class Vicinamibacteria; order Vicinamibacterales; family 2-12-FULL-66-21; genus CAWDPQ01. Next base: position 80,953 of record JBAROV010000032.1, read on the forward strand.
GCCAACAGCAGGATGGACACGTTCGCGCAGGCGATCAGGAGCAGCAACATAGACGCCGCGAAGATTAACAGGAGCGTCGGCACGAAGCCGGCCGCCCACTGTGTCTCGACCAGACTTCGTACGAGCGGACGCACCTCCTTCGGAAAGCGTTGCGGCGCCTCCCTGGCGAACTCGTCGAAGAGCGGCTGAAGTCGCTGTTCGGCCATGCGTGGAGTAACGCCCCGCTTGAGTCGGGCCTGGACGCTCCATGCGCGGTTCTTATCGAACGTCAGATCGACGGGAACGAGAATCTCCGGACCCGTGTAAAAGTATTGACGTGGCAGCACGCCAATCACGGTGTAGGGTTCGCGGTTCAAAGAGAGGGTCTGCCCCACGGCCTCAGGCCGGCCGCCGAAGTGTCGCTGCCAGAACCGATAGGTGAGCACGACGACCCGTTGGGGCTGCTCGCCCGCCGGCCCTTCCGCTTCGTTGAAGACTCGTCCGAGGAGGGGCGGCACCCCGAGTACGTTCAAGCCGTTTGCTGAAAAATACTGGATGCCCACCGCTTCTGAAAAGCCGGTCAGCGTCATCCCCCAGGTGTCCAAGCCGAAGGCGCCGTCGAAGACGTCGCTGTGTTGAAGGGCGACGAGCTGTCGCGCCGTGACAGACAGACCACGCGGCTTGCCTTTGTAGATCGTGTCGAGCCTGACGATCTGATCGATGTCGGTGAATGGGAAGGGGTTCAGCAATGCCGCATTCACGATGCTGAACAGCCCTGTAGCAGCGGCAATCCCGACTGCCAGAGAGACGACAGCCGTTACGGCGAACCCGGGGCTGCGGCGAAAGATGCGCAGCGCATATCGGAGATCTGCGATCAGGATATCTAGCAAGAAGTCCCCTCTGCAACGAGCGCGAAAGAACATTAGCACTCCGGAGCGATCAGCGACACATGGAATCAAGGAGGGGTATCTCGCTGCGGTCAGCCGCCGAGCCGATCGACGACACGTCTACCGGCAAGCTGATGGAAGGCGTGCTGGGGGGCTTCGGCGGACAGCCTTCGTCTGAATCGAGAGCGAAGGCTGGTGAGCCGGATTTTCGTCAGTTGGAACCAGATCGTGAGCTGGCTGAGCCAACTCCAGCGGCTCCGACGAGCTGGAGAGTCTAGGTTGCGCCGCGGGCTTTCAGGAAACCCGCGATGTCGGTAAGCGCGTGCTTCGTCGCCCACATTACTGGCGTCTCGCCGTGCCTGTCCTTCGGTGACGGATCGGCGCCGAACTCCAACAGAATCGCTGCACACTCCGTCCGATGGCGCATCGTCCGCCCGCGACTATCTTTGTGGCACAGCTCGTGGAGCAGCGTCACTCCATCAACCGTCGGGTAATTCGGATCGAGACCGCCGCGCTTCAGCAACTCGCGCAGCATATCGGGCCGCTCGAGCAGATAGGAGTGGCACCCGCCCGCCTGTGGATGGACTTTGAAACCGGCGTTGAGTAATCGGCGCATCAGCTTGCGCCGGCCGCAGGTCACGACGGCCGTGAACACACCCCCGCACCCGGCGAGTGCCGTCTCGGGTCGTTCGGTCACGATCCGCATGACCTCGTCGTCCTCGCCCTTCCACACCAGGTCGTACGGATCGAGGAAACCACCATGCGCCTCGAGCAGTCTGCGGATCTCCGGTGTCTTCGCGGCATAGACGGCGTTGCCGCTGGCGTTGACGAACCCGTTGGGATCGGCGTGATGTTTCAGCAGTAGTTCGACCATCTCCCGGTCCCCACGCCCCGCCGCGGCATGCAAGGCGGCGCCGCGCTCGGACGAATCGGCGTCGGGCCACGTCGGGGCGGCGCCGCGTTCCAGCAGCAGGCGGACGATGTCGAGACGGCCGAATTCGGCGGCGGCAGAGAGTGGGCGACGATCGTCGGGGCGCTGCTCGGAGATGCGTGAGGGGTCGGCGTCGAGCATTGACCGCACGGCGGCGAGATCGTTCAACGCGGAAGCGACCGTCAAATCGTACGTCGCGCCGCGGCCGATGAGCAGTCGAGCCAGAGGCACGTTGCCGTTGCCGGGCCACGTGCGGCGGCCGGGCCGCCAGCGCCTCCAGAGCAGCCACGACAGCCGGTAGGCGTAGCAGCGCCATCTTGACAGAGGCGTCTGCCGCGGGCCGCCCCAGATCGCCAAGTCAATCGGCTGTTTGTCCTGCGGCGCGTAACCCTCGAACGACCCGACCCCGGCGCCATGAATCGCGTGAATGTCGGCGCCACGGTCGAGCAGCAGCGTCACCACGCCTGGCGATCCGCCGATGACGGCACGGTGCAGAGGATGACCGCCAGCGCGGTTGATGTCGTGAACGAGCGATGGCTGCTGATCGAGGAAGGCGCGTACGCGCGCCAGCTCGCCGGCTTCGGCGGCGTCATGGATCGGATGATCCTCGGGGAGGGTCGACGGCACGAGCCGTCGCGACCGATCAATCATGCGCGCGGAATCAAATTGGCGGCCGCCACTTCACGACGTCTACACTAGGCGTCGGAAACTCTCGAGCTTCCTGGCACATGGGCTCCAGCCGGATCATAATCGGTGTCGTGGACGCGACACTCTGTGCGGGACATCACTCGAAATCGCGGTGCCCGCACGCGGCCGGAACCGGATTTCAGATAGATCGTGCTCAAATCGGCTCACACGTTTCGGTGGGTGAGCGTATTCTGATGAGCAGAACGTTCGGCAGTCGAAACCAGCTTGGCGCGAGCGACGATGTTTCTCACCCCTGCCGCAGCGCATGCTGCGGATCGATCCGGGTGACGCGATGCACCGGCACCCAGGCCGCGACGAGCGCTGCGGCGAGCATCAGCGCCGCGATGCCGCCGAGCACGACGGGGTCTGCCGACGTCATGTTCCAGAAGATGCTGTTGAGCGCGCGGCTCAAGCCAAAGCCCCCGGCCACACCGAGGACCACGCCGATGGCGATCGGCCACAGCGACTGCAGCAACAGCATGGCGACGACGTCGCCCGCCCTGGCGCCGAGCGCCATCCGGATTCCGAACTCGGTCGTCCGCTGTCCCACGACCCACGACATCACGCCGTAGACGCCGACCACCGCGAGCAGGATGGCCAGGATGCCGAACACGCTGAACAGCGAGGCGATGAAGCGGCTGTTGGTGACCGACGGCGACGCCGCGACGCGCTGCTCCATCGTCAGGAAGCCGTGCGCCGCTTGATCGCGATCGACATGCGCCACCGCGTCCTGCACGCCGCGCACCAGCGTCAACGGATCGACGGAGGCGCGGATCACGAGGACCTTCCCCGTATGGAGCCACTGGTCTTCGCCTGGTGCGTACTCCACCAGATGCTGCCGGAACGGCACGTAGACTGCGGCCGGCGTTTCGGTGAAGAAGCTCGGATACGCCACGTCGGCGACGACGCCGACGATCTGCCGCGCTTGCGGCTCGATCCTCGCGCTCGCACCCCCGCGACCGATTGAAATGCGGATGGCCTGCCCGAGCGGATCCTGTCCGGCGAAGTGACGGTCGGCGAACGTCTTGTTGATGACCGCCACCCACGACGTCGAGGCGGTATCGCGCTCCTGAATCATGCGCCCCCGCAGCAGCCGGATCCCCAGTGTGTCGAGCGCCTGCGCGTCGACTTCGTTGTAATCGGCCTGCGGTTCCTTGCCGGGCTCGGCCACCGGCCGGCCGACGATAGTGAACGGGTGCGTCCAGACGTCCCCCGGCAGCCGGCTGATGATGCCCGCACGCGTGACTGCGGGCAGCGCGCGCACCCGCTCCAGCACCTGCTCGTAGAAAAGCTCCACCTGCGGCGTGACGAGATTGGTGTCCGTGGGCGTCTTGCTGGCGTACTTCGCGCCGGCGAGCATGATGTCCGCCGTCAACAGGCGCGTCGTATCGAAGCCGGGCAGCTTCCGCTGCTCGCCCAGAAAGCTGCGCATCATCAAGCCGGCGCCCACGAGCAGCACCATCGACAGCGACACTTCGGCGACGAGCAGCAGGCCGCGTCCGCGGCGGCGCCCGCCGCTCGATCCGCGCGCCCCTTCCTTGAGCACGTCGTTGAGATCGACCCGCGACGCGCGCAGCGCCGGCACCAGGCCGAACAGCAGGCTGGACCCGATCGAGATCGCGAGCGCAAAGGCGAGCACGCGGGCGTCAATCGAAACATGACGCAGCAGCTCCGGGAATCCGGTCGGCACGATCAGCGCAAAGAGCCGCGTACCCCACAGCGCGAGGACCAGGCCGAAGCCGCAGCCAACGAGCGAAAGCAGCAGGTTCTCGGTGAGCAACTGCTGCATCAGCCGGCTCCGCCGGGCTCCGGCCGCGGCGCGCAGCGCCAGCTCCTTCTGTCGCGCCGTGCCAGAGGCAAGCAGCAGATTGGCGACATTGGCGCAGGCAATCAGCAGAACGAAGCTGACGGCGCCAAGGAGGAACGACAAGGCCCGCGTCGCGCCGCCGAAGAAGGCCTCCCGCAGCGGAATGACGCGCGCCGTGTTGCCGCCGGCCTTTTCGCCGCGCGACTCGAGCACCTGGCGGGTAATCGCCGCGGCCTCGGCCTGCGCCGTCGCGATCGATACGCCTGGTTTGAGCCGGCCGACGGCGATCATCCACGCCGCTTCGGGAATTTTGCGGAGATCGTTCGTGGTCCAGAACGCGACGTCATCCGTCCAGGGCAGCAGCTGGAATCCGCGCGGCATGACGCCGATGACCGTCCGCGGCTCGCCGTCGACGGGGATCGACATGCCGATCACGCCGGCCGTGCCGCCCAGGCGCCGCTGCCACGTGTCGTAGCTGATGACGATCGCGCGGGCCTCCTTCTGCTTGATGAGATCGTCGAAGTCCTCGAGCCGGAAGGTACGGCCGAGGAGGGGCGGCACGCCGACGACGGACAGTCCATTGACGTCGACCGGCACGATCGAGACGCGGCTGGTTTCCGCCGTTCCCGTCAGCGTGACCGGCATCCCGTGGCCCTGAAAGAAGCCGATGGATTCGAACGACTGCCCCTGTTCGAGCAGCGCGCGCTGCAGCAGGAAGTTCAACGGCTCCTCGCGAATGCCGCGCTCGGGGTTGGCCCGCCACAGGACGACGAGCCGGTCTTCATCGGCAAAGCCCAGGTCGTAATGCGCGACGCGATTGACCACGCTGTACATCGTCGTCGTCGCGCCGACGCCCAGCCCGAGCGAGAGGCCGGCGACCACGATCATGGCCGGATGGCGGCGCCAGAGGCGCAGGGCGTAGCGCAGGTCTGAGAATCGAATCACCAGCCCCTCCTGGCGGAAGCGTAGCGACGGTGTACGCGGGGTCCCCCGTCGCGGGTTCTGGCGTCAAGACCTGGACGCCGCCCTTGGAAGATTCTTACGGTACACGGCGATTCCGCGGTTCTGGCAACACGGAGTTGTACAGCGTCCCGTCAGATGATACCTCCGAAAAACGCGATCGTGGTGACAGCCTTGCGGGCAAGAGGCGCGAGCGGAGGCAGGCTATCGACTGCGAGAGCGCCGACGCGAAGCGTCGGACTCGAGCAGGCCGAGCGCGAAGCGAGCATGGGGAAGTTAAAGGCAGCCCACGCAAGCGAAGTTAAAAAAAGTGACCCGCAGGAATCGAACCTGCCGGAGGAGGGCAGCACAGCTAAGAACTACTCGCGGGTCGTCGCGATATGTCGAGGAATGCGCCGGTCCGGGAATGCTCGATAATGGGTGGGTGTCCGTCATGCGCCACGCGATGATTGCGCGGGCCGCACTCCGGCCGACGCGCTTCCGAGGCCGGCGCGCGCGCCGCTCGGCCTCGCGCCGAGGGGGACGCGCCTTTCTGGCCATGCGTGCCGCCCCGTTGGCCGTCCAGATCATCGTCGGGACGGTTCTGCTGGTGATCGTGTGGGCGGCCCTGAACTGGATGGTGCAGGTGGTCCGCAAGCCCACCGAGGTGTTCGTTGCGGTCAGCGACTCGCTTGCGAAGGTGCCGGTGCAAACGTGGAGGCAGTACGGCCCGCTCTTCGACGAGCACTCCACGGCAGTCATTACACCGGAATTGCTGGCCGCTCTGGCCCAGGTGGAGAGCAGCGGCAACCCGGTAGCGCGGACCTACTGGCAGTGGCGGTTCAGCTGGAACCCGTTCGAGCTATACCGACCGGCCTCGAGCGCCGTCGGGATGTTTCAGATCACCGATGGAACGTTCGCCGAAGCCCGGCGCTATTGCATCCACGATCACGTCGTAGTCGAGGACGGCCGCTGGCACGACCCGAACTCGTGCTGGTTCAACGCGCTCTACACGCGTGCGGTGCCCACTCATGCGGTGGAGATGACCGCCGCGTCGCTGGATCGCGCGGTGGCGCGCACTCTCGCTCGCAACCGCATTACCACCGCCTCGCTGCAGCAGCGGCAAAACCTCGCGGCGGTCATCCACCTGTGCGGAGCCGGCGCCGGTGACGGATACGCGCGCCGGGGCTTCCGATTCAGACGCGGCCAGCGATGCGGCGACCACGATCCCCGCCGCTACCTTGCACGGGTCAACGCGCTGAAGCGTCAATTCGCTCGGCTGGCTGCGGCTGACTGACCTTCGCGTTCGCCCGCCGAGTGCGAGACCCGCGATTCCGCCGCCGCGGAACGGCGGCATTCGCGTTCCAACTCGCTTCTACGTCCGCGCCTTCTTGAATTCCGCGGCTCGCGGCAGAACTCCGCTCCCCGGGCTCATGTCTGTCGGTATGGCTTCTGCCTCGGCGGCCTCCGCCTCAGCGAGCAGCCGTCGACGGATACGCAGCTCGCGATCGATGGCTGATCCACGTTTGCCCTTCGCGATGAACTGTGGCAGGACACGTGGCGATCCCCGCAATGCGGCCCCGAGCGCCCACCAAAGCACGTGTCGAACAGGAAACGTTTCAGTGGGCGAGAGTCGATGCTCCATAGTGGCCGCGAGGCGGGCGCGCAGAGCGGGCACCTTCCCGGCACGAGCAAAGACGACTTGCTGAAGCTCCGAAGGAGGCCCCAGCGCCCCTTCGTCCTGCCCGAGAAAGAAGTACGGCAGTGCCTCGACGTCCCGCGCCCGCCACCACCGAATCAGCGCCGCGTCGGTTCCCTGAGCGATGGCCGCGGCGAGATTGCGCGCCTGGAGAAGCGCCTCCGTGATGCCGTCTCCGATGACGAACTCTTTGTGATGGCCAGCATCTCCCACCAGCGCCCACCCGCTCCCGGCGGCGCTTCGGAAAAAGTACCGTTCCTTCAACGTACCGCGGACCGCTCCATCCGGAGTTGTCCCGGCGATCAGCGGACCCGTTGTGGAATCCGAGCCCAGATCGGCGACGAGGGCTGCGTCAGGATTGGTGCGCCATGACATCGCCTGCTCTACGGAGGGCAGACTGCCAATGAGAAGCTGATCGTGATCGGTCTGAAAGATCACGCGAATGTGACCCTCGGTGTTTGCGACGTACATCCCGAATGGATAGGCTGGATCCGTGCGCCAGAACGCAGGAGCGTTCCAATATCCCCAATACATCGCGCGCGGGGCATCGTACGCAAGGTACTCCTCGGCATCGACCTGGCGTGCGATCGTGGAATGCCGGCCGTCGGCTCCCACAACGAGGCTCGCCCGAAACACGCGCTCCTGACCTGTTGGCCCGGCGGCTCGCACGCCGACAACGCGATCCCTGTCGCGGAGGAGCGATGTCACCCGCGTTCGGTCAAGGACCTCGACTCCCGCTGACGCTGCCCCGTCCTGCAGGAGACCGTCGAGCCGCGCCCGGCGGGGACAGTACTCCGCTCTTCCATCGGGAAACTCGATGTCGACGAAGGCCTCGTTTTTTCGCAGCCGCACAAGATGCGTCGGCGGCGACACCGCGCGGACTGCGTCGCCGACACCCACGTCATCGAGAACGTCCAGACCTGGCGGATGGACAGTGTGAGTCGACAGGATCTGATCGCTCGGAAGCCGGTCCTTGTCCAGGAGTAAGACGGAAGCGCCGGCTCGGGCGAGAAACGTCGCGAGGGTCGCACCGGCGCAGCGCGCGCCGACGATGACGGCGTCATAACGGGACTGTGTGGTCATGGTCACGCTCCAGCGGCTCGTCTCCGACGCCCGCTCGTGCCTGATGCCCAAAGGTGTTGCGCCGCATAGGCGCGCCACGGCCGCCAGCGCTCGGCCATGGCGAGCAGTTCGCCGGATGTCAGCCTCTTGCCGTCCGAATCGGTCAACGCGCGCAACAGGCCGATGTCGCCGGCAGGAAACGCATCCGGCTCGCGCAGTTCACGCATCGCGATGTACTGCGCGGTCCACTCGCCGACGCCGGGGAGTGCACGAAGTTGCGCCACACATTCCGTCAGGGTCCGTCCGGCGCCAAGAACATGTGGATCCGCAACAACGGCCGCCGCGAGAGACACCAACGTCGCGGCGCGCGTCCGCGGCATCCCTAGCGCCGTCAGGTCCGCCGACGCCACATGTTCAGGACGAGGAAAGATATGGGTCAGCCCCTCCGTGTTCGGGCCGCTGCCTGCGAGCGCCGCGCCGTAGCGCGTCACGAGCTTCCCTACAAGGCCGACTCCGGCGGCCACCGTGATTTGCTGACCGAGCACGGCCCGAACGGCGAGCTCGAATCCATCCCATGCACCCGGCACGCGCAGGCCTGGCCGCGCTGCCACCAGAGGGGCGAGGACGGGATCCTCCGCGAGCTGCGTGTTGACCGCCTGCGGGTCGGCCGCAAGATCGAACACGCGCCGCACGCGCGCAATGATCGTCGGCAGCGCCGACAGCCGTGAGAATCGGATCACGACGCGAAGCGCGTGCCCGGCCGCCGGCTCCACCGCGACAACGCCGTGCACCCCGTCGATCTCGACCGTCCGCGCATACCGATCGTTCGAGACCACCTCGACGCCCGGGATGGCGCGAGCCTTGAGGAACGCGACCATCGTGGCCCAGTCGTATGGGGGCCGATAGCCGAGAAGGATGGTGACTTCGCCATTCTGTCTGGGCGATGTGGGGGCCGTGGCGCGGCGCAGAGCACATGGCGGACGGTCAAACAGCTGTTGGAAGATTTCGTTGAAGCGTCGGATGCTGCCGAATCCTGACGCCAGCGCCACTTCGGCCATCGGCAGGCGTGTCTCATGGATCAGTTGCTTCGCCAACAGGACCCGTCGTGTGTGCGCGACCGAGACAGGGGACGCACCGAGATGCTGTCGAAACAGCCGGCGGAGCTGTCGCTCTCCGACGCCCAGGCGTTCGGCGAGCCGATCGATACCACCTTCATCGAGTGCGCCTCGGTCGATCAGCGCCAACGCCCTCGATACGGTGTTCGACGTCCCGCGCCAAGCGGCAAATTCTGGCGCAATTTCCGGCCGACAGCGCAGGCACGGGCGGAAGCCAGCTTCCTGCGCCGCTGCTGCCGTCGCGTAGAACGTCATGTTTTCCCGTTTCGGCATCGGTGCTGGACAAATCGGACGGCAATAGACCCGAGTTGTCCTGACCCCGCCGAACAGCCGACCGTCGAAGCGCGGGTCGCGCGTACGGAACGCGCGATAACACGCGTCAATATCCAGGTCCATGACCGATCGTTGCTCCCGGTCGCGCCGAGTGTCTAGCGGTTTTCGGACATCATCGCCAGGCAATGAGAACTGGGAACTGCCAGCATTGGCAGACGCGGCACGTCGTCACGGCGGGCCGTGAAACGGGGACCATGTGCGGTTGAGGACCCCGGACACGCATGGGACAATCGTCGCAGCGGAGGACCTTCACCGACCATGACCGCACGCGCCGACCGCTTGATAAAGCGCGCCAAAACCGCAGGCTCAGCCAGTTCCTGTCGATCGTCCTATCCCGCGAGCAGCGCCCGCGTTTTCGTCGATGCGCTCGAACGGCTGAACTACAGTGTGGAGTCCCTGCTCGTTGACGCCGGGATCCGTCGAGCGGATTTGGATGACCCGGACGCGCGCATACCGTGTGCGGCGTGGGGTGCGATGTTTCGCCAAGCGCTCGCACTGCGGCCGATGAAAAATGTGGGGGTGCGCCTGGCGACGGTCACGCCGTTCGGGGCTTTCCCGCTGATTGACTACCTGATTGCGACATCCCAGAGCGTTGGCGAGGGGCTCACGCGTCTTGCACACTATCTACGTCTCGTCGAGGCTCGATCCGTTCCCGTCCTGCGCGAGGACGAGGACCCGATTCGGGTGTTGCTCGAGGGCCGTGATACCCCGTTCTCGGCCGAGTTCACTGTGACGATCAACCTGCTGCTCTGCCGTGAGGAAACTGACGGCCGGTTTCATGCGGCCTACGCGAGCTTCTGTCACGAGCCGGATGACGTTGCAGAGATAGAACGGGTGCTCGGTTGCCCGGTGCACACCCGCGCGTCCTGGAACGGGTGGGCGCTGTCGCGCGAAATGTGTCACCTTCCGCTTCGGCGACGCGACCCCGTCTTAGCCCGGCTGCTCCAGCGACAGGCTGACGAGGTCATCGCGCGCCTCCCGGCGACGGACGGTGTGGCGCTCGATGTGCGCCGGGCGCTCGCCTCGCGCGTCGGGGGTGGCGACACGCGGGTCCAGACAGTCGCTCGCACTCTTGCGACGTCAGCGCGATCACTCCAGCGGCGTCTGGCAGCTGCGGGTGTCTCGTACCAGCAGCTGCTCGATCTGGCAAGGAAGGCCGCAGCTGAGCGCTATCTGACCGACTCGCCGCTATCGATCGGGGAGGTCGCGTACTTGCTCGGTTATTCGGAGCCGGCCGCCTTCACCAGAGCATTCAGGCGATGGAACAAAGAAACACCTCAGGCGTTCCGCCTGCGTCAACGAGGCGATCGTCGCGGTGACCGGGTCGCCCATCGGGAATTGCCTGCCGGCGTGGCGCCACGTCGCTCCACTACCAGAGTGAGATCTGAGCGGCCCGAGAACCGCTAGAGGCGACCGTTCGCGGCCAGTCTTCGCAAGATTCTGAACGACACGCCCGCTGGCTTGTGGCGTCGAGATCTCATCGTGTCGGCGACGCCATCGCGTCGAAGCGCGCGCGGAATTCAGTCGCGCGCGAAGGACCCGACAAGACCCTTTCGATTCTGTAAGTTACAGATTCTACAATGCCGCCATTGCCGTAGATGCCAGCGATGCCGTGGCGCCTTGCACCCGATTGCACCCGCGGCCGAGCTTTTGCTTAGCGGTAAGTATAATATCGGATCATGCATGCCTCGGAAATGGCCAGAGCATTGGGGCGCAGGGGAGGACGAGCCCGCGGGAAGCGGCTGTCGGCAGCGGAGAGGAAACGGATCGCGTCGCTGGGAGGTCGAGCTCGCCTGCAGTCACTTCAGGCAGCCGGCCGCATTGCTGATAACTTCCGCTATGTTGCCGCGCTTGGCGACCTTCGCGGGCGGCCGACCCCGGTCAGGCGCCTGACCACGTTCGCCGGTCCGCTGCCCGGGATCTATCCCGCGGGATCGTGACATGCCCGGTCCGGTGGATCATCTCGATACAGTCGGCGAAGTCGTCGAGGAGCTGCGCGGGCTTGGCCTCGAACCGGTGCTCGTGGGGGGCATGGCCCTGGTGGTACTGGGATCACGTCGAGTGACCCGTGACTTCGACTTCGTCGTCGCCCATCCGGGCGACCGTCTCGCTCCGACGATCGATGTCTTCTATGACCATGGCTTGGAACTCGTCTGTCGTCTGAACGACGTTGGAGAAGTGACCTCCACGATCGCCAACCGTAAGGTCGCAGCCGTCCGGCTTCGTCTCGATGCGCCGGCGACCGCATACTTCTTCAGTCCGAAGACCGGACTCCGCGTCGACCTGTTGTTCGACTTCCCCATCCCGGTGGCGACGCTGGTCGAACATGCGACGCGCACCACCATTCGCTCGCATGTCTTCGAGATCGCCTCCGAACCGGATCTCCTGCGTCTCAAGAGGATCGCCAAAGCGGCGCGTTCGGCGCCCGGCGACGCCGAGGACATTGCCTTTCTCGAGTCCCGCCAGAAGCACTCCAGATAGATAAGGCGCTGGAGCTCCCCTCCGACAAACCCGGTACGATTTAGGAAGAGTCTTCGTCGACCTTGCCGATGACACCGTCGCTCGCGCGGATGGCGTAGCCTCGCAGAGCGTTCAGGTTGCGTAACATCTGACTTCCTCCTTCAGGGTTGAGCGACGGGTCATCGTGGTCACTACGCAATCGCGCGCGCTTGCTGTGAGTGCACACCCGCGACTGGATATGTCACGCCCGTTCCGGTCACTAGGGCCCAGGGCGTCAAAAAGTGGGGCCGCGCACGAATGCCGCTAACGATTTCGCTTGCCGCGATGCCTCTGACCAGCAGCGCATCTGCGATAAGCGACCTGTGGCAGCGCCACGGGAGGGCTTCTGCGCACATCAGCACGACTCGTTCGTGCGTGGCGAGCTCGATGCAGCGGTCCAGATGCTCTCTGAACGTGTCGGTTTGCATGTAATCGGCATAGCCGCGAAAGCTGGCGTTCCGCCACCCCATGTTCGTGGAATCGCGTCGGGGACGACGCAAGCCGCCCAATCCAGGCATGTGCCTGTAGTGAATCCGAGCACGATGAAGGGCTGGAGACAGATGGCCTCGATCGAACTGCGGATTGTGTCGCGACCGCGGGATCGTGCGCACATCAAGGACCCGTTGGACGCGATGCGCCTTTAGAAGCCGGATGAAGTCTTCTATCGTCCGTGTCGAGTGACCGATCGTGAAGACGACGAGTGATGTCACGTCAGCTCGCGGTCGTGAAGATCTGGCGCCGCTTCTCCCCCACGGCAGCGACTAACTGATCGAACGAGGAGGCGAATGCCATGATTCCGTCCGCCTGTAACTGTTTGGTGATCGCATGCACGTCAAGGCCAAGGGCCGCCGCAGCCTTGAGTACGGCTTCCGTTTCCTGCTCCTCCGTCCCGAGCGTGACCCGAACGCATCCGTGATCGCGAAACGCATCGAGCGTCGCGGGGGGAACGGTGGTGATCGTGTCCGGACCAATCAGCGCTTCGATGTACAAGACATCGGAGTACACGGCATTCTTGGTTCCCGTACTCGCCCATAGCGGCCGCTGAACGCGTGCGCCGCGGCGCTTGAGAGCTGCGAACGGCTCGCCGTCGAACAGCTCACGGAACCGGCGGTAGACGCGCCTGGCGTTCGCGATCGCGATTTTTCCCCGCAAAGCGAGCGCGTCGGGCGAGCCGATCGTCTCGAGCAGACGGTCCGCGACAGCGTCGAGTCGACTCACAAATACCGATGCAACCGATGTCACTCGTTGCGGCTCGGGGTGGCGTTGAATGCCTCGAAGGTAGGCCTGGGCCACGGCCTCGTAGTGTTCAAGCGAGAACATCAACGTGATGTTGACGTTGATGCCCTCAGCTGTCAGCGCCTCAACCGCCGGAACACCCTCTTGAGTGGCCGGCACCTTGATCATCACGTTAGGTCGAGCCGCGACCTGCCAGAGATGCCGCGCTTCGGCGATGGTGGCTGCGGTGTCGTGGGCAGAGCCTGGCGAGACTTCGAGACTGACGAAACCGTTTGCGCCTTCACTGTAGTCGTACACCGGTCGAAGGACATCAGCCGCCATTTGGATGTCCTCGACGATCACGCGTTCGGCGAGCGCTCGATTGCTGATGTTGCGTTCTGCATCGAGCGCGCGATGCAGCCCGGCATCGTAGTCGGTGCTGCCGGCGATCGCCTTTTCGAAGATCGTCGGGTTGCTGGTCACGCCGCCCAGGCCGTCCACATTAATCAATCGCTGCAGCCCACCGCCCCTGACCAGGCTGCGGCTGATATGGTCCAACCACACGAATTGGCGGTGTTGATTCAATCCGAGGAGTGGATTCATGAAGACTCCAAGAACATGAACGTATGACCTGAGATCGGAAGCAACCGCTCGACACTCTGCGTTTTTCGGCTTCTGTCGTTTGGCGAGCCTGCGACTCCCCCTTGTCTGCGGTGTTGAAGTGCAGGCTGCGGGCCACATCCCGGGTCGGCGAATGGCCCGCCAATCCAGGTTGCTTCGCCTCGAGTTCCGGCCCGGACATTCAGAATGAAACTGCAGGATTTCAAAACGAAAGGAGTTCCTGCGCCGGATCGCTAAGCGGCCTGGGCCGACAGTGTGGCGCGTTGCTTGCCTTGATGTGCTGCGCGTCAGCCGCGAAGGGCTCGCGGCGACAAGGAGTAACCGGCCATGCGACTTATCGGTGCAGCTTCGATAGTATTCGCGCTCGCGTTGACGTTCGCCGTCGCAGAGTTCCCGCCGGCTCTCACCGCAAGCCAAACGGCCGGTCTCTCTGACGAGGGCGCGGGCAACCACCGACGGGGGCAAGCCATTTTCCGCTACGACACCTTCGGCGACGAGCAGTTGTGGACCGATGTGCTGCGGATGCACGAAGTGGTGGCGACGGTCCCGCCGGCGACCGCGCTGGCGGTGGGCCTCAAGGTCGACGTCGAGGCGTTGCCGCCCGAGATCATCGCGGCGCTGCAGGCCGAACAGGTTGATCTGACCAACCCCGCTGTGACCGTCGAATTATTGCGGCTGAATGCGGTCGTCGGCGTGCAAGGGAAGGTCAACGACCTGGGGCAGCTCACCACCGTCGGCATCACAAATCTCACTACCGCGCAGAAGGCGGATCTGGTTGAATTCCTGAAGTCGCTCTAACGCGCTTCGGGACAGGTGCCGCGAGGACGTTCACCGAGGAGGGTGCACTAATGGCAACGGAATTTGTGACGGCAACCAAGACGAGCGAGATACCGGTGGGCGGCGTCACGGCCATCGATGTGCGGGGCACACGGATCGCGGTGGCCAACGTCGGCGGCACGTACTACGCGTTCGACGACGAGTGCACGCATGAGCAGTGCTCGCTTGCTGAATATGGGGAACTGGCGGGCACAACCCTGACGTGCACGTGCCATGGTTCCGAGTTCGACGTGCGGACGGGGAATGTGCTCGCCCCTCCGGCGACGGTGCCGGTCAAGGTATATCCCGTCCGGATCGCGGGGGATGCGTTACAGATCGAGCTGTGATGGCCTCGAGGTACGTGATCGTCGGCGCCAGCCTGGCCGGCGCCACCGCTGCCATCACGCTGCGTGAAGAAGGCGCTGATGGGACCGTGACGCTCATCGGTGCTGAGAACGAGCTGCCCTACGAACGGCCGCCGCTGTCCAAGGCGTACCTTCGCGGGGACGTCCCATTCGACAAGGCGCTGGTGCGTCCGGCCTCGTTCTACGCGGAGCACGGCATCGAAACGATGTTCGGCACGCGAGCGACGCGAATCGATCCGTCAACCCGCATGGTGGAGCTCGAGGATCACCGTCAAGTGCCGTTCGACGCCCTGCTGATTGCCACGGGCGGGCGGAACCGGCGCGTCTCGATTCCCGGCGCCGACCTTGAAGGCATCTACGGTCTCCGCACGGTCCAGGACGCCGATCGCATTCGGAAAGAGATCGTTGCCGGCCGCCGAGTGGTCGTCGTAGGCATGGGGTTCATCGGCTCGGAAGTGGCGGCCTCGCTTCGACAGAAAGGCCTGGATGTCGTCGCCATCGACCCGTCGAAGACGCCCCTCTTCCGCGTGCTCGGCGAGGCAGTCGGCCAGACTATCGCCGACCTCCACCGCGCTCATGGTGTTCGCACCATCTTCGAGGACACCGTCGCCGCCTTTGAAGGAACCCGACGCGTGAAGCACGTCGTCACCAAAGCAGGGCTGCGTCTTGATTGCGACTTCGTCGTCGTTGGCATCGGCATCGAACCGGCGGTGGAGGTACTCGAAGGCAGCGGAATCCCGGTGGACAACGGCGTCGTCGTCGACGAGTACTGCCAGACGAACGTCAGCGGCGTGTACGCTGCAGGTGACGTCGCGAATCACTATCACCTGATCTTCGATCGCCGGATCCGGGTGGAACATTGGCAGAACGCCATCAAGCAAGGCGCGGCTGCCGCACGCAATATGCTCGGCAAACGCATCCCGTACGACGAGGTCCACTGGTTCTGGTCTGACCAGTACGAGGCAAACCTGCAGTACGCCGGGTTTCACACGACATGGGAGCAGCTCGTCGTACGTGGCCACCTGGACTCCCGCAGCTACCTCGCGTGTTATGTGAACGATGGCCGAATCGATGCCGCTGTCGGTCTCAACCGCGCGAAAGACGTGCGGCGTGTCATGCCACTCATCAAGTCCCGGCGCGCAGTGGATCTCGAGCAGCTGCGGGACGAAGGCGTCGACCTGCGCTCACTACAAGCAAGTCCGTAGCGTCTCAGCGTAGAAGAAGGTCCTGATGACTACCACCCAGATCCTTGGTTTCGTGGCGACGGGCTTAGTAATCGTCGGCTACATTCCGCAAATCGTTCACCTGATAAAGGAGCGCTGTACAGCTGGCATCAGCATTTCGGCGTTCTCTCTCTGGTGCACGGCCGCATTACTGTTTCTGATTCATGCGTCGATGATTGGTGATGCGGTTTTCGTTGGAGCCCAGACCGTGAATCTCGTAGCCGGGGGCCTCATCGTGGGGTTCTGCAAGCGATACGAGGGCGAGGTGTGCCCTTTTCATCGGGACGCGTATTCCCGGCTTCAGTAACAGCGTGAACCACACCCGGCTGTCGCGACTGACAGCGGTGCCCAGGCCGCTCTTGGCACTCGACGTCCAGCGTGCCGGAATTCCCGGCCACCCAGGGGCAAAGGTGTCTTTCACTATTCGACCCGCAACATCGCCCTCGCGATCGGCGTACACCTTGTCGAACGCTGCACCCGTTAGCGTCTTCAGGTCTGGATCGATGAGTCGCTGAGCGGCCCTTTTCATCGCTCTCGAGCCAGAACGGGCGCAACCGCTCACGCCGCTCGCCGGCGCATGATGTCGCCAATGCGTTCAACGGCACGGTTAATCGCCGCATACGCATGCTGTCCCCATACGCAGGTGCGAATGGAGCCGGACGGCACCAACGCCACCGTCACTGCACAGGCAACGGTGTCGCACGTCCCGTTGCGCTTGTCCCGTCGCAGGACTACTCGCGCCCCGCGAACATGCTGCGTGTGTTGGGCAAGCGCCGCGAACACTTTGTACTCGGCATAGGTTCGAGCCTGCGCGTTACTTGATTCGTCTTCATCGATTACTTCGATGCGCATGGGTTCCATAGGTTCAGGCAGCCGAGCCGCTTCAGTACTCCCGCGATGTTCTCCAGCATGAAGGCACACGCTGCCCTCTCTCTTCATGAAGGCAAGGGCCAGGCCACGTGCGGCACGGCACCTCCATGCCGAAAACCTGGAGTTGCCTGCTGTGGCTTTCGTGACGACCGCTCAGGAGCGTTTCGTACAGAAACGCACGGCTTCAGAATGAAATCTGCCTCGAAGCCGGTGGGAGAGAAATCAGAAGTTACGCGCCAAGTCCGTACTGCTTCATCTTGCGCCAAAGCGTGACGGTGCTGATCTTCAGCGCGTCAGCCGCCTGGCGCCGGTTGCCGCGAAAACGCTCCAGCGCGCGCTCGATCATGGCGCGTTCCTGTGCCTGAAGGTCGAGGCTGTCGTCGGTCGCGCGCAGGCGAGTCTTCTGTGAGACCTCGGGCGGCAGTTCGCGGACCTTGACGCTGTCCCCGCGGGCAACGATCACAGCGCGTTCGATAGCGTGCTCGAGCTCTCGAACGTTGCCCGGCCAACTGTAGTTCATCAAAGCCGTCATGGCATCCGCCGAGACAGTTTTCACGTCCTTCTTCACACGTGCAGCAGCCCGTCCCAGGAAATCGTGGACCAGCGGGGGGATGTCCTCGCGGCGTTCGCGCAATGGCGGCACAGTGATCACGAACGCGCCGAGACGAAAATACAGGTCCTCGCGAAACGTACCAGCCTCGACCGCCGCACGCAGATCGCGATTGGTCGCCGCGACTACTCTGGCGTTAACTTTGATGTTTCGCTCCGCACCGACCCTGCGGATCTCACGCTCCTGGAGCGCTCGCAGGAGCTTCGCCTGAACGGTCGGCGCGACTTCACCGATCTCGTCGAGGAACAGCGTGCCGTTTCCAGCAACCTCGAACAGACCCGCTTTATCTCTCACGGCACCCGTGAACGCGCCCCGCACGTGGCCGAAGAGCTCGGATTCCAAAAGCGTCTCGGTCAGGGCCGCGCAGTTGATCGATATGAACGGACCCGTGGCGCGCGGGCTCTGATCGTGGATGAGACGAACGATGAACTCTTTCCCTGTGCCACTCTCTCCATAGACCAAGACCGTCGTATCCAGCGGGGCCACGCGTCCCGCAAGCTCGAGGACCTCCTGCATCGCTGCACTGCCTGCGATGAAGTGCTTGGAGGCGGCGTGGCGCGCAACGCGCTCGCGAAGGAGGTTGAGTTCGCGCTCACGTTTCGCGACGTGGCGTTCACGACGCTCGAGTTCTTGTAGACGCTTGTGAACAGCTTGCCGAAGGCGTTCGACCTCCTGCCCCAGATCCACGCTCTGAAAGTCGACCCGAAGCGCCTCCAGATCGTCGCCCCAACTAGCCGCATCCCTTCCAACGACGGAACACCTCGCAGCACCTTGCGCCAGGCACTCGGTTTCGCGGAAGTAAATCTCCTGTCCGAGACAGGCGCTCACGTACCCGCTCGCATAACCCGCCAACGACCAGCACACCGGTACGTCGCTCTTGCCATAGTGGTGTACGTGCTGTTCGGCGACGTAGGAATCGTGCCAGAACACTTCCTCCTCGAATCGACCGGAAGCGGCGTCATGTTCGACCTTGGTGATTTCGGCCCGGACAATCCCTTCAAGGCTGTGAAGCACTGCGCCCGACCAGAGGCCCTCCAGGAGGGTCTCCCACTTGGATCGATCGCGCAGGCTCACCGCATCGTGGTACCCGTCTGCGTACCCGAACCGCAACATGAGGCGTCTCGCGGTCTCAAGTCCCAACGTGTCAATCAGTTCCTTCCGCAGAAGACCCATTGCGGCAGCGCTCAGAATCACGACGCGCTGCTCATGGAGCCGGATGATCCCTTGATCAGGGCGGAAATCGAGCAGCGAGGCGAGGTTCAGGTGCTCCAGATCCATCGGCTCGGGGTGCGGCAGTCGTTTCACATCAGCCTGTGGGTCCATTCTATTGACAGCGAGGAAACGAGTCCAAGCTCCATGCGTCCCGCCAACGCCTGACACATCTACCGCCACGAATACCTCAATTTTGACAACTGGCATGAGCCAAGTCAGCCGTGTCGTGTTCGCCGTTCGAGGCACCATTGGAGTGGGGCCACGATCTGCGGCGATCTAGCGAATGGCTACGCCGAGCACCCAGCCAACCACTTCGAGAAGACCTCGAACGGCAAGCGCGATGGGCAATCCGATCAGGAGGATCACGAATGGGACCGCCAGCGCGATGCCCGCTGCTCCCGTGAGGGAAACTAGTCCTTGAAGAAACGTACGTCCTTCGCGTGTTGGCCGCGAGACGTCAACGACATCACTGAACCCGTGCCATCGCTCCCCCGCATCGGTGAGCGGGGTGTGTCCCGACGCACGGTCTGCCAAGTTGCCGCCGAGAGCCAGACGGGTGATACCTGGATTCCACGATGGAGGATCGCTCGCTGGAAACGAATCCGCAAGGACGTCGTCGATCGCGCGCTCGGCCGCGAGGCGCTCTCTTCGATCCCTGAGTTCGTCAACGCCGTGACGAATCACTACGGCGGCCGGCACAATCGTCGCGAGAGTACTGTCCCGATATTCGATGGTATTACTTGTGTAAAGCACGATTCCTCCTCACGCGGCCTTCCGGTACGTGTCACGCTCAGCCAGCACTCGACGACGCAGCTTCGCTCGCCAGTCGAAGTACACGACCAGCAGTCCTGCCACTATGGCTGTCGGCAGGATCACCAGACCGAACACTCTCACTTCCGACGCCAGCCACACCGCTGTGATGCCCACGGCCAGAACGACCCAAATGCTGAAAAAGGCCAGCGCCAGCGCCACGATTGTTTCCTTGTTTGCTTTTCTCACGGTTCCTCCTATTCCTCCTGTTCGTTAGCGACTGTCCGCCGATGACGGTTCGTATAGCCCGTTCAATTTCAACGGTCAGCAGCTCGAGCTGACACGGTGACACTCCGAATCCCTGGGCGTAGCTCACCAGTCGACTTCCGTCGAAGAGGACGATAAAGCTGTCCTCGCGATCCAGCAGGTCGTCGATCTGCTTCTGAAAGCGCTGAACGTCACTGCCGAGCATCCCGCGAAGAGTCATGGTCGAAACTCCGCGGTCGACGGCGATTGGTCCGACGAACCGGTGACGGACTGAGATCGTCGCGGAGTGGCTGAATCCAGCGTTCGACTCGGACGGTGCACGATATCGGCAGCCTCCGACACACGGTCGGTCGGCGCAATTCGCTCCTCAGATTGACGTGAGGCGCCGATTGCGCGTGAGCGTAGAAATGTCAGCTCACCAGCGCGTGCTCCAAATGTCGCCAACGCTTCCGCCCACAGCGTGCGCGCCTCGACGTGCGGGCACTCGTCGTCGCACGTGTCAGCCATTCGGCCTGAGCGGAGGCGGCGCTCGTGCGCCACCATCGCGTCGTGCCACGCGGCGAGGCGCGCGGACAGCGAGGCTGCCTCAGACGTCCCAATTCCCGAGCCAAGCATTACGTACGGATTCATGTCAGACCCACTCCTCGTGTTGGTGAGAATCAGCCTTCGCCCCTGCCGGGTGTTCAACCGCTCAAAGTAGTCCGTAGACGCTGCTCGCGCCCGCAGGTCTACGCCAGGCACCTGTCTGCCCGGCGGCAAGATCAATCAGAGTGAGAAGAGCAGCCGGGACGCGCCGGCTGACGGGAGCAGCGGCGTCAGTGCCTTGCGGCATTGGCGCGACCGCCAGCGAGGAGAGCACTGTCTCCTCGCGACGAAGGCGCCGCCGACGCCGCCGCAACGATGGCGGGCACGGAGCAAGGGGGTAAAGCAGATAAGCATGCCGATTTGCACAACGGCTTCGACCGGCGTGCACCCGCTGTGTTCAAGAGCAACTTCCGATCCGGTCGCTTTCAGAACAAAAACGCGGGATCGGGCGGACTCTCGGCAGTTCAGTGTGAAACGACCGTTTCAGAATGAAATCGCGCTCAAGCTGGCTAAATAGGATCTACGTAAGGTGTCCGTTGCATACACCGGACCGTGGTTTGCTCTCCTCACGTCGTCGGCACTCTGCTGGCCATCAAACAACGGAGGTTGAATTCGTGAAGGGACTCGCGCGCTTGGAGGAAGCGCCTTGTCCTGTTCTGGCAGTCCCAGCTCGACCGGCGGTCTCTAGGAAGCGTGACGAGTGGCAACCCGCGGCGTAGCGATGGTGCCACGGGCGTATGCTCAGACGAGGAGGGGATCATGAGTCCCGTTGCTCTCGTGCATGCTGCGCCCACGTGGATGGACGACGTTCTTGCCGATTCGTTTCCGGCAAGCGATCCTCCCTCGTGGACTCCCGGGATGGCGAGACCTGCACCGATGAATGTTCACGTTGGCCAGGAGGGGAGCCTGATGCTTCAGACCGGCGATCTCGTTCCACATTTCACCGTGACGACTTTCAGTGGCGAGAGCTTCAATTACTCCGACATCTGGCAGCGAAAAAACCTCGTGCTTGTCTTGCTGCCTCATGCGGAATCGGCGGCCAGCAGCAAGTTCGTCGACCAGCTCACAGCCCAGATGTCCGAGTTGACCGGCGATGACAGCGTGTGCGTCATCACCCGAGACAGCGTCTCAGGCGTCCCGAGCCCAGGCATCGTCGTTGCGGATCGATGGGGAGAGATTCATCACGTCGCCGAGGGAAAAACAGGGGACGATCTACCCGGTCCTGACGACCTGATCGAATGGCTTCGCTACGTCCAGCGTCACTGCCCCGAGTGCGAAGGAGAGGCGAGATAAGGCGTCACGCCCTGAACAGCGCACGCCATCCAGCTTTTACATTGAGCCGAATCGTTTCAGTTTGAAACGACGACGGAATGTCAAGCGCGTCTGGCCTGCCTCTAAGTCTTTACGGTACAAGCAGTTCAAGCTGTTAACAGAAGCGCGCCAGTGGTCCTACGTTTGCCTCTAGAGGAGTCGGGTGGGGGGCCATCCTTCGCCTTTCGGCGGAGTGAGCTCGCTGGCTTGCCATCCGTAGCTCGCTCACGATGACAGGCGAGCGAAGGATGGCGGAGAGGGTGGGATTCGAACCCACGTGCCCTTGCGGACAAGACGCTTTCGAGGCGCCCCCGTTACGACCACTTCGGTACCTCTCCGTTATTGGCGCTCGCGGCCGCCGCTGCGCGGCGGTTCCCTCCGGCCGCTCGCTTAGGCTCGCTTCACTCGCTCCCGCTTCGCCGGCTCGCTCCGTTCC
>JBAROV010000046.1:0-41487 GCA_049642465.1 Vicinamibacterales bacterium
ACCCATAGTAGTACTCGAGGTGGGTGATGGCGGGCGGGAAGTCACGGCTGGTCTTTTCCAGGAGAAAGTACTGCGGCAGCAGCACGATCAAGCCGTACACGCCCGCAATCAGGAATACGCGGCTGGCGAATCTGGTCGAACGCACTATCTGCCTTTCCCGTCAGGAGAGTGCGCCGGGCGCATCGATTCGCGAGCGATCGGTTCTCCGTTCAGCAACACGGTTTCAATGGCATCGTAGGCACCGACGCTTTGCAGCGGATTGGCCGTGAGCAGCACGAGATCTGCCCGCTTGCCAACCTCAATCGACCCGAGTTCGCGTTCCAAGCCAAATGCGACGGCGTTGTCCAGTGTGGCCGCGCGAAGGATGCGAATCAGCGAAATACCGGCTTCGCTCCACTCCTGTAACTCGAGGCGGCCGTTCAAGCCTGGCGGATTGCCGAGTCCTTCTCCGGACGGCGTGTCGCTGCCGAAGATCAGCGGCACCTGAGCCTCCACCATCAGACGTGTCGTTGCCTTCGCCCGCTCGATCGCCACCGCGATCAGCGCCGCCGCACCGGAAGTCTCACCCACGCTGCGCGCGGCCTGTTCGTACGCATCAGCCATGGTTCGCCTGACAGACTGGGCCTCTGGCGTTCGAAGGTACGCGAGGATCTCCTCCGGCAGTGACCACGCGAGGCGCGGATCGTCGAGCAGGGTCGAATCGAAGATCGACCGATCGGATTGGAGCACGCGCAGCGTCGGCTGCACCCGCACGCCGGCCCTGGCTGCTGCCTCGATCACCGCTCGAGCCTCGCCCGGAGCTGCGGAGTTCAGCCGCGGGCCGGGCCAATGCCATAGGCCATGCGCGATGACATCGGCGTGCGCGTTAAGAGCGGCCCGCCAGCTCTCGACGCTCGTCGCGTGCACGGCCAGCTTCAATCCTCTTCTGGTCGCTTCCGCGCGGAGCGCGTCCAGTGTATCGGGCTGTGGCACGGGCCAGTCGAACACACCAAACCCGCGTTCCACGAACACCTTGACGCAGGCACCCCCTTCTTCTGCGGCGCGCTGGACGATTCGTGCGGGTGAGTGGCGCTCGTGATCGAGCGTCGCCGGCCATCGCTCCGCCTGCGATGGCTCGTACACAAGCGATGGAAAGTCCTTCTCGGCCAAACTTGGAGGAATACGCTGCGCTCCGTATCCTCCGGCGACTCGTACAGCGCGCCCGCAATGGTAGAGGCGTGGATGAAGCGGCGTCCTGTCAAACCACGCGAGTTCTTCAGGAGTCGGATCGACGTCGAGAACCGTGGTGAATCCAAACGCCAGGTACGCGCGCGGCACGTGTGCGCGATAGGCGGCTAGCAGCTCCGGCCGTTTGTCGATGACGTCATCATCGAGCGCGACTGGATGCCCGGCGTGAACGTGGGAGTCGATAAGACCGGGTATGAGGTAGCGCCCGCGTCCGTCCAGTCGCTGCGCGCCAGCCGCGGGCCGCAGGTTCTCTCCAACTTGCGCAATCCGTCCATCCTGGATCACGACGTCCGCCTCTTCCAGCGGCGCGTCGCGCTCCGGCGAAATGAGGGTGACATTCTCGATGAACGTGATGTGTGTGGTGACGGAAGGGGCCACAGACGAGCACGACGGATTCAACACGGCGAGAACGACGACGAAGACGATCAGCGGCTGCGAGTGAGCCCTAATCCGTACCACGCGCTATCTGCCCAGCACCAGATACCCGTTCGGACATGTCGCCACGTCGTTTCACTCGAAGCGTTCGCTGTCGCGCGCTATGGGCCGGAGAACCCGATCGGCACTCCGCCGGGCGCGACGTGTTTTGGTCTTCATGAGAATCGATCAGTGCCAGATCGCTCCGAGCATGTTCGTGCCGCCGCGGCACAGCTCGAGAGCCTTGCGCAATTCGTATTGGCACAGGCGCCGCTGGTGGTCACATGCCTCGCCGGTGAAGTGCTTCTCGAGTACTGGCAGCGCACGCCGATCCCCCAATTGCCCGAGCGCCCAGACCGCCCGGTTGCGCTCCCGGAACGAGTGATGTGGCGAATCGACATACGCGATGAGTGCCAGGACGCGATCTCCGGGATGATCGCGAAGTGCCGCCTGGCCGGCGGCATGGACCCCGGTGGCAATGAGCCAGTTCGTGCCGGCAATCAGCAACGCGACCACGACAGTGATGGCCAAAAGCCATCGAGCATACCGCTTCTTTGAAAGATGTAAAACCATCGTCAACCTTTGCGCGAGCGAGGCGCCCGCTTGGATTTCCGATTTGACTTTCGTGCGGCGGCCGCACGCGTGACCGTATTCTGCCACGCCAGAGTCAACGCTTCGCCGAGCGTCTCTTCATCAACGGCATCCAGCCGAACAGCGGTACACCCCTGCCGGCCCCAGGCGCCGCTCTCCGGCACGAATACCCGCGGCGCATCGTGCATGAACTGCTGCTGCTGTTCTGGCGTCAGGTTGACCATGCCCCACTGGTTGTCCGCATGAAGCGTCGCAAAGATTCTCCCGTTGACACGAAAGTCGGGATGCCCCATGTGGGCGGCTTCGATCGCGTCCTTCATCCCCAGCGCGATTCGACGGAAGTCATGTGCCGTCAGCATCAAAGCAGATCGCCCGGATTGTAGCGCACGATCTGGAGCACACCAGGAACCGACCGCGCCAGCCGCGACTAGTGGGTCAAACCATAAATGACATAATTGACGCCCAATTTGTAGGCTTCGTTCGAGGCGTCGAACGGGTAGAGGCCTTGCCCTGACCACTCCCAGTACTCTGGGACGTCATTATCGTAGTTTGCCACGGCGATCAGCCGCTTTGACGGATCGTTGTCCTCGAACAGGCCGTAGTAACTCGGACGAATGCCCGACATGGGATGCACGATCGCGTCAATATCCTTCACCGCAAAAAACGCATTGAAAATGCCGTGCACATTGTCCAGTTTGACGAACCGGCCGTCGGGCAGCACTCTTCGCATCTGCGCCTCGAAGTGGCGCCATTGTTCGGGGCCGTCGAAGTCCTCGAACACGGCAAAGCCACCTTTGCGCAGGTAGGCTCGAAACGACGCCGCCTCGCGGTCGGTGAGATTCCAGAACCCCGGTTCCCACATGAAGGCCATGGGGTACTTGAACAGCTCCGGGTCGTCGAGCGTGAGGATCAGACTCGCGTCAGTGCGAATATCGAGCGCGGTCAACTCCCGCAGGATCAGTGACAGGTGGTGCTCGGCGCGCGGGTAGTCGTGATTCCACGCGGCGCCGAAGCCGCCGCGGCGGGATGACCCGAAATCGGATCCCCACCGGAGCCGCACAAACGTGAAACGACCGTCGTACGCCGCAGCCGACGCGCTGGAGCGTTGGCCACCATCAGACTGCGCGGCGGCCGTGATGACGGCGGTGAAGAGAACGGCAAGCGCCAGGAACCGGTCTCGCATGCGCGGTCAGCTTGTCGGCACCGCCTCCATCAGCAGCGACAGTGCCCTTCTGAAGCTCTCGGCGCCGGGTGTGGCGCCCTTGAAATGCCCCATCCGGACAACAACGAGTTGATGGGACGGAATGATGAGCGTGTTCTGGCCGCCGGCGCCCGCCATGTAGTACGCATCCTTGGGTACGGGAAATTCGCCGGCACCGTTGATCCAGAAGAATCCGCCGTAGATCGGCCGCTTGTCGGCGAGCCAGGCGGGTGCGAGCGTGCTAACGAACTTTGCATAACCGGCCGGGAGAATCCGCTCGCCGTTCCAGAGGCCGTCCTGAAGATAGAGATTTCCCAAACGCGCCCAGTCTCGACCCGAGCCGAGCACGTAACCCTGCCCGAGGAAGTCTCCAAACGGATCCGTCTCGATCACCATGTTCCGGATTCCGATTTTGTCGAAGAGCGCGCGCTGCGGAAAGGACAGGTAGTCTTGCTTCCGCTTCTCGACGCCAAGACGGATCAGGTAGTTGATGAGAACCGGATCCGTATTCCGGTAACGTCCCACCGTGTTTGGCGGCCACTGCAACGGACGCGTGGCTGCGTATTGGAATGAATTGACGGCGCCCGTATACAGATAGAGGTGATCGGGATACGGGCCGGAGCGATCGAAGTCCGGATCCTGCGGCGCGCGAATGCGGAGCCCGCTCGACATCCGGAGGATATCTGCGATGCGGATGGCGGCACGCGGATCCTTTTCGCTCTGCCACTCTGGAATCGGCGCACGCTGCCAGAGATCGTAGACACCCTGGCGGATCAACACTCCGAGCAGCGTCGCCGTCAGGCTCTTCCCCATCGACCAGCTTTCGAGTGCCGTTCGATTGGTAATGCCCTCAGCATAACGTTCGGCGATCAGCCGGCCTCGCCACGTCACCACGAACGCGGCCGTCATGCCTTCGGCAGGCTCGAACGCCGCAGCTACTGCCTGCTTGAGCTTCTCGCCGTGTATTCGTGCGGGCAGAGGCTCGTCATTGAGCCGGTCACCCATCGGCCACGGCTGTGTCGACGGATCGGGCAGACGGCTCTTCACGTCCACGGGCCTGAAATTCACCGTCGTCTGACCGACGGGGAGGGTCACGCATCCCTGACTCCCCAGGTACTTCGCCACACGCGTCGTCCCGTTGGGCAACGTGATCCGCACTTCCTTGTTCTCCCGGTCCACCACCGGCTTGCCGACTTTCCCCCGCTCGACGTACGGACTGGTGAAGTAGCCGACGTTCTCGCGAGCAAAGTCGGGATCCAATCCGGTGATGAAGACGGCTGAGCACATCACCTTCGCGAACCCTGATGTGTGATGTTCGAGCGGATCGCCCGGCGGCGGCACGTAGGGCGTGCTCAACTCGAGAGATTTGGCGCGCGCGATGAGCGAGTCGGTGGCTGGCGGCTGTGACGCGGCCATGCGTCCGGCAAGCGCGCAGATCGCAATCAGCAGCAGTCGTCCTCTCATACTTTCCTCACGGCGCGGATCTGGACTCGAGCGACTCGCCAAGCGTCCGGCTGATTCGCTGTAGAGCCTCATCGTACATCTCGAGGAGTCTCGCGTTGTAATACACCGCATCGCCGTAATAGGCCTCGGCCGCGCCTGCGAAAGCGTCGAAGTTCTCTCTGAACGGCAGCAGGTACATCGCCTGCGTCATGCCGCGCGTGAATTCGGAGTATGACGTCTGAACGTTGTAGATGCGAGAGAGCGCGAACGCGAGCTCGGGGTCGAGATAGGTCAGGGCCTGCGTCGCGAGCGCGAGATCCCACGCTGTGTGCTCGAAGGCCACGAACTGCAGCCCCCGTATCTGCACGTCGGCGGTGTTCCTGCCCTTGCGATCCTTCGCCAGGTAAGCCTTCAGGCTCTGCAACAGCGTCGCGTGGTAGTCCTTGACGGCCGCCACGGCCTTGCGGTTCGTTTGAATCTCGGCGCCGAAGCGTCGCAGTGACGTGCGCGCGAGCTCACGCTGCTGTCGATCCTGCCGCCACTGTTCTCCGGCCAGCCCCAGGAATACTCCGGTGCTGATCAGCACCACCTCGAGCAGGACCTTGAACAGCGTACGGCCCCGGTCGTGGTGCACGGCAGCCGGGGTTGAGAGCGTCAACGTGTTCGGCTGGACTTGCGGGGAGCCCTCGGCGTCCGCCATAGGGGTGAATGCTACATGAATGCTTCACCGTTGTGTCGGGCCGCAACGTCAAGCACTCTTCGCTCCCGGCCAAAACCGACTTCGGTCAACGGAATGCCACCGCGAACTCACGCCGCATCCTCCGGGCCGTTCAGACGCGTCCGGCTCACGGCATCCGTCCGCGTGAACCGCCGTCGCGGCATCGCCATCGCCGCCGCATACGGCGGCTCGTCACCGCCACCGGGGCGATAGTGCTCGTCGGCCTTCGACTGGACCCGTTTGGCTTTCCCGTATCGTCCGTGCTGGCGATGGTATTCGGCTAACCGGCGGTATCGATCGAAGAAGTAAGTGTGCGCGTCGGGAGTGAGTTCGGCGTCGCGCCCAACACTAGCGACCCAGACGAGTACCTTTGCCGACCATAGATCGAGCGCAATGCGCCAGTACGACTCCGACTGCCGATTGTACGGCTTCACGTCTGGCTATTCCTCATGATCGGCTTTGCCCGGGCAGCTCGCCGATGGGCTGTCCCACTGCTACCGCGTGGTGACTCGGCAAGCGCCGCCCACGGAATGATTATCCACCCAACCAGCGCAAACCAGGCGAGCGCTCGAGCATTTGGCGGAGGCGGCGACCACGGTCCGGCGATCCACATCGCCGTGGTCACAGCTATCAATGACCAGAATGCGATGCGCGACCTCCAGCGGTCGATCGCCTGAAATCGAACGTAAGCAACGATACCGGCCGCCCACATCGTCCCTTCGACGATGAACGTCCATGCGATCGATCTCCAGAGGCCAAGGCCGAATCGTGGTGACGATCCAGGCCAGAGCGGCATGTCCGGTACGTGACTCACGAAATCGAGCACCCAGTGGCTCACAACGAGCGCGCCCAGCAGCATCGCGGAACCGCGGATGCCGCTCGAACGCACGAGACCGACAAAGGCGACCGCCCAGACGACTGACATGATCAGGCTGTGCGACCAGGGATAGGAATCGAAGACGAGGGCGTTGACGGCGGTGGCACCAGGAACGATGCTCACGTGCTCGATCCCGACCAGCAGAAAGATCGGCCACAGCAGGTCCAGCGCTGTGACTCCAGCCATCAGCCAACCGAGACTTACGGTTGGCGCAGCGCGCTTGGCGGCAAGAGCAATGGCGAGGTGTCCAACGAACATGGAAGAAAGATGTCGCCGGGATTATGCTCCTCGAATCTGCTTCTCGGCAAAAGCACGGGCCAAGCTTCGACGGCGAATGCGCATCATTTCGTTACCGCCGCGTTGGAATTCGTACGGCACCCGTTCGACGGTCAGCTCGAACCCAGCGCCGCGTAGACGTTCGACATTCTCTTCAACCAAGGGGGACCGGTACCCGCCAAGTGCCAGCAGCGGGAAGATCCGGACTTCGGCGGCGACCCGACACAGCTCGTCGAGCGCGGCGCGATGAAACGTCTGTCCGAGCTGCGTTGAATAGAGAAAGAGGAAATGTGAGCATAACGCCACATCGAACGATCCCCCCGCGAACGGTAGCGCCGGCAAGGCTGCGTCGAGGTATCGCCCTTCTTCCTTGCCACGATCGTAGTCGTCCAGGAACTCCGTCATGGCAGCCATGCGCATGGCGCCGAGTTCCTCGACGGACGTGATCGCAGTCCAGACGAATTCGGCGGCATTTTTTCGCGTTTGCTCGAGGACGGTGTCGTAGGTGGCCGCGATCCGCTGGCGGATCTCAGCCGCCTCGCATCGATACATCGGATCGCAGGATGTCACTCGCATGCCGCGTCGAGTGGCCGCAGCATTGAAACTGGCCGGGCCGTCCGCGCAGCCGAGGATTCTCAAACCCATGTCGGCGTCCGTCAGCGCGAACATGCGTTGATACTCGCCGAACGAACGGCCCCAGGGAACTACCTCGTCGAGGGTGAACACCGCATCCGAAGAAGGAAATACACGGCACCGATCCACAGCAGCAATATGGTCAGTACGCCAATTGCAGAAGCATTGAACCCAAACGGACTCGACGCCGCGACCGCCGCCGATGGGACGATATCCTTGGTATTGTTGATCGCCGCGTGCATCAGCATCGTCAGAAGGAGGCTGCCGTTGGTGCGCCAATAGAGCCATGCCATAGCGACCGAGATCGCGATGACGCTGAAGAGGTACATGGGGAACGACTGCCCGTAGGAGTCGGTGCCGCGCATGAAAAAGATCGGCAGATGCCAACACGCCCAAAGCGCGCCGAGGACGATACTCGCCGCCCCGAGCCCGAGACGCTCCGCAAGCCGCGGAAGAGCATACCCACGCCACCCGATTTCTTCGCCCGCCTGAACAGGCGTTGAGATGATTATCGCGAAGGCCATGAGGTAGAGCGGCTCCTCTCCGAACGGCGGCCAAGTGCCAGACGTCAGCCGATACAGGACGGCCGCTGTGAGCTTGATGGTCATCATGTATCCGGCTGCAAACAGATACCAGCGCGCGGCCACGGACAATCTGAACACCTGTGAGAGCAGCAGCCCCACTGCCGCACGACCACCGCTGTAATTCGTCAGCGCTATGGCCACGAGCGATGGCCCGAATACTCCAATCAAGAAGATGGGCCCGCTGACGATCCCGAAGGGCGGAGATTCGGTGCTTCCCGCGATGGCAGCCGCGGCGGCCCAAAGCGTCCAGCTCACGACGTACGTGCCGAGAAAGTATCCGGCAATCGTGACGCGCTCGCTACGCTCCGCAATCACTTTCGCGGCGTCTGCAATTCCGCGAGGCGGGCGCGGACCAGTTTCCGCACGAGCGTAGCTGAGAGCGGTCGATCCGGCGCGAATCGGATCGTCCCCTTGGAGGTTTTGTATTTCTTCAGATCCTTCGCATGCGCGCGGATCACGGCAGGGCTCATGGGAAAGAAGCTGCAGTGGTGGGTCAAGGCTCCGTAGCACACGAGAGGGCGCCCGCCGAGCCTGAACGCGGGGAGGCCGTAACTGAAGCCTTCTTCGGCCTCGGGCGCGGCCGCCCGGATGGCTCCCCGGAGTTTCTGCAGCGCTGCGCGCTTGTCAGCTGACAGTGATGCGAAGTACGCCTGCAGGTCAGTCGCACGAGACCGGCCGCCGGCGTCCTTTGTTGGCAATTTGCGCTTCACCAAATGGTCTGTATGGCTGCGACTACCGACTAGCGACCAGCGACTGACAAGCGTCAGGCGGACCAGCGACCAGCGACCAGCGACTGACAAGCGTCAGACGTGATTATTTCCCTCTCAGCTTCGCGACCGGTCCGTCAACGCCGTTGGGAATCTGTTCGTTCGCCAACTGATCGTCATCGCGCACCTCGCGCTTCAGCCGGGCGAGCTCCGCCTTCAACGTCGCCGTCAGCGCCTGCTGGCCCGGCTCGCCGTACAGATTGTGCAGCTCGTACGGATCGTTGACGAGATCGAACAGCTCCCACTGGTCCTTCTTCCAGAAGTAAATCAGTTTGTGGGTGCGCGTGCGGACGCCGTAATGCGCCCTCGTGTTGTGATCGCCGCGGTCGTGATAGTAGCGGTAGTACATCGACGTGCGCCAGTCTGATGGCGTCCCTCCTCGAAGAACAGGGAGCAGGCTGCGCCCCTGCATCTCCGGTGACGCCGGAAGGCCCGCGACGTCGAGGAACGTTGGCGCAAAATCGATGTTGAGCGCCATCGCGTCGCTCTTCGTTCCCGGTTTGACGCTCGCAGGCCAGCGAACGAGAAACGGCATCCGGATCGATTCTTCGTACATGAAGCGCTTGTCGAAGAGACCATGATCTCGGAGAAAGAATCCCTGGTCGCTTGTGTAGATGACCATCGTGTTCTTTGCGAGACCTGACTTGTCGAGAAATCCGAGCACGCGTCCGACGCTGTCATCCACGGACTGCACCGTTGCCAGGTAGTTCCGCATGTATCGCTGATACTTCCATCGCACGAGCGGCTCTCCGGTCAGCGTCACGTGCTTGCCATCCCGCACAACCGTCACGGAGTCCGGCTTCGTGCCAAGCCACTTCGTCAGCGCTTGCCCTTCGAGGCCTTGCGGCGGCGTCAGCTTCAGGTCGCGGTTGGTCAGATCGGCCGCAACCCGCTGCTGGTTTTCGTGAAGGGCATCGCTGCGAGTCGCATATGAATCCCAGAGTGTGACGGGCTCCGGAATGTGCTGCTCGGCGAAATCGGCCGCGTGCGATTCAGTTGGCTGCCACGGCCGATGCGGCGCCTTGTGATGCATCATCAGGAAGAACGGTTTGTCGCGGGGACGCTTCTCGAGGAAGTCGATCGCCAAATCGGTGATGACGTCGGTGGCATATCGGCCGGTGTAGGTCCTCTGATCTGTCGCGGTGTAGAACACCGGGTCGTAGTAGGCACCCTGACCGGGCAGAATCTCCCATCGATCGAAACCCATGGGATCGCTTCCGAGGTGCCATTTCCCGATCATGCCTGTGTAATACCCACCCTGCTGCAGGAGCCGCGCGACGGTCATTCGTGAACTGTCGAACCGGTTGAACATCGTCACACCGTTCAGGTGTGAGTACTGGCCGGTCAGGATCGCCGCGCGACTCGGCGTGCAAATGGAATTCGTCGCAAACACCCCGGACAGCAGCGCGCCCTCGCGGGCCAGACGATCCAGATTCGGTGTCTTGTTGATACGCGATCCATACGCGCCGATGGCATGCGCGGCATGATCGTCGGTCATGATGTAGATGATGTTGGCGCGTTCGGCGGGTTGGTTTTGCACCACCGCCGTCGAGCAGACGACAACCAGCGCAACTGTCGCAGTCAGAGATTTCATCTCTTCTCCTTACACGCGTGGGGCGGACCGGCGCTGCAGTTCCTCCACGTACTCTTTCGCTTCTTTGAGCCCTGCTCCGGTCGCGGCACGGTACTCTTTAATCGCCTCGATCTTTTCGCCACGGCGCAACGCGTCGAGCACCCGAGGTGGGGCCTCCGCATACGGATCGAATCGAATCCCTTCGTGCAGGAGCAGGGCATCCAGCTTCGCCTCGAGACGGGACAGGGCACGACGGTCGTGCTCTCCGGTCTTGATGCGCGCGACGACTGCGAGCGCAAGGAAAGCGGAGATGATCACCCCCAGCAAAAACGGCTCATCCATGTGCGCCTCTCTGGATCATTTCAGGAACATC
This sequence comes from Vicinamibacterales bacterium, assembly GCA_049642465.1. GTDB lineage: Bacteria > Acidobacteriota > Vicinamibacteria > Vicinamibacterales > 2-12-FULL-66-21 > CAWDPQ01. Next base: position 10,678 of record JBAROV010000046.1, read on the forward strand.
GTGACGATCTCGCACATCTGTGTCACGGGATGGGAGTTCGGACCGAGCGCCGCGGCAGTTTAGCACTCCACCTTGGTGGCCACGAACACCAGTTCACCGGGGTAGGTTGAACCGAATTCACTCTTGTCATAGCCGGCATACAGGTGCTCAATCGCGAACCCCGAGCGTACCAGCAGGTGCTCCGCTTCGAATCGAAACAGGTACCGCATATGGAACGCGTGCACGAGGCGCTCCTCGCGTCCGTCCGGGTGCGTGACGTAGTAGACAAGCTCGAACTCGTTGACTTGATTGAACCGATCGTGCGAGACCGTCCGGTGTCGTCTGGTGACGCGCCGCCCATCAGGCGTGGTGAACTCCGGTTCCTCGCCGAACTCCTCACCGATTGGGCGATTCACGAGAAAGTCGAGCGAAGGGTTGAAGAGATCGAAAATCAACCTGCCGCCGGGGAGAAGATGTCGATGAATGCTCGCGAGGCACGAGAGTTGATCCGCGACGGTCAACAAATGCTGAAAGGGCCGGAATGGAATCGTGACGAGGCTGAATCGCCGGCCAAGCTCGAATCGCCGCATGTCCGCGTGGACGAGTTGAACGCCTGACTGGACGGCTGGTGGTTCGTGCGCCAGCTGTCGATGGCACACCTCGAGCATGTGCCGAGACGAGTCAAGCCCCACGATTTCAACCCCTGCGCGGGCCGTTGGAATCAGGACCCGGCCAGTCCCACAGCCGATTTCCAGGACCGGTCCGCCAGCGGCACATGCCGATGCGACGAAGAATGGGATGTCGAGTCGATCGCGATAGAGCGTGACGTAGTCGTACAGATCCGCGACAAGCGCATACTCGTCGTGGTTGCCATCACTGCCCATCGCCATGGTCGGTTGATTTGCGCCGATCGATCAACGCTGGACCGACCAAAACCACGCCAGCACCGCGCAATTGACGACAACGGTCATCCAGAAGAGAAGCTGAAACGACGCCTTGCGCGATTTGTGGTGAACCAGTCGCTGGGCGACGAGCGCGCCGGGCCAGCCGCCGAGGAGACCCACGACGAGAAGCGTATCTTCGGGCGTTCGGCGACCGCCACTCACTGCGGCCGTCTTGTCCGCACGATAGAGGACAAAAGCGGTGAGGCTCGCCGCCAGGTAAAGCGCAGGAACCGCAACCGGGAGATCCCCGGACACCGCGAGCCCGGCGATCAAGGCGAGAAACAGGCAAGCCAGCATGACCATAATGGTGCGCCGCCGTCACCGAACCTGCGCCCCCCGTTTCGCCAGCTCACGCCGCAGCACGGATCGATGGCAGCGCCGCTCATCCTCGCAATAACAACCAACCGAGAAATCAGCAACGTGCGAGAGCGCGGCCAGCGCATCCAGTAAGTGCGATTGATCCGGCAGCTTGAGCTCCGCGGTGAAACGTCGCTCGAACGTGCGCCAACCGCTTCCGTCCTCGGCAATCCTGGTACTCCGGATCAATGCGGCGCTCGGGGACAGGTTCGGCAGCCACACGTCGTACCAGTTCTGCTTCGCATACTGGGCCTTGGGCACACCGCGGGGCGGACGACGGACCGTACCCAGACGCAGTCCTTCGCCCGGGTGCCGCGCCGTGCCCAATCGAACGATCGTGATGGCCATTCGGTGCCTGAATCTGATGATGACCCGATTCACTTCAGCGTCGACGCCGAACGATCCACCTCGCCGATCAGACGGGCGACGAGCCGACGCAGCGGCCGTTTGTGCGTAGCGATGATCAACCAGGGCGCGACGAACCCCCAGAACACAACCAACGACCACGCGACCTGCAGGTTTTGATCGAGGGACAGGCCCGGAATCATCGTCCCGGGATGATTCGCAATGTAGTGGCGCACGTCGAAGATCTGGATGAGGACAAGACCGATCACACCGAGACTGCCGCTCAAAGCGAGAACGAATCGCGCCCAACGCCAGTACCACACGCGATAGTGGACCGAACCGGGTGCCGAAACCTGCAGATCCAGTTCGTTGAGGCCCACGTTGATAGCCGTCCACCAGGTCACCGCGCTGACATGGAGTTGGCCGGGGCCAACCTGAAAGGCGCGGTAATTGGACCGCGGGTGCGCGTGTCCCGTGAGCAGACCGGCCTGGACGCGACGGTCGAACGCGTGGAGGAATTCGTCAGCCGTCGACTGAATCGACGCGATTCCCTCGATTTGAGGTGCAAGAGCTGTCGGGATCATCGCAGTTACCCGCGCGTTCAAGCACCCACGCGCAGACGCGTATGATCGCATAAACCGAAGAGCGCCGATTTACTGAACGATCAGCCGAGCATTTTCGAGATCAATGGTCACCAGACGATCGAGCCAGAAGCGAGTGCCAACCAGGCAGTCCGCAGTGAGGCGCTCTTTGAACACGACCTCGACATGTGTCGCCGCCACGTCAGGCCGATCGCGTAGTTGGAAGCCTGAGAGCTCCGCGTGATATTGGATCTCCGCCGCTCCGAAGAGACTGCGCGTCTCGCGTCTCGTTACCGTCGCCGACTCTTTCGCAAGATCCAGCGACGCCATCAGCCGTGTGTCGACGATGTAGCCATCGAGACCGGTGTCGAGCTTGCATTCCGCCTCAGCTCGCCGGCCGCCGCGGGTAAGGATGAAATCTGCAAAGAGCTCGAGGGATTTGTCGCGATCGCGGCTGATGCCAAGAGGGACACTTCTCCCAGATCGCAGGCGCGGCGGCAGGGTTTCAGCCGTTTCGAAGATTAATTCCTTTGCCCGGAAGTCCAGCGTGGCCGGATGATGCTCGAAAATCCTGGCGGACAGAATGCCCGCAATCTTCAATTGATCGAGCAGCGGCCAACCTCCGACCAGCGGCTCTCGCAGCCTTGTCGTGCCGACCGTCACCGAGGATATCCGATACATGTCAAAGTCGACGCGCTCGCCCGTGTGGCGGAAGCCCGTGTAGCGACCCGCCGGCCGCGCTGAGATCCTGGTCAACACGCTCGGGGCGACGACGTGAATCCCGGCGCCGGTATCCAGCAGAAAATCCCCGGCCGTTCCGTCAACCATCGCTGGCAGTGAGATCAGCAGACCCTCGGTCACCACAAACGAAACTTTGTCGGGCGCCGAGGAGACACTGGTGGCACAAGCGGCCAGCGACATCCAGAGGGCGAGGCCGAACAATGCCAGGATTCGCGTCAGGTACCTGCGTTCTTCGGCGGGCCCCATTGAACGCCGATGGTCGCATACACCATCATGCCCTCTCCGCCGGCAAATCCGAGTTCGCTCAGCACGCATGCGCCGCTTCGAAGTCTTTGCTTCCAGCCGTGGCCAACCAACACCGAAATATCAGGGTCACGGCGGAGAAACGTCCCCTGCGCGTCTCGCTTCTTTCGGTCCGTGTACCTCAGCCCCGCCAGCCAATACCGAACGCTCGAACCGGGAGAGCCAGGTTCTCGCGCGAATCGAAGCTGACCCCCAGCGAACCTCTTGATTTCGGCGTATTTCCCTGAACCGCCAAAGATTCGACCGAGCTCGAGATCGACTCCGTGTGTCGATCCCAGCGGTGCGCTGACCCGAACTGCGGGCATGAACCACGGACCACCGCCCTCGAGCGCTGGCGTGGCAAGAAGACCGCCCGCAATGCCATCCCGCATCTGAGGGGTCTCCGAAGGGCCACTCGCAAACGCGAGGCCGGGGTAAACCCACGACGCAATGGCAAGGAACCAAATCATGATTCTCATCAGTCGACGGTAAGCGTCCGTGCGACATCATGTCGTGAGCAAAGGCTGAGAAGCCATGAAACTTCGCGACTCGAAGACCATCAGCCGTTCCGGTTTCACGTCAGCACGACGCAGCCTCTGGGCGTGTCCAGAGCCGCGAGGAGTCCGACGACCGCAGCGTGTCGCACGATCGCCTCGATGCCAAGGGCGGCGAGCCTGGACTCGAGACGGTTCGGACTCGGATGCTCGAACTCGAATGACGCGAGGTCGCAACCCGTTGGCGCGTCCTGCGACGGGTGTAACGACCCGGCGACCCACTCAATGAAGAACGGAATGGGATTGATTTCCGGATCTGCCAGATCCGCGTCAATCGCCAGCGTCCGCCACTGCAGCAGCAGGCCGTCTGGACGCGAACGGGATCCCTCGCGCGGCACGGCTTTGGCGTCGCCATCATCGCGAAGCCGTTGTGCGAGGGCGTCGAGGTCTGCAGTGACTGCCCACGCGATCAGCCGGGGCTCGGAGAGTGCCCCGAGGTTCAGCTGTAGATTGGCGGCATCCTGGTCGGGATCGGGGGCAATGATCTCCAGATACCGGCGCCCGCCGAGGGCGACGAGCGCATTTCGCGTGCCTCGACCCGGATGCGAGCCGCCGACGGCAGCTCTCACGCCGGTCCGCTCCTCGAACCACGCGATCCCGCGATCGCGGTCGTTCGTTCCGAGGAGCAGGTGATCGAGTTGTCCGGGAACCTTCCCCACGCTTGGCATGCCTCATCCAGGTTGACACGTTCTGGGCGCGGAACGAGCGTCCACGTAGAGCCAGGCCTGCTTCCCCGACGCCAGTGGAGCGCCGATTCGCGTATAGGCGGCCGTCCGCTCATATCGATCGGCAGCCGCCAACTCGTCGTCTGTGATCTCGAAGACAGTCCCACTTACGCGGCTGTCCCGTCTGCCGTTGAACGTGACGTTTGCGTGATGCGTCCTGCCGCTGGCTGCCGCCAATAGCGGGTCCTCGATTCGCACCAACGACGGCTCGAACCCAATGAGCTCGTCACGTTGCCCGCGTAGCAGGCGTCCAAAGGTGGCGAGTTGGACGTCTGCCTGTTGAAGAGTGCCGTAGGAAAAGAGGAGCGGCATGCGCGTCTCGACTCGACCTGTTCAGCGCAGTTCCCTGCGCACCATCAGCTTCAATCCAGACCACACATCGTCCACTGCGCAGACCTTGATGTCCACGAGACCGAGCGGCAGCGCCAGCTCGCGGATCACATCCTCGGTGAGGTCGGTTGGCACGCGCGCGGCTTTCTTCGGCCAGGACACCCAGACGACGGCGTTCGGTCGCATCCTCTTTCGGATAACAACCAGCGTTTTTGCGAGTCGAGCTTTCTTCGTCGAAAACACATGAATGATGTCCGTGGTGTCTGACGTAGTCGGTACGAACTCGACGCCGTCGGGCAATGGCGCCAGCAGTCTTTGGAGCGTCGGCGGTGCGTCGATCAGATGAAGCTTGGTCCCTGAGTTGATACCCAGCTTCTTCGCGAGTGATGTTCCTGAGTAACCAGCCAATGGTGTGGTCCGGAAAGGGCTATCTCACTGCTTCTCCGCGGTCCAGATCCCAAACGAATTGCCGCAGCCAGTGTAATTACCGAAGATCATCGAGCCGCTCGCCGTGGTACTCGATGTGAACCAGCCGTAGACCTGCGTGTAGTTCGGCGCTTCCGGGGAGCCTGACCCATAACCGAACCCGGGACCCGGGTACGGCGTGGGTGCGCGAGGCACACCCGGGAAGGTTGGAGGCAACCCGATGTCGAGGTTCAGGTTGGAAAACGAATTGACTCCCGAACACTGACCGAAGACGTATCCGATCGACATTGCCGTCACTTTCTGGTCGGACGAAACCGTGAAACTGATCGGTCGACCCTGGGAAGTGGTGCCTCTCCACTGGCCGTCGTAGCGAGCCGGCGAGGGGTTGGTTGGCGTGGCGTCACTGCCACCGCAGGCGGCCATCGCTGCGCAGACGGCAATCTCGGGTAACCGCGGAAAGCCTTTCCACATGAGCGGTCGCGATGATTCTAATCCAGCACCCTGTCCGGCGAGGCACGGCGTTCTCACCGTTCCGATCTCCGGACCCAACCGTCTTCAGGATCCATAACCCGCCAAGCGGGAGAAAGTCCCGTGTCAATGGTGCTCGAACGGCATCTTGGTTTCGTTGGACGACAGTAGACCGCGCTCGCGGTAGTACACACCGTCTGGAAGGATCTCGGAGTCGGTCCGAAGAATGAGATCGTTTCAAAGCCAGCTACTCACGAAGCACATATACGCCGTGAAATCAGAACCGAACCCCCGTCATCACGGCTACATCACGGTTCGTCGCGGATTCGAGAAACGGACCGAACCGATCAACGAGCCGTCTCAGAGTGGGCTCGTGGCCGCCGACCTTCACGAATCCTTCGACAAGATCCTCGCGATCCTTGAAGATCGACTGCAGAGCTTGTGTGAACCTGACTTCTACCAGGAACTTGCGATATTCCCACCCTGCGATGACACCCAGCGACGTCTGTGTTTTCTTCAGCAATTCGAACTCTCCGCCTTTTCGCCAACCCGGAATCCAAACACCGGACCGGCTGCGACGTACATGTGATTTTCGCCGGCGAGAGCAAACTCGAACCGCGCCAGGCCCGCGGCCTCTACATAATCCCTGGTGAAGGTGATGTCGATTGCCTCGTACGGTTGCAGATCCACGGAGTGACGCCTTCGCGAAAACAGCACTTCCCCCTGAACGGCAAACCAACGGTGGAGTCGTGACGCGGCGAATACGCCAGCCGCGAAGCCGGTTGCCGACGATGCGTCCACCATCGCGTCCGGAGCGCGCGGGTGGCAGCACAGAAGCCAGTCGTAATAATCGGGCACACCGTTCAGGGAGGTGGTGTTGATACCGACCTTTGCACCCCATCCGGTTGATTGGGCTGTACCGTCCGCCGCGACGGCAAGAACAGCTACGAGAGCGAAAACGGCGATACGCGCCAGCGCAAGCACACCGAGCCTCTTTAGAGTTCCATCAAGTCCTTGGCCAGCAACACCGTCCCGCGAAAATGCGCCTTCGCGGCGTCAACCCACATCTGGTCGGTCACGAGGGGGTCTTCGGCCGGCACGAGATGCGAGAGCACGAGTGTCTTGACACCCGCAGCCGCCGCGGCCCGGCCGCAATCTTCAACGGCGGTATGGCTGTCAATTAGATGCTTCCGCAACGTGGCAGCGTTGGCCACACTCGCGACAAGGCGATCCACGGCAGGCAGGTAGAGCGCTTCATGAACGAGGACGTCTGCCCCGCGAGCGAGCTTCACGAGATTGTCGGATCGCGCCGTGTCCCCCGAGATAACGATGGATCGATCCGACGCGTCGAAACGAAAGGCAAAGGCCGGAACGACGGGAGGGTGTGACACGAGCGCAGCGGTCACTTTCACGTTTTCGTCTTGCATCACGACGCCGTTGCCGGTCAGCTCGTGAACATGCACAAGCGGTGAGAGTGGAACGCGGCCTTCGTCCGCAACCCGCGTGTTGATATCGTACGCGTTCATTTCGAAAAATAAACGCGTCATCCGCTCGAGCGGCGGTGGTCCCCAGGTGTCGACGCGCGTTTTCAGGCCTGCAGCCCAGGCCAGCCAGATGAGATTTCCGTAATCGGCGGTGTGATCCGAGTGCTGATGCGTGATGAAGATGTGACGTAATGTCGGCAATGGCACGCCCGCAAACACAAGCTGCCTGGCTACCCCATTCCCGCAATCCACCACGTATGGCGTACCGTTCGCCACGATGACCTGCGCGGGTGCCGAAGAGGACTTCCTCGGCCGCGGTCCGCCGCCGGTACCGAGAAAGATGAGCCTCGTTTTCGAACGCTGACCGGCGGCTCTCGCCAGCCGAACCTCACTCGCGCAGATGCTCATCGCGATCGTCAGCAGCCTGCGGCGATCGATCTTCATGCGCGTCTCACCTTTACCGCAACAGCTTGAAGGCGTGAACCCAATCCTGACGCAGGAATCCCGGAATGCACCACAGAATGCAGAGCGGCTCGATCGCGCGCGCCGATTCGACACCCCCCATGTCGGCCGCGTCCCAGCCAAACTCCTCCAGGACCTTCGTCACGACCCTCTTCGCCTCCTCATCCTTCCCGCAGATGAACATCGTCGGTTTGCCGTCTTTGAACTTGGGATCGACCATCGAGGCGTTGCCTACCGAGTTGAAAGCCTTGACGAAGCGCCCTTCGGGGAATTCACGCTGGAGCCGCTCCATCAGCGAGTCGTCCAGGGTCGTGAAAAACTTCAAGACGCCGTTGGTCGGAGGCAGGTCGGCGATCGGATTCGTCGCGTCGATGATCGGCTTGCCGGCGAAGCTGGCTGCACCGGCACCGCGCAATGCGTCCGCAGCCGCTGTTCCCTTCACGGCGAGGACGACCATGTCGCCGAACTTCGCCGCGTCGGCAAAACTGCCAATGCCGCCCTTCGGGTGCTTGGACGCCCACGCGGTTAACTTGGCTTCGTCCCGAGTGCCGAGCATGACGTCATGTTTGTGGACGAGAAAACCTTCTGCGAGGGCCTTCGCGACATCACCAGAGCCAAGGATTCCAACTCGCATCATTTCCTCCAGCGGAAATCATCCCACTCTTGCGACCTGCGCTTACAGATTTAGCACTCGTATGCGGTGTGCTTCGCTGTCGGCGACATAAAGCCGCCCCGCACGATCGACGAGAACACCATGCGGTCGCGACAGCGCACATCGTCGCGGATCCGGCTCGGGACCGTCGCCACGCCCGCCAGTCCCGAGCACTGTCGTCACACGTCGTGATGCGAGGTTGACACGGCGAATCACGTGGTTTTCCGTGTCAGCAATGTAAAGAATGCCGCGAACGCATGCCAGTCCCTTCGGCCCTGCAAAGACAGCGTCGCGAGCGGGGCCTTGGTCCCCCGAATAGCCTTGCGCGCCAGTTCCTGCTACGTGGTGGATGGTGCCTGCCTTCGGCGCAAAGCGATAGATTGCGTTCCCCTCTCGGAGCGCCAAATAGAATTCTCCGTCGCAAAACGCCAAGGTTCGCGGGCCGTTCAGTGGAGTCGATTTCAACGGCGCGGCATCAACCGTAGCCAGCCGCTCACCCGTACCGGCAAAGGTCTCGATGCTGCCGGTCGCAAGGTTGACGCGGCGCACCCGGTGGTTGCCGACGTCGCAGATGAGCAGCCCGCCGGCTGGATCGAGAGCAATGCTGTGGGGCTGACGAAGCTGCGCCTGCGATGCCGGTCCGCCGTCGCCGGAGAATCCCGCGGTTCCGGTACCGGCGAGCGTCGAGATGAGTCGCGTCTTCGCGTGGACCTTCCGAATCACGTGGTTGTCTCGCTCGGCGATGTACAGGTTTCCCATGGTGTCGAACAGGATCTCATGCGGCTGATTGAGTGACGCGTCTGTCGCTGGCCCGCCGTCCCCTTCGTATCCGGCTCGGCCGTTGCCCGCGATCGTGGTTGTCCGACGCGTCTTGAGATCCAGTCGTCGGATCCGTTGGTTTCCGAGGTCGCAGAAGTACAGAGCATCCTCAGGACCGATGACCAGACCGTAGGGATTGTTGATCTCGCGATTGGAGTATCCCGGCGTTCCAGTGCCGATCAGCGTGGAAACGGTTGGCGCCCGCCTCAGGACCGCGGCCACCGACAGGACACGAAGCACGTCACGACGATTCATTCGAAAAGTCCCGGAGCGACAAACCGCCGCTCACGTCAGGCTCGGGTGCGAATCGTGGCATAGTCTAGGCGCTCTATGCGATTGAAACTTTCGTGGGCGCTGTTGCTCGCGCTAGCGACGATCCCATCCTCCAGCTTCGAGCGCAGCGGCCCACAGCCTGCCGATGCCCGGTTCGAGACGATCGCCGCTCTGGCGCAAACCAAGATGCAGCAATACGGCGTCCCAGGTGTCGCGATCGGCATCATCGCTGACGGCAACCTGGCAACGCGTGGACTGGGCGTGGCGGGCGTCGAGGATCCGCTGCCGGTCACACCGCATACGGTGTTTCCCATCGCCTCAATCTCGAAGACGTTTGCTGTTACGGCGATGCTTCGGCTGGTCGAGGAGGGCAAGATCGATCTACGTGCGCCAGTTCGCACGTATTTGCCCGACTTTCAGGTGCGCGACCAGAGTGTCAGCCGCGGGGTGACGATCTGGCATCTGCTGACGCACACGGCTGGCTGGGAGGGACAGGTATCCGGCCCCGAGCGCGGCGACGAAACGCTAAAGAACTTCGTCGCGAGCATTACCGATCTGATGCAGGTCGCCCCGCCGGGCGCGGCGTGGAGTTACAACAACGCGGGCTTCAGTATTGCCGGGCGCGTGATCGAGGCCGTTACCGCAAAGTCCATCAACCGCTCGATGCGCGAACTCGTCTTCACGCCGCTCGGCCTCGAGCATGCCGGCACCACCGCCGGCGAATTCATCACGCATCGATTCGCGCTCGGACACGCCAGCGGCGACGAAGGTGCGCCGACGCTGCAGCGTCCGTTTTCGCCCTCCGTCAGCGTCACGGCTGGCGGCATCGGACTGTGCGTGAGCGATCTCCTCACCTACGCGCGGTTCCACCTCGGGGACGGGACCTCGTCCCGAGGCGAGCGAGTGCTGCGACGCGAATCGCTTGCGCTTATGCGCACGCCGCAACTTCGAAAGCAAAGCACAGACGATGACATGGGGTTGGGGTGGCATCTGCGGTCGATCGGCCCGCTGCGTGTGGTCGGGCATGGCGGCACACTGGCCGGCCATATCGTGTTGCTCGAGCTCGTCCCCGAACGCAACTTCGCGATCGCGATCCTGACGAACTCGAATAGCGGCTGGCGACTCATTCAGGACGTCGAACGTGCAGCGCTGAAGGAGTATCTGAATCGCGCCTTCTCCACGAATCAGGCGATTGCCCATCGAGGCCTGCTCGAGACACTGCCTGCGGTCGAGCCCCTCACCAGGCAACCCGAGCTGGCCGCGTATGTCGGCACCTACGAACGTCCGATGAACCTCGTTTCCGTCCGACTTGACGGACCGAAGTTGATCGTGCAGGTGCGGGCGAAAGACGGGAACCCGCAGGCCGAAATGCCCGTCGCTTTTTACGGGCCTGACCGTGCGGTCGTTTTGGACGGACCGGATCGCGGGCAGTCGATTGAGTTCGTGCGCGACGCGTCCGGGCGGGTGACGTGGGTTCGTGTAGTCGGTCGGATCGCCGTACGCGTTTCATAGCGTTCGTGTCGCAGCAGGCCGGCTGTGAGTCGCTGTCACCTCCGAACGCCTGTGCTCGCAACGAACTTTCGGATCTCTTTCAGCACTTCCGCTTCCCGGGTGAGAAACACGAAGTGGCCCGCTCCTGGCAGGTCAACGACACGCGCGCCAGGCACTCCCTTCTTGAGGTTGTCCATCCAGCGCTCGACATATGCAGCCGTCGCTCGACGGTAAGCGGCAATTGCCGCACGCTCCTCCTCACTTTGCGGCTGATACTCATCCGGCCTCGGTGGCGCACTGGCCGGTGGTATGAATTCGAAGAGAGCCAAAACCGGTACGCGGATGTTCGAGTAGTCCCTCTGCTTCTGTCCAGCGCCGATCGCCTCGTGGATGGTCTGCGTTGATGCTTTGTACCTGCCGACCGTCCCGTCAGCGTTCGCGGCGAAGAGCTGCCGTAATTCTGATTCCGGGAACGCCCCTTGGCCGCTCTTTGTCTGGGCATCGCGGTACGCACGAAATGAGGAGAAATCTGGCGACGGACCCCGGCGCATGGGGGCCGGCAGGTTCTCGAAAAGCGCCCTGTAGGCTGGATCGCTGGCAGGAAAATCTCTGGGATCACCAAGGGCATCCAGATAGACAAGACCGGAGATCCGGGTGGAGTGCTGGTTCCCGAGTGTTGTCAGCTCGCCACCGGCCATGGAGTGCCCCGCCAGCACCGGACCCTCAATCTTCAACGAATCGAGCACACCGAGGACATCATCGGCAAGCCGTTGATCGTCGTAGCCTGTCGTGGGACGGCTGGATGCGCCGTAACCCCGCCGGGTGATGCCGTACACATGACAGCAGCCGGTGAGCTTCGGCGCGATGTCGTCGAAGACGTGCGCCGTGTGACCTGAGCCGGCAAGCAGCACAACCGGCCGTCCCGATCCCCCCCAATCGAGCACCTCCAGCTGAACACCATTCTCCACTTCCACGACCTGTATCTTGTGCTTCGAGATGTCGTCGTACGCGACGTAGTTCTCCCACTCGAGCGGGGTAAACGTATCGGCGATCGTCAGCCTGAGCAGATGTCCGAAGATGCTCTCGGCATTGTCGCTGTTGCTCATCAACAGGACGCCAAGCTTCTTCGAGGGATAGACGATCGAATAGTGCTGAAACCCGTCGCCGTGACCTTCTTTGAATGCACCCCACCCATGCGGCGTGCGCTGCAGGCCCCATCCCAGTCCGTAACTCAACTCGATTCCGTCATTCGCGGTCGTGGTTTCCAGTGAACCCGGCCCGACCTGCGTGCGCGTGCGAATACGGACGTGAGGCTTGAACATCTCGTTCCAAGAGCCCTCGGTCAGCCCCTCGCGGCGCAGAACCGCGCTCATGAACCGCGCGTAATCATCGGTAGTCGTCTCGAGCGTGCTCGGCGCGCGAGCGGCGTTGTCCTTATCCTTTGGGTATGGCTTGCCATCCGACGCGTGACCGACCGCGTAATCCACCTCGAATCGCGGCTGCCAGGTATAACTCGACATCTTCATGGCATACGGTCTGAAGACGTATTCCTGCATAAGCGGCTCGAGCGTTGTTCCGGTGATCTTGTCGATGACGATCTGAAGAAGCGTCATCCCTTCGCCCGAGTAGCTGAATTTCTCCCCTGGCTCAAAGTGAATTCGCAATTTCTGATCGGGTTCAAACCATCGCCAGCCGGGTAGTCCGGTGGTGTGGCTCATACTCATGCGTGCCGTAATCCGTTGATAACGCGGATCGCTCCTGAGGTCGCTCAAGTTCTCGTGCCAGCTCGGGCCTCGGTTCTGCCAGAGGGGTTCCTTCACGTAGTCCTGGAGCGGCTTGTCCAGATCGATCACGCCCTGCTCCACCAGCCTCATCACGAGCACGGAGAACACCGCCTTGCTCAGCGACGCACCGTAGATCTCCGTGCTCGTCTGAAGCGTCTTCGCGACCGGCAGGTTCGCCACGCCGAACGCTTGCGAGTACACCTTGTGTGCGTTGTTGAAGATCGTGACGGTGAGACCGTGCACGCGAGCCGCACGCGTCAACTCCTCGATGCGCTCGGTCAGCACACTGGCGTCAATGGAGGTACCGTCCAGGCGCTGGATGGGGGCGCTTGCTGCTTGCCTCGCGTCTGCGCTGCAGGCCGCAAGGGGAACCAACAACGCACAGGCGGAAACGAAGCTGGAGAGGATCGAGATGCGCTTGGGAAGATGCGCCGCCGTCATACTACGGTTCGTCGCCACTCGGCCCGTAGACCTGCGGCACGGTCGATCCCATTGGCCGGAGGTACGTCGTGATCTGGCCGCGATGATGAACGATATCGAAGAGAAAGCTCCACGCCATCGGCGATGCAGGGCGCTGGCTTCCGAAGAACTCGAGCGACCCCTCCCAACGCGCCTTCGGCAAGGCCCCCCAGCGCTGCTCCATGGCCGCGCTCTGCTTCTCATAAGCCGCGAGCACTTCCTTCATCGAGGCCGGCATCGGCGGTGGGGCCCATTCCGCCTTGCCGCTCTCGAGCGCCTCGATGATCATCTTTTCCTCGCAGACGATCTGCCACGCAATCTCTTGTGCGGTCCGCGATTTCGGATCGGGACGATAAGCAGATCCCTCAGGGATTCTTGCCAAGACCTTCCGAGTGGTCGTCGATTCTTGCGTCCAGAAGTTTGTGAAAAGCGCTTTTTCGTCCACGTGGTCTCCTGCAAATGCGGTCAGCCGCGGCTGGCCTCCAACACGCCGAATCACAACATTACCGGGAACGGGTCGCGAACTTCAAACGTGAGCTGCAGCGGGGCGTACGGACCCAGGATGGCTGGCCAAGGCACCTTGCCGCTTGCGTATCAGCATAAGCACCTCTATTTCCAGGTAGGATTTCGCAACGGAAACACGCGTAGGCAAAACCGTCCGACGGCTCGTCTGGAACCAGTACCGGCGTCATCATGCCGGCTCTCCAACTCGGTCCAGGACCGAGTTGAGTTTCGGATTATCAAGTCACCAGAGCGCATCCAGGCCGAAAGATCGGGACTCCTCTTTAACCAGCTCAGATCCAAAGAAACGTTGCGACTCATAGCCGTTGTGCGCGCGACAGCGCAGCTCCAGATTGTCAGCGGTCGTCTCGCCTCCTGCGGCGAAGGGCCGGACATGATGGAACTCCAGGAATCCCTGTTCCGTGCACCGGCCTTCCGTCCCCATAAACGCACAGCGTCCACCATCACGAGCCCATACCATCCGCCTGACCGAGGCCGGTATGTGACGAGGGTCGCTGCTCGCTCGGCCCTCACGCGGATGCGCGGCAGCGCCGGCCTTCTGCTTCTCCAGTCGCTCAACCAACACCGTCAACGCTCGGTCGACAATAAGGGACAAATCACCGTTTGGCACAACATGGCGCAGCAGGGCTTGCGCACTTTGCAGCTTGTCATAAGTCTCACGCGAGATGGTAAACAGCACCGTGTAGCGTTCAGGCGCCAACGGACACACCACAGAAGCGCGCGAAGGAACCTTTCGAATCGACTCGGCAACAGGCGGCTGGGGCCGAAGTTCCGCCAGCAGTTCTTCCACCTCACGTTTCGTCTTGTGACGAGCACGATCGAGGATCGCTTGGTGATTCTCAGCGGTTAGGAGGGGCGCGACCAGACAGACGACGGTGAGCGTGACCGATCCTTCTGCGAGCATCGTAAGGACTACCGGAAAATGGCGAACAGTCCGTGCGACTTCAATCCGTCGGTACGCGGCATGCTCGGAGAGGAGCAGGACCTGCGTGCAATACGTGAACAGGGACGAGCAACCGGCTGCGAGGTACAGCCGCCGTGCGTCGAACTCCGCGAGCGACGCAATCAGCTCCACGGTGGCATGCCGCTCTTGCGCCGCAGAGCTTGTCACCAACGCGATCAGATCATCATCTGCCAGCGCTGACACGAGGTTGAAAGATGCCTGCATGAAGTTGCTCACCACTTTGAAAGCGCCGGCCTCAGTCGGCGTTGTTGAACCGCCGTCCGATGCCGCGAACTCTGACACGAACGTCTCTCCGTTTCTTCAACGCCATCCCCGTGGGACCAAACGAGGCTACAAGTTCTGATCGAAGCCCGAACGTCTGAATCTCCACGCATTACGGAACGTGCGCTCCACGGCGATCTCGAGGTAGCGCAATTCGTCCGCGATCAGCGCCGCTTCGGCATCGCCCCGGACCTCGGCGATCGTCGTCCAAGCGAGAATCGATCGGCGGATTGAGATGAGCGCGACTTTCGCCGAACCGTTCCGATCATTCTGCACGGGATCGTCTTCGAAGGCCTCACCGTGCCTGCACTCGTCCAAGCCGTGCAGCGCCCGGTGAAGTTTTGCCCCAATCAAGCTGGCATCCCATCGACCGACTTTGATGGCCTCAGCGAGCTGCGGGGCAGCTGTCAAGATAGGCCCTTCCGGGTTCGACTTTGTCCAGTGCCACGCCAGCGTGGTGAACTTTGCGACACTGGTCGTGAGCGAAGACTCCCCCTGTCGGTCTTCCCGCTCCGTCTCCTCGCGTATGGTTCCGTTGATCTCGGATCCGGTCTGTTCGCAGTAGGAAAGCTCGTCGACGAAGGCCTCGCGGCTCGCGGTTTCCGCCGGCCTGCGAGGCGGCGCGCCGACAGCCAGCCCGAGGGCAGCCCCGAGGTCATCGTCGCACATGGCTATCGCGACTTGCACCGCGTATGACGAGCAGCGCGAGGTGAAGGCGCAGCGCTCGCACCAGCTGTCGCAGTAGGCGGAAATGAAGTCGATGCGACCGATATTGACTGGCGTGCTCACGACGGCGGTACACTGCCAGAGCCGTGCCGTCGCATCGCGCCCCAGTTTATCGCGGCAAAATCGTGTCGTCCGGCTCGCACGTCGCAGATTCTGCAATGCCAGCATCATTCCGATGTGGCAGACACTGCGACTCGGTCGGACGTTGACGCCCCGGAGGCTCGACTACACCACTTCGTTCACGCAGTCGCGTGGCTGGAGCTAGCGCTTGGGCGGACCGTCCGGATGTTTTTCGCACACGGGCGGCTGCTCGGCGCTCCACGCCATGGTGGCGATACGCCACCGCCCGTCATTCTTGATGAGCGTGAAGACGTCCACACCGCAGTGCGACCATTTTCCATCGATGTACAGGTCGTACGGATACCAGACCACCGCCAGCGGTCCGTTCACGCGAACTTCCGGACGGAAGCCCCGCTCGGTAATCGCCGCGCGCGGCGGAGAACTGCGCAGCTCCGCACGCGGCCGGACGCGATAGCGCACCGCGCCGTCGCGAGTGCTGGTCGGGAAAGACACCGCCTCTGGGAGCATCAGGTCGGTCAATGCCATCACGTCGCCGGCAGAGATTGCCGCCAGGGCAGAATCGGCGACGGCGATCGCCGCCGTATGCTCAGCACTCTCCTGTCCCATCACCGGGGTCGCGAACAACAACAGCGCGAGAGTACCCGCGCGAAGCCTCGCCGTCGACATGCCAAACGATTCCGTCTGATTCATGCGTGACCTCTCAGTGGACGTCGCCGCTCCCGCCGGAGGCGAATTTGTCGAACCGCTGCAGCCATTCGGCGAGCGCGAGTTTCAGGCCTTTTCGCTTCCAGGATCGCCTCGACGTATTCGCGTTGATGAGTGTAGCTGAGCTCCTGCCACCGTTCCCAGGCGGGAGGTGAGGCCTTCAGCACGCGGACGAATTCGCTCGGTGGACGAACGACGCGTGTCGTTGCATCCAAAGCCAGGGTGACGTCGATGGTTTCGCCTCCTTCGAGACCGGCGGCCTCTCGATTGCTCTTTCGTAATGGGATGCAGGCCGGGCCTCCCATCGCAGCGATCGTGCTTTGATAGGTGTATCCGTTCAGCGTGACCTTCACCGGCGCACGCACTCTGCCAAATACGTCCCTGGGATCGAATGTCAACGGGATGAAGCACATCGAACCGTCGCGAACGATCGTCGATGTGAACGTCTTTGATTGAACCTGCTTTCCGTGCTGTTCTTCCTTCTTCATGTTTCACCACGTCCAGCTTCCGGAGGGCGGCGGCCACGCTCCGAGCAGTTGGCGGAGTACGATCACCTGACCGACGTGATGGGCATTGTGCGTGGCAACGTGGATGAGCGCGTCACCCAGCGTGTAGCTCGCCAGTGGCGGAAACTCGATCGACGGAGTCAGCGGACGCGATACGTCGCCACCCGCCAGCGCTTCTAATTCGTGAAGCCTCTCGACGAAGTGGGCCTGCACGGTTGGCCAGGTACCCGGCGCCACCGCGGGCCAACCCGCCGAGGCGGACGACACCATTGGCTGCGGCAGGCCCATGCAACGTGAGTGGAACCAATCCTGCCAGAAAGACATGTGCGCGACGATCTCAGCCACTGAGTGTGCAACTAGTGTGACGCGACGTTCGGCTTCAGCCGCACTGAGTCCGTCAATGGATTTCTCGGCTGCGAGGTATTCTGGCGGCGAAATGAGGAGAGCGCGGATGTTCACAGCCGGCAATGTAACACGCGGCGTGGATCCCGGACGGTCAGCCACTTGGCGTTCGCCCCGAGGCTCCCCGTTCAAAAAGAAAGTAAACATCACGTGCCTGCCGGGTGTCTCCTGACCGCCGGCCGACGCGTAGAGTTGCATGGCAGGTTCATTGTCGCGATCGGTGAGCACCCACGCCTCGCCGCAGTCGGCGGCGCGCGCCACCGCCAAGAGTTCTTCGATCAGCCGGCGCCCGAGTCCGCGTCGCTGGTGCGTCGAGGCGACGACCAAGCCTTGGTCTATCGCGACGGCCAGGCGGTGACGAGGGTCACTGAGGAACGCAGTTGTCGCCCGCATGTCGAGGGGATCGTCGAACACGTCGGGCGCAACGTTGACAAGAACCGATTGATCACGCAATCCCAGCAGCCGGACCTCAATAGACATGCGTTACTGCGGTCGACGCTTCTCACCCACGCCGTCTACGAAGAACTCCACTCGGCCGCAGCGTGGACAGGCATAGACGTCGAAGCGATCGCGCTTCACGAAGAGTTCTCCAAATTTCTCCGAGCAGACCCCAGTTCGTGCCTTCATGAAAACGTTTGGTACCCAGGTGTTCGAGGGGCTCGTTGCAGCGAGGGCATTCGAGAGTCTTCATGCCTCCTCGACGGGTGGATCCACGGCCAGTGTCCGAACTTCGGCGCTCGTTCGTCCGTGAAAGAAGCAAAGGACGAGAATAGCGCATTCGACTTTGCCTCAAAGAGCGGGAGTTGTCGGACCACCGCATCGCAGCCGCGGGCTTGCGCCGCGACTCGTCACGAGGACTCAACCCCAGGACCGCGTTTCCACCGTGGCGCATCCCCCGCGCCCGGAGGCAAGTAGTGGAAGCGAATCAAATAAACACTGTCGCCGCGGCCATGTTTCGCGATGCGGAGCAAGTCTTCCACACTCGCGAACCCTGATTCGCGCGCCAGATCGTGCGTGACGTCACCGATCTGAATCGCCTCAATCGAATCCACGACGATGTGGCCATCGTCCATGGGGTAGCGTCCACCGACCTTGACGTGGGGACGCGTCCAGATGCGAACACTGCATCGAATTCTGCCGCGCCGGATTCCCTCGCGAAGGTTTGGTGAATACCATGCACGACCTTACGAATGGTTTCGCCGGCAGCCCGACCCAGTTCAGTGGCGTGCCGGAGGGTATACGGTCCATGTCGCTAACCATGTCGGATTAGCAACCACTTCACCGGTTGACCGCAGTCGGTACATACCAGGTTCCCCAGGCTCGAACGCCTCACGGTCCAGCGGTACCCAGTGCTCCGCTCCGTTGCCATCAACCAGAGTCACTCCGTCGCTGACGCTCGCTCGCACGACTTTGCCGTGAAATTGGCGCTTCTCGATGACATTGCCGGCGTGATCAACGGTTGTCACGCCGACCAACAGGTGTGTGCCTATGAGTTCTGCCGCGAACTCCCCGTTATCGTCGTCAGCCACGTCGCCTCTCGGATCATCGAAAACGTCAGGTCGATTTCGAGGCAAGCTGCTCCCAGCCTTTCTCCTCGGGCCCGGTGTAACTTCCTCCGTCCGTTCGACCAGTCCGGGGATCAACAGCAAACGGCAGCCAGGACTCTCCAGGACACCAGGCCTCGCCGGTTATTTTTTCCGCGCTGATTTGGACATTGCGGAATCCATCCCAAGACACGCGGCGCGTATGCCACATGATGCCCGCAGGACCGATGCGGAGGAGCGCGATGTCCTGACGGCTCAGAATCAAATCAGGCACACCGGGAACCGCCCATATTTCAGTTATGGGCAAATTCAAGTGCGTCGCAGTACGGGTAAGGGGATCAACAAAGTAGATTTCGTTCTGCGCGATTACCAGGATCGTGCGACAGTCCGGGTATGGCCTGACTTCGTTAATGCCGCCTAAGCCTCGCGCGAAATTACCGACCCACGGTGACTGTGCTGGGAAGTCGAACTCCACGACCAGACCCTCGTTCGCACCATGGCCCCAGCCACTCGGGAATGTGATGGCTTGTGGACCGTATGGTGGCAGGCCAGACAGAATGCGAAACGGGTTCATGGGATCACCGGCACGCCGATCTATGAAGAATCTCGACATGACTCATTCCCGACTCCTCGCTTCTCCTTCTGCCCGCAGGTGTTTCCAGTAGACGGCCGGATTCTGGAGGATGCCACGAGTGATCTGGTAGTGCGATGTCTCTTCTAAGCCGATGGGGAGCACAGAGTCACCGTCGAAGCTCAGAATCTGCGCCCCTGGGAGAGTCAGCAGGATCGGCGAATGCGTCGCGATCACGAATTGAGCTGCACCGGTCGCCACCAGCGCGGACATATGAGCAAGGAGAACCAGCTGGCGCTGTGGAGAAAGGGCTGACTCGGGCTCGTCAAACAGAAAAAGACCCCGGCGAATCCTGTTCTGCAGAATCGCCAGGAACGCTTCTCCATGCGACCTGGTGTGGAGAGACCGGCTGCCGTACCGCTCGTATGGATCGCCCATGAAGTCCGGATCCTCTTTGCGCGCATCGAGGAGCGACGCAAAGTGCGCTTGAAACTCTGCACGCAGGAAATAGCCGTCTGGCGGTCGCCGCCTGAACGCGGGCCGCAGTGCAGGAGCGAGCGGACTCGCTGCGTCAGGACCATGGTGCGCGGCCAGTTCGTTCCGGCTGCCTCCTGAGACAGGCAGTCGGCACAACGCGGCGAGTCCCTCCATGACCGTGGACTTGCCCGTCCCGTTCTCGCCGACAAAGAACGTGGCAGCGGAAGTGAACTGCAGATCCAACGAGCGTATCCGGGACAGGTTGAACGGATACGCGTCGGAGTGCACGCGGTCGGGTCTGACGCTCACGCCGAGCAGGTAGGGGACGCGGTCGTTCATGTGTCAGCAATCAGCGGCTGAGCGAGCACTCGAAACAATTGCATCTGGCGTCGGCATCACGTGGTTGGAGTACTCGTACGTTCGGTCTCTCAGCTTTCGACATTCAACGCCGACCCGACGCCGCTCGATGAGCAGTACGATAGCCGAAATAGGTTGACGGTCGATGACATCGGAATCGTACAGAACGATTTCGTCGCGACGTGGACCAGGGTTTCGTGCAGAGCCGCCGCTTCTGGCGGTGCGAGCATTGAAAGCGCTGCGAATGCATACAGTCGTCCTGCCGGTTCGGCGCGCTCCGAGATATAGCGGAAAGTCGCTGCCACGTCAGGCTGTTCGAAAATGTCATTGAATGCCTGAACCTGCCGTTTGGGAGGCATATCTCCTAATGCGAAGAGCTTGGTCTGCAGGAGGATGTGCCGCGCGTCGCCCGCTGGCAGCGGCGACTTGAGCCAGCCGTTTGCGATGTCGCCCATCCACCTCCCCACAGCACCGCTCTTCGGCTCGGGTGCTTGGGCCAGGCTACTTCCTGAAGCGGAAACGCTCCTTCAACACCCACGCCTTGGCCGCGATGAACAACGCAATCATCTGCGCGTGGTCGTCCGCAGGAACGGTGACCACCAGCGAGTCGCCGTCGGTGCCTCGAGTCGGGCGGATCGCGTCTTTCGCGCGCATCCGTGCTCTCAGCGGCTGAAACCAGTATGGCAACCGGTCTTTCTCATCGATCCTCGCGATGAGCCTGGTCCGCTCTCCCGTCGAATCGGCCAGCGCGACCTTGCAGTAACAGGAGCCGCGATACCGGCCGATCGTGACCCGCTCGAACATCAGCGCGCGGCGGTCCAGTCCGGCCCAGGCTCGAAGGTTGGGCACCATGGATGGCCGAACCTCGATCGACCCCTCCCGAGCCCGCGGAACCCGCACGAGAAACTCCCACACATTGGCTCTGGGGTAGTTCCCGTCGGTGACGTCATAAACGTATTCGGTACCTGAGACCGGCGGTTCTTCCCGGATCTTCCACCGACTGCGCCGCTCGGTCTTCAGCTCCGCGGTGACCCGTTCGAGGCGATAGCGTCGGCTCATAAGCGGTCAGTTTCTCACCCGATAATCCCAACGATAACGCAGTTGTCCTCGCGTCTTGGCGATATTAGCAATCGTGACGGGATCCACACGCCTCTTCTGGGCACTGACGGCACAGCGCTCCTACGCCCGGAAACCGGAAACAGGTCCTCGAAACGGATCCGTTCGGAAGCTTCCTCATCTCGGGCTACGACTCCGGGACGTGCGCAACTGGGGGCGCATCGGGCTTCTGTATCTGCAGGACGGGATCTAGCAGGGACAGCGATCCTTCCGGAGAGCTGGGCGAAATTCGTGAGGACGCCCTCGCCCGCGTGGAAACGGCCGAAGTACGGCGGGTTCTTCTGGCTCAATCGCGCAGGCAGCTGGAATCTCCCGGAGGATGCCTATCTCGCCGCTGGCGCGGGCGGACAGAACACGTGGGTCGTGCTGTCGCTCGACCTGGTGATCGTCCGGATGGGGCACATGCGAGGTCAGGTTGCGGCACGCCGCTCGATGAACAGAGCGCTCGGACTGGTTAGCTGAAGCAGTTCCCGCGAGTGGCAGAGGCGCGTGAGAATTCAGTCGATCTGAACACGAAGCCCTGGCAACTCGATCCCAGCCAACTCCGTCGTCCATGTCTGGCCGGAGTTGATCGACGGCGGCGCTAAGAGCGTACCGGTCGTGACGATTTCCCCGGCCTGCACGGGCTCGAACTCGGATTGTTCGTTCAGCACCGTCAGCAAATGCAGCGCCGCCAGCAACGGACTGCCAAGCACGTTGACGCCCGCGCCCTGCAATTCCAGTCCCAGGCCGTTCGCAAGCGTTATGGTGAACGTGCGCAGTTTTGTCGCCACATCCCCAAGATCCGCGACCTCTCGCCGCGGACCGACAATCAGCGCCCCATGCAGTCCGAAGTCCGCAATGGTGTCGGCGAGCTTGAACTTCCAGCCTGGAAAATGCGTCTGGACGATCTCGAAGCCATGGGCAATCCAGTCGATGCTCGAGAGCAGTTCGGCTTCATTTTTCGCGAGACCCGGCGCTTTGGCAAAGTGAAGGACGATTTCAGGTTCGAGTCGAGGCTGCGAGAGATGCACAGTCGCAAGCCGGGCTGCAGGCTCATCGAGGTACGTTACCGTGCTGTCGTACACGTGCGCCCACATCGGCGCCGACACACCGTACTCAGGCCAGATGAGCCGATTGGTAAAACCGATCTTGCGTCCGATCGGCATTTCGCCGCGGGCGCGCCGGCGGCGCAGGATCTCAGCGCTGACTCGATATGCCGCACGGAGGTCGAACGTCGCGTCTCCTTGTGTGATTGGCTCTATCGTGTGGTTGTCGTCGAGCGCCCTGAGCAACTCACGGGCGAGAGCAGTCGTCCTTGCCCGCGAACGGTCCATTCCGTCTTGCGGCGCCAAGTGCATGTGCAGCAGTGGGTACGGTCGCCCCTGGTCGTCCAGCTCCGACCGCCCTTCCACGACGAACCCGCATGCCTCGTAGAACGCACGGGCCGCTGAGTTCTGCTCGTTGACGTCCACGGTCAACTCGCCGTGCACGGTTCGAGCATGCCGGACCAGCCGCCGACCGCCACTGCGCCGCTGAAACTCTGGCGCGAGGAACAGCGACTGCATTTTGCTCCCGCACATCCCCATAAATCCCATCGTCGATCCGGAGTCGCCGCACAGAACCCAGAACTCGGGCTCGCTGGACGCCAGGTAGGCTCGTACCTCGGGGATCATGGACTGGATATCGTCTTCTGATACAAACGTGTGCGTCGCCCGGACGGATTTCAGCCAGATGTCCAGGAGGACTTCGCGATCTGCCGGCATCGCACGCCGGATGTGCATGGCTTCTTTTGGCTCGGACGCAACGGCGCCCTCTTCAAATCGCCTTGAAATATTCCGCTTCTCGTTCATCCATGGTCTCCCGAACGAGTGTCACCTTCTGGCCGACCGCGCTCGCGAGGGACGGCGAGAGTATCCAGGCATCCGCTTCATGCGAGACCGTTGCGAGGCACAGCGCCTCCTCGGTGCTGAATGACAGGTCCTCAGGATACGCTGGCGACAGCCATGCGAACAGTGAACCGGGTTCGAGCAGGGTAGGAAGCGCCTCTGGCGCGGCGCGATACGTCACGACCGAGGCATAGTGACCGAGCAATCTCGTCCCCGGCCACCGGTCTCGTTTCGCGTGCCGCACCTGCAAGCCGCGAAGTGCTTCGCGAACCGCAGTCGCGCTCGAGGCGAACTGCAATTGATCGCGCCAGACCAGCGAGAACGTGCTGGCCTCGTTGAGGGCTATCTCCAGCAGAAGCTTGTATGCGTCGCCCGTTACGTCACGCGTGATTCGATAGACCCGCATGTCGGAACCACGAGTTCACAGTGCGGCTGAAGGGAACCACGGAGCGAGCCGATCACTTCTTGAGCGGCGGCAACGGCCCCATCTGGACTCGCCGGAACTCGACCTCGGCTCCCTCGGCTTGGATCGCGATCCGCCCGCGGTCGGCGGTGCTGTTGAATCCCTCGTTGACCAGATCGTCGTTGACCCAGACCTTCAGTGTCCGGCCACGCGCTTCCACGATCATTGTGTTCCACTCGCCGAGTGGCTTCTCGGAGTTGTCGGTGAGATTGAGAATCCTGCGTGCGTCTCCCTCGCTGCCGCCGTATTTCTGACCTTCTTTTCGCGGACGCCGGGTCTCCATGTCGGGTACTTCAATGTTCTCTTCGATGCACCAGAAGTCTCCCGCGTGCATGTGGTTCATCTGCACTTCGATCGATTGCGGGAACATTTTCGACAGCGCGCGCAGCCGCGACGCGTGGACGAGAACGCCACAATTGCCAGGCTTGCCGGGGAACCGGTACTCAACCTGAAGCCGGTAGTCGCGATAGGTCGAGTCCGTGAGCAGGTGGCCCCGCGGTCGCCCGAGGCTGACGAGCATCCCGTCACGAACGATGAAACTGTCGGGCGCCTCCGGATTCGTGTCCTTGGTGGGGACGTCGGGGTGCCAGCCCGATAGATCGCGTCCGTTGAACAACTGGATGACCCGGTCGGGGACGATCGCTTCGGGTAAGGGGGACTGCTGCGGTCCTTGGCCCAAGGGGGTAGTCGTCGAGTAGATGCCGGCTCCAATCGCAACCAGCGCGACCGCAAGAAGGGAGATTCGCTTGTTCATGCGGCGCATCCTAACTCACGTTCGAACCCTTTCGCCATTCGCCACCTCACAACCTTGGTCGATTTCATGACCTTTCCAGTTCACAGTCCTCCGGCCTCTCGCACGATGTGCCACCCGAAGTACTCCGCGAAGTAGAGGAGCGCCCACGCGATCACGAGCGCCTCGACGAACTGAACGAGCAGGCGAACCGGCCGAATTCGATCCTTCACGTCGCTCCCTCCCCCCTCAGTGCGCCGGAGCCCATGCTGGATTGAGCGATGGAGTTTCTGTGAGGCGCACGATATGCTGGCCGTCAGCATCAGTTCGGTACATGGCGTCGAATCCATCACGACTGGAAACGAAGGCGAGGCGCCTGCCATTCGGTGACCAGGTGAACATACCGTCATAAGCGGCTGAGTTCGCCAGGTCCGTCCGTTTCCCGTCGGACAGCCGCACCACGCCGATGTCGTAGTTTTTTCCACGCGCGATCTGAAAGGCGATCTGCGAAGCGTCTGGCGACCATTGCGCCGTATCCCTCGTCGCGCCGGCCCCGACGGTCAGGCGTTGAAGTCCCTGGCCGTCCGGTCGGATGAGATAGAGATCGTGAGCCTGATTGCGATCGGACACGAATGCGATGACTGCGCGATCTGGCGACCATGTGGGGCTCGCGTCAGAGGCAGAGTGGTTCGTCACCCGGCGCACGTCGCTGCCATCCGCCCGCATCACGTAGATCTCGGCATTACCATCCCGCGTGGACGAGAATGCGAGGTGTTGACAATCCGGTGACCAGAACGGGTCGCGGTCCTCGCCGGGAGCCGACGTCAATCTCGTCACTGACGCCGTACCCATGTCGACCGTATACACATCGACGTTGCCGCCGGCGTCAGCCGCAAACGCGATCCGATTGTTGCCGCGGCACCAACCCCGTGCTGATTTCGCGACGATACCTGAATAGAGTCGTCTCTCGCGCGCACCGTCCGAGTCCATGACCCGGAGTTCCCATCCCGCTCCGACCTCGGATCCGAAAGCGATCTGGGCACCGTCCGGAGACCAGAGAGGGAATCGATCCTGTGTATCGCGGTGAGTGAGCCGCCGGCTTTGGCCGGCGGAATCCATGACATATATCTCCCAATTACCGTCCTGGCGTGACGCATAGGCAATCTCCGGCGCAATTGCGCGTTGAGGTGACGCTGCCCCAGCGGAAATGCAGATCACCACAAACAGGCAGATCGCGCCGCATGTCATCAGGCGCGGAACCGCGTGACACCGTTTGCGCCTCGGAGATCTTGGACGGCCAGAATCGTTTGGCATGTTGTTCACCTCCTGGCTCAAACAGCCGTGCAATGTTGTCCGCGTCGCTACTCAGCAAACATTTCCAGCAGGCCGCCAAGCACCTCGCTGAGCGTGCGGTCGGTGAGTACGCCGAGCCGCTTCACGAGTCGCTCCTGATCGACGGTGCGCAGTTGGTCCAAAACGACGTATCCCGACCGGTTCTGAAAGCGGCACCGAATTCGCCACGGATAACCTCCCCCGCCCGTCGTGATCGGCGCGACGATGACAGTTCGGAGGTGTGCATTCAGTTCATCTGGGGAAACAATCACGCAAGGCCGCGTCTTCCGAATCTCGCTGCCAAGCGTCGGGTCGAGGCGGACGAGATACACCTCGCCGCGCGGCATCACCACCGCCAGTCGGCGAGGTCAAATCGCGTGGCAGTGGTCTCGTCGAGGAGCATGTCGTCGCCCCGGGCGTGCATGGCGCGGGCCTTGGCGGCCCATCCGCTACGTGGCCGCGACGCAGCGCTCACCACGATGCGACCTGGCTCGGCCCGCAACTCGACTTCGTCCGGCAGCGCGGCCTGCTCGAGCAGCAGCTTGGGCACGCGGATGCCGCGCGAATTGCCGATGCGGACGATTCGGGTCTTCGTCGTCATGTGATTACATTGTAATCACGCGGCAGGTCGCCATGCAACTGTCCTCTTCCATCGTTGAAATGCACGACCATCGACGCCGCCTCTCGTCGCCAATCACCTGATCCCCCCTCTCGCTCGGCGATTCAGCCAGTAGTACATCGGCAGACTGAATCCGAGACCGCCGATGAAGGAAAGGACGACAAACCAATACCACTTCAGCGGCCCGATGGGATGTCGAGCGAAGTACACGCTGAGCACGACCAGCGCCAGAGCGACATCCAGGATGAAACCGAGCGCGAGCCTGTCTTCGATGACCGGACCGAGGCCGCGAAACTCGAATAGCAGCCAGTAGACGAAAAAGCCATTCGGGACAATCAACCCGAACAGGGCGACCGCAAGCAGCCACATCGGCAATCCATGGAGTAAAGGTTAGCGGCCTGGCATGAACCTGCGTCTCGATTACCTGGTCGCGCTGTTCAGGGCGGCATCGATCGCGGTGCGATACTCGGCGAAATCGCGACTGCCGTTGATCGATGCGGTAACCGTCCTGCTGTGGCCATCCAGCACGAGAATCGTTCCGGTGCCTCCGGCATACTCGTCGAAGAATTGTTCGAGTCCCAGCCGTCTGGCCTCGGCTCGGCTCGCGTCAGACGTTGCACGATTCGTCACGTCCAGAACGAGCAGGTTCACACGGTTCGCGTACGCATCCTGAATTTCTGACCACACGCGCTTGGTCGCCATGCACACCGCGCACCACTGCGCATGAATCTTGACGACGTAAGGCTTGCCCGACCTGGCAGCCTCCTCGGTTGAAATCGCAGGCGCCGTGGGAGCAGGGTTCATGACGTACATCACGTATGCCCCGACCAGCAGCAGTGCGCCAACCGAGGCGACAACAGCCAAGACTCTCTTGATCATGCTCATGTGAACTGTCGGCGCACGGCGCACCCGCATTCGCCGCGCGAGTGGATTATAGTGCGGGGCCGATGACCGGACCGGGCGGGAGGCTCCATTGAACCGATCAGGCTGGCAGGGTGCGATTCTGGTCGTCGCGTCGTTGACCGTGGCTGCTTGCGGCGGATCGGGGAGTCCAACGACGCCGTCGAATCCCGCGCCAACCCAACAACCCGACCCGCTGAGAGACGCGGCCAGCGCATCCGGCAAGCTCATAGGGACCGCCATTCAGTCCGAGCTGCTGCGACTGCCACAGTACAGCACGGTCCTCGCCCGGCACTTCAATTACGTCACCGCCGAATACGAAATGAAGATGAACATCGTCGCTCCAGGCCGCGACTCCAGGAATTTCTCGGCTGGCGACACGATCGTCGCGTTTGCGTTGGCCAACGGCATGAGGATCAAGGGACACGCGCTCGTCTGGCACGGTGCCGTTCCGGCCTGGGTTGAGGCGTTGTCGCCTGACGACCTTCGGATGGCACTGCAGAACTACATCCGCGATGTCGTCACTCATTATCGGGGAGAGGTGCTGGCTTGGGATGTCGTCAACGAGGCGGTGGCGGACGATGGGTCAGGGTTGAGGGACACGGTGTTTCGCCGGAAGCTCGGCGATGGCTACATCGCCGAAGCGTTCCGGCGCGCGCGTGAGGCGGACTCGAACGCGCTGCTGTTCTACAACGATTACGGCGGAGAAGGGCTCAACGCCAAGTCGAACCGCATATACGAACTGGTGTCATCGCTGCGCGCGCAGGGCGTGCCGATTGACGGCGTCGGACTGCAGATGCACATCACGGCGACCAACCCACCGAGCGCGGCAAGCATCGCCTCCAACATGCGGAGGCTGGCCGACCTGGGACTGCTCGTCAACATCAGCGAGATGGACGTGCGCGTCCGCGATGTGCCGGGCCCGCTGCAGGCGCGATTCGACGTTCAGAAGTCCGTCTACAAGTCGATCGTCGAGGTATGTGTGGCCGAACCGCGCTGCGACGCCGCGACGTTCTGGGGCTTTACCGATGCCTACTCCTGGATCGACCGCCAGTACGGCGCCGATGATCCGCTCCTGTTCGACGAGCAATACGCGCCGAAGCCTGCGTTTTACGGTGTGATCGAGGCTCTGCTGCGCCGGCCCTAGGCGCTGATGCCTTGCGGCCAAGCATGAAGGCCAGCGCGCGCTACGGCTTATTTCTGGCCAGGTACTGAGACAAAAAAGTCGAGCGTCATTGCCCGGGCGCCAGCAGACTGGCGTGCGAGGCAACGGCCTGCCACCGCCCGTCACGGCGCACGAATGTATCGGTAAACCTGACGGTCACATCGTAAGGCGAGCCGTCGAATTCTCCCACGCCGTGGGTGCGACCGGTCACCACCGCTGCATCTCCAAACACACGCGCATTCACGGCATCGATCTCAACACGACGAATCCTGTGCCGGCGGGTCTCGAAGACTTCGGCCAGGAGCCGGGCCCGGTCGGTTACTCGGCCGTCGGGTCCAGTCACGCGCCAGTCGGGCGCGATGGTCCGCTCGATCGTCGCTCGGTCGCCGCTCACCCAAGCCCTCGCCAACTCCTGCTGCAACGCTGTCAACAGCGTTTCGTCCTTTCCTGTACTTGACCGCTGCTCCGCGCTATGCGCCGCCAGGCTCGCCAGAACCAGGACTGCAACGATCACTCGTGTCATAACGCCTCCGGACGTCGCTCAGGGTGTCCAACCAATCAGCGCGGGCAGATGCACGAACACGATGGGTTCGCCGGACCCGCACAGCCATGGCGAGGCTGTGAGCCCACAGTCGAGTCATCACGGTACGGCGGGCGCCGGCGACTGTCAGTCGTTGGCGCGTCACGCCGACGTCACGAACCGCTGAGAAACGCCTTGAGTACCCGAATAGTCTCTTCCTTGCCCTCTCGGCGGACGTTGTGCCCGGCTCCCTTGATGTGGACGATCTTGCCGCTCTTCAGCAGACCCGCGACCTCCTCGTTCTGCTTTTTCAGGGCCTCGTCTGCGTCAGCCTTGAGAATGAGCGTCGCAGCCGTGATCTTTGGGAAGAGGTCGCTCATGGGGGGGCGTTTCGCATTACTGATCAGGGCCGTATCCGGGTGATGGCGTCGTTTGGAGGGCGCCCAGTACTCGCATTCGGATCGTCCCCACTTCGGCGAATTCTTCATGCAACCTTCGACCAGTGCATCTTCGCTCGTGTTGTTGCGAGTGAGGATGTTCGCCCGACGGCTCTCGGGAGTGGCCTGGCTCGCCGCCGGAGGGGTTGCCGGTCGAACGAGGGCTGGATCCTCGAGGATGACCGACCGAGGCACGTCCGGATATTTCGCCGCGAACTGCGCGACCGACGCGCTGCCCATCGAGTGGCCCATTAGAATCGGCTTGTTCAGCTTCAGCTCCTTGATCAGACCGGCGAGATCTTCGGCTTGAACGTCTTGGGGGTCTGACGGTTTCGGAGGGTCGGACAAACCATGCCCTCTCGCATCGAACATGATGATGTCGAACTCATTCTGAAACTCTTTCGCCAGATTCGTCCAGCACAGTCCATCGTCAGACGATCCGTGCGCAAGCACCAGCGGCGGCTTGTTCCCTCCGGAGCGCCAGTAATGAATGCGTATGCCGTTTGCCAGGACGTAACCGTCCGTCCACCCGGCAGGAGGCTGGGGTCCTGGGGAGAGCGAGAAGAGCAGCAGTGAGAGGATCGCGAGCCGCATAATCACTCCTTCATGCAAAAGCGCAGCGGGCGCGAACTATACCACGCCTCCTGGAAGGCCAACGGCGCTCGGACCAATGTCGGCGCGTCGCGCTCCTTCAGACGGTCGCATCCCGACTCAGCACTCTGGCAATCGCAGTCATCGTATTCCAGTTGCGCGTGGTGGCCGGAACGCCAAAGAGCCGGTCGAGCGTGCCGAGGTAGCTGATGACCTTCATGTGACGGCGGTACACGCCGAAGACGAACCGGTTTTCCCTCGCGAGGATCTTGAGCAGCCATTTGCCGCGTGAAGGAAAGATCATCGGCGGTGACGGCGCGGAACGCGGGCGTCGCGAAAGGACGCTCACGAAACGGACGATATCGGGTCGCATCGGCTGCCCGGCGAAAGGATTCCGAGACATCATCCGCACAATTTCCCGGCCCTGGCAGATCACGATCGTGGCATCGAAGGGGAGCGCACGTGTCAATTCGGCGCGGAGTTGCGCCTGGGTAACCGGCTGGCGGATCACGAACGTGCCCGTCGCGCCGATGTTGACGACATCGAGGCGCTTCAGTTGTTCGGCGAGCGCGGTGGGCCTGAAGGTCCTGTGACCGCCGACGTTGATTCCTCTTAGAAGAACCACGAGTGCCACGTTTTCATCGTCCTCTCTCGACTCGACGAAGTTCCCCGAGCGTGAGTGGGCTCCCGCGCGATGATGCGCTGCGCTGTCGCCTGCACCAACAGCCCCACCGCCGTTCCGTAGCGAAGCACCCGTAAAGCGACGGGAGGTCCTGTGACGCGAAGTCTGCCTATGG
>JBAROV010000047.1:0-2599 GCA_049642465.1 Vicinamibacterales bacterium
CCTCGTGATCGGCCACGACGGCCGCTATCGCAGCTTTCGTGAACTCGGAGCCCTGTAACCCTCAACCAGACAGGAGACAGCCATGCCGAACATCACCGTCAAGATCATCGCGAACCAGACCGGCAACCCTCCGGGCAAAGTCGCAGACGCCGAATTGCATTTCAGTGGCGGCCCGCTCGACGGCTTGAAGCTGATCGGATTCTCAATTTGGGAACGTCGCACCGGCACCGGCCGCAATGTGACGTTTCCAGCCCGCCAGTACTCAGTCAACGGAGAGCGGCGATCGTTCGCTTTACTCCGACCGACCTCTGACGCCACCGCACAGGACCGCATTCGCGATCTCATCCTCGACGCGTACGCCCAATACGAGGCGGAGACGGCGCCGCGCTGCCCTGCCGTGCTGCCGTGGGCCAAGACGCCATGCACCAACACCGCGAACCGTGACGGGGGACCGTGCGACGAGTGCCGCGCCGCGGTTCAGGAACTCGACGAGACGCCAGCCGAGGCCGCCGCTAGCGCCGTCACCGCTGAAACGTTGTTCTAACCGCCGCACTGACGAGCCCGGTAGGGCGAAACGCTGGCAGCTCGACGCCAGCGTATGCGGATATCGAAAGGAGCAGACAGCATGAACGACGACGTCAGATCACCCGGGATGCCCGATCACTACGATCGCTTGCTTGGAGCCCTCGACGGATTGCCAGGCGTGCTCTCGACCAAACCCGCGATTGCACAGCAGCTCACGCCAATCCTCGGCACGTCGCAGACATTCGTCATTCGCACCGTGCGCCAGCAGGAACGGGACGAGCAGCAGGACATCGCCCCGCCCGGCCGCCTTCACCGTATTTCTGGAGCACACCTCGCGCGAACAGGGATTGATCCGACTGGTACTGCCACCGAAGGTCACCGACCTGATCGCGCGCCAACGAGAAGCGCTGACCACGCAAGCACGCAAGCGGACCGCGAAACGAGTCGCCCAGGAACGGAAAGCACGCGGAGAAGTCCCGGCATTCGCGCGAGCGAAACGCCGGAAGTAACGAGCAGCAAGGACGCAACCGCACCCCAACGACAGGAGCACACGCCATGAGAACCGATGATTTCTTTGACGGAGACGCCGACATCGAACAGGCCGAACTTGAGGCCGCCGGACGCGCCGCAGGCCGAGGCCACCGGGCCATGCTGCGATTGCGCACTGCCGGTAACCTCGCCGCCGCCGCCCTTGCCTGCCACCACGGAGCCGGATACCCGACGCATTCACCGGCCGCTACCAACTGCGCCGATCCGCGCGCTGGGGAACGCGGACACCGATGCACGGAATGCGGCTCATTCTGGACCGCCGAGCAGATCGCACCGTTCTACAGCCGCCTGTACGGCGTCCAGCTTTCAGCCCTCCGCCAGATCGCACCGCTGGTGCCGTGCGAGCTGGAGCCACGGTGAGACGGCACGCGGGCCACGCGCCCGCCTCCGTCGCCGGAATGCATCCGGCCTGATGATGGCGCCACAGCGCCGAAACGGAGAACCAACAATGGAATCCAACGAGACGACCGACGAGACGCAGCGCCCGTGCCCGACTCAGAACTGCAACGGCACTGCCGACCGGGTTGGACAAGACACATCCGGCCGCCCCTACTGGTACTGCGCAACTTGCGGCAACGAGTTTCAGACGGACCCGGAATAGGAGAGGATCGCAGGGAAGGAACACCATATGCCAGCCGACACGAAAGATCCATCGAACCCGATCGCGGAGTTTGCCGGGGCGTTGAATCCGCCCACCGGTGCGCTCGCCGATTCCCTGCCGTTCTCATTGACCGCCGAGGCCGCAAAGCCGACAGCTGGCGCTGAGGAACAGCCGGGGCTCTTTTCCGAGGACCACGAACAATGAAGGTCGCTATCTACGCCCGTGTGTCGACGCTCGACCAGACGACGGAGAATCAATTGCTTGAATTGCGGCGCTACGTCCAAGCGCGAGGATGGACGGCCACCGAGTACGTCGATCAGGGCATCAGTGGATCAAAAGATCGCCGACCTGCCCTCGACGCGCTTACCTCCGCCGTGAAGCGGCACCAGGTGGAAGCCGTCGTGTGCTGGCGCCTCGACCGGCTCGGACGGAACCTGCGGCACCTCGTGTTGTTCCTCGACGACTTGAACGCCCGGGGGATCGCGTTCGTCACGATCGGCGAAGGGATCGACACCTCGACACCAGCTG
Source organism: Vicinamibacterales bacterium (assembly GCA_049642465.1). GTDB lineage: Bacteria > Acidobacteriota > Vicinamibacteria > Vicinamibacterales > 2-12-FULL-66-21 > CAWDPQ01. The sequence continues at coordinate 2,204 of JBAROV010000047.1, forward strand.
GACGCCTCGTCGCCGGTATCCTCGGCAGCATTGCGGAGTTTGAACGCGCGAGGATTCAGGAACGGATACACGCCGGACTTGCGCGCGCTCGTGCGCAGGGGAAGAAACTCGGTCGACGTCGCAAGCGTCCGCTACCGGGGGGGCATCAAATCACGGTCCGAGCCGCAGCCCGGTTGTGGCGAGTCTCACCGGCCACAGCTGCCCGGCGACTGGCGCGCGGGGAAACACCTGAGACAAACCCCGCTGGAAACGCTGACGGTTTCGCCCCGATATCATTGACACTCGAGCAACCGTAGTCGACCTGAAACAATCATCTGTTTGTTTGAGTTCGGAGGAGCGTGATGACCGTCCGCATTCTCAAGGTTGTGCTCGCTGTGGTTCTCGCTGTCTTTGTAC
>JBAROV010000060.1:0-7449 GCA_049642465.1 Vicinamibacterales bacterium
CCTGCCTTACGCAGCTCACCTGCGCGCAGGTCCAGTTCGAAGACACCGAACCGCAGCCGACCTTCGACCGGCGCTTCCGATTGGGTCATTCCTGTAGAGCTTGGTACTCTACTACAGGGGGCCCATTGGCGCCGGAGACCTAGAACGAACCTCCCTAAGGCCCAGAACGAGCCGGTTTACGCCGCAGAGCGACCGTGAAACCGGTCAGTCAACCGGGGGCAGCCGTCTCATCGTGCACCCACGATGTGCCAGTTCGTGTCGGTGATGGTTGCAATCCGAAGAGGCGACATCAAGGTGGTTCCATTCATCAGCCAGGCGGCGACGTCCCCCGTCACCCCGTGCTGCCACAGCAGGTCCGGCATATCGTCACCGTTGACGTCGACCACCCCGCGAATCCTCCACTCCAGATCAAAGATGCGTCCGGGAGAAACGAGACCAGCCGCCATGACGCTCGTGCCGTGCATCTGCCAGACCGCCAGCCGCCCGTCCCGCTGATGCTGCCAGACGAGATCCGGCCACCCATCTCGATTGAAGTCACCGCTACCGACGATCTTCCATTGAAGATCCGCGACCTGTCCGGGACCGAGGAATGCCACGTTTTGCACGGAGGCCTCGTTCATGAACCACACGGCGATGCGGCCGTCGTTCTCGTGCTGCCACACGAGATCGGGCTTTCCATCCTGATTGAAATCGGCGACGGCTTTGATTTTCCAGGCTGTGTCACGCACCACGTTGGGCGAGAGAGGCCGCTCGATCGTCGTCCGAACGTCGTTGGTGCCCCAGAAACGGAGGCGACCGTCGGTCGCATGCTGCCACACGAGATCGGGATACCCATCCTGGTCGATGTCGCCCGCTCCGACGATCTTCCAATTCCTGTCAGTTTCGCGGGGTCGTCCCTCGAAGTGCCTTCCGCCCATTGCGGGCATGAGCCATGTGGCAATCTGCCCCGTCGTCTGGTGGTGCCAGAGCACATCCCCCCATCCATTCAGATCGAAGTCCATCTCCGTGCTCGGGAGCCTGCGCTCGCGCGCAACGGTGACGGTGACCTCGCTGGTGCTCTGATTGCCTGCGGCGTCGGTGCAGGAGAGCGCGATCGTGTAGATGCGATCGGTGTCGCCGGAGCGCTCTGCCCTGAGCAGGACTTTGAGCGGCGCGACAGTGACCCAGTCCGGCTCCTGTCCCCCGGCCGGCTCGCTGCTCGTGACACTGGTGACCTGACAGGTCGCGTCGTTGCACGCGCCGGTTACCAAGACGTCGATCGTCACCGGCACCATCGTGCCATCTGCGGGCGCGAGACGATCTGGAGCGGAGTTGACGTTCGTGATGACTGGCGCGGTGAGGTCTGCCGTGATTACGACGTTCGCCGTTTTCTCCTGAGTGAAACCCTCGTTGTCCGTCACGCGCACGCGCGCTTGACCATTGAATGGAGATGGATAGGCATGCGCGTAGGTCGGTGCTGAAGTCGTGGCGTCGAACGTGCCGTCGCCGGTGAAGTCCCACGCGTACGACGCGATGGTGCCATTCTCGTCGGATGAACCGCTGGCGTCGAAGTTGACGGGCGTGCAGGCTTCGCCCTCGTATGGGCCGCCGGCAGCCGCCGTCGGCGCGCCCGTCACGTCGTCGACGAAGGCCTGGATCAGGCCGGCGCCGTACGCCACCGCCGCGGGATATAGCACGTCGCCGTAGATCCGCAGCATCGTCTTACCGGTGTGTGGCACCGGATCGAACGGATCCTCGTTATTGGCGATGGCGCCGTAGAGTTGCTGGTACATCGCCTTCGATCTCGGGCCGAGTCCGCGTTCCGAACACGGGGACCGTTCCAACGCGTTTTCTGCGGCAGTGCACCCGTAGCGCCATGGGATGAAGTCATCCTCACCTGAGCCGCCCTTGTTTTCGATGTAGGCCATGCCCTCGGTTCTTTCACCATCGGTGAAGTAGTCCGTCGGCATGATCCACCATTCCTCGAAGTTGTCTAAACCGCCCTCGGTCCGGCCCCTGGCCGCCTGCGAGTGCCCGATGTTCTGATGCGGTCCGACGATGCGCCAGGACCCCAGGGACGCCTCGCAGAGTCCCACATCATTCGCTTCGATGACAGCACTGCAGTCGTTCACCCCGTCGCCCCGCAGCATCAATTTCAGCTCGCTATCGGGCTGTGTTTCGTCTCCAGCCTCCGCATCTACGAGGTGCACGGTGTACGAGGTGAAATCGTACGTGACATTCGCCAGACGGCGGGTATACGCAAAGCCGGGGTTCTCATTGCTTCCGATCGGTAGCCTGACCGGCCGCGCGTCGTACAGGATGTGCAGCGCTGCCCACAGCCGGCACTGAAACCCGGGGGGCGGCACTCCGTATGACTGGACCTGGCCGTCGCTGTTGAAATCAGCGAGGCACTCGATTGCCGGAACAGGATTGCAGCTCTGGAAAACGATCGGCGGATGGTCCGGGTGGTTCGTGTGGTTCGGGTCGTAAAAGTATTCGCAGATACGCGTGTGTGAGGGACTGGACGCTTCGGCTTCGCAGTAGCCCCATCGCTCGAATTTGTCGATGTCGCCTCCGCAATCGGAGAAGGGGTCGCCGTGGGGGTCGTCATGCACGTGCGCCGGCGACGTCATATCCTCGAGGAGATGCATGATGCGGCCGACGATCCGGAAAGCAGATCGGTATCGGCCTGCGTAGTAGTCGTTCCTGGCCATCGTATAAAGCATCCGCGCGCGGTCGGCGGCGCTCGTGCGAGTGTTAATCCTGAGGTGATCGCATCCTGCCGGTCCAAGTTCGAGCGGAAAGCTGAGACGTTCCTGAGTCTTGGCCTCGAAGAAATGGCTGTTCCAGTTGGTATCCGTGCCCCAGTCGTGTCCGCCGTCCGTGTCGTCGATCCCCACGCATTCGTCTTCATCGATCACGCCCTGCGCGATCTCGTTTTCGATATCCTGCGCCGTCAAGTGGCCGAACTGTCCACTCTTGAAGAACGGGGAGTCCAGCAGACGGAATGACGCACGCGCCAGGTTCTGGTGCGTGTGTTTGTGCTCGTGCGCCAGCGTGCCGTCGCCCAGCGTCCACAAGCACAGCGCGCCCAGTGCCATCACGACCGATCCGATGAACCGACGAGGGCCCGAGCGGGCTGAAACTTGTGCACGCATCGCAAAATCCTCGCAGCCGCCTCGCGAAGCGGGAAATGGAGGCGTGCACTATGCGGCTTGGATGGTGTCGAAGCAACTGGAATGAAAGAGGATTGTATGTGTCACGCTAAGTGATACTCATATGAAGAGTTAGGTTTTCGTGTGGCACGCCTTCGCGTAGAATCCAGTCGTCCATCGTGATGAATCGGCCAACCGTTGCGCGGGTAGACCTCCACGCCATCCGCTCGAACTTCCAGGCAATCTCCACGTTCCTTGGCGGCCGCTCGCGCGTCATCGCGGTCGTCAAGGCGAATGCGTACGGACACGGCGCCGCGCAGGTCGCGCTGGCGCTCGAGGAGGCCGGCGCCGCCATGCTCGCGTGCGCGGACATCGAGGAAGGGGTGGCGTTGCGCGAGGCCGGCGTCACGGCGCCAGTCCTCGTGTTCGGCGCGATGAGTGTGAGCGACCTCAATGGGCTGTTCACTCACAAGCTCACGCCGACGATCTCGACGCCAGGCGCGGCGCGCGCACTGCAGGCGGCCGCTGCGCGGCACGGTGTGGGACTTCGATGCCACTTGAAAATCGACACGGGGATGAATCGCCTGGGTTTCCGCCACGACAATCTCGATCGAACGCTCCCCGAGGTTGCCGCCGCCCCGAATTTGCGGGTTGACGCCATCTATACGCATTTCGCGACGGCCGATCTTCCCGACCATCCGGCTTTTGCGGCGCAGCGCCAGCGCTTCGCGACGGCTCTTGCCAGGTTGCCGCAGCTCGGCATCACCGCGACAATTCGGCACGCCGCAAATAGCGCGGCCATGCTGCGGGACGAACGCGTCTGGTGCGACTACGTCCGCCCGGGCCTCCTTCTGTACGGGATCGTTCCGCCTCCGCTGGCATCGACGTTGCGGCTGCGACCTGCTCTGTCACTCCATAGCCGTATCGTGGCGGTGAAGGGGCTGAGAGCCGGAGAGGCGAGCGGCTACGGCCTCAAAGGTGCTTTCGACAACCCGGCACGAATCGCCATCGTGCCCGCCGGCTATGCGGACGGGTTGGACGTGCGGCTTGCCGGCCGCGGCGTGATGCTCGTGCGAGGTCGGCGCGCGCGGGTGGTCGGGTCGGTCTGCATGGACATGTCGATGATCGACGTCACCGGCATTGATGTCGCACCGGGAGACGAAGTCATCATCGTCGGCGAGCAGGAGGGCGATTCGATCGGCGTGCGGGAGATTGCGGCGGCGATAGGCACGATTCCGTATGAGTTGCTCTGCCGGGTGGGGTCGCGAATAGAGAGAGTGTATTCGTAGCGACAATCGCTGACAGGCGGACGTAGCCACGGATGGCCTGCGGCTCGCACGACGACCACGAAGATACGAAGCACACGAAGACCTAGTTTGTCTTCGTGATCTTCGAGCCTTCGTAGTCTTCGTGATTGTCAATCGTGACGATCGTGACAGCGTGACAGCGCAGAAATTGCGACATCAAGCGATGAAGACCAAAACCGTTTTTGCCTGCCAGGAATGCGGAGCACAGTCGAGCAAGTGGCTGGGGCGCTGTCCCGACTGCGGCGCCTGGAATTCGCTGGTTGAAGAACGGCCACTTCCAGAGTCAGCCGGACCGTCGGCCGAAAAGCGTTACAGCCTGGCGGCCACCGCCGGGCCGCAACTCTACGCCAACATCGACACGGTTGTGGCCGAGCGGTTATCGACGGGCATTGGCGAGTTCGATCGGGTGCTTGGCGGTGGAGTCGTACCTGGCTCGCTCGTCTTGATTGGCGGCGAGCCCGGCATTGGCAAATCGACGCTGCTGTTGCAGGCCGCTGCGCATTTCGCGCAGACGGTTGGCACTGTCCTCTACAGCTCGGGCGAAGAGTCGGAGCACCAGATTAAGTCGCGTGGGGAACGTCTCGGGATTGCCTCGGCCCCGTTGTACATCCTCGCCGAAACCTGTCTCGAGCGGATCCTGGAGGAGATCGCGCGGCTGCGTCCCGCCTTCCTGATCGTCGATTCGATCCAGACCGTGTTCTCGCTCAAATTCCAGTCAGCCCCCGGCAGTATCGGGCAGGTCCGCGAATCGGCGACACAGCTCCTCTTTGCCGCGAAAGGGCAGAACATCCCGACGTTCCTCGTCGGGCATGTCACAAAGGAGGGAGGCCTCGCCGGTCCCAAGGCACTCGAGCACATCGTTGACACCGTGCTGTATTTCGAAGGTGAGAAGCACCACTCTCATCGCATTATCCGGGCCGTCAAGAACCGCTTCGGGGCGGTGAGCGAACTCGGGGTATTCGAAATGACCGGCGCGGGCCTGCGAGCGGTTCCCAACGCCTCGAGTCTGTTTCTCTCCGAACGGCCGGTCGGCGCTCCGGGATCAGCCGTGTTGTGCTGCGTCGAGGGTTCGCGCCCTTTGCTCGTGGAAGTGCAGGCGCTCGTCAGTACCAGCACGTACGGCAACGCGCGGCGTATGGCGAGCGGTCTCGATCAAAATCGCCTCTCGCTCCTGCTTGCCGTTCTCGAAAAGCGCGCGGGGCTGAACCTCATTGCCGAGGACGTGTTCGTCAATGTTGCTGGCGGCATCGCCGTTGACGAGCCGGCAGCCGATCTCGGAGTCGTGGCGGCGGTCGCATCGAGTTTGAGAAACCGTCCGATCAAGACCGGGACGGCTGTGTTCGGTGAAGTCGGGCTGGCGGGAGAAATTCGAGGAACGACCCAAGCATCGCTGCGGGTCCGTGAAGCCGCACAGATGGGCTTTACCCGTTGCATTGTTCCCGAAGCGAACTACGCGCCAGCCGATGCGCCGCCCGGCTTGGAGCTTGTGGCAGTCCGGACCGTCGGCGAAGCGCTCGATCAACTGATGGATTGGTGAGTACGACTAGAATAAGGACGTGGCCTGGTTCCTCGTGGCTCGGGTCCTCTTCGTCCTCGCCGTTACGTACGCGGCGGTCCTCGTGCGGCCCTTCAGCCCCTCGCCGGGGTTGAATATTGCCGTCGGCGTCGCGCTCGGCGTGCTCTTCGTCATCGTCGAGACTCGGCTGCGCTCGGCCGAAGTCACTGACCTTCTAGGCGCCCTCATTGGCGGTGCGATTGGTCTCGGGCTCGCCAAGACGATCGGTGCCGCGCTCTTTTGGGCCGATACCGGCGACCGCCGGGTTGTCTTCCTGCACAGCTTCATCCTGCTGGTATTCCCCTACCTCGGCATCGTGATGGGGGCGCGAAAAGGGGAATGGCTGCAGCCGACGCGCCTGGTCAGCTTGTTCCGCGACACCGGGCCCCAGCGCCGCTACCGCATTCTCGACACGAGTGTGATCATCGATGGTCGAATCGCCGATGTCTGTGAAACCGGTTTCCTTGACGGCTCGCTCGTGATCGCGCAGTTCGTGCTCAAGGAATTGCAGCTCGTGGCGGATTCGAGCGATTCGATGAAGCGGAACCGCGGACGTCGCGGGCTCGACATTCTGCAGAAGATTCAGAAGATGTCGGGCGTGGACGTCATGATCTCCGACATCGATTTTCCCGAAGTGCGCGAAGTCGATCTGAAGCTCATCGAGTTGGCTCGCACGCTTCAAGGCAAGATCGTCACCAACGATTTCAATCTGAACAAGGTCGCGCAGTTGCGGGGCGTGGAAGTGCTGAACATCAACGAGCTCGCCAATGCGCTCAAGCCGGTCGTATTGCCCGGCGAGTTCATGAAGGTCTTCATTCTCAAGGAAGGCAAGGAATACAACCAGGGCGTCGCCTACCTCGATGACGGGACAATGGTGGTTGTGGACAATGCGCGACGGATGATCAGCCGGAACATCGACGTGGTTGTCACGAGCGTGCTGCAGACCACGGCCGGCAAGATGATCTTTGGCCGCTATATCGAAGGCACTTCGGCGGCCACCGCGCAGACGGCGACAACGCCAGCCGCTCCGCTCTCGGCTCCCCCCGGCACCACGACGGCGTCGCCGATACAGGTCGCGCGCAACATCAAGTGATCCCTCCGTACCACTGGTGGCGGACCGTGTTCTTTCTGGTTCCCGCCATCGGCCTCTACACGATCGTTCTCGGGACGCTGTCTCTTTTTTCCTCGTTAATCGATCGCACCGGAGATCTCGGGCATCGCTGCGCGCGGCTCTGGGCGCAACTGATCCTGAAAACCACGGGCGTGCGCGTGGAGGTGTCGGGTCTCGAGCACGTCGATCCGAGCCGTAGCTACGTGCTTGCGGCAAACCACCAGAGCATCTATGACATTCCCATCCTCTTCGCCGCGCTCCCGCTGCAGCTTCGGATCGTTGCGAAGGCGTCACTTGGACGCGTTCCGTTCCTCGGCTGGCATTTGCAGCGAACGGGGCATC
>JBAROV010000073.1:0-2938 GCA_049642465.1 Vicinamibacterales bacterium
AGACCGTCACCACGGTGACCTTCGATGAAAACGCAGGCAAGACGTTGTTGGTCGTGCACGATCGCTATCCCTCGAAGGAAGCGCTTGACTCCGGATCGACGGCCGCGCTGCCCGAGGCGCTCGACCAACTCGACGAGCTTCTCGCCAGCCTGGGATCAAGTACGGAGACAAAATGACGCAGCGGGAGACAGCTTTCCTTTTAATGACGCTCGGTATGACTGGCGCGTCGGCGCAGCAGAAGCCAACGACGGGCTACGCGCCAGTCAATGGAGTCAACATGTACTACGAAGTCCACGGGGGCGGCGAACCGGTAGTGTTGCTTCACGGCGCGTTCATGACCATCACCAACAACTGGGACGGGTGGATCGGCGAGCTCTGCAAAACACGGAAAGTCATTGCCGTCGAAATGCAAGGTCACGGCCGCACGGCGGATGTCCCACGCGATATCACCTACGAAAACCTCGCCGACGACGTGGCCGCACTGCTCAATTATCTCAAGATCCCGCGAGCGGACCTTATCGGCTACAGCATGGGCGGAGCCGTGGCGATGCAGTGTGCGATCCGCCATCCGGACAAAGTGCGAAGGGCAGTCATCATTTCGTCCACGTTCCGCAGCGACGGTATGGTCGCGGGAGCGCTCGAAGCTATCCAGAACCTCACGGCGGACGCTTTCACAGGCTCGCCCATTGAGGCCGAGTACAGGAAGCTGAGTCCGTCTCCGGACGACTTTCCGAACTTCGTTCAGCGCATCGTCGCCACGGCCTCGAAAGGGTACGACTTCGGAGCCGACAAGCTTCAGGCCACCACGACGCCTATGTTTTTCATCCACGGCGACGCTGACGGCGTGCGGCTCGCGCACGTCGCGGAGATGTTTCGCCTAAAAGGTGGCGAGATCCACGGCGACATGAAGCCGCGCTCCGCATCGCGATTGGCCATCTTGCCCAACACCACTCACGTGACATTGATGCAGCGCATGCCCATCATCGTCCCAATGGTGAACGACTTTCTCGACGCCAAGCCGTAGCCATGCTACGGTCCCGTGGCAGAAGTGGTCCCGTCTTTCTGTACAGTCTGAGCCGGGGGAGATAACGCGAGGCGACCGGCGAGTGACCATCAGTTTACCGTGATGGTCCCACGCATCCCCGTTGGCGGGGTGCCGTCAACCCCATGGATCGTGCAGTAGTAGACGTAGGTTCCAGCGGTTGCGAAGGTGTGGCTGTACGTGCCACCCGCGGCGATGAAGTTGCTGTTGTAGGTATCGGTCGAGCCGATGGCGCTCGCTACTTGATGGTTAACGGCATCACCATTCTTCCAGGTGACCGTCGCTCCGTGACTGATCGTCAGGTTCGATGGGCTGAACGCCAGGCTCATCATGCACACCTGTGTCCCCGTCAGCGTGCACCCGTTGGCTCCCCCGCCCACTCCGATTTGTGCATCGCTGCCGCAACCGAGCAGGGCTGAAAAGGCACCGATGACCAGAATGACTCGCGTGCGCATGGGGCGCCTCCCACTGGGGTCGAAACCGTCGACGGACCTGAAGCTAACAGGCCGTGGCGGCCGCTTGAAGAGAAAGAGATCTTTCCTGTCTGCGGCCGCCGCAGGCTGCAGCTTAAGCGCGATTCGTTAGACGGCACCACGGCTCACAATGGTCCACATCGTCGGTCACAACGTGCACGATCCCTATCTCAGGCTGCAGGCGCCGTCGCCGCCCACACTGGCTCGCGCTCGAACCCGAAGGAAAGCGCATTGTGATGACCGGCGGAGGAGCGCTGGCCGGTGGCGTTTACCTGATCGACATGGATCCGGAGACCGGAAAGCTCCGGCTCGCGGGCGATCTTCCAGCCACCGGGTCCGGGATTCCCGGAATCCGATTTGACCGTGATGAGTGGCCCCATGGCAAGACCGGTCCGGCTTTCGCGCATGGAGCTGTGTTTAGTCCCGTGAAATGAACTCGATCATCGGGGTTGGCTCGATGAACCCGAGCATAGCGAAGGATCTGCTTTCAGCATCTATTTCCTCTCGCCGCATTTCGTCATCTGCTCACGAGAGGACGCGCGATGAGGACGATTAAAGGGCCGGCCATATTCCTGGCGCAGTTTGCTGGCGATGCGCCACCGTTCAACAACCTGAAAGCCATCGCCGGTTGGGCCGCGGGATTGGGCTTCAAGGGCGTCCAGATCCCCAGCTGGGACACCCGACTGTTCGACCTCGCCACAGCGGCCGAGAGCCAGACCTACTGTGACGAGGTGAAAGGCATCCTCGCCGAGCGCGGCCTCCAGGTCACCGAGCTGGCGACGCATCTGCAGGGCCAGCTGGTGGCCGTGCATCCCGCGTTCGACACCGCATTCGATGCGTTCGCGGCGCCCGAAGTCCGCGGCAAGCCCGCGGCGCGGACCGCGTGGGCGGTCGAGCAGATGAAGCTCGCGGCGCGTGCGTCCCACCGGCTCGGGCTTACCGAGCATGCCACGTTTTCCGGTGCCCTGGCGTGGCCCTATTTCTATCCCTGGCCGCAGCGGCCGGCCGGCCTCATCGAGACGGCGTTCGACGAGCTGGCGCGGCGCTGGCGCCCGATTCTCGACGTCTTCGACGAGAATGGCGTCAACGCCTGCTTCGAAATCCATCCCGGCGAAGACCTGCACGACGGTGTGACCTTCGAGATGTTCCTCGAGCGCCTGAACGGGCACCCGCGCTGCAACCTGCTCTACGATCCCAGTCACTTCGTGCTGCAGCAGCTCGACTACCTCGAGTACATCGATCTCTATCACGACCGGATCCGCATGTTTCACGTCAAGGACGCCGAGTTCAATCCGACCGGCCGCCAGGGCGTCTATGGCGGGTACCAGCCGTGGATCAATCGCGCCGGCCGGTTCCGTTCCCTGGGCGACGGGCAAGTGAACTTCAAGGCCATCTTCTCGAAGCTGGCACAGTACGACTATAC
>JBAROV010000076.1:0-11620 GCA_049642465.1 Vicinamibacterales bacterium
TGCTGAAGTTCCGCTCGATGCACGTCAACGCCGACAGCAAAGTGCATCAGCAGTACGTGACGCAATTCATCAAGTCGGCCGGTCAGGCCGACGCCGGCAAGAGCCAGGTGTTCAAGCTGACCAACGACCCGCGCATCACGCCGCTCGGACACATGCTGCGCAAGACGAGCCTCGACGAACTGCCGCAACTGTGGAACGTGCTGCGCGGTGACATGTCGCTCGTCGGACCGCGGCCGCCGCTCTTCTACGAGACCGAGCAGTACCAGGCCTGGCACTGGCGCCGTGTGCTCGACGCGAAGCCCGGCGTGACGGGTCTCTGGCAAGTCGCGGGCCGGAGCCGCACGACGTTCGACGGCATGGTTCGGCTCGACCTTCGCTACCTGAAGACTCGATCGCTCTGGACCGATATCAAGATTCTTCTCGCGACGCCAGCCGCCGTCTTTACCGGCAAGGGCGCCTGCTAGACAGCTTGCCCCGACGTAGCCTTGGCGAAGTCGGGCCACCTCGATCCACCAAAACGAGGTATCTCGCAAGTTCCCCGGTGATCACGAATGTCTGAACAGAAGGCAACGCAGGAGAAGTATCTCTGCATCACACCGGACGTGAAGCTAGGGAAAGACGTCAGGCTTTCCCAGTTCATCAATCTCTACGGCTGTGAAGTCGGCGATGAAACGAAAATCGGCGCGTTCGTCGAGATTCAGAAAAACGCCAGAGTGGGCCGCCGGTGCAAGGTGTCGAGCCACACCTTCATCTGCGAAGGGGTGACGATTGAAGACAACGTGTTCATCGGTCATGGCGTGACGTTTATCAATGACACGTTTCCGCGCGCCGCGACCGCAGCGGGTGAGTTGCAAACCGAGAAAGACTGGAAGGTCGAAACGACCCTCGTGAAGAAGGGGGCGTCAATCGGGTCTGGTTCCACGATTCTTTGCAACGTGGTGATCGGTGAACATGCCCTCGTCGGAGCCGGCAGCGTCGTGACCCGTGACGTGCCACCGCACGCCGTCGTGGCCGGAAACCCGGCTCGACTCATACGACAACTCTCTCCCGAGACAGAAGGCCGAGACAAATGAGCGACAACAAAGCCGTACTGGTTTCCCCGTTCGAAGCGCCCGTTCAGTCCGATCGCGCCAACGTCCTGCGCATGGGCGTGATTGGCTTCGGCTATTGGGGACCGAACATCGTCCGCAATATTCGGAGCATTGATAACGCCGAACTGGCGGCGGTCTGCGACAAAAGCCCTGCGGCGTTGCGGCGCGCCGCGAAAGGATATCCTGGCGTTCACCTGACCACCGACTTCGCGGAGGTTCTCCGCTCGCCAGAGATCGACGCCGTCGCCGTCATCACCCCGGTGTGGACGCATTACGAACTGGCAAAATCAGCCCTCGAAAACGGCAAGCATGTGTTCGTGGAGAAGCCGTTTACGTCTACTCCATGGCAAGCAGAGGAGCTCATCCAGCTTGCTGATCGCAAGGGGCTGAAGATCATGGTGGACCACACCTTTCTCTTCAGCGGGGCGGTCAAGAAGATTCGCGAAATCGTGGACGCCGGGACGCTCGGACCGCTCTATTACTTTGATTCAACGCGAGTCAATCTCGGTCTTTTCCAGCACGACGTGAGCGTGGTGTGGGATCTCGCACCTCACGATTTGTCGATCATGGACCACATCATCCGGGAAGAACCGGAAGCCGTTGTGGCCACCGGTGGGAATCACTTGAACGACCAGGCGGACATGGCCTTCATTACGATCTATTTCCCCCGCAATATCGTTGCGCACATCAACGTCAACTGGCTCTCGCCAGTGAAGGTTCGGACGACCCTCATCGGCGGCAAGGACAAGATGCTGGTGTGGAACGATCTGGAAGCGGACGAAAAGATCAAGGTTTACGACAAGGGCGTGCAGATCACGAACGGGGAAGGTATTTACGATCTCTTGGTCAGCTATCGAACCGGCGACGTCTGGGCGCCAAAGTGCGACCAGACGGAGGCTCTCAAGACCGAACTGCAGTACTTCACAGATTGCGTGCTCAACGATCGCACACCGCTCAACGATGGCGCGGCCGGTCTGCGAATCGTGAAGCTGCTGGACGCTGCCGACCAATCGTTGAAAGACCGGGGCCGGATCGTCAGCTTCTGAGACGGCAGATGCGGCGATGCGCGCGAGAGAGACGTTGATCCAGTGATAGGCAAAGTTTACTCGCACAATTACCGCAGACAGGTGGGCAGCTCGCCAGGCGGCGAGTCACGGGGGAGTTCTCTCGCTGGCTTGACGTCCAATGAGAAACCACGGATTGGCGAGCCCGATTCGCCGACCCGTCTACGGCCTGTTACCTCTTCTCGATGCGCCGTCGTGGGCATCAGCGGATCCATGCGCAACGCTGCCGCTGCCGTTGCGGTGGGAGGGAGACTCGGAGCTTTTTGTGAGCAGGAACGGCTGACCCGCGTTCGGCGTTCCGGCTTATCCCCCGGAGGCGTGCCGCAAGAAGCCCTTGAGAGGGTCCTGGAGCTTGTGCATCGCGACTCCGACGAGGTCACCGCTTTTGTGACGGCGGAGGAGGGCGTATCGCTTCCATCGCGGCTGCCGCAAATCCGTCTCGATCATCACCACGCACACGCCGCAACGGCGTTCTTGACGTCTACCTTCGAGAACGCCGCAGTGCTGGTGTGTGACCAGCACACTACCCCGGAGATAAGCGTGTGGCTGGGCACAGGCGATCGCGTCACGAATCAGCATTGGCCGTGGAGCGGGCCGGCGTTCGCGTCTCTTTTCGCGCAGTGCTCCAGTCTTTTCGGCTTCGGCCCCGGCCAGGAGCACCGGCTCGAAGCGCTCGGAAGAGTGGATTCGCACGCCGACATCAATCAGTTGCCGAACCTGTTTGCGTACGCAGGAGGCAGGATCCGCGTGGATCCCAACTGGCAGCAGGCCGTTTCGGATTGGCTGCACGTCGGAGGTCCGCGTTGGACACTGGAGCACGGCGCTCGCGTGGCAGGGTCGCTTCAGAAAGCCCTCGGCGAAGCGCTGCTCGAGCTGATTGCCGACGTCAGGCGTCAGGTTGACGTCAACAGATTATGTTTGGCCGGCGGCCTCTTCTACAACACGTTCTATAACACGCTCATCGCCAGAAGCGGCTGCTTCGATGACATATTCGTGCCGCCGAACCCGGGCAACGCGGGCATCGCGGCGGGCGCGGCACTTGCGATGGGTCGAGAAAAGGCCGAAAGCGGAAGCCGTCAGGCTGTCTCTGGCTTTCTAGGCCCTGAGTACAACCTTGAGCAGATCAAATCAACCCTGGATAACTGCAAGCTGTCCTACGAGTGCCTCGATCACGACGCGATGCTGACAACTTGTGTGGAGGCGCTCGCAGCAGGTCGGTTGGTCGGATGGTTTCAGGGACGGATGGAATGGGGGCACCGGGCGCTCGGCAATCGGAGCATCCTTGCCAGCCCGTTCTCGCCTTATGTACTCGACAATCTGAATGGCTTCCTGAAGCAGCGCGAGCGGCATCGGGCCTACGGACTGTCGGTGTGTGAGGACGACGCGCCGAATTACTTCCTCGGTCCGCCGCGCTCGCGATGGATGGAGTACGACTACGAAGTAAATGATCGCGACCGATTCCGATCGGTGCTCCCGGCGGGGGTGACGCGGTTGCGCGTCCAGACAGTCGACGGCGGACCGCCGCTGTTTCGCGAACTGCATCGCGCGTTCGCTGCCGCTACGGGTGCCGGGGTGCTCGTGAACACCTCATTCAACGGCTTCTCGGAGCCTATCGTATGCTCGCCGCGCGACGCGATTCGTGTCTTCTACGGGACCGGTCTGGACCTGCTGGTCCTGGGCCAGTTCGTTATCCGGAAGTAGCGTCGAACGCTACCTGATGACGCGAACGTTCGCTGGGGCAGCCGGTGCCGGCGGAGTTTGCCCGGATCCCGAGCCATAGCAGGCTGCGGCGCTGAAGTTCCGGATATTCTTGGTACCGTAGGCCGAGTCGATCGGAGTCGTCTCAAAACATACGCGCGCCGGAATCTTGTTGGCCAGCCCTCCGTAACCCGAGATGTTGCCGTTCGTCACCCCTGGGCCAATCGGCGGCCACGCAACCCCCCCAAACCACGATGGCTTTCCTGGCAGATACAGCGAGTCGGGAATAGTCTGCGTCTGAGGCACGGCATTCCCAAAGCTGGGAATACCGGAGGGCACTTCAGTAGCGACGAACCGGGTCGTAGCCGTCGCACTGTCCCAGTTCCCCCAGCGCATGAGCGTGCGCTTGACGTGGGAGTCATTGCCCAGCGTAGTCCCGCCGTGGCTTCCCTGGAAACCAAGCTGGAAAGCCGCATTATCGTTGTCCGCCATGTTCGCTTCGTAGGCGCTGTAGCCGCCGAGGACATTGCCGATCAGGTTGAAGAAGCGCGAGTGGGTGTTGAGGATGATTCCGGCGCATGCCTCGGCGCAGCCCGAGTTGTGTGCGAACTTATCGAAATGATTGCGGAACAGGGTCACGAAGAAATGTGTGCCGTGGATCGAATCCGAAAAGTACGACCCGAGGTTGTTTCCCTCGTAGAGATTGAGTAGATCGCCAGAGTTGTGCGGCTGGAATCCAGGCGTCGCGTAGTGCGCGCCGTCCACGTAGTTGTACCCGTACACCGAGCCCACTTCCGGGTCGTTTGCTGCGACCGGCGCAATGTTGTAATGAAGGATGTTGTTCTCGAACAGCAGCCGGCTGCTGACGTGCGGTGTATACGCGTACTGCGTGTTTCCCTGAATCTCCGGCCCGTAAAAATAATTGTCGCGTGTCGTCACCCGGAAGCCGTTGACGATCAACACGTGGAAGACGAAGCTGCCGGGACCGCCTGTGCGGATGATGCGCACGCCTTTGATCCACGTGTCGGTGACGTTGACCATCTCGATGCCAGCCGCACCGCCGCCCGTGAAATCGATTGTCATGTCCTCGATGCCGGATTTCTTGACGACGACGCTGGTGGTACCCCACCAAGCGCCGGGAGACTGCGAAGAACGGAAGTTCGGCGCCATCACCGGCGGTGAGATGGTCACGCTGTTGCCGCTGATCGCCGTAACCTCGTGCAGTTCCGTTTGGACTCGATTGTTGCGGGCGTAGCTGTTGCCGCCCTCCCAGCTGCAGGGCTGCGAGTTCTCGCAAACGTAGATATCGCCAGACGAAGGCCACCCGTCCGCGGAATCGTTCACCTGATCGAGGTAGATCGTGCTGCCAACCGCGAGGCCCGTCGTGCTGCTGAGGGTGATTACGCTCGTGCCTTGCGAGTAACCCCCAGTCCACGTCGCCGAGAAATCGGGCCCCGGACCGCCCCCGGCGGTCGTGCCGATATTCGCGCCACCGGCACACATGCGTACGGCGGCGTTATAGAACAGCGAACAGCCGCTCGTCGTGCCGTTGATGATCAGCTTCGTGCGGTCGGCGCCGTCGCCTCGGAGTGTCACGTTGCTCTTTTGGAATACGATGCCCCCGCTGAGCGTATAAGTGCCGGCCGACAACCGCACCACCTGCCCGGCTGGGCAGTTTGAAATGGCGCTGCTGATTTGTGAAGCGGTCGCACCGGGGTTCAAAGTTGCGCAGATGGTCGTTCTGGTAGGTATCCCGCCCGCGACGCCGGCGCCTCGCCAGTCAATCGCTCGCGCGGGATGCAGGATCCCGGACCAGGGCTGCGCGCTCGCCACAGCGGGAGCAGCAACGAAAAGCAGCCCAACGAGCCGTACGGCACCACGCATTTCGCTTCTCCTCCAACAAACCCACTGACCTGCCCGACGGGGTTTCCCGGCAGCAAACTGCGAACAGCGCGTGCTCGAGATCCGGGCGCGGACGCAATGACAGCTGCCATGTGGCAGATCTCCAACCGACGCCGGTAAAAGCAACGGTCATACCACTGGGTCGTCGGCGGCGGGACAGGCCCATTAACCCGGGCGTGTAGAGCGGGCGCTCCGGCCCATCCGAGCGATCCGCCTTAGGAAATCCGCTGGTTTATCTGCAGAATCTGTCACGCATGTGCACGGAATTGTGATTTTTTCGGCCCTCCGCACGAGGCCCTCTTCGGGTAAAGATTACTCAGTCCCTGCAACTTGAATGTTATTTTTGCCGCGGGTGGAGCTGATGCGTGGCTTGTGGGCCCGCCGGGGAGAGGCGAGAACCGAGTGAAGGATCGGAGTTAGGGGCGGGATCAGATGCCAGGCTGCCCGTAGACCCAGCGGAGTGCGAGCTCCTGGCCGATGATTCTTGAGAGCGTCGCGACCTGAGGGCTCGATCCCAGGCGCGCCCGCTCGAGCAGCGCGCTGAGCGCCGGCCGATTGTAATGGCCGCCGGTGATCATTGCGTCCGGCGACGAGAACCACGGCGCGTACGGCGAACGCAAGAGAACCGTCGCAAACACCTCGTTTGAGTACTTCTCGGAGAGCTGCCACGCGCCCGACGGCCTCCATTTGAACAGCCTGCTGCCGGCGCCATTTGCAATCGTCCGAATCAGCGCCACGTACTCAGGCACGAACATCGGCTGGCGACGAAGAGTCCGCCTGACCGTTGGTACGTTGCTTTGCGTCTTGACGAACGCCAGCTCCGGGAACAGCCGCTCGGTGCACGCTTTGGTCAGCCTGCCACCGCGCTTGGACTTGGGCGGCAGCCAGTAAATCGAGCGGGTCATCGCGTTCGTCGCGAGGGGAAGGTACAGGGGATCCTTGTACATCAACCCGACACCGCTCGTCTGAAACATCCTCAGCATGTGGTCGATCTGCGTGCCGATTGGAAAGTCGCTGACCTCGCCGAGGGTTTCCGCGGCGATCTGATGCAGCGATTGACGGAACTCGGCGGCCGGTTGGACCATGAGCCCGGCCCGCTGATCGAGCAGAAACTTCATCCTGGTGAAGAACACGTAGTCGAGCTGCCGCCTCCTATCTGCGAGAACCGCCTTTCCCCTGAGATAGTACGAGCCGCGGAAGGCCTCTCCGCCCGGAACTCCCCCGTACTTGACCACACCGTAATCGTCTAGCGGTTCTGCGAGATCGGTCGCGTAATCGCTCGATGCGGATACGTACTCCAGGTATGCATCGCCTCGGAGACATAGCTCCTGACCGTGCCTCACGAGCTCCTCTTCGCGTATCCGATGCCGCTCCCTCCTGATGATCTCGAATCCCGCCGCCTTTGCCGCGCGTGTCGCCACTACGACATCGACGTCCTCCGGCGCTCCCTTGACGTGCGCCTTGAAGGGGATGCCGAGCGCGCGGCACTGGGCGAGTATGAGTCGGGCATCCTCGCCGGCGGTGAAGTCGGCGACGACCGGCTGCCGACCTGAGCAGTCATAGATCCTCCATACGGCCTCTTTCAGCAGCGACCCCCACCTCTCAATGTGCTCGTCGAGGCTGCCCTTCGAGATCGTCTCGTCCCGCGGCTGCCAGTACTGTTCGAAGTCGAGGTGCCCGGTCCGATCCACCGTGAGGATCTGTCCCGGGAGGAGCTTCGAAATCCCGCGGAAACGAGTCCGAGAGAGCCAGGTGATGCCGAGCTGGATCGTCTGCGCAAACCCCGCCGGGTCGACGTCGGCGGTCCGGTGCCGGGCGAGCGCCAGCTCATGGCTGGCAAACAGGACTCCATTAGTTGTCACCGCATAGAAGACCGGTGTACTGCTGTTGAGATCGGTGGCAGCGATGAACCGATCGCGAGTGCCGTCGTAGGCAAAGATCGCGAAGTTGCCGTCGACTCTGTCGCGCAGCACCTCGGCGGGGCGGGCGAGGAATTCCGTCAGAAAGAGGGTCCGATCCTCGTCCCGCTCAAACCGGATCAGCGGGGTTCCGAGGACAGCCAGCCATGATTGCCGCGCGGGTTCGTCGATCGTGAGGTGGGGAATGATCTTCTTGTGAGCGTACGCGGCGAGATGCGCGACGTCACCAATACGCAGAGGGGAGTACCGCAAGTGCGGCGGCAGGATCTGCTCGAGGCTGGCCTCCAATGCGCGCCGGGAGTCGGAGTCAGCTCTGTAAGAGCAGATGAAATAACTCATGTAGCCCACATCCTCCGGAGCCTCTGCTTCTGACGGCCGCCGAAGGCTTTGAATGTGCGCCACTGTGGCAGCACGGTCGCGACAGCGGTGCAGAGTAGCTTGTCCTTCGCTGTCGGCGGGATCAGCATGCCCGAGCGAACGATCTCGAGCTTCATGTAGTTCTTCATGCTCAGGGGCATGAAGCGATCGCCGCGGCCCGGATCGAAAAGCTCGCGGAGCTTCTTCGGATCCTGGGTTGCCGTGAAAGTTCGGCCCGGATGCCGTCGGATTCTCAGTAGGGCCTCCGGCAGCTCCACGAGCCGGCCCAGTATCGCAAGCTCGGCGAAGAGGACGTGGTCCGACATCGGATACTTGCCGAAGAGACGCGTGCGCCGCAGCATGTCGGACCGGATCAGGCCGTAGTTGCAGTTGTACATGTGGATGTTCCAAAGCATCTGCGCTAGCCGTTTGTGCGGCCGCGGATCGTCCAGGTCCACATGGTCGGAATCCACCCATTCCGAACTGCCGAATTCGTCGATGTACTCGCAGCGAGAGTACACTACGGCTACGTTCGGCGGCAGCTCGTCGAACGCCTGCACGAAGCGCAACAGCATCCGCTTCGGAAAATCGTCGTCGTGCGCCGCCCACTTGAAGAACTGTCCGCGCGCAAGCTCGAACGTCCGGTTGTGGTTGACGGCGAGCCCCAGGTTGCGCTCGTTGCGGTGATAGCGGATCCGTCGGTCCCGAGCCGCGAAATCTCGACAGATTTCCTGTGTGCGATCCGTGGACGCATTGTCGCAGATGACGAGCTCGAAGTTCTCGAAGTCCTGCTGGAGCAGCCGCTCGAGCGTGTTCTGCAGGTAGGTGTCGCCATTGTAGACGGGCAGTCCGACGCTGACGCGGGGTTCTAGGGCATTCATTCTCTCATCTCTCCGGTAAAGCTACTGGCGACTCTTCCACAGGCCCGCTTCCGTGACCAGCTTCATGAACACATGCCGCTGGCCGAATATGAAGAGCAGGACAGTCAGGTGAACGCCGAAGACGATGCTGCTGATCAGGATCAGGCGGATCAACGCGGGCTCTACGCTCTGGAGCACCGGCCTCGCTGCGAGCGCTGCGGCCGCGCCGATCAGGACCGAGGCGAGCGGCGTCATCGCGGCACGCAGGCTGTCGCCCAGCGTGATCAGCGTGTCGCGCTGCGCCCAGATCATGAACGGGATGGTCAGCAGCGCCATGGAAATCGAGAACCCGAGCGCCACTCCTGTAATCCCGGCCGGCAGCCCGATGGCGTAGCCAATCACGACCGTGAACATGATGGCCACGGCGATTCTCAGGCTACGCATGACGTGACCGGTGGCGTACATCAACCACCCCATCGGATTGATCAGGGCGAAGACGAGGATTGTCGGCGAGAGTAGCCGAAATACCTTCACCGCTTCGCGCCATTGCTCACCCAGCAGCACAAGGACCACATCTTCGGCGAAGAACCCGCAAACGACGGTGACCGGCAGCGCGACGGCGAGGAAGAAGCGATAGATCGTCAGGAAGTAATGGCGCAGCCGCTCCGGGTCGTTCTGCAGGCGTGAGAGTGTCGGGAACGCCACCGTGCCGACGGTGTAGTGCAACGTATCGGTGGGCAGGTTCATGAGTTGGTACGCCCGGCCGTAGATCCCGAGAGGCTCTGCGCCCCAGAAGCGCCCGATCAGGACCTTGTCGATGTTGTAGGCAAGGTACACGGCGATGCTGTTGACTGTGATCGTGCTGCCGTACGCAATCATTCGCCGGAGGCCGTCCGCGCGTCGCGGCCGTCCGGGCTTCCATCCTGCCCCGATCCAGGCACCGACGGCTCCGGCGGCAGGCACGATCGCGGCGTGCGCCACCAGCGTCCAGTAGCCAAACCCCGTCAACGCCATCAGGAGCGACACCGTGATGCTAAACACTAGGGCGACGATGTCAATGATGGCGAGCGCACGGATGCGTAGGTCGCGCTGGAGGAGCGCCCTATGCTGCGCCGCGAGCCCGGTAAACACGAACATCGTTCCCATCGTCGCGGTGATTGCGAAGAGCCTCGGCTCGCGGTAGAAGGCGGCGACGGCAGGCGCGGCCGCGACGCACACGAGGCCCAGGAAGCAGCCGACAGCCGTGTTGATCCAAAACAACGTCGACAGCTGATCCTGGGTGACCGTCGCGCTGTGCACGGTCGCATTCGACAGGCCCGCCTCCTTGAACAGCGCGAAGAATCCGGTGACAGCGGTGACCATGCCGACGAGGCCAAAGTCCTCGGGCACAAGCAGCCTCGCCAGGACCACCATCGACACCATTCGAAGCGCCAAACTCGCGGCCTGCGAGAGGAAGGACGCGACCGCGCCCTGGGCCGTGCGCCGCCGGAGAACGCGCAGGGAGGCGTCGTCGAGTGTACCGTCAACGGTCGCGATCGGGGCGTCGAGCGTGGCGGCGGAGGTGTGGGAGGGCTGAGGGCTTGCACTCACGCTCGAGGGCCCTCGGAAGCCGCCTCACCGCGATCAGTGCGTTCGAGCCAGATCTCGCGCCAGTACAGGTAGATGCTCCTCGGGCAAAAGAGTCGGCAGTCGGCGTAGCGCGCCTGGCACACGACAGAATCGAGAATGATGCAGGGCGTTTTCATGTGCTGCATCACTCCTGTCTTTTCGTTAATGATTTTGGTCAGCCGGCGCTGCACCCGGTACACGCCGCCGCAATACGGGACGAGCTCCGCATCGAACTTCATGCCGCGATTCATCAGTCCTTCGTCGCAGGTCGCCAGAATCTCGTCGCGGCTCTTCACCTTGACCCATTCGCCCGGCTGAAGGTTCAACGCCACCGACGGCGTGCGCTCGCCAAGCGGCAGCCCGCCCTTGATACGGGGGTAGGGCACACCGCCCCAGAGCTTTTGCCATCTGTCGTACAGCCAGCGTAGCGGAGGTCCGATGCCGATCCCTGCGTTCACGAGCCAGTGGTGATAGGCCATGTACAAGAAGCTGCCCAGCATCTTGCGGAGACCGGTGTTGCCGGACGCGTAATCTTCGACGTACTGGCTCAGTTCCCAGGCCGGCAGCGGCTTGGTGTAGGCCGGCAGCAGCGTCGCCTGACAAGCGTAAGCCGGACCGTCCGTGCCCGCGGTTCCCCGCTGCACGGTGGCCGCGATCACGTCGGCCTCCGTGCATGTCGGCGATCGCGCGTCGGAAACGGTCCAATCGGTATCTGAAGGCCTCGCGCCCGGCTCGGAGACCGGACGCAGCCAGGCCGTCTTCCAGAAGATCAAGCAGCCTGCTTCGCAGCCGCCGTGTGCCCCTCCGTCACAGCGCAGGTCCGCCAGATGTACGGAGTCTTCGAGTTTTCTCCCCTTGTAATCGTTGACCGTGTCGCAGGTCTTATGCGCCCGCGCGAACACCCGAAAACGCCGGCCGCAGAACGCGAACATCTCGGGCATGAAGGGCATGCCATCGAGTTGTCCCTTCTGGTCGAGCGTGGCCAGGATTTCTTGCTGCGATCGCACCTCGACCCAGTCGCCCGCGTTCAGCGACTTGGCGCTCACCTGGTCGGCCATGGTGAGTCTTCTGCTGTCATGCACTTCGGAGACCTCGGATTCCCATGTAAATGCACCGCCGCG
>JBAROV010000079.1:0-9163 GCA_049642465.1 Vicinamibacterales bacterium
GAATGGTATCGCGGCATTCCCATCCCTCAGGGCGCACAGAACAACTGGTCACGCCGGAACAACACGAATTACATGCAAACGGGGGTGCTGTCAGCGCTGCAACTCACCGCCTCGTTTCCGAATCTCGTGGTGGACAACTTCTATCGGAAGACGCTGAACTCGATTGAATCGGGCAAATCCGAGGCGCCGTACGGGTTTGTCATCCCGGTCCAGCGCGAGATGACGCGCGTCGCTGAACTCGTCAACATCCTGCGCATTCAGCGGATTGAGGTCGGCCAGGCCACAAGCGAGATCAAAATTTCGGATGGCACTTTTCCTGCCGGCTCGTACCTGATCAAGCGCGATCAACCGTACGGCCGGCTCGCGAAAAACCTGCTGGAAAAACAAAGTTATCCGGATCCCAACCTCCGCACCTATGACGACAGCGGCTGGACGATGGGACTGGCGATGCTGGTTGATGTCAAGGAGATCAAGGACAAGGCCATCCTGGACGTGCGAACGACGCCAGTGAAGTCGGTCGTGTTGCAGGGAACGATCGCCGGGCATGGCAGCGCCGCTCTCGCGATCGCCCATTTCGGCTCGAACAACATGATTGCCTTGCGCTATCGGTTTCCAAAGGTGTCGATGAAGATCGCGGAGAAGAGCTTCACGGCAAGCGGACTGGAGTTCCCGGCCGGCTCGTTCATCGTCACGTCCGGAAGCTACGCGGCCCTCCGCGAGGCGGTTCAGGAACTCGGGCTGACCGCGGCGGCGCTCGAATCGGTCCCGAGCGTCCCCACCCACGACGCGGACATCCCCCGCATTGCCATGTTCTCGTCGTGGAACGGGACGCAGGAAACTGGGTGGGTTCGGTTCACGTTCGACAAGTTCGGCGTCCCGTATGAACTCATTTACAAGGAGCGTGTCCGCAAAGGGAATCTTCGCAACGATTTCGACGTGATCGTGCTCCCCACGCAGAATCTCGGGCGTCAGGCGGTTTATCAATCGCCGGCGGCCAAGCCGGTGCCTTATATGAAAGACGCGAAGTACAAATTCCTCGGCATGTACGGGGAGTCGCCGGACATAACCGGTGGAATGGGCGGCGAAGGCGTCGAGGCGTTTGCGCGCTTTCTGGATGCAGGCGGGACGCTTATCGCGATGGGGAACGCCGTCCGCTTCCCCACCGATCTTGGATTGGCACGAACCGTCGACGCCTCGGCGTCCTCGTCTGCCCAGTTCTACGCGCCGCGGCCGCTCGTCCAGGCTGAGATCCTTCGCCTCGATCATCCGGTCTTCTATGGTTACCCGGACAAGCTCATCCCCATCAAGTTCATTCAGGGGCAGCCGTTGATGAGCGTGCCGGATGCAGACCGGACAAGTGTGCTCGGGCGCTATGTCGGCGGGGACGCGGCGGTACTCAGCGGGCTGATGAAGGGGGCCGACGAGATTCGCGGCCGACCCTTTGCGATCGACATCCCTGGCGGATTCACGGGAAAAGGGCGTGTCGTGCTCTTCTCGAACAATCCCGTCTATCGATGGCAGAACCACGGCGAGTTCAACATGGTCTTCAACGCCATGCTGAACTGGAACGATCTGGCCGATTCGTCACGGTCGACTGCCGCAACGACCACCACCGCCACCGTGAAGTAACTTAGCGGCGGTTCCGAAGAGCAGCGACTTCGTCGCGAACGAACGACGAACGGTTTCGCGCGAATTCGAGCAGTAGTTGGTATGCGTCCTCGAACTCGTCGTTCGAGTGGGGCTTGAAGGTGTCGGCGCGCGCAAACGTGCGAATCTGCTCATACTGTCGCGTGATTTCCCGTTCGAGCCATCCCGGTCCTGAGTTCTCACCGTCCTTGTTCTTGGGCTTCTCGTTGCCGTCCTCGTCCACCTCGGTCTCCGGTTCGTCAGCGGACTCGGCAGCGTTCAACAGCGTTTCGAGGTACCTGTCGCGATAGTCGCGCTCGTTCAACGTACGCCGCGCGAGCACGTTCTCGTTCACACCCTTCATGATGGGAAAGTCGATGGAGTGGAACGTGTTGTCTTTATCCCACGGCAGGAACTGGGATCGGTTGCCGTGCTCGAACCGGTAGAAATAGAAGTTGTTCAGCCCCGCGTAGCCCAGAATGCCATCGTCTTCGGCGAGAAACGCCTCGGTCGCGATGTGCTTGGCGAAGAGCCCCAAGTCCAGATACTCGCTCATGTCACGAACGAAGGTGCCATCAGGCGACTGGTTCATCGCCTGGATCATGTCTTCGATCGGTCCCCAGATCTGCGCGGCGGCTTTGTTCTCGTTGGTTTTCGGCTCGAAGAACTTGTATTCCTCGAGATCCGATCCGCGGTACTCGAATCGATAGTCGTCGGTGTACTTGTATTCGAACAGATAGCCGTCGTTCTCGACTTTCCCCTCGCTGTCCTGGCCGAGATTCCTCGCCAGGAATCCCTTGTCGATCGTTTCGACGACTGCGTACATCCCGACGAACTGATTGTTGATAAAGAGCCGCGCGTGGGTTTCTCGCGGCGCGGGAAACCCCATCCGCCTGAAAAACGCCATCGCCACGCGCTCACGCAGCATCGATGGATCCTGCACCAGGTTGTCGAGCACGAAAGACTTGAGACCGACAAACGTCTGATCCGCCGCGTATCGATCGATATCCACGCGAAGGCCGGGTTTCGTGCCGCTGCGGCTGCCCAGACCACGGGAACGAATGCCGACGTTGCGAACCGTCAAGCCGCGCCACTGGAGCGAACAGGGATAGTAAATGTTCTCCTTGAAGTTGGTCTTGAGCGCACTCCAGTCCTTGGAGTTGATCGTCAGCCGGATCTCGTGGACGACTCCATCGTCGAAAAACTCGTCCATCTCCTGTGCTGCAACCGCTGTGGGAAGCCACAGGAGCACCGCCAGGACTCCTGACGCGAGCGACAACGATCGGAACCAACGTTGATGATCCATTGCGCGCCGACGCATAACGCCTCCCCGCTACATTACAAACTGCAGGCGCAAGACTGCGCCCCAAAATCGCGTGCGCCCCGGTATCGGTGTTCGGACCGGGTCGAGCAAATCCTCTCGCGTGCCGTTTGCCGTGACCCTGGCAAACCGGTTCAGATACCAATTCACGCCCAGGGTGAGGATCCGATCACGGTTCGGCAAAATGTTCGCGGCGCGGGGATTGGCAAACGGCGGCTCGTCGGCCGTCCCCTTGCTGCTAAATTTCAGTTCCTCGATTCGCGCGGCCAGTTCGAGCGCACCCATCCCCTCTGTTGGAAACGAACGGGAGGGGTTCACCGAACCGCCGCTTTTGTTCTCCCCCGTGACGACCCAGGCGCCCGCCAGGTACCAGCCCTCGGAAATAGCGTCAGGGAGATCGACGTCTCCGAGACCCTGGCCGTTCCGTTCGTCGGTAACGCGAATGTATTCCGCCTGTACCAAAACAGGACCCGGCGTCCAGCGGCCATCGATGCCCAGGCGCGTCCGCTGTCCCTTTACGTAGACAGGTTCGAAAAACACTGACCCGGACAGCGTACGCCCACGCATCCCGTAAAGTCCTTCAAACAAGGACCCCGAAGTCGCATTAAGGCCTATTTGAGCGCTGTGAAGGACGCCCGAGTCGTTTTCCCAGGGCGTGAGGACCACCCGGCCTGCCCAGGTTCTGTCCACCGAGGGCCCTGCAAAGCGCGTGCTATCGCCATCGCGACGGAAAACACCCGTTTCATACGCGATGACGTCTTTGGCCAGCCGGCCGTGCACCATGACGCCACGGTCGCGAGCCGGAGACAAATCACTGCCAATCAGCGAACGTTCGACAAAATTCAAATTGAAGACACCCGTCAACTGGTCCAGACCGAATGGCATCTTGAACCGGCCCACCTGGATCTCCGCGGCCCGAAAACGCCGGTAATTGACGAACACGTCTCGCCAGGGCCGTTCCTTGTCCCGCAGGTCGGCGTCCACCTCGTACTCGAGGTCGTCGAAGAAACGTCCTTGCAACGCGACGCGCGCGCGCCGGAACACGAACTCGTCCTCGCCCAACTCCGGATCGAAATCCCGGGTGTCGAAATGCAGCCGCACTCGGAGGTCAGCACGGAACTGCCCGATGCGAAGTGACGGCGGAGGGAACTCCACGCGCACGTTCGAACGTGGCGGGTTCCCCTGGCCGGCAGAAGAGATCGTCTGCGCAGCGGCAAGCGACGGAAACACCATGAGCAGAGCGATGACGACGAGACGACGCATCAGAGTCCTTTCTTCGGCGTTTCCCACGACACGGACTTCACGCCAGCGGTTCCACCCGACATGAGCTGTGCGCTGAGGTCTTCGAGGGACAGATTCGGATCGACGGCAGCGTGGTAGGTCACGGATGTTTCTTTCCCTTGCGACACTTCGCGCGGCTCGAACACCACGCGGTTCCGTGCGAACACGCGCTGCACGTGGTCGCTTGGAAAATCACGCCCTTCCGCCTCGATTTCAATCATGAGCGAGCGAACGCGATGCTCGGAGCGGCGGTCGAGAAACACGAGAAATATCGCCAGAAATGCCGTGGAAAGGCCAGCCACGGCAAACGCCCCCAGGCCGCATGCCATTCCCAGCGCCATCAGGAGAAACAGGATCGTGACGTCTTTGGGATCCTCGACGGGCGTCCGAAACCTGATGATGCTCGCGGCGCCGGCAATCCCGAACGCCCGCGCCAGGTTGTTGCCGATGATGATCATCATCATGGCGCCGGAAACGCAGAGCAAGATTTGCGCGTGCCGCATCGAACGTCCGAGAGGGCGATCGGGTGCCGATGGTGCGTGGATGGCCGTGATGAGAATCCCTATCGAGGCTGCGGCAACGAGTTTGAGCAGTTCGGCGAGCGGATGCACCGCAAGCGTGCCGCCAGCTGATACTCCGGTGTCCAGAGTCGCGCCAACGCCGGCAGTGACCGCCGGCCAACGGAAGCCGACCCAGACAAGTGCGGCGCACAACGCCGTGCCGGCCAGGGCGACCCAGGCACGGTCCCACCGGATGTTTCGTTTCCTGGCCTCCTCAAACGTGTCGTAAATGGTGAAGATGCTATCGAGACGCGAGAGCGCCAGCACCTCGCGAATGTGCGCGCTCGGGCAGGCGAGCCGGAAGCTTGCGTGCAGCCGCTGCGCGGTCGTGTGCCCGCGCACCAGCGCGCGTACACCACGGCTGTCTATGCGTGGAACGTTGCGCAGATCCACGAGCAGATCGTGGTGACCCTCCCGAAGGAGCGTCTGGATGCGCTGCTCGAATTCCTCGGCCGGTCCTCCGGCGACGAGCCCCTCCTGCGGCGACAGTACAACCCGGCGGCCAACCACCGAGTCCTGCGTAACCGTCATGTCGGTTGGATGCCGGATTCTAGCACGTAGCGGGTGGACCGAACCTTGCTATCATCTCCGGCAATCCCATGACCCTCAGACGAGTGGTACTGGCCCTCGTTGCGGCCCTCGCGTACGCGTGTGGCGGCAACGGCGTCACTGGACCACCGCCGCCACCACCGCCGCGCGGTCCGCACGTGCTCGTCGGCGCGGGGGATATTGCTCTCTGTGGGTCCCAAGGCACCGAACAGACGGCCGCCATGCTCGATCGAATCGACGGCACTGTCTTCACCGCGGGGGATAACGCATACTTTCAAGGGACGGCTGCCGAATTCCGCAACTGTTATGACCCCTCGTGGGGCCGCCACAAGGCTCGGACGCGACCCGCTCCCGGGAATCACGACTATGAATCGCCGGGGGCGGCTCCCTATTTCACGTATTTCGGTCCGAATGCCGGCCCATCGGGTTTGGGCTACTACAGCTTCGAGGCCGGGCCGTGGCACGTCGTCTCGATGAACAGCAACGTGCCCGCAGGACCGGGATCGGCGCAGTACGACTGGTTGAACGAAGACCTCAGCCAGCGCAATGCCCGCTGTGTCGCCGTGATTTGGCATCACCCGTTGTTTTCGTCAGGGACGACGAGCGGTGCCTCGTCGATGATGAGGGACGCGTGGCGCCTGCTGCAGCAGTACGGCGCCGAGTTGGTGGTCTCCGGCCACGAGCACGTCTACGAGCGATTCTCGCCGATGGACTCAGGCGGGCGTGTCGCGGCAGATGGCATGCGCCAGTTCGTCGTGGGAACGGGGGGAGCGCCGCTGTACACGTTCATTGGACCGCCGGCGGCCGGCAGTGAAGTGCGGATCTCCACGTGGGGCTTACTGAAGCTGACGCTGAACACCGATAATTACGCGTGGGAATTCCTCGCGGTCGGCGGTGGCGTGCGCGATTCCGGTAACGCACCGTGCAGATAGAAGGTTCAGCATTATGAGTGACCGACCACGCAGCAGTCTGGAAATCGTCATGGAACGCCTGCGCAAGAAAGACGCCGACGCGGGTGTAGAAGAAACCGCCTTGACCGACGAGCAGCGCGCCGAAATTACCGAAGCCCGCAGCATCCATGAAGCAAAAGTGGCGGAGCGCCGCATCATGCATCAGTCCGCCACCTTGACGGTGTTCGATCCGGCAGAACGCGAGCAGCTCGACGAACTCTTTCGGCGAGATCTCGAACGGCTCGAGGCGGATCGAGATGCGCGGATCCGGCGCATTCGCGCCGGAGGCCGGGCGTGATGTATGCTCCCTGACGCCATGGGCACAGTGGTTTCTTTTCCTCGAGTACCCGGACTCCCTGAGAAGCGTCAGGGAACGGACCGCCGCAGCCGGCCCCGCGGCGGACGACGCGCCGGTGACAAGGCCGGGTTCGCTCCTCTCGTGCTCCTCGTGGACGAGGACGCGGAGAAGAGTGCACGCTGCGAAGCGATCCTCGCGAAGTTGCGATTTGCCGTCGCGCCCGCGCATACGGTGGACGAAGCGATTCGCGTCATGGAAGCGCTGCGGCCCAACCTGGTTGTCGCCCGTGTCCAGGATGAGCCGAGATTGAAGAAAGCCACGCCTTCCGGCGTGCCACTGGTCACACTCACCGAGCAGCACAACGATATCGAGGAAATGATCCAGGAAATCCGTCGCGCGCTGCGCAACGCCCGAAGCCGGTAGCTCCCCGGGCGGCGGTGAGCCGCTTTCGCACTCCTTCGCGCCTTTCAGGGTATGAGGGGCGTCCCGCTCGCTATTACCGCTGCTGTCCTGATCAGCCCGGTCTGTTCCGCTCAGGCGCAGACCACCGTCAGCTTTCCGGCCGCCGGGACTCCGAGGCCCGACGTCGCGGGAACGGTCGGCTGGCTGCAGGTCAACAAGAGCGAGCTGAGCGATTCGAACGATTGGTACAACCGCAGCGCTCAGGGCGCGCTGATCTTCGGCTGGTACTGGTCGCCTCACCTCAAAACGGAAGTAGAAGTCTCCGCCAGCACGAAGGCAGAGTTCTACGCCGGACACGACGAGTTCATCGACGGCTCCCGCGCTTTCGTCGTCAGCGAATATGGCTTCGGCACCAAGCGGCTCACGCTCGGTGCGCAATACCAGTTTGGTGAGAACGCCTGGTTCCATCCGCACGTGGGGACAGGCATCGATGTCAATTGGGAGAACATCCGCCGCTTCGACCGCGAAGTCTACGTCTACCAGGTGCTGGTCCGACCGTTGACGCTCGTGCGCCCGCCGGTCACCCACCCAGACGTCACCGAAACGCACGTTCGACCGTTTGTCGCGGCTGGGTTCAAGGGGTACTTCACCCAACGCGGTTTCATCAGATCGGACCTCAGAGTCGTTCTCGGCGAGCGCGTTGAAGAAGCGGTCGTCCGCTTCGGTATCGGGGTGGACTTTTGAGACGGAGCGCGTCATGAAACAAAGAGTTCTGGCAGTCCTTGTAAGTCTCAGCGTCGCGGTAACGACCACGGGGTGCGCAGCTGCGGCTGCACAGCGCTCGCGCGGCGTAGTCATGGCGAGTGCAGATTCGGATGTGGCTGTGATGGCCTCGTACGTCCGGCAACTGCCAGTTGGTTCCCGCGTGCGCGTCAGCCTGTCCGATGGCACGGTCATTCACGGAACGTTGATCAAAGCTGACAGCGATCCCATTGCCGTCCAGCGGCGGACCCGAATCCCCGAGGCTCCACTGCAGATTCCATTGAAGGACGTTCGCGCCGTTGAACCGGAACAGGGCGGCGGCGGAACGGGACGCGCGATTGCGATCGGCGCCGCGGCCGGCGCGGGCGCAGCGTTGGGAGTGTTGCTGGTACTCGCCGCGATTTTTGCGGATTAGCGAAGGCGGAGCCTGCCTCGCCGAGGCTGAGGCCCGCGTCAGTTGGCTTCAGCGAAGGCGCGGATGGGCTCCGAAGTGCGTCCGTAAACCTGCGAGCGGGTCCCGTCTGCACCGCTCCATCGCCGTGGCCAGCGCGCCAAGAACGTCTTCTCGAGAGAACGGTTTCTTCAACAATGCGACGACGCCGAGTTCCGCCGCACGACGTGCGGCGTCAGGATTCGAGATACCCGTCATCAGCACCACTTCCGGCGACAACCGCGTGCGAAGCGTCTCGCACACGGAAAATCCATCTGGCGGCGGAAGCACGACATCGATGAAGGCCACATCCGGATAGTAGACGGCTGCAGCATCGAGCGCCTCGAGACCCGAGCTGGCGGTCACCACGACGCATCCTTCGTCCTCCAGCCAGGCCGACATCAAGCCAAGCATTTCCGGAGAGTCGTCCGCGACGAGGACGCGCGGGTTGGCGCGTTGATCCGTGCGGTCACGGCGCACGACGATGGCCGACAAATGTGTCGCCCAGATCCGCGAGCAGTTACGGCATTGAAAAAACGCGCGAGCATCCTCGTGGCCTGCGGGTTCCGCAGGTCCGCCGCAGCGCGGGCAACGCGTGTCAGGAATTCGAACGTCAGGCAGCATCACCGTGCATTACCGGACGACGGCAGGGACGTGAGAGCCGGGGTAATTCCCTTACTCAGCAAGTCTCGGGCCACCCACCTTCGCGCTACGCGCTACGGTGGGCAGGCACGTTTTCGCGCTACGCGCTTCGCTCTTAATGGCGCCTTTTCGCGCTACGGGTGCAGGGACGTGCGCTTACGATATTGAAATCGTGCTGATAGGCCTCATCGCGGACACCCATGGCCTGGTTCGAGCCGAAGCCCTCCGCGCCCTGGCTGGCGTTGACCTGATCCTGCATGCTGGTGACGTGGGGGGACCGGAGGTGATTGCCGCACTCCAGACTATCGCTCTTGTACAGGCCGTATCCGGCAACACGGATCC
>JBAROV010000086.1:0-4673 GCA_049642465.1 Vicinamibacterales bacterium
CGCGGCGGCGACAAGGGCAAGGAAAAGGGTGAAGGCCGTCCCCGTGGGGGGTTCTTCCGCCGTCGCCGGGTGTGCAAGTTCTGCGCGGAAAAGATCGACTACATCAACTACAAGGACGTCCGCATCCTGACGCCGTTTCTCCCGGAGCGCGGCAAGATCCAGCCGCGGCGCATCTCGGGGACCTGCGCGAAGCATCAACGCAAGCTGCAGACCGCCATCAAGCGCGCGCGGCAGCTCGCCTTGATTCCGTACGTTACGGATTAGCACAGAGTCCTTTTGGGAGTTGGCAGGGAGTTATCAGGAGCGAAGCAACATGGAAGTCATCCTCAGAGAGCACATCGACAACCTCGGCCGACGGGGAGACGTCGTGAAAGTAGCCGAAGGGTACGCGCGCAATTATCTGCTGCCGCGAAAACTGGCTCTGGCAGTTACCGAGGCGAACAAGCGGCAGATCGAACGCGAGCGAAAGGTCGCAGAGGTGCGCGATGCGGAAGAAAAACAGCAGGCCGACGCTATCGCGCAGCGTCTGACCGAGACGAATATCGAAATCGCACGGCGCGTCGGGGAAAACGACACGCTGTACGGCTCGGTGACGACGGCAGACATTGCCCACGCACTCGATGGCAAGGGTTTTTCGATCGAGAAGCGAAAGATCGTCCTTGCAGATCCGTTGAAAGCGCTCGGTGAATTCACAGTGCCCGTCAAAGTTCATCGCGATGTGACGGCGCAAGTGAAGGTGAAAATCGTTCCGCAGAAATCGTAAGCGCCGAGTAGGTCACTTCGCCAAAAAGGGGACAAGGGAGAAGGCACAATTTTCCCTTGGCCCTTCTCCCTTTTCCCTTTACAGTGCTTCATCCCGTTCATGCCCGAGACCGTTGCCCCCGAGCGTACCCTTCCGCACAATCTCGACGCTGAGAAATCCGTACTCGGCGCCATTCTGATTCACAACGACGCGTTCGACCACGCCGCCGAGTTGATCGACTCGCGCGATTTCTTCCGCGACGCTCACCGGCGTATCTTCGACCGGATGGTCGCGCTCAGCGAACGCGGCGATGCCATCGACTTCGTGACGTTGAAAGAGGAGCTGTCGCGGTCCGGCGATCTGGAAAGCGTCGGAGGTCCGGCCTATGTCGCGTCGCTTGCCGACGGCGTCCCGAGATCGGCCAACGTCGAGTACTACGCGCGCATCGTCAAGGAGAAATCCACTCTTCGCAACCTGATTCACTCGGCAAACAAGATCCTGAGCGACGCCTACGAAGCGGAACAGGAGCCCGACCTCCTGCTCGACGAGGCGGAGCGGCAAATCTTTGCCATCGCCGAAAACCGCATTCGCGAGGGCTTCGTGCCGCTGCGAGACCTCGTGCAGAGCAGCTTCAGCACGATCGAGAAGCTGCAGCAGCATAAAGGGCTCGTTACCGGTGTGCCGACGGGGTTTGTCGATCTCGATGAAATGACCTCCGGCCTGCAGCCCTCAGATCTGGTGCTGGTGGCGGCGCGTCCCTCGATGGGCAAAACCAGCTTCGTTCTCAACGTCGCGCAGCACGTCGGCACCAATACCCAGATGACGGTCGGCTTCTTCAGCCTCGAAATGTCGAAGGAGCAGCTCTTCATGCGCCTGCTGACCTCCGAGGCGCGCATCGATGCACACCGGTTTCGCAGCGGATTTCTCAGCGAGAAGGACTACGGACGTCTCTCGCACGCGCTCGGCACGCTCGCCGAGGCGCGCGTGTTTATTGACGACACGGCATCCATCGGCGTGCTTGAAATGCGCGCCAAGGCGCGCAGGCTGCAAAAGGAGCACGGCCTTCACCTGCTCGTGATCGATTACATCCAGTTGATGCAGGGCAGGGGACGGTTTGAAAGCCGGCAGCAGGAGCTGGCGTCGATCTCGCGATCGTTGAAGGGACTGGCCAAGGAACTGCACGTGCCGATCGTCGCGCTGTCGCAGCTTTCACGCGCGCCGGAAACTCGGTCCGATCACCGGCCGCAACTCTCGGATTTACGCGAGTCGGGCGCTCTCGAGCAGGACGCGGACGTCGTCATGTTCATCTACCGTCAAGAGCAATACCGCGACGACGATGGACAGCCCGAACAGGGGGCGGAGGGGGTCGCGGAGATCATCGTCGGTAAGCAGCGGAATGGACCCACCGGCACCATCAAGCTGGCTTTCATCAAAGAGCACACGCGGTTCGAGAACCTCGCGCACGGGGCCGCATAGTCAAGCGGTCTCCTCGCCGACACACTGCAGAATCCGCGTGAAACGTGGACGGTTCCGCACGATCGAGAACCGACGGCCATCCTTTGCGCTGGTCAGGAAAGCCATCCCCGGAGCGCGCTCTTCACAGGCGCGCTCGAGCCAGAGCAATGCGGCTTCAGTGTCATTCATATCCAAATACACCATCGCGATGTCGTACGGGTTCCGCTGAACCGAGCGCGCACCCAACTCGGCCAGAAGCGCCCGCGCCTTGTCGTACTGCTTCTGACGCACGTGAATCGCCGCCAGCGCGTTCACCGCATGAGCGTTTCGCTGAGAAAGCGCGACCGCTCGCTCGGCGGCGGCGACCGCTTCTGCTGCCGACCCCAGACTTTCGTAGATGTACGCCAGGTGGATCTGAGCGTCGAAATAATTGGGATCGAGTTCGACCGCGTTCTGCAGCTGCTCGAGCGCCTCCTTGGGCCTTCCCGCCGCCGCCAGCCGCAGCCCCAGTCCGATGTTTGTCTCGAGCGAGAGCGGATCCAGCGCACGCGCTTTCATGGCGGTGTCGAGCGCGGCCTGCACGCGCCCGGTTCGAGACAAGAGCAGAGAGTAGCGGATGTAGGCCTCCGCATAGCTCGGGTTCAGCGCGATTGCGCGCTGATAGCCCCGCTCCGCTTCCGCCACATTCCAGCCGTGCAATTCATTCACTGATGCCAGGGCGGTGTGGGCCT
Organism: Vicinamibacterales bacterium; assembly: GCA_049642465.1. GTDB lineage: Bacteria > Acidobacteriota > Vicinamibacteria > Vicinamibacterales > 2-12-FULL-66-21 > CAWDPQ01. The sequence continues at coordinate 2,929 of JBAROV010000086.1, forward strand.
CCGCGAGGCTGTTGTCGATCGACAGTGCTTTGACGGCAGCAGTTTTCGCCCGAGGGTACGCCTCCTTCGGCGCAACATATCCCCCCCAGCTCCCAAGCGCATCCCACACTTGTGCGATCCCGACATATGCGAGCGCATATTGCGGTTCCCTCGTAACAGCCTGCTCGAAGTATTGGAGGGCGCGCTTCAACTCAGCTTCGGTTCGCCTCGTCAACAGGTGCCGGCCCCGCAGATAGAGCTCGTGCACTGCTGGATCGACCCGGTCGACTTTGCTGAGTCGTGCTTCTTCCGGCGGTGACACGCTCACGTTGATTTCGTGAGCGACCGCCCGGGCCACCTGACTCTGAAGCGCGAGCATGTCGGCGACCGAGCCATCGTAGCTGGCTGCCCAGAGATGGCGATCCGTCGGACCGTGAATCAGCTGCGCGGTGATACGCACCTGATCGCCCGCTCTCATGATCGATCCCTCGACGATTGCATCAACGGCCAGTTCCTTCGCGATCGCGGGTATGGGACGTGCGGCCGACCTGTACGAGAGGACGGACGTTCGAGAGATCACTTGGAGTGATTTGATCTGTGCGAGGCTCGTAATCAGCGCATCAGTCATTCCGTCAGCGAAGTGGACCTGGTCGGGATCGCTCGAGAGATTCTGAAACGGCAGCACGGCGAGCGACGTCACCTGTCCTCGCTGGAACGCCGGTGGACGGGATGAGAGGGTTTGCCAGACCAGGAAACCACCCGTGCTGAGAATCAGGATGGGCGCGACAATCCCGAGGTGCAGAAGTCTGAGATGCCCTGGCACCGGCGGCACGTGGCGCGGCTCCGGCAAGGCGGGCCAGCGAGCGGCCTCTGATTCATCGCGGACGAATTGGACGGGCACCAGGAATCGATAGCCGCGCCGCGGAATCGTCTCGATGAATCTGGGCGTGTCGGCCGAGTCGCCGAGCGCGGCACGCAGGCGCTTGACGGCTGAATTCAGGTTGCGCTCGAAATCGACGAAGGTGTCTTTCGGCCACAACTCACGCTGGAGCTCGTCGCGTGTGACGATCTCAAATGGCCGCCGGAGGAGGGCTTCCAGTATCTGGAGTGGTTGTCCGGACAGTCTGATCCGCCGGCCTGCCTTACGCAGCTCACCTGCGCGCAGGTCCAGTTCGAAGACACCGAACCGCAGCCGACCTTCGACCGGCGCTTCCGATTGGGTCATGTCTGTAGAGCTAGGTACTCTACTACAGGGGGACCCAGTGGCGCCGGAGACCTGGAATAAACCTCCTTAAAGCCCAGAACGCGCCGGTTTTACCCGCAGAGCGACCGTGAGACCGGTCAGTCAGCCAGGTGCGGTCGGCTCATCGTGAGCCCACGATGTGCCAGTTCGTGTCGGTGATGGTTGCAATCCGAAGCGCCGACATCAGGCTGGTTCCATTCATCAGCCAGGCGGCGACGTCCCCCGTCACCGCGTGCTGCCACAGGAGGTCTGGCATATCGTCACCGTTGACGTCGGCCACGCCGCGAATTCTCCACTCCAGATCGAAGATGCGTCCGGGAGAAATGAGACCAGCCGCGATGACGCTCGTGCCCTGCATCTGCCAGACCGCGAGACGGCCGTCCCGCTGATGCTGCCAGACGAGATCCGGCCACCCATCTCGGTTGAAGTCACCGCTGCCGACGATCTTCCACTGAAGATCCGCGACCTGTCCGGGACCGAGGAATGCCACGTTTTGCACGGAGGCCTCGTTCATGAACCACAC
>JBAROV010000102.1:0-44640 GCA_049642465.1 Vicinamibacterales bacterium
GGCGGCGCGCCGCGCCGCTTCCCTCCAACCGACGCGCCGTTTTCTGGCGAAGGTTGTTATTTCGGCAAGATCACCGTGTCATTCTTGGGTGTTCCGGGTGACGCGCTCAGATATCGGCTTGCCGAGAGCACAATCTGATCGATTGATAGACCGTCCTCCCGAGTTTGCAGCCGAATCCGCTGCGTGCCCGTCGTGGCGAAATAGATCGGCGGCCCAAGCAGGTTGCCGGGCCCCCAACCATTGTCTTCCCACCCCCAACCTGACAATCCGCAGCCGCTGCACGCTTCGAGGTTGAAGGCATCGCTGCTCGTGGTGCCGATTCGGTTGATGGCATTGCCGCTGCTGTCAACGGAACCGGAGAACTGCACGAACACTGAATCGTTGGCCCAGTCGTCGTTTTCTGCTCTCCCGCGGATCCACAGTCGATAGGGACGACCGGCTTCGGCTGTGAATGTCAGCTCGATGTAGTTCGAAGGGTTTGCCAGCGGCGCGGCCAGTTTGGCGGCACCAGCATTCGGGTGCCACACCCGCTGACCGCCGGCGGCCGTGGAGTCCGACACGGCCCGCCACGCCCCTGCGATCACTTGTGCCTGCGAGGCGTAGAGCACGACTTCGAGCGGGTCGCCTGTCGTTGGTGGCGGCGTGGTCGGCTGCGAACCCCCGGAGGCCGGAAGAATGACCGTGTCATTCTTTGTGCTGCCCGGTGACGACGACAGATATCGGCTGGGCGACAACACTATCTGATCGATTGACAGGCCGTCCTCGCGAGTCTGGATTCGAATTCGCTGCGTGCCGGTCGTGCCGAAGTAGATCGCGGGTCCGAGCGGATTGCCCGGCCCCCAGCCGTTATCCTCCCAGCCCCAGCCGGAGATCCCGCATCCGCTGCACGCTTCGAGGTTGAACGAATCGCTCGAGGTCGTCCCGATCTGGTGAATGGCGTTGCCATTCGCGTCCACTCTGCCCGAGAACTGCACGAAAACCGAGTCGTTCGACCACGCGTTGCCGTCGGCCTTGCCGCGGATCCACAGGTGATACGGCACCCCGGCGCTCGCCGTAAACGTCATCTCGAAGTAGTGCGATGGATTTGCGAGTGGAGCGGTCAGCTTTGCCGCGCCGGCGTCGGGATGCCAGAGACGTTGCCCCCCAGCCGCCGTGCTGTCTGCGGTCAGCCGCCACGCACCCGCGACGGTCGTCGCGCTCGCGGCATGCACAACGATCTCTCCCTCACCCGACGATGGCGGTGGCGGTGGCGGCGGCGGCGGAGGCGGCTCTGACGAGCCTTCGGTGGTGAATGCGTAGGTCTCGCTCGTGGCGGTGCGCTGCGCGGCGGTCTTGCTGACGATCTTCCAGTAGTACGTCGTTCCAGCGCCGAGTGCCGGCAGCGCGTAATTCGCCGTCGTGCTGGGCGACACGGGAACGTTCGACGCAACGAGCGGCGGTGTCGGCGAGGTTCCAAAGTAGACATCCGCGCCGTGCGCCCACGGTCCGGGGTACCACGACAGGATGGCTCCGGATCGCGGCACATTCACTGCGCCGTTTGCCGGCTGCAGCTGCGATGCGGCAGTAGGCGGAAGAGGACTGAACGGCGCTGTTTCCGCGTAGCCAGTCAGGTTGTTCCACTTGCGTTCGAAGTTGTCCCTGAACCAGGCAAAGAACCACGCCTTGGTCGTGAAGTAGTTGTGTTCGTATTGAACGCTGTTCGAGTCTTCGGTCCAATTCGACGATCCATAGATCGTCAGACCCTGCGAGTAGAGCAGCGTGTTCTTCTGGTGGAGAAAACCTTGGTGCGCGCGAATCCGGATCTGCACGCCAGCCATGTACATCCGGTCCACGTGGTACGCCTGCCAGACGTTCGCCGGGTTCCGGTAGCGGTCCGGCTCGGTGATGACGCGTACCGGGACGCCGCGCCTGACTGCGCGGATCAAACCGTCGACGTGTCGCGGCTCCGTAATCTTGTACATGATGACGTCGATCCGCTGAGTCTCTTTGTCGTAGAAGGGGACCGACCGTGTCGCAAAATCCTCCGCCGGGACAAAGCTCATCGTCGGATCGATCGAGTAGAGCGGGTAGGCCCGGGCCGGAGTGTTGAAGATGTTCGCGTAGTTCGCGAACACCGTCGTGTCGACCCAGCTGTCGTCGAACTTCCGTCGAAAGCTGTTGATGACGGCTGGGTCGTCCGTGAAATAGATGCCTTCGTCCGTATAGTTGGTGTAAGGGGAGATCGGCTTGAAGTAGTAGTCAGAGTAGTTCGCGGCACTCCACTGAACTGTGTTCTGCCCGTTGAAGATCATGTACTTCCAATGCATGATGCCGCCGGCGAACTTGTAGCGCATGGGCAGCCCGGACCGTTGAAAGAGGTCCAGCGTTACGGCGTTCATCGGGGTTTCGTTGTTGCGCCGCGGATCGACGAGTACGCGTACGCTGACACCTGCGTTCTTCCGCGCGATGATCGCATTGGCGAGCTCCTGGTCTTCCATGAACCACATCGCCACGTCGATGCTGACGCGTTCGTTCTGGATGTAGGTGAGGAGCATGGCGCGGCAATCTTGATGTGCCGGATCGCACATGACCTCCGCCGCGCTGGCGCGAGTAGGGAGCAAACACAAGATTCCGGCGAGGATGAAGAGGCTGCGGCGAGCAACTGTCCGAACGGTCATAGGGTCGGTCTCCGGAGTGTGCCAACTCGCAATCGTTATTCCGCTGGAGGGCGCAGACCTCAGCAGCAGAATCGTTGGCCCTTTGCCGCTGAGCTGAGAAAGGAAGGGTAGAGGAAGAGCTTAACTATCCCTGAGGTTGCTCAGTATTGGTTGACCGCTCTTCATCGTGATTGGTTGACCGCTGCTTCATCGTGGCTGCGTGTCGATCGTGACGCGCTCCGTCCTCACTTCGCCCGCTTGCCCCATCGGGACCGCCGCACGCCCGTGGACTTGCCACAGGATTGCGCCAGCGTCCCCCACCCGGATGCTGACTTCTCGCCTGCCGTTCAGACTCACGCGCTCACCCGGTTGAAGGGTGCGATACACCGCTCTGTCCCCATCCACCACGGCAGTGACCCAGACTGCACGTTGCGCCTCGAGGTTGATGCGAACGGCTGAGGGTGCTGCGGCCGCCTGGGCGACAGTCGCCGGTCGGGCCGTTTCGCTGACGGCGGGCGGGGGAGTTGGGAGTCTGCCGACGGTGCCGACCGCCCCCTCCTCGCCGTGCGGCTGCATCGCCCAGCGGCCGCCGGCGATCACAATAGCGCCCACCAGGGCGTACGCGAGGACCAGGGCTACCGTCCACAGCCACCCGCGCGGCGCGGAGCGTTCTGAACGGCGGTCGCGCGTGTCGGCGACAGGGGTTGCTGCTTCGGGTCGCGGTGCGAACTGAGAAAAGAACTCCCGGACGGTGACTTCTGGATCGAGCCCTACTTCCGACGCGTAGGAACGGACGAATCCGCGTCCGTAGGGGCGTGGAGGCAGTGAGACGGAATCATTCTGCTCGATGGCGGAAAGAATTCGCGGTTGGACGCGCGTGGATCGAGAAATCGCATCGATCGTCAGGCCGCGCGCTTCCCGCGCCTGTCGTAGCTCTGCGCCAACATCCATGGGGAGCCTCCGGGTTCGGCTGCCTGCTTCCGGCTTCCAGTCTCCAGTTCAAACGCTGCCGTGGCTGACGCCGCACGCGTATGGAAGAGCTGGAGTCTAGATGATGAGTTGCACAAATCGCGCCGGTTCTCCCAGGGTGGAGTGGCCGATCGATAACAATTTTCGGCGAGTACGAACCTCAAGCTGCTCGCGCGAGAAAGGCTGCAAGCCGGAAGCTGTAAGCTGGAAGCTACGTGGATATCCACCTCATCGACGGCACATACGAATTGTTCCGCTACTACCACGCCCTTCCGTCAGCGCGCGACGCGCAAGGGATGGAGGTTGGTGCCGTCCGTGGCGTAATTGGGTCTGTGCTGGGGATGATCAATCGCGGCGCAACCCATGTCGGCGTGGCGACCGATCACATCATCGAATCGTTCCGCAATCGACTCTGGCCTGGCTACAAAACGGGCGCCGGGATCGAACCTGATCTTTATCTGCAGTTTCCTCTCCTCGAGGAGGCGCTGGCGGCGATGGGAGTGGTCGTCTGGCCGATGGTGGAATACGAAGCCGACGATGCGTTGGCTTCGGCTGCGGCGGCTGCGGCACGCGATCCAGAAGTCAGCCGGGTCATCATCTGCACGCCGGACAAGGACCTCGCGCAGTGCATTCAGGGCACTCGGGTCGTGCAGCTCAATCGGCGGACCAACGTCATTCGCGACGAGCAGGGCGTCATCGCGAAATTCGGCGTGCTCCCCTCGTCCATCCCCGATTACCTCGCGCTGGTCGGCGATTCGGCGGATGGCTATCCGGGATTACCAGGGTGGGGGGCCAAGTCCGCCGCAGCTGTCCTGGCGCGCTTCGAGCACCTCGAGTCGATTCCCGCAGACGCGCGACAGTGGCATGTGAATGCCGCCAACGCGTCCACGCTGGCGGCGACGCTGGAGCGCAATCGCGAGCTCGTCTTGCTGTTCAAAGACCTTGCGACCTTGCGCACCGATATCCCTCTCTTCGAATCGATCGACGACCTGCGTTGGAAGGGACCCGGACCGGAGTTCGCGCAGTTCGGCGCGCGATTCGATGCGGCAGTGGTGGAGCCGGCGCGCAAACCGGCCGAGCGGTAAGGCTTCCGGCTTTTCGGCTTCCAGCTGCCCGTGGCGCAGAGTTGGCAGCTGGGAGCTGGGAGCTGGTACTATGAGCGGCCCAAACGATGCGGTTGTGGATTGTTGCTGCGCTCGTGGCCTTCGCCGCGCCGGCCGCCGCCCACCCGGCTCCATTCAGCTACATAGACGTGCGTCTCGAGCGCGGCACGGTCGAGGTCGCCATCGTGGCTCACGTATTCGATGTCGCGCACGATCTGGGGCTCTCGAACCCAGAGCAGCTGCTTGACGCACGTGCGCTTTCGGCCGACGCGCCGCGAATCACTTCCCTGCTCGCCGGGCGCGTGCGCGTGATCGTTGACGGCTCTTCAATCGCAGCCACCCCCTGGTCCACTCCGGAACCGCTTCCGGATCGGCAATCTATTCGGATCGTGACGCAGCGTCGGCTTGCCCCGGCTCCGGGTACGGTTTCGATCTCGGCGCTGATGTTCCCTTACGACCCGGCGCATCAGACGTTTGTCAACGTCTATGAGGGCGACAGCGTCGCTCTCCAGGCGATCCTCGGAAAGGACAAAACCTCCGTTGACTATCATCCGGGAACGACGCAGGGGACGATCGCGGTCGTGCGAAAGTTCATCGGCGCCGGTATTCATCACATCCTGATTGGTCCCGATCACCTCCTTTTTCTGATCGGTCTCCTGCTGCTCGGCGGGTCGCTGCGTCAGCTCGTGCTGGTTGTGAGCGCGTTCACCGCGGCTCATAGCGTCACGCTGTCGCTTGCGGCGCTCAACATCTTCAGTCCGCCCGCCCGCATCGTCGAGCCGGCCATTGCGCTGAGCATCATCTATGTCGGTGCAGACAACCTCACCGTCCGAGGTGGCCGCGACGTACGGGCGTGGATTGCGTTCGGCTTCGGTCTCGTTCATGGATTCGGCTTTGCCAGCGTGCTCAGGGAGATGGATCTGCCGTCGCGCGCGCTGGGATGGTCGCTGTTTTCGTTCAACATCGGCGTCGAGATCGGCCAGCTCGTTGTGGTGATTGCCGTCGCGTCGACGCTGGCCGCGATCCGCGCACGGAGCGAAGCGGCGGGGCGACGGCTCGTATTTGCCGGCTCGCTCGTCGTCATTGTCGCCGGGGCATTTTGGTTCATCGAGCGTGTGTTCTTTCCGAATGGGATGGCATAGCAGGCGAAAAAGGGAAAAGGGAAAAGGGAAAAGCGCGCCGTCTCGCCGAAGCGCGCATGAGAGTTCGAGCGCGGAGGCGGAGGGCCCCACGAGCAACGAGAAAGCGCCTGCGGCCCGAGCGAGCGGCCGGCTTGCCAGCCGGAGCGCCGGCCCGCCTTCGTTGAAACTACGGCGGGCAACCTTCGCCAGAAAACGGCGCGAAGGTTGGAGGGCAGCCCGGCGTAGCCGGGCCCGCGAGCGAGCGCGAGTGGGGGTGGGGCCCCACGAGCAACTAATAGATGGAGGACTTTGAGATGAAACGAAGAGCAAGGGTCCTTGCCCTGGTGATTACCGCCGGGGCGCTGTCAATTGCGGTCGGCGCGTACCAGCAAAAACCGGAAGGTCCAAGGGTCGTTGAAGTCGAAAAGCTCAAGGACAACCTGTTCGTGCTGAAAGGGGGCGGCGGGAACACCGCCGTGTTCGTGCAGTCGAACGGCGTGACGGTTGTCGATACGAAGAACCCTGGATGGGGACAGCCGATCCTCGACAAGATCAAGGAACTGACCAACAAACCCATCACGACGATCATCAACACGCACACCCACGGTGATCACGTGAGCGGCAACGTCGAATTTCCCGCCACCGTCGAGGTCGTCACGCACGAGAACACGAAAGCCAACATGGAGAAGATGGCGGCGGTCACAGGCTTACCCGCAGCGAATCCACCGCGCAACATCTTCGCCGAGAACCAGGGGAAGGGGCTTCCGAAGCGGACGTTCAAGGACCGGCTGTCAATCGGCCAGGGTGGCGACCAGATCGATCTCTACTACTTCGGGCCGGCCCACACGAACGGTGACACGTGGGTCGTGTTCCCCTCACTCAGAGTGATGCATGCTGGCGACGTGTTTTCCGGGAAGAACATCCCGATCATGGATGCCAACAACGGGGGGAGTGGTGTTCAGTATCCGGAGACGCTGCGAAAGACCCACGGTGGCGTGAAGAACGTGGACACGATCATCACCGGGCACAGCACCCAGATGACAATGGCCGATCTACTCCAGTACTCGGAGTTCATCCAGGACCTGGTCAATGCCGTGCGTGCGGGCAAGAAGGCCGGGCAGACTGTGGATCAGATCGCCGAAAACTGGAAGGTGCCGGAGAAATATACGGGCTACGCGGCTCCGCAGGCCCCGCGACTGCGGGCCAACGTCCAGGTGATTTTCGATGAGGTCAAGTAGAAAGGGAAAAGGGAAAAGGGAGAAGGGAAAAGCGCCTGCGGCCGCGGCGAGCGAGCGAAAGCGAGACGAGCCGCAGCGAGCGGGGGTGGGGCCCCGCGAGCACTGAGAAGAGGAGTGCGACGGTGTTTGCATTGAATCGTTCGGAACAAACCAAGGCCGGCAGTAATCGATCCGTCGCTGATTGAAACCGAGCCAATCCGGGCTCAAGGCGAGGGGGTCGCGACGCATCGCGGCACACCTGGGCGTCACGATCCATATAAATGGAGAAGACTCCGACAAAAAAATGGAGAACCAGCCGGAGTGGTGTAAGGTTCTGCCGTCATTTTTCAGTCTGATTCAGGAGGAGAGCCAATGAGTGGCGTAAACAGCAGCGGCCGATGGCGCTGGCTTCGACTTTCGGCGTGGACGGTCGCGCTGATGGTCGTGGCGGCTGCGCCGGCGTTCGCGCAGATCGATCGCGCGACGATTTCGGGAACGGTCAAGGACGCGTCCGGCGGCGTCGTGCCGGGCGTCACGGTCACCGTGACGAACACGGCGACGCAGCAGCCGCGCAGCACGGTCACCGACGGGACGGGTTTTTACACGTTCCCGAACCTGCAGCCTGGACGCTATGACGTGTCGGCCGAGCTCCAGGGCTTCAAGAAGAACAATCGGACGGGCGTTCAGCTCGACGCCGCGGCGACGATCAACATCGACTTCGGCCTCGAGGCCGGTTCGCTCACCGAAGAAGTCACCGTCACCGCCGAAGCGTCGATCATGCAGACTGACGTGGCCGTCCGAAAGACGGTCGAGGCGAAGGACATCGAGCTGCTGGCGTTCAACGGCCGCAACCCGATCGGCGTGCCGGCGCTGAAGGCGGGCGTCGTCGGCGGCAACTTCAACAACGCCGGCGCCATGTCGCTGACCGCGGGCGGCTTCAACATCAACGGCGGCCGCTCGGACGAGGCCGTTGTGTTTGTGGACGGTGCGGTTGCCACCCGCACACGATCGGCGGGCTCGATGATCGGCGTACAGAACGCCGACACGGTCCAGGAAGTCCAGGTGTTGACCGCCAACTACATGCCCGAGTACGGCCGCTCGAGTGGCGGGCAGATCCGGTTCATCTCGAAGAGCGGCAGCAACCGGTATTCCGGCAACGCGTCGTTTTTCAAGCGTGACGACAAGCTGCAGGCCAATACCTGGAGCCGCAACCGCAGCCCGAATGCCACCGAGAACTCGGGTCCGGCACCCTTCGATCAGAAGCAGTACGGCTACTCGTTTGGAGGGCCGATCCCAGGAGAGATGTTCAAGGACAAGTTCTTCTTCTTCGGCGCGCAGGAGTGGGTGAACTTCTTCCAGGTGGCGACGAACACGGCGACCGTGCCCACGCTGGCGATGCGCAACGGTGACTTCAGTCAGCTGCTCGGGCCGAATCCGTTCTACGGCTCGCCGGTCATGATTCGCGACCCGCAGACTGGTCAGCCTTTCCCCGGCAACATCATTCCCCCCGGCCGGCTGTCGTCGAACGGAACGGGGATCATGAAGCTGTATCCAGAGCCGACCGCGGGATTCCAGCAGGGAACCGCGAACGCCATCTTCACCAGCGAGAACCCTCAGGACCAGCGGAAAGACAGCATCCGGCTGGATTACCGGTTGAACAACAAGAACTCGTTCATGTTCCGGTTTCAGCGCTCCAACTGGGTTGCCATCGATGCGTTCCGCGGAACGTTCCCGTTCGCGCGCACCGACTGGGAGCGGCCGAACCGTACCGAGACGTTCAACTGGACCAGCACGCTGACCAACAGCCTGATCAACGAGTTCACCTACGCGCACTCGCTGGACGAGGTGTTCATCAACGTCTTCACGGAGAGCGGACTCCACAAACGGAGCCGGACCGGGATCAACTACCCATACATCTTCCCGGAGAACAAGGAAATCGAGGACAAGATTCCCACCGTCAACATCGATAGTCCGTGGACCGGCCTGGACGGCGGTCCGTATCCGGCCTCTTCCGCAGGTCCGATTCACACGTTGACGAACACGACGACATACGTCCGCGGGCGCCACACGTTCAAGGCTGGCGTCATCTTCGAGTACTCGGGGGAGGACGATTTCGATCAGATCAACGTCAGCGCTATTCCGGGTGGCACCAACAACCAGAACGGTCAGTTCGCGTTCCGTAACAGCGCGACGGCGCGCTCCGGCAACGCGATGGCCGACATGGCGCTCGGCCTCTTCCAGGACTACGCGGAACTCGGGCAGCGTGCCTTCACGAAGTGGCGTTCGCTTGCGACCGACCTCTTCATCCAGGATTCCTGGAAACCGCGCGCGAATCTCACGATTGAAGGTGGACTGCGGTACGTGATCTGGCCGCCGTGGTATTCGACGACGAACAACATCGCGAACTTCGATCCGCGCTTCTACGATCCCGCGCAGGCGGCGATCGTCAACCCGAGCACGGGTCGTCTCATCGGCGGCAGCCGCTACAACGGCATCGTCCTGCCCGGCGATGGATTCGAAGGTGAAGGGAACGACCTCGTCGTTGCGGGGGATCCACGCGTGCAGGCGCTTTTCCGCGGCGAGCCGCGTGGCTTCTCCAAGACGCACTACAACGTATTCGAGCCGCGGCTCGGGATGTCGTACCAGGTGAACGACAAGACGATCCTGCGCACCAGCACCGGCGTCTTCCACAATCGTACCCTGCTGAACGACTCGACGCTGCTCGGCGGCAATCCACCCTTCCAGCCGATGGTGACGCTGTCGAATGGCAGCGTCGACAATCCCGGCGGCGGTTCCAGCGGTGGCTCCGACCTGCCGTTCGGGATGCAGGCGCAGGACGTCGCGTTCAAGCACCCGACGTCGTACATGTGGTCGGGCGGTGTGCAGCGCGAAGTGCCGTTCGGCTTCATCGTCGACGTGACCTACGTCGGACGCCGCGGCCTGTACCTGCCCCGCGAGCGCAACATCAACCAGGCGCTGCCCGGCACCGTCGCGGCCAATCCGGGCGTCAACATCGCCGCGCTGCGTCCATACAAGGGCTATGGCGTGATCCGCATGACGGAGAACGCTGCGCGCTCGATGTACAACAGCCTGCAGGTGAGCGTCGATCGCCGGTACTCGAACGGGTTGAAGGTGGGTCTGGCTTATACGCTTGGCAAGTCGACGGACAATGGCAGCGACAAGCGTAACGTGCTCTGGGATCCGTACGACGACACGATCTACGAAGGGCCGTCGAACTTCGATCGCCGCCACGCGCTGTCGCTTTACTACATCTACGATCTGCCGTTCTGGCGCGAACCGACGAACCTCGTGCAGAACATCCTCGGTGGCTGGCAGATTTCAGGCGCCACGTTCATGCGGACGGGAACACCGTTCACGATCACGCGCGGCGATGACCGGGCCGGAACGGGGGACGGCAGCATCGGTCAGCCGGTCGACATGAATGGCGATCCGATGTCGGGGTCGAACGGCAAGTTCTCGGGCGGTTGCTCCGGCGGGACGTGTGCCGACGACAACATCTACTTCAACGCCGGCGCATTCGCGCAGGTTCCCGTCGGCGCGAACCGGTTTGGCAACATGCCACGCAATGCGATCTACGGCCCCGGCGATCAGCAGTGGGACATCGCGCTCTTCAAGAACATCTCGCTGAAGGGGACGCACAAGATGCAGTTCCGGATGGAAGTGTTCAACTTCATCAACCATCCGAACCTGAGCGGACCGAACACTGACATCACGAACGCCAACTTCGGCCGCATCATCACGAAGGACGGCAATCGACGCGACGTTCAGCTGGGGATTCGCTACATCTTCTGACGCTGTAAACTTCCAACTTCCAATTTCCAACTTCCAAACCGACTTTTGGGAGTTGGGAGTTGGAGGTTGGGAGTTGTCGTCAAGGCACCAGCTCAAACCTCGCCACGTGCTTCGGAACGATTGACGTGAAGTGCCGGCGATCCGTCGTCGCCAGCGAAGCCACCTTCAGCCGTTCCGCGATCGCAACGAGCGACGCATCCACGAACCCGACATCCGGATACCGCTCCATCACCTGGCAGCAGCGATCCAGGTCGCTCTGACAGAGCGCTTCGATCTCGAGCTCGCCAGCGGCGACGCTCTCGACAAACGCGAGCTCGACCGACGATCCGAGGCGTGTGCGGAGCAGGTAGGTCACCTCGGGCAGAACAGTGAGGGGAACGACCAGCAGACCGCTGCCACGCTCCATCCACGCGCGTGCCCGGTCGTGCCAGGCGTCGTCCGCATCAGCAAGGGCGTACAGGATTCCGGTGTCGACGACGACAGTCATCAGTCGGTGCGAACCGGTTTCGTCTTCGTCTTCGTCCTAGGCAAGCCGATCCGTCGGCTGCGTTTCTGCTCCGGGCGGCGCGCTCGACCTTCTGCGCCATCCTCCTGAAACAGAAGTTCCTCATGCCGCTCGGCGATGTCGCGCCGACCGCTGCGACCTGCCGCGACGAAGCGAAGGCGGGGAGAGCGCCCGGCCTGTGCGTCCGCGACGTAGCGCGCGACCGCCTCGCGGACGAGCGCCGCCACGGGCTGGCCCTGCCGGCGCGCAACGGCTCGGAGCTCGCGTTCAAGCCGTTCGTCGATGAAGATGGTCGTCCGTTTCATATGATATATGACATCATACATCAACGGCCGGCTTGCCGAGCAGCGCACGCCGTAGAATGGGCGCGCTATGAAGCCGCCCACGTTCGACCCCGAGGCCACCACGCCCGCGGTCCTCGTCATCTTCGTCGCCTGTTCCCTCACGCTCCTGGCGCAAACGGCGTCCCAGCCATCGGCCGCCGGCCCGACGGTGCCGCTCCAGCCGCTCGCGCAGCAGGCGCGGCGGCTCGAGACGGCGATGCGGTATCTCGGTCAACCTCTCTCGCAAACCGATCATCAGGCGATCAACGAAGCCGTTGCCCTCGGTGACGAAGCAGCGGGGATCGCACGAATACAAAGCACGCTCGACAAGTACGTCCTCGCCAACGTGCACATCAATCCGGAGAGCCGTGTCAAGGTTGAACAGGGCGCCGCGAAGCCGGAGCTCGTGCAGGGAGGGACGCGGCTGTTTCTCGTCAAGGTCCTCAACGAAGCGCACGTCACGGCGCCGCTCGCGGTTCAGAGTCCTAATGTCGGACGCGTCTACATCCCGTCAAAGGGCACGCCTCGCGCGAAGAAGGAACTCTCCGAGAGCGACGTTCGCGATCGCTGGGCCGAGTTGTCGATCTACGACAGGGCGCCGATGCGGCCGCGATTGTCCGGGCTCGCTATCGAGTACGTGATCCTCCAGGTGTTCAGCCGGGACGCTGGTCAGCGATCCGCCGTGATCAGCTTCAACGTGGGTCAGGGGACTCAGGACATCGGCTTCCGAAACGATGTCGAGATCGTCTTCAATGCGCTCCCGGCGTTTCCCGTCCGCGTGCGTGTGCTCGACGAAGGCGGTCGTCCATCGGTCGCCGGGTTCATCATCCGTGACGGCCACGATCGAATCTATCCGAACATCTCGAAACGACTCGCGCCGGACTTCTTCTTCCAGCCGCAGGTCTACCGTCGCGACGGCGAGACGATTCCGCTGCCGCCCGGCATCTACCACGTCGCGGCCTCACGGGGCCCCGAGTACCTGTCGCAGACGCGGACCCTCACGGTTGAAGGGCCGCAGGAGCTCGCGTTCAAATTCGCCCGCTGGATCGATCCCTCTCGGGATGGCTATTACTCGGGCGATCATCACATTCATTCGGCCGGCTGTTCGCATTACGAGAATCCAACCGAAGGCGTGACTCCGGAGGACATGTGGCCGCAGATCCAGGGCGAGGCGCTCAACCTGGCCTCCGTGCTGATCTGGGGGCCGTCCTACTACCATCAGAAGCAGTTCTTCACGGGGAAAGATCACCCGCTTTCCAAGCCCAACCAGCTGATGCGATACGACCTGGAGATCTCTGGCTTTCCATCCAGCCATGCGGGGCATCTCGTGCTGTTGGGCGTGAAGGATCAGGATTATCCGGGAACGAAGGTCTTGGAGGACTGGCCCACCTGGGACCTGCCAATCCTGAAATGGGCAAAGGGGCAAGGGGCCGTCACCGGCTTCGCGCACTCCGGCTGGGGTCTCGAGGTCCGCAGCGCCGAGTTGCCAAATTACGAAATGCCCGGGTTTGACGGCATCGGCGCCAATGAATACATCGTCGACGTCACGCATCCGAACGCCGTCGATTTCATTTCCGCGGGGGACACGCCTTTCGTGTGGGAACTGAACATCTGGTACCACACGCTCAATACCGGCTTCCGGACCAGAATCAGTGGCGAAACCGACTTCCCGTGTATCACCGACGATCGCATCGGCCTCGCGCGATCGTACTGCAAAGTTGATGGCCCGCTGACCTACGAGAAGTGGATCCAGGCGGTGCAGCGCGGTCGCAATTACGTTTCTGACGGCAGGAGCCACCTGTTCGATTTCAACGTGAACGGCGTCGCCGCAGGGACGGGGGAGAGCGAGGTTGCGCTCGCGCAGCCGGGACGCGTGAAGGTCACTCTCAAAGCTGCCGCAAAACTGGACGAGGAACCGCTGCCGAACATCCGGCAACTCCGCTACGACGAGAAACCCTACTGGGATCTCGAGCGCGCCCGAATCGGCTCGACCCTCGACGTGCCCGTCGAAATCATCGTCAATGGCCAGTCCGTGGCCAGGCAAAAACTCGTGGCGGATGGGACGTTGAGGACGCTGACGTTCGACGTCCCGGTCGACCGCAGCAGCTGGATTGCCGCACGCATACTCCCCTCGTCTCACACCAACCCAGTCTTTGCCATCGTGGCCGGAAAGCCCGTCCGAGCGTCACGCCGCAGCGCCGAGTGGTGCCTGAACGCGGTCAGTCAGTGCTGGACGCAAAAGGCGGCCAGGATCCGGCCGAGCGAGCTGGAGGAGGCGCGCAAAGCCTATGATCACGCGCGCGACGTGTACCGGCAGCGGATCGCGGAGACGAACCAGCAGTAGGCTGCGGCTGACGCTCGTCAGTCGCTGGTCGCTGGTTGTTAGTCGTCTGACGCTCGTCGGTCGCTTGTCGCTGGTCACGACTGACGCTTGCCAGTGGGTCGGATCTGATCTGCTACGCATGCGGCGGAGCTATATCGGGTTCGCGGCGCGATGCGGCCGAGGGCGCTCAACGTCAGTGCGAAAACTGCACCGGCGGCGTCTTGATCCGCGAAGGCGCCGCATTCGTCGCCGGCGATCACAACACCTCGTTGCCCAACTGATTGCGCACTGGCGCGCGGATTACCCGAGCCGGAGCGGCCATCGTAAGGTCAGCGCCAGAGGTGCAGTTTTCCGCCCGACCGCCGCGGCGCCACGAACCCGATGTGGCTCCGGCGCGTTTTCACTGCCGGGTCGTCGATTGTGTCGTGGCTACGACGAAATCCACACACTGGTTTGAAACTGTTCTCGGCACGGGGTTCGCAAACCGGCCGGCGCGAGTTTCAGCCGCGCTTGCGCGTTCACGAATTCTCCGCGTTTCACGGATCGTTCTGAGCCGCGCCGGAGAGGTCTGCGTCGGGTTCGGTAAATCCATTCGTATTCCGTAAGCACTCGGAGGGAGAGGACTATGCGAAGGTTCATCATCGTTGCCGTGTCGGCAGTCGCCTTCGGCGCCTGCTCAGGATCCCCGAAGTCACCGGTTCAGCCGGAAACAGTAACCTTGCCGCTCGTCGCGCAGGCGTCCCCCGACGTGCCGGAAAACCATCGAACCCACCTGGCGGGCGATAACGAGGTATTCACGGGTTCGCCGTCACCCGCCGATTCGCAGGCGCAAGGGCAGGCGATCATCCAGATTGCGCCGGACGGCAACTCGTTCGGCTACAAGTTGATCGCGTCGAATATCGTGAATGCAGTCCAGGCGCACATCCACTGCGGACCGGCGGGCCAGAACGGTCCGATCGTCGTCTGGCTCTATCCGAGTGTGACCTCGACACAGGCGCTCACCGGACCGCAGCCCAGACACGACGGCGTGTTGGCCGAGGGCACAGTGACAGCCGGTGAATCGTTGAACGTCAGACCGACCACCAACCCGGTCTGCCCCGGCGGCGTTTCGGACTTTGCTGACGTGCTTGCGAGAATACGCGAGGGCAACGCGTACGTGAACGTCCACACGAATGACGGCGTGGCCCCAGCGAATACCGGCCCCGGCGATTTCCCAGGCGGGGAGATCCGAGGCCAGATGAGGTAGCTGTCGAAAGGTCCTAAGTCCGGTATGATCGCGCCATTCCGCCTCGTCGAGGCGGAGTGGCGCCCGTGAAACGACTCTTCGTTCCTTTCGTCCTCACCGCTTCCTGTGTCTGGCTTGCTGTGCTTGCGGCAAGCAGTCAAGCGATCCCGCCGCGGAGTCAGCCGGTGAGCGCGCGCGTTGATTACGAGCGTCAGATTCGCCCGATTCTCGCCAAGCGTTGCCTCGAGTGTCACAGCTCCGATAAACGAAAAGGGGGCTTGTCCCTCGCGTCGTACCCGGATGCGCTCGAAGGGGGTCGAAATGGCGCCGTCATTCGACCGGGTAACAGCGCAGCCAGCCTGCTCGTCCATCGGCTGACCGGAGAGGTCGAGCCGCAGATGCCCAAGGACGAGGACCCGCTGAGCGGTTCGGAGCAGGCGCTCATTCGCCTGTGGATCGATCAGGGCGCGCGCGAAACGCCGTCCGGACCGCCGGCGCCGCAGCCGTGGGAAGCGCCTGTCGCCCTCGAACGACCCGCAGTGCCGCCGATTGTCTGGAAGACGTGGAGCAACAGTCTCGATCGCTTCGTCGCAGGCTATTTGCGTGCCCATCGCACGGCCGAGCCGGTTGTCATTTCGGACGCGCAGTTCGCCCGCCGCGTCTACCTGGACGTCTGGGGTCTGCTGCCAACGCCGGAGGAGTTGCAGGCCTTTCTCGACGACCGGGCACCGGGAAAACGCGAGGCGCTCGTGGCGAAGCTGCTCGGCGACGATCGGCGCTACGCCGAACATTGGATTTCGTTCTGGAACGACCTCCTGCGCAACGAGGACGGTGTTACGTATTTCTCCGAAAACGCGAGCCGCAAGAGCATCACGGAGTGGTTGCTGTCGGCGCTGCAGTCCAACCTTCCCTACGATCGCTTCGTCACCAAGCTGCTGAACCCTTCCGAGCCGACTGACCCCGACGGTTTTCTGGTAGGCGTGAACTGGCGCGGCGAAACAAGCGCCGCAGTGATGCCCTGGATGCAGGCGTCGCAGAACAGCGCGCAGATCTTTCTTGGCATCAACCTCAAATGCAATGCCTGTCACGACAGCTTTGTGAGCAAATGGAAGCTGAAGGACGCGTATTCGCTGGCGGCGTACTTCTCTCCAGAGGCGAGACTGCAACTATTCCGCTGCGACGTGGCGCAGGACCGCTACGCCGAACCCGGTTTCCTGTTCCCGGAGTTAGGCCACGCCCCAGCCAGCGGATCGCTTGCGGACCGCCGGGCCGCTGCGGCGCGGACGTTCACGGATCCTCGTATGGGCCGCCTGCCGCGTACCCTGGTCAACCGCATCTGGCATCGTCTCTTCGGCCGCGGGATCGTCTCCAACTCGGACGAAATGGATGGTGTGCCGTGGAGCCCTGAGCTGCTCGATTGGATGGCCAGCGACGTTGTCGAGCAGCGATACGATCTCAAGCACCTGATTGCCACGATCTTGAACTCGCGTACCTATCAGATGGCGTCCGTCGCTCGGCGCGGCGAGCCACCCGCTCGCGGGTACGTCTTTGCCGGACCCGAAGTTCGTCGAATGACGGCGGAGCAGTTTGCCGACGCGGTCGGTTCAATCACCGGTGAGTGGAATGTGTATGCGACCGGCGGGCAGGGTTCAGGAGGACGAAATGCGCCCGGGACTCCCGTTCCGTCGATGGCGAGCACGTATGGCCGCTACGCGCGTGAGTGGCGAGTGGCTTCGAGCGACCTGTCACGTGCGCTGGGCCGGCCAATTCGGGACCAGGTGATCTCCGTGCGTCCGTCGCAAGCCTCCACGCTGCAGGCGCTCGAACTCGTCAATGGCGAAATCCTGGCACGATGGCTCACGCGTGGCGCGAAGCGTCTCGTCGGCGATTTGCCGCCAGAGCCTGCAAGTCTCTACAACCGGACGTTCGCGGGGCGCACGCCGTCGCCAAGCCCGTTCGAGATCGATGTCACGAATGCCAGCCGCTTGTGGCTCGTCGTCCAGGACAACGGTTCGAATGTTCCCGAAGCGCTCGAACCGGCGTGGGCGCAGGCGGAATTCCTCGCACCGTCTGGCACGACACCGCTCTCCGCGCTGAAGCCGGTGGATGGCAGTGCGGCGGCGCTCCGGACCGGGACCGGTCCGATCCGCGTAGCGAATTCAGATGGCACCGGCGTTCGTGTCGGGAACCCGTCAGTGCTTGTATACGACATCGCCGGACGCGGATTCACGCGTTTCCGTGGAGTGATCGGCGTCGAGAATCGGCCGAACGACATTGGCGCGACACTCAATCCCCAGCTCCGTTTCTACGTCTTCGATGCGGCGCCGAACATGGAGCGGCTGTTGCCCCCGGCGCCTGGTTCTCCGTTGCCAGAGCCTCCGCAGCTGAGAACCATTCCCGAGACGATCGATCGAGTGTTCCGTCATGCGCTCGGCCGTGTGGCGTCGCCAGCCGAGCGCCGGCTCGCGGAAGAGGCCTTGCACTCGCGCGGCGAGCGGCCGTCGGCGGAGGGATTGGCGGATTTGCTGTGGGCGGTGCTGATGAAGCCGGAGTTTCAGTTGATCTATTGAGCGGTGTTCGCTGTCAGCTACACGAACTGACGGTCGTCTATCACGAAGAGCACGAAGTGACGAAGCCCACGAAGTCATTGAGGTTAAGCATTATTTACTTCGTGGCCTTCGCATCTTCGTGGCCTTCGAGCATTGCCGTCGGCATGTTAAGCCTTGCAGCGTGAGGCCTTCGAGATGAATCACGAAGAACAACACATCTACTCCAAACTCAGTCGCCGCGATTTCATGGGCGCGACCGCGGCCGCGACTCTGGCGGCGTTGACCGGACGCGAGCCGGTGCTCGCGCGGTCGCAACAGAAAACCGCCGCAACCGCCGATGCCGTCATCGTGCTGTGGATGGCCGGCGGCATGGCGCAGACCGAAACGTTCGACCCCAAGCGGTACACGCCCTTCGAGCGTGGAGTACGGGTCGCGGACGTGCTCAGCACGTTTCCGTCGATTCCAACCGCTGTCGATCACATCAAGTTCACCAAGGGGCTCGAGCAGATCGGCAGCGTGATCGATCGGGGCGCCGTGATTCGCTCGTTCATGGCCGCCGACCTCGGCTTCATCCTCCACTCGCGCCATCAGTATCACTGGCACACCGGATATATCCCGCCGCAGCCGATGGCGATGCCACACCTCGGCGCGGTGATCTCCCGGACGCTCGGCCCCAAGAATCCGGACGTGCCCGCGTTCATCGCTGTCGGCCAGACCGTCGAAGGCCCTGGCGAGATCGGAACGTTGAAGGCCTTCCACACCGGTGGCTTCCTGGGATCGGATCACGGACCGTTCCTCATCACCGATCCGAAAGATGCCGCATCAGCCGTTCGGCCGCCGAAGGAATTGGGCAGCCGCCGCTTTCAGAGCCGGCGCCAACTCTTCGAGAAACTGCTCGCCCAGGAGCCCGTGTACCAGCACGGAAGCGATTTTCAGCGCCAGGCATTGATCGAATCGCTCGATGCAGCGGACCGGCTGCTGAACTCTCCGTCGGCGAAAGCCTTCGATCTGTCCATCGAGTCAGGAAAGAAGGTGGAGGCGTATCAGGGGAGCCGGTTTGGTCAGGGATGCCTGCTGGCGCGCCGGCTGGTCGAGGCCGGCGCCCGGTATGTGGAGGTGACATCCGAGTACATTCCGTTTCTCTACTGGGACACCCACGAGCACGGCCACGAGCGGGCCGAGTCGATGAAGAAGATTATCGACGCCCCGGTCGCGCAACTGATTCGAGATCTGGACGAGCGCGGCCTGCTCGACCGAACCCTCGTCATCCTGGCCAGCGAGTTCGGTCGCGACGCGATGACGGAAGGGAAGGTTGGCAAAGAGGTCAAAGACCAGGCCATCAACATTCCCGATGTGATGAGCGAGCCGCGGCACTACGGCATGCACCGCCATTTCACGGCAGCCGGCTCGATCCTCATGTTTGGCGGCGGCATCAAGAAGGGATTCGTCTACGGCAGGACCGCGGACGAGCGGCCGTGCACCACGATCGAGAATCCCGTCGTCATGGAGGATCTCCACGCCACGATCTATCATGCCCTTGGCATTCCGCCAGACACCGCCTACCTCGCCGAGCGCCGTCCGGTGTATGTGACGCGAGACGGGAAGGGAAAGCCGATACTCGAGTTGTTTGCCAGAGGCTGAGACACCATGAAGACCACACGCCGTGAATTTCTTGCCGCCACGGCGGCGGCGCCGCTCGTCTCCCCGATCCTCCTCGGCACGCAGAACAAATCGGGATCGAAGGCACCCGTGATCGGATCGGGCGCCTACACCTACGAGGCGCTGCACGACTGGGGCACGCTGCCGCCGAACCTCAAGTGGGGCAACACCCACGGCGTGGTCGAAGACGCGCAAGGGAACATCTACGTGCACCACACCGTGCATCAGACGAGCGAGAGTGCGGACTCGATGGTCGTGTTCGATCGGAAGGGAAAGTTCATTCGTTCCTGGGGCAAGGAGTTCCGCGGCGTTGCGCACGGCTTGCACCTTCGCAAGGAAGGAAAGGACGAGTTCCTGTACCTCACCGTCAATGCGACGAATCCGCGACTCAATCCGCAACCAGAAATGCAGGCCGTCGTTCTCAAGACGACAACGAAGGGAGAGATCGTCTGGCAGATTCAGGGACCGCCCGACATCGACGCGTACCGGCCCGGGGCTGACGGCGCGCCGAAACGCTACAACCCGACGAACGTCGCGATTGCGCCGAACGGCGACGTCTACGTCGGCGACGGCTACGGGTCGTCGTTCGTCAATCAGTACAACAGCAAGGCGGAGTACATCCGCACGTTCGGCGGCCGCGGTTCCGAGCCCGGCAAACTCAACGAGCCGCACGGCATCTGGATGGATACGCGCGGTGGCAAGCCGGTGCTTGTCGTTGCTGATCGCCGCAACAACCGTCTACAGCGGTTTACCAGCGAAGGCGAACACATCGACTTCGTTCCAGGATTCCGGCTGCCGTGTCACTTCCACGAGCACAAAGGCACCGTGGTGATTCCAGACCTGCAAGGCCGGGTGACGCTAATGGACAAGAACAACCAGATCGTCAGTCATCTCGGTGATTCCAATCCAGCAACGGGGAACCATCCGCTGCGCGCTCAGGCTCGTGAGTCGTTCATCCCGGGTCAGTTCATCTGTCCGCACGGCGCGTGCTTCGATCGCGACGGCAACATTTTCGTCGTCGAATGGGTCGAAGTAGGGCGCGTGACGAAACTGCGGAGGGTCTAACAACTCCCAACTTCCAACTTCCAACTTCCAAACCGGCCGACTCGACGAAGCTGGGCGAAAACCGAGACATCGGGATGTCCGGGCGGCTTTCAGCCAGTCTTCGTCTAAATGCTTCTTGGGAGTTGGGAGTTGGGAGTTGGGAATTGGGAGTTGTTGCTATTCCTCCCGGAGCGCGGCGATCGGATCGATCCGCGCAGCCCGGAGCGCGGGCCACAAGCAGGCCTGCAGACCTGCGGCGAGCAGAATGAGCGACACGAGTCCAAACGCCAGAGGATCGAACGGAGGAACATTCCAGACCTGACGCGCGAGCAGGCGCGCGAGGGCGCCCGCTCCAGCGAGTCCAAGGGTGAGCCCCAGGGCGAGGAGCCACAATCCCCGCGTGACGACCATCTGAGCGATGGTGGCGGCGCTGGCGCCGAGCGCCATTCGAACGCCAATCTCGTGACGCTGCTGGGCGACTGCCGTTGACATGACGCCGTAGACGCCGACGACCGCGAGGATCAATCCAACCGAGGCGAGCACCGCCAGCAATATCAGATTGAATCTGGGGGTCGCGTACTCGTACTCCTTCAGCAGCACATCGACCGGTTTCACTTCCATCACGGGCTGATTTCGATCGATCGCGTACACCTGGGCAACGACGGAGCGGCTGAGCGACAGCGGATCCAGCTGCGTTCGCACCGCGACGACGTTGGCGGCCGCCGTCACGGTGTAGGGGACGTACACCTCCGGCATAACCGTTTCGTTCAAACCGCGGTTGAGCGTGTCGCGAACGACGCCGATCACCTGGAATGAATCGTTCTGCGCGTTGAACGGCGGTTGTTTCAGCCTGGGGAGCCGGACCGTCTGGCCGAGAGGCGATCGATTCTCGAGCCGCGTGCGTGCGAACCGCTCGTTGATGAGCGCGACAGGTTGCACATTTTGGATGTCCGTGTCGGTGAACTGACGGCCCGCAGCGAGACGGATGTTGAGCGTCTCCAGGTAGCCGGCGTTCACCTGGTGAACCTCGACCGGCTCCGCACTTGAGGGAGCCCCGATCACTTCAACAGCCGTCCACATATTTCCAAACGGATGGAGCCCCGTATTGAGTGCGGCCGCCTGAACGCCCGGAACGCCGCTGAGGCGCGGGAGCAGGTCGTTGAAAAACGCAATCCGCCGAGCCGCGTCAGGATAGTTTCGAGGCGGCAGTGGAATCCGCATGGTCAGTACTCGATCGGCCGGGTAGCCGATGTCTGCGGTGCGCATTGCTGCATACGTGCGGACGAGGAGGCTGGATCCGGCCAGCAGCATGAGCGCAAGCGCCACTTCGACCACAACGAGACTTCTCCGCAGGATCGCGTGACGCGAGCTGCCAGCGAGCCCTCGACCCGCCTCACGCATCGCCCCGATCAGGTCCGCGCTGCTGCCCTGCAGCGCCGGAGCGAGGCCACAAATGATGCTCGTGACGGCGGAGACGGCAAGCGCAAACACGAGCACCGAGGTGTTGAGCGTGATCTCGGATTCGTCAGGGATCGTCCCGGGAGGCACCAACGCGAGGATGGCAGGGAGACCGGCGTACGCGAGTGCGGTGCCCAGCGTTCCCGCGAGCAAAGCGAGAAGCAGGCTCTCGGTCAGCAGTTGTTTCACCAGCCGTCCACGATTGGCGCCCAGCGCGGCTCGGACCGTCATTTCACGCTGCCGCGACGTGATCTTCGAGAGCAGCAGGTTCGATACGTTCGCGCACGCGATCAGCAGGAGCAACGCGACCGCGCCGAAGAGCACCCAGATATCCCTGGTAATGCCGCTTGGAAAAGTTTCTTTGAACGGCAGCAGCCCGACGCGCCACTGATCGGGGAATTGATCCGGTTCTTGCTTCTTGAGATCGGCGATGATCGGCGCCAGATCCGCTTCTGCCTGAGCGCTGGTGACGCCGGGCTTGAGTCGGCCGAGCAGGTGCACGTTGCGAACACCTTCGACCATGCGTCCCCGCTCGAACGTGATCGGCAGATAGACATCCGCACCCCGCCACATGAATCGCTTCGGCATGACACCGATGACGGTACGGACGTTGTCGTTCAGTCGAAGTTGCCGGCCGAGCACGCTGGGATCGCCGCCGAACTGTCGCTGCCAGAACTTGTATCCCAGGACGACCACCGGTTCCGCTCCTGGACGGGCATCCTCGATAGTCGGCGTGCGTCCGAGTAGCGGCGGTACGCCCATGACGTCGAATGTGTTGAACGTCCCATGATTGCCCCGAAGCCGTTGTGGGTCGCCTTCTCCGGTCCACAGGACGTCGCTGATCGTCGACGGGATCACGCCCTCGAAAATCGTGCTCCGTTCGGCGATGGTCAGGAACTGATCGACCGAATAGCCAGTTCGGAAGCCGCGGAGCGCGGCGTTCGAAACCCGAACGCTCATGAGATTGTCCACGTCCTTGTAGGGGAACGGATCGAGGACGACGGCCCTCAGCACGCTGTAAATCGCGGTGGTGGCCATGATGCCGATGGCGAGTGACGCAACGGCGGTCGTGGTGAACCCCGGCGTGCGCGCCAGGTTCCGCACGGCAAACTTGATATCGCGAAAGAACTGCTCGAGGCTGACCGGCATAGTCTTCTCCCGAAAATCGCCCGCTTCGAGCGAACGGCTCAGGCGCGACGCGAGGCGACGCTACCTTAGACGGTCCGGGAGGACAAATCGATGGCCGATCGTCCG
Source organism: Vicinamibacterales bacterium (assembly GCA_049642465.1). Taxonomy (GTDB): domain Bacteria; phylum Acidobacteriota; class Vicinamibacteria; order Vicinamibacterales; family 2-12-FULL-66-21; genus CAWDPQ01. Next base: position 23,200 of record JBAROV010000102.1, read on the forward strand.
TCTACTTCACGTATCTAGACAGCGCCTGATGCCACGCGGCGACCGCCTCCGGCGCACTCACCTTGCCGCTGGTCCCAACGGCCGACGGCTTGGCGGTCGCGATGTCGGCGTTGCGCACCGCGCGTCCGTAGAAGCGCTGATTGGCGTCTTCGTCTTCGCGAAGGGCCGAACCATTCAGCGACACGCCAGCGAAGAGGCCGCGTGCGCGCGAATAACTGAGAATCTCGGCCCTGAGCTGGATGTCTGTCGAGGCTTCTGCCGCGCGCCCGACCGGCCCGGCGGCCACCGACGCGTCACCACCAATCTTGAACTCGTTTTTCAGCAGGTTGTCCACTCCCGCTTTGTTCATCACCACCAGCACCAGATCGAGCTCCTGTGCCCCGATCTGCGCGCCGAAGCTGCCGCCCGTCAACGTCAGGAACGCGGGGTTCGACCACGAACCGGTCTGGCGATCGCGGACGCTGAGAATGCCCTTGCCGTGGTGGCCGCCGATACCCAGGCCGGCTTTGAGCGTTCCCGGGATGACCGCAATCGCTTCCGCTTTTTCGAGAATGGTGTTGGGAATGGCCTTGTCCGGGACGCTCATGATCTCGGTGAACGCCTGGGTGGCTTTCTTCACGCGCTCCGCCTCTTCTGCTTGGGCGTAGAGCGTCAAGGTACTCACGGCAGTGATGCACGCGAGTGTGAGGACGAAAATTCGCTTGCTCATCAGTATTCCTCCAATCGCCTTGGCAACCGGAGGAAACGTGCAAGGAGCGTGCTTAGACGTTCGTCGGGTTTGGATGCACCCACGGCGAACGATACGGCCGCCGGAGGAGCTTGGTCGCTTCGGGATCCCCGATAACCTGGCCTTTTGCGTGGTCCCACGTGATCGATCGCCCGAGTTGCATCGACACGTTCGCGAGGATGCAGGCGGCGGCAGACATGTATCCCTGCTCGATGTCAGCAATCGGTTTTTCACGTGACTCGATCGAAGACAGGAAGTTCTTCATGTGCGCGCGAATAGCCGGCGCGACATGCCGCTCCAGGTCCTTCTCCGTCTTGTCTTCCGGGAATTGCTCGAGTTCGTACACCACATCCTCGTGAATGGGCTGCTGGCCTTTGCCCGACGGGATGAAGTCGTAGGACATGACGCTCGCTTTCAGCGTGCCCTTGTCCCCATAGATCGTCGCCCCCCACGGGTATTTGGGATCCGGCGCGTCTCCATAGCTACGGTGGGTCCAGACAACTGGAAGGCTGCCGAATTGAAACGTCGCGGTCTGCGTATCCGTGATGTTGGCTTTGCTCGCCTTGTCCACGAGAATGCCGCCCGATGAGCTGATCCGGTTCGGCATGCCGAGGTCGAGCATCCAGCGAACCATATCCAGCATGTGGACGCACATGTCACCAACGATGCCGTTGCCGTACTCCATGAATGCGCGCCACCGACGCGGGTGCACGAGCTCGTTGTACGGACGCATCGGCGCCGGACCGGTCCACATGTCGTAATCGAGATAGGGCGGCGGCTGCGTGTCCGGCGGATTCGTGGTGGCTCGCATGTGGTAGTAGCAGTAGATTTCAACGAGACCGACGGTTCCGAGCCGTCCTTCACGAATCACGCGATCGCGAGCGTGAACGAGGTGTGGCGTGCTGCGCCGCTGCATGCCAACTTGCACCACGCGTTTGTACTTCCGGGCAGCCGCAAGCATCGCCTGCCCCTCCACGACGTCAACGCTGATTGGCTTTTGAACCCAGACATCCATGCCCGACTTGACGGCCTCGATCATCGGCAGCGCGTGCCAATGGTCCGGCGTCACGATGATCGCGATGTCGAGGTCGCGTTGCTTCAGCATCTCGCGGTAGTCGCTGAAGGTCCGCGGCTCTTTCTTCGACACCTGGCGGGTCGCCACCTGTTTCGCGGCGTCCGCGACCATGTTCCGGTCGACGTCGCAGAGCGACACGACCTCCACTGGCGCGACCTGGATCAGTCGAAAGAGGTCGGTCTTTCCGTACCACCCGCAGCCGATGAGACCTACCCGTTTTCTCGTCTCGGCGAGTTGCTCGGCGTAGGGGATTCGAGAGAACGCGAAGGCGGCGGCGCTGTTCTTGAGGAAGTCTCGGCGATGCATGCCGAATGATAGAAGGGAGAAGGGAGAAGGGAAAAGGGAAAAAGCATTCTCCCTTCTCCCTTCCTCCTTTTCCCTTCTATACGCCGATGATGGCGAGAATCTGATTCAGGAGCTGCGCCAGGCCGCTGGGATTATCCAGCAGGCCCGTGACGGCGCAGAGCAGATTGCCGAGCAGGTTGCCCGCACCGGACTGCGCGTCGATATCGAGCACGATTTGATTCAGGTGCACGACGAGACCGAGGAGATCGAGATCCAGCGGTCCCAGCTCGAGATGCAGGATGTCGCAGGTGGCCTGGGCCGTCACCTGCTGCGCCGACGCACCGCCAACCTGCACGGGAATCGCCAGCGTTCTCACGATACTCACGGGTCCTTCATTCGTCGTCACGGTGCCGACCAGCGTGCCGACGCCGTTCACGGCGCCGTTGATGTTTGCGAAGCGGGTCAGGGTGAACGTTCCAGTGAAATTCTCCGCGGCCACCGGAATGGCCAGGGAGGCTCTGCTTTGTTGTGTCTGACCCTGCGCATTCGCCACCGGCGTTGCGACCGGCGCCATCAGCGCGGTCAGGAAAACAAAGATTGTCGCCAACGTCACTTTCTTCATGTGTGTCTTCTCCAAAGGCTCGTACCTGTCCAAAGGTTCGTCCCTCGATACGGCGCATGCCGCGCCTGGTAACACACTGCACCGCCCGCGCTCGCAAAGGATGCGTGGGCGAGCGCAGCGGCGTCCGCGTTGTGCGGACGATGCATAGGTATCAAGGGCGGTGCCTATTGAGCGCGTCCGTGTGGAATAACGACCTGAGCCTGTAATCGGTCAAGCAGGCCACGGAGAATTTCAGCGATTGCGGGAGCAGACCGAGCCGTTTGAGGAGAGGACCAGCTGTTTGCTCGTTGTTCGAGCACACCAAATCTACACTTCGAGCAAAGAGGGAGAAGGAAGCGTGTCGCTCTTCCTTCTCCTTCCCTGGTCTTACTTAACTGCTGCGGTCCGTAGCAGTTTTAGAACACAAACCGCGCGCCGAATCGAACCCGACGCTGGGCCATTTCCTAGAACAAGAATCGGCCGCCGAAACGGATGACGCGCTCGCTGTAATCCAGGACGCTCGTAATACGGCCAAAGCTTCCGCCACCGAACCCGCCGTTCGGGTTGCTGTAATGCGGCGAGTTCGTCAGGTTGAAGAAGTCGACCCGGAATTCCGCGTGCTTCGAACCGAAACGAACGATCTTGACGAGTGATCCATCGAGATTCACGTACGCCGGACCCGTGAGCAGGCCGTTGCGCTTGACGTTCCCCCAAGTTCCAGCCTCCGGGGCCGAGAACACGGAGGTGTCGAACCAGAGCTCGTTCGATCCGATGCCTCCAAGTACTGCCGGCGTGCCGGTGGCGTTGGGCCGCTGCGTATTGCCGGGAGCGCGCAATCCGGCATTGTTTGCGGTGAAATTGATTGGTGTCCCCGAAACGGCTGCGAAAATTCCGGCAATCTGCCAGTCGCCGAGCACCTTTGCGAGAACGCCTTCCCGCAGCCATGAGCCCTGCGGACCCCACGGAAGCAGGTAGACGAAGCTGCTGGTGAAGCTATGTGTGGAATCGAAACTCGCACGTCCCCAGCTGCGCTCGATATCAGCCGGCGTATCAATGGTGCCGTTGCTGTCGCCGTTGAAGTAGTTATATCCGCGCCCAAGCGTGTAAGAGTTGGTCATCGACCAGCCATTCTTCAGGCGACGGTCTACTTTGATCTGCATCGAGTGATAGGTGGACTTCACCGGGATCGTGGTTGTGGTGCTGGCGGACCGGCCGAACTGAGCGAAGAGGGGACGCCCGGCGTTGTCAGCGCCCAGCGTATAGCCCGCGTTCAGATCGATCCGCGCGATGATGTCTTGTCCGCGGTTGCCAACGTACGCGATCTCGCCGGTGAAGGCCGCAGGCAACTCGCGCTGGAACGCAACGTTCCATGAGTGCAGTCGTCCCTCATGGAGATCCGTTGGGACCGAAAAGAACCCCTGCTGGTTGAACGGGGCGGCGGGGACTATGCCGGTTTCCGGTATCTCCGCGAAGTTGGGAGGCGGGAGGCCGGCGGCCATCGAACCAGCCGTCGCGAAGCTGTTCGGCGGATTGATTTGGTTATTCTGCTTGACGGGGAAGTTGAATGCGTAGGAGTTGTCCGGCCAAGGAGTCGTGCTGACTCCATACCCAGCGCGGATGACGTTCTGTTGCCTGATACGCCATGACACGCCCGTGCGCGGGTTGAAATTCTTCCAGTAACTCTTCACGCCCAGATTGTCGGGCACCTGACTGTAGCCGGCCACGCGGAGCGTGTTGTTGGTCGCGTCGTAGTTGGAGAGTCCGCCCGGGCTGCTCAGTCCGACGAGTGGCGTGTAGTACTCGTGCCTGAGCCCCAGATCCACCGTGATGTTCGGGCGGACCTGCCACTTGTCGTGGACGTACGAGAAGACGCCCCAATGGCGTGTGCCTGGATCGACGTCGGTGATGAGATCCCGGCCGAGACTCTGAGGGGCGTCGAGCAGGAACGCCGCAAAGGCGTTGGCGAATCCGTTCTGCGCGTTGGCGTCGGCTGGAGTCGCCGTCGTTGCACCACGGAAACGGAAAATGCCGCGTGGACCGCCGTTGTCCTGCACCTGCAGCAGGAAGTCACGGTTATAACGCAGGTCGCCGCCGATCTTGATCGTGTGGTTGCCGTGAAGCTTCGTGACCGTGGTCGCCATGGTCCACGTCCGTTCGGAGCGGTCCCATGGCAGTGACGCCGAGTATCCGACCAGCGTCCCATTGTAGCCGGCCACATCGATCGTCGTGATGCCGCTCGAGAAGCGGTTGAGATTGACGCCACGAATGCCGACCTCTTCGGAGGTGTTCAGCCCGTCTGCCTCCGCGAGCGCTTCATTGTGGTAATAGCTCATGCCGACCCGAATTTCCTGAATCAGGGTGTTCGACCACGTCTTGTTGTGGTTGGCTGCCACATTGTGTGTGGGGTTGGTACCGAAACCGGCGAATCCCTTGATGCCACCCCAGATGCCGAACGTCGCCGGATCATAAGTGGCGGCGTTCTGATAGCTGTAGCGCACGGCCAGGTTGTCCTGTTGAGTGAGCTGCGTCGTGATCTTGATGTCGTACTGGTTGGTCCGCTTTTCCCTGACATACGGTGTTTCGTAGTTCGTCCCTCCGAGCGGAATCCCCGCAAGGTTGGGCAACGGGATGTTTTCGAGGATCCGGCGCGCGATCGGACTGATTCGGTTCGCCGGGATCTGATTGTTGGGGAACGGCGTGCGCCCGGTGCCGTCCGGATTCCCGGTCGCCGGGTCGTAAATGAGTGTTGGCGCCGCACTGAAATCGCCACTCCTGAAGGGCACTTCTGGCAGGTCCGCTCGGGTGATCCGGCCGCTGTCGTCATTGGTGCGGACGTAGTCAGTGAAGAAGAACAGCTTGTTGCGCAACAGCGGTCCACCGAGCGTGAATCCGCCCTGCAGGTACGTCGTATCCGGCGGTTCGGACGCCGCGGAGAACGGGTTCCTCGCCACTGTGGCGTCGGTGTTGCCGAACGCGAACCCCGATCCTTTGAATTGGTTGGTGCCAGACTTCAGCGTGACATTTGTGACGGCGCCACCTGCGCGACCGAACTCCGCATCGTAGTTGCTCGTCGTGACCGCAACGGTATCGAGGGCCTCGGCGGACGGAATGAGGACCGTCAACAACCCGGTCTTATGATTGTTGTCGGTCCCTTCGAGCTGCACGTTGTTTGCGAGCCGCGATTGCCCGTTGACGTTGCTCGACAGGCTGTCCTGCGAGTTGAAGAATTCCGAATGAGGGCGGAACGGCCGCGACGCTCCTGGCACCGTGATGAGCATTCCCTGGAAGTTGCGGTTGAACGCGAGGGGCATCTCCGCGATCAATGTGCCTTCGATAATCCGTCCCGTGTCCGTGCGGTCGGTCTGCAGGGTTGGCGTCTCAGCTGAGACGCTGACCGACTCGGTCAACGCCCCCACGCTCAGACCAATATCCACCCGGACGGTGGTATTGACGCTGACTTCGACTCCTTCGCGCACGAATTTCTTGAATCCTTGGAGCTCTCCCTCGACGCGGTACAGACCTGGCGGCAGATTCGTCAGGATGTAGTTTCCCGTGTCATTGGACACGGCGGCACGGCTGATGTTGGTCCGCACCTCGATGGCGGTGATGGTCGCGCCTGGTACGGCCGCGCCGCTTTCATCCCTGACATTTCCGAGCAGCGTGCCGTTTGCCGCCTGCGCACGGGCCGTTGACGGCATGCACAGGCCGATGAGCGCAAACATCAGGACGGACAGGACAGCGAGCTTCGGTACGTACAAAGTTACAAACGCCTGCGGAAAGCTTCGGCGCATCGCGTGTTCCTCCTCAAAAACGTGCACTGCAGATCAGCCAGATGAGAAACCCAGCTTGTATGGCCTGTCAAGCGAATATCGGGCCAAGATCCGGCGTCAGTGGCCTACCGCAGCGCCTGCTGAATGGCGGACTCGGCAAGGGGCGCCATGATCGCGTAACCCTTAGCATTTGGGTGCAAATCGTCGGCGCTGAGCTCGGCTCGAAGGAGGCCTTTGTCATCCAGCATTGAGGAAAAGTAATCGAGATAGACGTGTCCTTCGGCGGCCGCGTGCTTTTTCATCCAATCATTTAGAGATTTGATCCGGTCCATTGGACGGAGCGTCGTCTGGGGCGGCGCCGGAGTCGTGACGTGGTACTCGCTGACCGGCAGGACGCTCGACAGCACGACGCGGATGCCATTTGCCTTGGCAAGTTCCGCCATTGACATCAGGTTGCCCTGGATGTCTTCGTTCGACATCGTTCCAGTGTTGCCGGCAATGTCGTTCGTGCCTGCCAGAATCACGACGGCTTTTGGCTTTAGATTGATGACATCCTGGCGGAAGCGCAGAAGCATCTGCGGCGTGGTCTGACCGCTGATGCCGCGACCGACATATGGCTTTCCGGGGAAGAATTCCCCGAATCGGGGCTGCGGCCACGCGTCAGTAATGGAGTCCCCCATGAACACGACCCTTCCAGCCGCGGGCGCAAGGGCGCGATTCGCTTCGCGGTACCGCGCGAGGTTCGCCCAATCTCTCAACCGGGCATCACTCGCGAGCAGCCGATTCATGGCTGCCGCTATCTCGGGACAGGTTGGCAGCGGCGCAGGTGCCTGCGCGGCGGTCGGCGGTGTCTGGGCGCCAGTCGCCGGTGCCTGGGCTCCTGCAGGCACGGACAGGACAGTCAGAGAGAGCATCACGATCACGCGTTTCATGTGCATGGTTCGTCCTCGTCAGTGCGCTCGGTTCGTTTGCGCTTCAGATACCCGCCAATTCCCAACGACAGCATGAAGAGGCCGCCGATGATCGGCGTCATGCGGATCGAGCCGTCGCGAAAGAATTGCATGCCGGCCGCTCCAAGACTCACCGCCGCTGCCAGGAACGCCAGCGCCACCGCAAGTGTTTGCACGGCGGGGGTCATAGTAATTGAAATGGTTCAGAAAAGGGTTCAGAGGGGGTTCAGAGAGGGTTCAGAGAGGGTTCAAAAAGGTTCAAAGGTTCAGGAGGTTCAAAGGTTCAGGAGGTTCAGGGGGTTCACAAAGGTTCGCAGATGGTTCAGAATTTCGCCGAACCGTTTCTGAACCCTTGAACCGTGAACCATTTGCACCGGCTCTGAACCCTTTGTGAACCCTTTCTGAACCCATTCTGAACTCATGCCCTACACGATCACAAAAGACTTGATCCTCCCCAGCACCGTCACCGGATCCTGGCCGCGTCCCCGCTGGTTCGACATGAGCATGTGGGGAAAACCGCTCGATACCTGCATGATGGACATTCGCTTCCGCGAGAAGTTTCAGGACGCGCTTGCCGTCGTCATCAGCGACGAAGAGCGTGCAGGGCTCGACATCCTGACGCACGGCGACTTTCACTGCGATGAGGACTTCGCCGGGCGGAGCTGGCATCACTACCCGCTCCAGCGCTGGACTGGATTCGAAGGCGATTACCTGCAGTCGGAGGAGACGAGAAGTCCGTGGCTTCGATATCCGCCGGGAACGTTGCTGAACGAGATCTACACCGCCTGGCGGTGGCCGCGAGTCGTGGGGAAGATCGAGCACCGGCCGCTGGATTATCCAAAGATCTGGCGCCTCGCCCAGGGGAAGTCACGCAAGCCGCTGCGCTTCGGGACGTGCTGCTCCCAGGTGATGGGCCTCTTTCTCGACATTCACACCACCAAGTACAAAGACAACCGCGAAGTGGTCTGGGACATGGCGGTCGCCATGAACAAGGAATTGCTCGCGCTTCGAGATGCCGGCTGCCGGTGCATTCAAATCGAAGAGCCGACGCTGCACTTCATGGCCAACACGTTCGGCGCGACGCACGAGAAAGTGAAGTTCATGGTTGAGTGTTACAACCGCGAGGTCCAGGGGCTGGACGATGTGGAGATCTGGATCCACACGTGTTGGGGCAACCCCAACATGCAGCGCGTGATGGAGGACACGAGCTATCGCGCGTCCTTCGAGCTCTACCTCAACGAGCTCCGCGGCGACGTGTGGACGATTGAAACGAAAGATCGGCAGTTCAAAGACGTCGAGCTGTTCGCCAGCCAGAAGGGCAAGCTGCCGAAAAAGATCTGCATCGGCGCGGTGAGTCATCGATCGCTACAGGCCGACCGGCCAGAGGACGTCGCAGATTCAATCCGAACTGCGCTGAAGCACATCGCGCCGGAGCAGTTGATCGTGTCGAGCGACTGCGGGTTTGGACGACAGGGGTGCAACCGGGAGATTGCGTTCTACAAAGCGAGCGCGATCGCGCAGGGCTGCAACACCGTCCGGCGCGAACTCGGGCTTGCGTCTTCTTACGTTGCCGCAGCCGATCCCATGCTGCAGGCCGATATCGTCCCCAAGACGGCGGCGGAGGCGGGCTAGCTTTCGGACTTGAGCGCTTTACCCCTCGGCTTCACCGGGGCGACAAGCTCGCCACAGTTGGGACACTTGTAGATCGCCACTACATCGCTCGCGCGAATCTGCACCAGCTGGTTGAAGCCGCAGTGAGGACATCGAATCGAGGATTCGCTAAGGGGTTGCTTGTCGCTCTCCGTCACTCAAGCACCTCGGGGCACGAGTCAGCGCACGTACGTGTTGACGATTCGCCAGGACGTATCTTGCTTTGACAGATCGAACATCCATTCGCGCGAGGCGACCTGGACGGGACGTGTGCCGATTCGAGGTTGAAACGTCGCGCTGCCGCGGCAGCGGGCGTTCGCCGTGCTCCCCGAGATGGTGATGCCGCAGGATTCCAGCGTGAGTCGCTGCGAGGTGATTTGCTCGAACGCGCGTTTGAGCTTTCGGCCGTCAACGTTCGGGTAGAGCGCCTTCGTCGCGCGCACGTCAAGGCGCTCGAAGGCTCCGGTGTATTCGTCAAGGAGCTGACGAACGAGTTGTTCTTCTTGTTCTTCGCTGACGCCGCGTGCCGTCGAGGCGATCGGCGCAGGGCGGTAGGTCGGAGGTGGCGCGCCCATGTTCACGGCAGCAGCCGACGGCGCGTGCGGCGGCGGCGGAGGATCGTTGGCGGGCGGCATGGCGACCGCGGGCAGCGGTCTCTCGGACGTTATCGGTTCCGGTGCATCCGGAACGGCATTCGGTCCGGGTTCGTCGCGTTTCGGCTCATCGGTGAGCGCGACTGAAGGAGCGTGACGCGGTTGCAGTTCCGCAAGCCCCAGGGCGCGCGGAGCCTCACCGACCCCAGCCGTTCCCAGCGGTGTTTCAGAAACCGTATTGTTGACCTGAAGGACGCCGTCGGTTGCGGGTAGAGTCGCGTACACGAGCGAGTGGTCAACGATCACCGCGGGCGCTACTGTCGCGTCGGCTTGCTGCGCGGCGACACGGACAAACGGACGGGGTGAAACCGCGGGCGCCAGGAGGCCGGGCCCAGCGGCTGACGGCAGGTGCATCGCGGCGCCAAGCGCGAGCATTAACACAGCTCGGCCGAGGCGGAAGGCGTATGCACCCTGCGCTGGGGAATCCGTTGTCAGCCCGTCGGTATAGATCATGGCCTTGCGCGATGGGAGCAGTGCAATCCGCGCACCGTTCGTGACGCGCAAACGGCAGACGTCTCAGCTGGCCAAAGCGAACGGAGAAGCCCGAAAACAAAGGAATTTGCTCACCTGCCTGCGAGGTCAGCCAGAGTGCGATCCGTCGGCGAGGTTGACCGGGGAACCGCGGAGTACTCCCGTTCCGCAAGTGGGAAACTAGCTGGCCCACGCCCGACGAAGGAACCGCGCGAAATTCCCGTGGGCAACGTTCGCCACGTCATCCTCGCTGAAACCGCGCGTGCGGAGCACGCCGGGCACGTTCCCCAGGTCGGCGATCGTGTGGATGTCGGCCGGACATTGCTCTCGTCCGAAGGCGCCGTCGAGATCGGAGCCGATTCCGACGTGCCGCGCGTTGCCCGCCAGCTGGCAGACATGATCGATATGATCCGCAACCGTCTGTAGCGTCACGCCGGCCGACTCAGGCGTAGACTTGCCGCGCGTCCACCCCGGGACGAGCATCCACGCATCGAATGCGGCGCCAATCACCGCCCCACGGGAAACGAGTTCTCGAATTTGATCGTCTGAGAACTGCCGATTGTGGTTCACGAGCGCGCGGCAGTTGGAGTGGCTGGCCCAGACCGGACCCTGGAAATGATCCAATGCCTCACGAAAGCTGTCGTCACAGAGATGGGTAACGTCAAGGATCATCCCGAGGCGATCCATCTCGGTCAGCAACTCCCGTCCTCGAGGTCCCAGACCGCCGCTCGCGTTCGTGCCTTGCGCATACACCCCTGGACCGTAATGCGCCGGACCGACAGCTCGCAATCCCTGTGCGTAGGCGCGTTCCAGATGAGCCATTGTGACGATTGAATCGGCTCCTTCCAAACTCAGCATGTAGCCGATTGGCTTGTTCACCGCGGCGCCGTCGCTCCATAAATCGAGGTGGCGATCGAGCGTGGCGCGATCGGTGATCGCCGCGAGTTCCCCACGCTCTTCCATCGCGCGGTACCAGGCCAGCTGTCCTTGCGTCATGGCCCACGCCTGTTCCTGCGAGTGCCACCCGGGAAGCGGGTTGTTCGCCGCCACAAATCGCGCGATTTGTGTGCCGACGCACAGACCGATTCGGCCGCGTCTCATTTCAATGAACGAGACGGTCCCTTTGCCGCGGTCCGGTTTGTCGTTCAGACCGTGCTCGCGCGCGCGGATCTCGTCGATTGGTCGACTGAAATCGCGATTCCACTCGAGCGCGTTCATCGCCAGGTCGAGATGGGCGTCAAATATCAGCATCGTCACCTGTTCACACGAGTCCGACTAACAGGACCACGGCCAAGCCCGCGACTGCGATGATCGTTTCGAGCACCGTCCACGTGGCGACGGTCTGAGGGACGTTCATATTGAAGTACTCCTTGACCAGCCAGAACCCTCCGTCATTCACGTGCGACGCGATGAGCGATCCAGTGCCAATCGCCACGACGAGCAGCTCCCGGTTAACGTCGGGCAACGCCTGGGCAATGGGCGCCATGATGCTCGCCGCCGTCACGCACGCGACGGTCGCCGAGCCAACCGATAGACGAAGCAGCGCAGCAATGACCCAACCAAGCATCAACGGCGACAGTTGCAGTCCGCCCATCGCCTGAGCGATGGCGGTGTCAACGCCCGCCGCATCGAGCACGCGCCCGAAGCCGCCGCCCGCGCCGACCACGAGGAGCACGCTCGCAATCGGCGGCAGCGACTCTTCGGCAAAACGCAACAACCGGACGCGATCGAAGCCGCACGCGCGACCAAACGTGTAGAGCGCGAGAAGCGTCGCCAGCAGCATGGCCACGAGGGGACTGCCGACCAACGCAATCCAGCGCCGAGGTGCGCTGTCTGGCAGTGTCGCCTGCGCGAGCGCCGCGAAGAGCATCAACAGCACCGGCATCAGGATCGTCGTCAGTGTTGAGGCCAGCGACGGCGCGCGCGAGGCGGTCGTCTGTCCAGTCAGTTGATCGGCCATCCCGCCCGGCTGAATGACGATCCGGCTGCCGATGTAACGGCCAAATACCGGCCCCCCGAGGATCGCCACCGGCAAGGCGACGAGCAACGAGTAGAACAAGGTTCCACCCGTGTCAGCGCCGAGACGTTCGATGGCAGCGAGCGGACCTGGATGCGGAGGTGTCAGTCCGTGAACGGCCGAGAGCCCGGCAACGAGCGGCACGCCGAGACGAACGAGCGGAGTGCCGGTTTGTCGCAACAGCGTAAACAGAACCGGTGCCAGTAAGACGAGTCCCACCTGGAAGAACACCGGCAACCCGATGATGAAACCCGACAGCATCAGCGCCCAGTCCAGACGGCGTGTGCCGAGCGTTCGAACCAACCAGCCAGAGACGACAACCGCGCCGCCTGATTCCGCGAGCAGCTTGCCGATGACCGTGCCGAGACCGATCACCATCGCGATAAACCCGAGCGTGTCTCCAACACCTTGTTGGAACGCGCGAGGTATTTCTGCGAGCGGCATCCGTGCGCCCAGGCCAACGGCGAGCGATCCGATCGCAAGCCCGAGGAACGCGGGCAATCGGGCCCAGGTGATGAGGAGGACGACTGATGCGACGCCGACAAGGGCGACGACGAGGAGCGGTAACGGATCGATTGGATTCACGCGCAGATGAGCTTAGTAGCGAACGGATCAACGGATCAAACCGGGCAACGGATCACGTAAGCGCGTTACTCCAGGCGTAACCGGGCCAGAGTCGCGTCGGATTTTTCTCGCGCAAATTTCCCTTCGCTCCTCGGGCAGTCAACTTGCTCCGACTCTCCCGGTCTCAGCGTTTTCTCAAAGGAGCAGGAAATCTACGATGAGCAAACTGATCCGTTCACGAACTCTCCTCGCCGGTGCGGTTGTCGCGACAAGTGCGATCGCGGTCCTCAATCGACCAGTTGACGCGCAACTCACGCCCCCCTCGGTCGTCGATCCGCGGCTCGACGTCAGAACGGCAGCTGCCGGATTTGTGACTCCCGTGAGTCTCGCGTTTCTCGGCCCCAGCGACATGTTCGTTCTCGAGAAGAACACCGGGCGAGTGCAGCACGTTCTCAACGACGTGCAGACGACGGCGATCGATCTCGCGGTGAACAACGCGTCCGAGCGCGGTCTGCTTGGGATTGCGCTGCACCCGAATTTCCCAGGCAGTCCCTACGTCTATCTCTATTGGACGTGCCGCACGTTTACCTCTGGCCCGGACCGATTTACCCCGGCACAGGACCACTGCGACGATACGCAGATGTTAGGACCAGATACCGGCGTCACGTTAGACGTGCCGCTGCGCGGCAACCGTGTTGATCGCTTCGTCTGGAACGGCGCCGCGCTGACCTACGATCGGAATCTCGTGACGCTACGCGCCTTCCAGTCCGACGGCGCGCCCGAACCTCCGGGGCAGGGAGACTCGGCGCAGAACCCCGCGGGAAATCACAACGGCGGTGTCATTCGATTTGGCCCCGATGGCAAGCTGTACATCATCATTGGCGACAACGGCCGCCGCGGTTGGTTGCAGAACCTCGCCGAAGGCCCGACCCCGCCAACCGACGACGATCAATTTGGCGGGCCCGATCCCGACAACGCGCATCTGACCGGCGTCGTGCTCCGATTGAACGAGGATGGGACCACGCCGGCCGACAACCCGTTCTTTGCGGCCGGGCAGTCCCTCGGCGGGGAGGTTGGCGCCAACGTCCAGAAGATCTTCAGCTATGGCATCCGTAACAGCTTCGGGATGGCATTCGATCCGATTGGCAGCAGCCTCTGGATTCAGGTAAACGGCGACGATACGTTCGACGAAATCGAGCGAGTCGAGGCCGGAAAAAATTCCGGGTGGGTGCAGATCATCGGGCCCGCCAGTCGAATCGCCGAATTCAAGGGGATCGAGACCACGCTCGGCGCACGGACGCTCCAGCAACTTCGCTGGCCGCCGACCAATCTCGCTGACACTCCACAAGAGGCGCGTTCGCGGCTCGTCATGCTGCCGGGAGCGCACTACGCGGACCCGGAGTTCAGCTGGCGATACGCCGTCGCGCCCGGTGGCATCGGGTTCATGTCGGGCCGCGCGCTCGGACCGCAGTACGAGGGCGACCTGTTCGTCGGCGCCGCCCGCACCAACCTCGAAGGCGGATACCTGTTCCGCTTCAACCTGACGGGCAACCGTCTCAAGATCGGTGTGGACGATGCGCGGCTGGACGACCGCGTCGCCGACAACAGTGCGAAGTTCGATATCACCGAGAGTGAGAGTCTGCTCTTTGGACGGAATTTTGGCGTCGGGACCGACGTCCAGACCGGGCCGAACGGCAACCTCTATATCGTGTCGCTCGACCGCGGAGTCATCTACGAGGTGTTCCGGCGCTGATTCGCCTCGAACGGGGTGGGGCGGGGGCACCTCCTCGCCCTTCCCCGTTCACACAACTGCGCAAGAGTCTAGACACGCGGCCCAAAACATGCTTTCCTGCTGATACCGCGCTTTTCCAACATCAGAACCGGCCAGAATTCCGCGGCGGTCACGTGGGAGCGCGGACAGAACTGTAACAAGGGGGCCAAAAGTGTCATTTCGAGCCAGCGTTGCCGCTTTGCTCGTGTCGATAGGCGTCGCCGCGGTTGGGGCGCAGTCCGATCAGCGCCCCACCTTCCGCAGCTCTCTTGACCTCGTCTCGGTCGCGGTCGTCGTCCGCGGGCCGGATGGGCGGCTGGTCAAGGGGCTCCGCGCCTTGGACTTCGAGGTCCTGGACCGCGGGTCGGCGCAGCCGATCGTGCAGTTTCAGCCCGGCGAGGATGCGAGTGCGCGACTCGCGCTGCTCGTTGATGCGAGCGGCAGCATGGTTGTGGGTCCAAAACGCGAGCGGTCCCGGATCGCCACGGAACTGCTGGCTTCCGGTTTCAAAGAGACTGATGCGGCGAGCGTGTTCAGCTTCGACTCGCGAGTGCTGCGGCTGACACCGTTCACCAACGATCGTGATGAGTTGCGTGCTGCCGTCATGAGCGTGCAGCCGTGGGGCGTGACCTGCCTTTACGATGCAATCGTTCGCACGATCAACACCGTCGCGGACGAATCGCCTCGTACCCGTGCGGTGTTGCTCCTCACTGACGGCATCGACACGGCCAGCGTGAACTCTCCGACCGATGCCGCGAGCGCTGCCGCGGCCCTGGACATCCCCTTGTATGTTCTCTCAGTGGGCAAGGACGTCGCCGACGACAAGGCGTTTCCGTTGAATCCCGAGGCGACTGTCACCCTCAACGACCTCGCCGGCCGCACCGGTGGATTGGCCACGGAAGCAGGGACTGCTGCGGAACTGAGCATGGCTACCCGTAACCTCCTGAACGAGCTTCGCCATCAGTACGTTCTGGCATTTCAGGCAGGCACCGCCAAGGGCTGGCACGACCTCACCGTTCGCGTGAAACGCGGTCGAGTGCAGGCCCGGTCGCGCAACGGCTACCTCGTCTCCTAAAAAGGGGGACTGTCCCCATTTTTCCGGACTGTCCGAATTTGGAAAAAGGGGACAGTCCCCCTTTTCGCGCAGTATCATTCTGGCCCCTGTAGGCAGGATGATCAGCGTCAGGTACACTGCCAGTCTGCTGGTGCTGTCAGGTGGGCTGGGATGGACCGCTCAGGCGCCCGTTCCTCGTGACCTCACCGCGGAGCATCTCTTCACCAACAACATCGAAGGACCGGACGTCGATCGCTCCGGCCGGCTGTTTGTTGTCAACGTCGAGAAGGACGGCACCATCGGCCTGGTGCACCCGGACGGGAAGGTCGAGAAGTTCGTCGATTTGCCCGCCGGCAGCACCGCCAACGCCATCAAATTCAATCGCGCGGGGATGATGCTTCTGGCCGACTACACCGGCCACAACGTACTGCAGCTCGATCCCGCAACCCGCAAGATCACCACGTACGTTCACCGCGACGACTTCAATCAGCCCAACGACCTGGCCATCACGCGGGATGATGTGGTGTTTGCGTCTGATCCGCACTGGGCGAGCGGGACCGGAAAGCTGTGGCGCATCGACCGCGGTCCTGCCGAGGGCACCGGCACCGCCGTACTCCTCGAAGACAAGATGGGAACAACCAACGGCATCGAACTGTCGCCGGATGAACGAACGCTCTACGTCGCAGAGAGCGTACAGCGTCGCATCTGGGCGTACGACGTGGATGCCAAACACCAGATCTCGAACAAGCGGCTCCTGATTGCCTTACCGGACTACGGTCTGGACGGGATCAAGTGCGATCGAGAGGGCGCGCTGTATGTCACGCGACATGGCAAAGGCACGATTGCCGTCGTTTCGCCGCGAGGGGAAATAGTTCGCGAAATCCGCCTCAAGGGAACGAAGCCGAGCAATTTGGTGTTCGGTGGGACGGATGGCCGAACCGTATTCGTCACGCTGCAGGATCGCGGTGCGATTGAAACTTTTCGTACCGACGTGCCGGGCCGTACCTGGAAGTAGACGAATTTCAGGACTTTCCTATAGAAAAACCAAAATTTTGGTTTGGCTCCAGTCAATTACAGGCCTTCGCTTTTTCCGCGTCCGAGTACACAATAGCCGCCTCTAATCGCGAGGTGGTTCCGTGTTACGAGGCCTCGGGGGTTCGGCGCTCCTGGCAGTCGTGTTCGGCGCAGGCCTGTGCGGCAGCCACGCGCTGGCGCAAACGAGCACTGACGCCGGCGCGGTTGGCAGTGTGCCGCTGCCCGGGGGATTGCGTCCGTTGCTTGCGGCGATCGACGATCCGGTGCCTGCCGATCGCAGTCAGTTCCTCCTGGAATTCATTCGGCGTGCGCACAACACACCACCGACAATCAAGAACACGCCGCGCGACGCATTGCTGCGCGCGGCGCTGACGCATCTCGAACGTGCGGGTGCCGCCGCGCTGACGACCAATCCCGAGACCCTGCCGCTGCCGCTCTCAGCGAAACTGTGGACCGAGGTTGTTTTCAAAGGACGCAGCTCCCCGCAAACGCTCGTGGCCGACATCATCGGGTCGCGCGACGCCTCGCTTTTGTACTCCGGGCTCTTGGCGCTCGATACCAGCACTCGTGCGTGGCTGACCACGGAGCGCGACCTGCTTGGCGATCTCGCGACCCGACATGCCGCCGCGTTCGTGATCGCGGCGCCGGCGCTGCGCATTGCGGGTTCCGGCGTGCGGGTTCCTGGTGGTGAGGCCGCTCTCGGCGTGTGGGAGGAGATCGTCGGGCGCTCCGCGAGAGAACCGTCGGCGTTCGTGCGCGCCGTCTTGTCGCGCGAGGATGGGCACCTCGCGTATTTCTACGCGTCCATGGCGCAACTGAGCGAGCCGCAGCTGCGTGTTGCGTTCAACCTCGAATCGGCGAATCCCGGCGACCGCATCGCTGCTGCCCGACGGCTGTTTGCGGTGTACGAGCGGATTACCGAGAGCTGGACGATCGCCGAGCGAGCGTTCTGGCGTCCAACCGTCGACCCGGGCCTGCTCTTGTCGGACGTGAATGTCGATGCGACAGGACGTCCGCTTTTGTTCGGAACACAGCGGTTCTGGACTGCGGTGTTCGAGGAGGCAGATTCGGGCGGCGCGCGATCGACCGCGGCCAAACCTGCAGCTCTCGTCACCGGCGAGCCGCTGGACTATTCACGGCTGTGCGAGCAGATGTTCACCGCCGATCGCATTGGCGACCGTCGGCGCGGATATGCCGTGCTGTTTGCGTCGCGCGTGCTCCCGCCTCTGACGGCCACCAATGCGGCGGATGCTCTCGAAGCCGCTCGCGCGGTCATCAATTACCCCGCGCTCGTGGCTGCGCTCGAACGCGCTGGCTTGACCAGTGTGCACGCGTTTGCCAACGCCGCGCGACGAGCGGCCCTATTGTCGGCCATTGGCGATCGGGATCGTGCCGAGCGCGTGATGGCGCAGTATCAGGGGGCGCTGGCCCTCGTGGTGCGCGCTGGCTGGCGTGGTGGTCTTCACCCCGACGATCTTGCCGCGCAGGTGTCATCTCTTTCCGCAATCGAGGTCGACGACCGCGGCGATTACGAAGGACGTCTTGCCGAATGGTTTGTCTCGTGGGTCGCGTCCTATTTGGGCGATTCACCGGTCGACGTCTACGCGGAAGGCGCCGGTCCGCTGGAGACCGACGCGATCGCGATCGCAGCGGGTCCACCCGACTCGGGACGGGTTGTTGACTGGGAAGGCACGCGCTATCGTGTGAATTTTGCGAGAGCCGAGGCGACGCGGCTCGCCAACCTCCTGGGTGAAGACTCGCGACCGTTCCTGTCGACCGCGCGCACGTTGATCGCGCTGGCGCGCTTCTTGAGCGCCAGTACGATCCCCCGCGAGCGCCTGCGGGAGGAAGCCGAGAACCTCGAGAAGATCGTCGCGGCCGTTGGCTGCAACAAGGGGGAGATGTGGCGCGGCAGCGATGTCGCCCGCCGGTGCGCTGAGATCGTCACCGCGCTGCAACGAGCGGCGCGCGATGGCGATGCCCGCGCTGCGTCGCGCCTGGCCGCCGGGTTGCGGAACCTCGCAGACGACATGCTCGCTCGCGGGTTGATGGAGCTCACCTACGCGGTTGCACTCGGGCAGCGCGAACGCGCGCTGATTACGGCAGACGACGGGGCGCGGCGTCATGATTTCGGGATGGGCGCGGTCGGGCTGCGCCGGCACGTCGAATGGTCTTTCCCGATCCCCTCAACCGACCCGCGTCGCGGCTGGCACATGATGGGTTCGGTGCTCGGCCTCGAGGTACGGCTGGCGGATTTCCGCTTGACCCGCGTGTCGTCCAGACTGCCGACTCGACGCCCGACGCTCGATGACGACCGTCGCCGCCTGCTGATCGAAGTCGCGGCGCTGATCCAACCGCGCTCGCTCGCCGATGACGCGCGCGATGCCATAGTGGCCGCGCTTCGGAAAGGTCGTGCGAGAGTGGCGGCGCTGACCAATCGCGAATCGGCACAAGCGTTGGCCGACGAGATCGGCCTGAGTCCGGCGAGCGGCAGCCTGTTGTCCTGGGTCGTGGCCAACGATCGCGAACGGCTGGCCGCCGCGCTGTCGCCGACGGAAGTGCTCTGGGCTGGCCTCGAGCGTGCGCCGATGCCGCCGACGTTTCACGCGTGGGGCGGTCCCGCGGAACCGCGGCTCGGTTGCCTGTGCCTGCAAATGATCGATCGCCGGCCCTGGGAGACCTACGCGGGCCGTTGGCACTCGGGGATTTCAGCGAGCGGGTTCTCGGATCTCAACCTTCGCGTCACGGAACTGCTTGCCGAGATTGCCATGCCGGCCGCGCTGACCGCGCCCGTGCTTTCGTCGGCGACGCTCGAACTGGTTGAAGGCGCAACGATGCGCGATCACGACGATTATCGAGGGCTGACCGAGTACGTCGGTTCGCTGCGTCGCGCAAGGGTCGAGCAGTACCTGGCGCTGCTCACGACTGACGGTCCATTGGTGCCACTCGAGACGGAGGAATCGCGATGACGAGGGCAAGCGTCCACGGGTGCGCGATGGCGGCTGGCTTCAGCATCGTTCTCGGCGCAGCCCAGGCCCCGTCGCTTCGCATCACATCACCCACACCCGACACGATCGTCAGTGGTCCGAGCAGAATCGAGGCCATCGTGTCGCCGAACGGTCCGCCCGCCGTCGAGTCGCTCGCGTTTTTCGTGAACGGCCGTCTTCTCTGCACGGTCGAACGTCCGCCGTACACCTGTTCATGGGACCCTGGCGCGGTCGTCCGTGGCCATCACGTGCGGGTTGTCGCGACGTTGCCCGACGGACGCACCATCGCCGCCAACGTTCGGACGAAGGACATCGGGCATGCCGAGCGCTCGCGCGTTGATGCGGTGCTGGTGCCGGTGATTGTCACCGACGGTGGCCAGTTCGTCCGCGGATTGAAGAAGCAGGACTTCGAGGTCTTCGAAGACGAGGTCCCTCAGGCGCTGGCGAGCGTCGTGAGCGAGGATGCGCCGCTCGACCTGGTGCTCGCGATTGATATCAGCGGCAGCATGGAGAGCGCGCTCGTGGACGTCAAAGCCGCAGTCAAGCAGTTGCTGCGCAAGCTTCGGCCCGGGGACGCGGCCACGCTCATCGGGTTCAATGACACGCCGTTCATCGTCGCGGAACGCGAGAAGGATCAACCGACGCGAGAAGCTGCAGTCGACCTGCTCGCCTCCTGGGGAGGCACGGCGCTCTACGACGCGACTATTCGTGCCCTGGATCTCGTCGGCCGCGACTGGGGACGGAAAGGCGTGGTCCTCTTTTCGGACGGCGACGATCGCAACAGCCTGACGCGCCGTGAGACTGCCATGGCCAAAGTGCAGGGCAGCGACGCGATGCTCTACACGATCGGATTTGGCATGGGATCGACGCTCCCGGCGCTGCGCAACAGCCTCGAAGAGTACGCGCGGTCCACTGGCGGACGGCCATTCTTCCCCAGGAGATCGGAAGAACTGGATCGGGTGTTCGACGAGATCGTTGGCGAATTGGCGAATCAGTACGTGTTGTCTTACACGTCCACGAACGCAAAACAGGACAGTCGCTACCGCAATATCAAGGTGCGTGTTCGGAAAGGCAAGTACGACATTCGGGCGCGGCGAGGCTATCGCCCGCAGGTCACGCATCGAGCGGCAACGGATGGACCTGAGCTCTGGCGCGGATTCCAGCATTGAGGTGAGTCGTGCAGCTACGCATTACAGCAGCGCTTCTTGTGTGCGGCGGACTCGTGCTGTCGGCTCGACAGACCGGCCCAGCGCAAGTGCCCACGTTCCGAAGTGGCGTCGAACTCGTCACCGTGGATGTGAACGTGGTCGATCGGCAAGGTCAACCAGTCCCCGGGCTGGCGCCAGCTGACTTTACCGTCACCGTCGGCGGTCAGCCGCGTCGAGTGGTCTCCGCGGAGTACGTCGATGTGACCAAGGCGCCAAAGACAGGTCTGGCGAAAGGAGACGAGGCGCCAATTAGTACGAACGAGGGCGCGGCGGTCGGCCGTCAGTTTGTCTTCATCATCGATCAGGGGACGCTCGAGACCGGCAATGTGCGCCACGTCGCGACCGCAGCGGATCGGTTCTTCTCACGTCTCACCTTTGCGGATCGCTCCGCGCTGATGCTGATGCCCGTTGGACCGAACGTCAATTTCACGTGGGCACACGATCGCGTCCGCGACGCGATGCAGCGCGTCAGCGGCATGAGTCTGCCGATGTCGTCCTGGGAGTACGGAAGTCTGACGGAGGCCCGTGACATCGCCAATCACAACATGATGGCCCTGAGGAGTATTGCCGACCGCGAGTGCCGCGGCTCCGCCTTCGGCGGTGGCGGCGGTGGCGGCGGTGGC
>JBAROV010000116.1:0-5341 GCA_049642465.1 Vicinamibacterales bacterium
GGATCCACACGGCGAATGCGCTACGCGGATACGAACTTGGCCGCTCCGCACGGGATCGCGGTGCGGTGGTCGTGTTCGGCGGCATCCACGCCTCCCTCTTTCCGGACGAGGTGCGCGAGTACGGCGGTGCGCACGCCGTAGTGACCGGCGACGGAGATCAGGTGTGGCGCCGTGTGCTCGCCGATTCCGCGGCTGGAACGCTCGTGCCTCAGTACGACGGCGGCCGCATCGAAGGCGAGGCGTTCTCCCCGGCGCGATGGGATCTGCTGCCGGACGGACGTTACATGTGGGCGTCAGTCCAGACCGTGCGGGGATGCCCCAAACATTGTTCCTTCTGCTCGGTGTGGCGCACCGACGGCCAGAAGCCGCGCCAGCGACACGTGAGCGCCGTGGTTCGCGAAATCGTTCAGCTTCGGCGCAAAGGTTTTCGCTTCGTGCTGCTGGCCGACGACAACTTCTATCCCGTGACGCTTTCCGATCTCGCGGCCGCCGACCGGAGAGAGGACAAACGTCAGCTTGCGGCATTGACGGCGCTCCGTCAGGAGCGGTTCGACCTGATGGCGCAGCTCGAGCGCCTGCCAGCGGATATGGTGTTCTATACCCAAATCACGATGGAGGCTGCAGAGGATCCGGAGTTTCTGGCGGCGATGCGCCGGGCACGTATCCGCGGAGCGCTGGTGGGCGTCGAGTCGGTGACACCGGAAGGGCTGAAGGCGGTGTTCAAGAATTTCAACGATGCCGGCGAGGCCCTCGTCACGCGGCTGCAGGCCTTTCGCTCGCACGGCGTCCACGTGCTGGGCTCCTTCATTTTCGGGCTGCCGACCGACACGCCTTCGACCTTTGACGCGACTGCGGAACTCGCGCAGCGAGCGGGCGTGGCCTTTGCGCAGTTCGTGATGCTCACGCCCTTTCCAGGCACGGTCGATTTCGCGAAATGGGAACGCGACCCGGCCGGCGGTCCGACGGTGCATGGGATTCCCCTGACCCGCTACTGGCTGATTCCCTCCGCTCAACGACCGAAGGTGTACTCACCGCACCCGCTGATGTCGGCCGATGAAATCCGGATGCGGACGCAGGGAGTATGGGATCGTTTCTACCGCTTGTCCGCGATCTGGCAGCGCTCGAAGTGCGTCAACTCCATTCGCGGTCGGTTGGCGTTCCTGCTGATTTCGAAGTTGTACCGTCAGATGTACGCCAATACCGGCATCGCCACCGACAGCGCGCGTGTCGCGAAGTCCGCTCGTCGTGCGCGCCTGCTCGCGAAGGCTGCACAACGACTCTTCATGGCCGCGCCGATGCCGGAACTCGACGAACCTGCCGGCTTGCCGTCCGCACGCGAACCGAAAGGGCTTGTTGTTCGCGTGATGTCGTCAGGTTGAAGCGCGTCAATCCCCGCGTTGCCCTCTTTCTCGTACTCGCGTGCGGCGCCGCCGTTCGGCTGCTGCTGATGCGCGTGTCGACCGGCATTCTCTCGCCCGACTCGGACAGTTTTTATCGATTGGCGCAGGCCATCGTCGCCGGTGATTGGCTCACCCACGATCCGTTCAAGACGCCGCTGTACTCGGTGTTTCTCGCCGGATTCCTCGCGGTTGCCCCCACCGCCACTTCAGGCGCGGTGGCCGTTGGCGTTCAGCACCTGCTTGGTCTGATCGCGACGGCCGTCTTCTTCGCGATTGCCAACAAATTGTTCGGTCTCTGGGTGGCCGTCGTCAGCAGCCTGCTGTTCACCACGCATGCGCTGCTGCTCTTTTACGAAACCAGCGTCCTCTCCGAGGTCCTCTTTATTGTTTTGCTGGCGCTGGTTCTGCATCAAAGCGCTCGCGTTCTGACCGAACGTGCGCCGGCGTGGCGGTTTGCGGCGGTGGGCGTATTCGCCGGTCTCGCGACGCTGACCAGACCTGTGGCCGAGTGGTTTGTCGTGATTCTCGTGGGCCAGATCGTCATCGGCGAACGGGCGTCGCGCCGGTCACTGGTGGCCGCACTGACAGTCGGTATCGCATACACGGTGACGATCGCCCCCTGGATGTTCGTCAACAGCCGATCCTACGAGTTCTGGGGGGTCGGTCTCGGCCGGGGCCTTGGGCTCTTCATGCGGGTGTTCGATGTCGACAAGCAGCCGGCGATGACCGGTACGGCGTATCCGCTGGTGGAACAGGCGATCGCCGCCACGAACCATGGCAATGCCTACGCCGTGCGGAATCAGCTGAACTTTCGCTTGGGACTTTCTGCGAGCGAGACGGACGATCAAATGCTGGGTTACGCGCTCGCGACCGTGCGAGCGCGCCCGGTGTCATTCATCCGAAACTCGGCGACCAACTGGATGACGCAGCTGTTGATCGTACAGGAGGACATCGAAGTCTGCCGCGCGCGCGAGGGTCCGTATCTCTGCAACAGCCGCAGCACCGACATGTCCACGGCAATGTTTCCGAATGTGCCTCCTGCGGGCAACCGCCAGCTCAAGCGACGGGTGACGGCCTGGTTTACAGGCGGATACGTCCGCATGTGGGTCGTCGTGCCGCTGGCGTTCGTGGGCATGGGGTATGACGCGTTGCGCCGAGCATCAGCGAGTGACCCGCGTGCGAAGCGGGCCGGCATCCTCCTGATGGCAGCGATTGTCTATTTTTCTGGCGTTCCAGCGCTCATCAATTGGCCGGAAGAGCGGTTTCGACTCCCGATCGACGCGCTGCTGTTCATGTTTGCTTGCGTCGGCGGGCAGGGCGTCGTGGGGTTCTTGCGGAACAGGTTCACTGTTGTTCCTTGAGGACCACGACCTGATTGGCCGCAACGCCGGTTAGCGTATGCCGCGTGCCGCTCGGCCAGAGAATCTCGATGCGGTCGACAGTTTTTGCCGTGCCGAGGCCGACGTGCAAACGGATGTCGTTGCTGCTCAAGTAGCTCGCCACGTTGCTGATTTCCCTGACCTGGCGCGTTCCGCCTGCATGGACGGTGACTTTCGCCCCGAGGCCGAAGCGATTGCTCTTCGATCCCTGGGCGCGAAGAATCAGCCAGTTGTTGCGCCTGGCGCCGCGATTCTTCAGCAAGACGGCCGGGCGGCCCAGATTGGCGACGGCGACGTCGAGATTTCCGTCGTTGTCGAAGTCAGCGACCGCGAGTCCGCGGCCCACTCGCTCGGCTTGCAGCGCCGGACCCGCCTGGGCGGAGACGTCGCGAAACTTGCCGCCGACGTTTTCGTACAACAGATCCTTCTGGGCGTAGGTCAGCGCAGGTCTGAACAGGTGCACGTTGTCGATGACGTGGCCGTTGACGATGTGGATGTCGAGATCGCCGTCGTTGTCGAAGTCGAAGAGTTTCGTTCCGAATCCGAGCGGGAGGAATCCGGATTCGAGCCCCGCCTTGGTCGTGACATCCTCGAACACGCTTTCGCCGCGGTTGTCGTAGAGTGTGTTCAGCTCTTCGGAAAAGTTCGTGACGAAAATATCGGGCAAGCCGTTGCCGTTCACATCAGCGCAGTCCACACCCATTCCGGCTTGCGGTTTCCCGTTCGCGTCGAATCCCACGCCCGCCCCGTAGGCGACGTCGAGAAATGTCCCGTCGCCGTTATTGCGGTACAGAAAATTGCGAACCATGTCGTTGGCGACGTAGATGTCCTGATCGGCATCGCCGTCGAAATCGCAGAACGTCACGCCCAGGCCTTTACCGGCCGGGTTGGCAATGCCGGCTTGCTGAGACACGTCGGTAAACGTCCCGTTGCCATTGTTGCGGAACAGTCGATCCGCCTTCCCATCGAACATCGTCGGCTGACAGTACATTCGGTATCCTGGCTTCCGAAGCCCGCAGTACGGATTGTCGTCGAGCCGGTAATCGAGGTAATTCACTACGTAGAGATCCAGATCGCCGTCACGGTCGAAGTCGAAAAACCCGGTACTGGTGCTCCATTCGTCGGCCCCGCCGGCGACGCCCGCGGCAGCGGTCACGTCCGTGAAGGTTCCGTCGCCGTTATTGCGATAGAGCACATTCGGACCAAATGCGGTGACGTACAGATCCAGATCGCCGTCGTTGTCGTAGTCGCCCACGGCGGCTCCCGTTTTGTACGAGCTGGTCGCGGTATTTCCCGCCACAGCGGCCCGCTCGGTCACGTCGGTAAAGGTGCCGTCCTTGTTGTTGCGGAACAAGCCGTTCGACGATCCTGGCGCTCCGTTGACGAAAAAGAGGTCGGCATAGTCGTCACCGTTGTAATCGATCCACGCGACACCTGAACCAAACGTCTCGACCATGTATTTGTCAGGCGTGGCGCCGGACTGATGGACGAACGTCAGTTTTGAGTTCGCGGTCACGTCGATGAATGGCGCCTCGGACGACGCTGGCGCCTGCTCCTGAGCGGCGAACGCGGAACACGCCAGGGAGAGCGCAGTCAGGACCCGGCGCGCGCCCCTCACCTTCGCGTCGGCTCCTTGCGCTGCTTCTGCTGGAGGAGCCTGCGTTTGTCGTCTGGAAGCGGAAAGCCCAACTGGTCCGCGCGCGCGGCGTACTCGGAGGCTTCCTTGAAGCGTCCCTGAAGCAGATATACCTGCGCCAGATCCCGACTGGTCGGACCGTGGTTGGGGTCCATGTCGAGGACTCTCCGAAATGCCTCGACAGCGCCATCCAATCGGCCGCGCGCCAGATCGAGGTGACCGCGCTCGATGTCGAAATCGGCTTCGACCTGCTGGGAAGAGAGCGACGCCTGCGTAGAAACACCCGCCGGTTTGGCCAACACGAGCTGTTCTTCGGCTTTGACGAAATTCTTCCGCAGACGATAGGCACGCGCGAGCTGCAGTCGAACGTCCGGCCGTGCCGGATCGATCGTCGTCGCTTGCATCAGAACGCTGAGCGCGGGCTCGACCCGGCCGGCGTCGAGGTACGCCGTCCCCAACCCGAGATATGGCTCAACCACGTCTGGCTTCCCCGAGACGACCCGCTCGAGTTCGGCGATCGCTTCGCGACGACGTTTCAGATCGTTCAGGGCAAGAGCAACGTAATACCGGGCCTGCGCGAACGATTCGTCGGATTTCAAGGCTTCGCGATTCAATGCGAGAGCGCGATCCGGTTTTCCGAGTTGACGCTCCGCCTCGCCGAGCAACGCGAGAAACTGCGGGTTTCCAGGGTGCTGGGTCAGTGCGGTTTCCATCTGTTCGCGCGCGCCGGTGGGCCTGCCCAATTCAAGGTAAAGCTGCGCCAGGTAATACCGTGCCGGCGCGAACTGAGGGTCGATCGCCAGCGCCTGCACGAGCTCCGCCTTTGCTTCTCCCAACATCTCCGGCGAGCCCTGCATCCGGTACGCAATCCCGAGAAGCAAGTGTCCTTCGGCGGATCGTGGGTCTATTGCGAGGATCGCCTTCAG
>JBAROV010000122.1:0-6974 GCA_049642465.1 Vicinamibacterales bacterium
TCCGAGACCAGGAACGTCGCAACCTTCGTGGCGAACTCGCGTTCGGTCAGCCCTTCGCGGCCGACGCGCTCCGCTATCAAGGCGTAGTATTTCCAGCCGAGCGAGTTATATAGACGGCTCGCCCGGCCGGCCTCAATCTCCTGAAGCCGGCGCGCGTAGAGCTGCGCCGCCTCGAGAACAGCCCGCCCGCCGATGGCGCGCTCGTGCCGCAACCAGCGGTCGAATGGCTCCGCTCGGGTTTCCCGCGCGAAATCGTCGAACAAGGCCTCGACCTTTGCCTTGACGCCGTCCCGGAACGCGCGAATCCCGGCGACAACTTCGTCAGGATAGACGGAACGCGCGGAAATGAGCGGGAACTCCTTCCACTCCTGCAGGCCGCCGCGCGTGCCCGTGTCCGGCGTCGAATCGTGGTGCGGCGTTCGGTTCTCGAGCCAAGCATCCAACGCCATGCGCAGCTGGCGCTCTGCAATCACGCTGCCGAACTCAAAACCGACCATCAGCGAGAGTCGCTCGTACATAACGCGCAACGCGGCGCCGTCGGGCGACACGACCGATTCGTTGATGTGGACCTCCGAGAAGGGACAGATCACCAGCTGGAGCTGTACGAGGCGGTCCAGGCGCTCGAACAGCCGCCGCCAGAAAGGATCGCCGGCCGCCCTGGCGTGATGCCCGTGGGCTCGATTCAGGGTCTTCATCATGTTGCTGATCGCGAACTGGTCGATGTAAACGACCTTGCGCAACAGCGCCGGGAGAGGGATCATCTCGCTGCGGTGGCCGCACGCGCGGCACCGGCGCGAGTAGCTCTGAGGACCAACAATCAGGACCCCGAACTGCTGCGCGCCGCAGTGGGGGCATGCCACGAAGGGACGGGAGACCAGCGTGTTCGGATCGAAGGCGAAGTCCATGAGGCTTCAGGTGAGCGCCAAGCGCCGAGTCTAGGCTGGATAGCCGCGGAAGGCGACGGGGAGGCCCTCGGCCTAGAAGCGCCTACGTCTCGGGCTCCGGGGCGACAACCCGGCGCAGAGTACGGACATGACCGACGAGAGAAGCCGGCCGCGCCGGCGGCGGACGTCAGCCTGTTCAAGGCCGTGGAAGGAGTATCAAAGCGGAATACTGGAACTGCCGGAACGACTGCCGGAACGACAAGCTGCCACCACACCGGCTTCCGCGACGCGGGCGGTTCCACCCGGAACAGCGAGTCCCTGAAACTTCGGGCCAAACTTCGGGCCATTAACGCCCAAACACCACCGAAAACCGAGGAACACCAGAGACCAAAGAGCAAGACGAATCAACAAGATAGAGAACCCAGCGAAAATCTGCAAAACCTCCATCCCCGGTTCAAATCCGGGCGGCGCCTCCAATCTAAATCATTCCGCGTCAGCGATTTGCGGTGGTGCCGCAGTTGGCAACGTATTCGCTTTGACCCGCATCTGGCCCGAAGTTCTGGGATGGAGGTCCAAAAGACCTCCACCCTTCCGGTTTTCGGAGCTGAGGCTGACCGAAGCAGCCTTCACAGGGATCCGCGCTGGAATGAGCTCGTGAAAAGAGTGAACGGGCCACGCGCGACGGTCGACGTGTCAGTGAGTTGATACTCGAGCATGTAACGGCGCTCTCGGCGCGCGGTCCACTTGCGCGGCAGTATCAGCGTGCAGCCGGCAGGAGCCGACGCAACTCTTCGTGCCAGTTGAGCACGATATTGATCTGTTGACGCGGGGTCGCGGCGGCGTCCTTGCGCTCGGACACCATGATGAAGCGCTTGCCATCGGGATGGATGTCGTACGCCGTCGCGGTTCCCGACATGCGATAGACGCCAGCAAACCGGAACAACGTCCGCGGGCGGCCGGAGGTAAACGTGGGATTCAGCGTCACCGGCACGCTCATCATGTTGCCATCGGCTCCTCGGTAGTACAGCGTCGACCCGTTCGGCGCCCAGACCGGACCGGACCCGCCGCCGATCGACACGAGCCGCGCGACGCCCTGGGTTCGTGGAAACGGCCGGACATAGACTTCGTCGCGCCCAGAGTCGTTCGATGTGTACGCCAGCCACCGGCCGTCGGGCGAGAAGCTCGCCATGTATTCCCGAGCGGGCGTGGCGAGGAACTCGGACATCACGCCAGTGCCGAGATGAAAGGTCTGAATGTCGTCCTGTGGACTGCCCGTCGCGACTGCCACGACCTGATCGCGCGAGACATCCATGACGCGGAAGGCGGCTCCGGGAGAGTCGAGGAGCTGGGCGCCCTCGCTTCCGTCGACCGGCTGTCTGTAGAGGGCGCCTTCGCCGCGCCTGTAGATGACCGACTTGCCGTCGGGCGTCCATACCGGGTAGCCCGTGTCGCGTTCGTCACCCACGGGATTCAACGTCCGCCGTTCCAGATCGACGCTCCAGACCTGCGACGCGGAATTCGGGCTGAGCACTTCCACCGCCACGCGGGTCCCGTCGGGAGAGATCCGCGGGCGCCAGAAATCCCGCTCATCGTCGATCAATGGCACCGAGTTGCCCGAGAGATCTACTGACAGCAGACGACGTGGCACACCTCCTGCGAGTGTGAAGCCTGGGACATAGACCAGCGTTCCGTTCGAGCTGACGTCGTAGTTGGCGCTGCCGCCCTGCCCGCCGCTCCCGCGCACGCCGCGCTGCACGCCTTCGATGAGAGGAGCCGGCGCACCCTTCACCTCGAGCGTGGCAACGTCGATTGGGACTGCGTAGATCACCGTGCCCAGCGCATAAGTGAGATGACCGGTCGGCAGAATCCGCGCGTCGCCGCCGCGGGCGATCTCGTGGCGCTTCCCGGTTTGGAGCGTCTGCGCCAGCACACGCGCTCGGTCCCAGGCCGTCGGTTGTCCAACGATGTCGGCGCGAGACGTGAGGCTGAACATGACGGCAGTTCCGCCTGGCAACATCCGTGGGCCGTAGACCAGCTCGCCCGGATCGATCTGTACAATCCGCTCCGGTGCGCCGCCGTTCCCCGACACTCGCCAGATGCCGTCCTGCTGGCCGTAGACGATCGTGCCGTCGCTTTCCCAGTTGGCGCCATAGAGCGCGGTCGCCCGCGTAACTGAAACCGGGGTCCCTCCCCCCACCGCGATCCGGCGGAGCTCGCCGGCCGCTGCGTCCCAGTAGCCGAGCGTCTGCCCATCGGGCGAGAAGAAGGGCGCCGAAGGTACGCCGTCGGTCCCGCGAATAGGGTACGCATCCAGCTCGTTGAGTGCGCGGCGATACAGTCGACCGCCCGCGGTGTATACAACCGCGGATCCGTCGGGCGCGATCGCCGCGAGTGACCTGTTGTACACGTTGGTAAACGGCAGGTCCTGATCGAGGATGTGGGAGAACCGGCTGACAACGGGAGTGGAGGTGGGCTTCAGGACCCAACCAATGGCCCCAGCGACAGCGGCGGTAACAGCCACACCGATAGCAGCCCACAGCGCGATCACGCGCCGGGAGCCCAACAACCCGGTTCGGGGCAGCTCGGGCGCGGTACCCGACCGTTCGTCCAGATCGACCCGCGCGTCGCCGATGTCGCGCAGGCGCTGCTTTGGATCCTTCTCGAGACAGCGGCGGAGGAGATGCCGCACGTTCGCGGGCGTGGTGCTGGGCAAGCGGCTCCAATCCGGTTCGCGCTCGATGATGCGCGCAACCGTGTCGGAGACGGTCTCGCCTGCGAAAGCGGTCCGCCCGGTCAACATCTCGTAGAGCACGCAGCCGAACGCCCAGATGTCGGTGCGCTTGTCCACCGCCTGTCCGCGTGCCTGTTCCGGGCTCATGTAGGCTGCCGTTCCCAGCAGCGCCCCAGCGCGCGTCCCGACCGTCGTCACCGTGGGCGCCTCGACTGCGGCTTCGTCAGGCGCGCGCATCTTCGCAATCCCGAAGTCGAGCACCTTCACGGTGCCGTCCGGCGTCACCTTGATGTTGGCGGGTTTCAGGTCCCGGTGGACGATGCCTTTCTCGTGCGCCGCGTCCAGCGCGTCGGCGATCTGGCGGGCTGTCGACAGCGCCTCGCGCACCGGCATCGGACCTGCGCCCAGCCGCTCGGCCAGCGTCGGGCCTTCTACCAGCTCGAGGACCAATGCGCGCACACCATCGGTCTCTTCGACGCCGTAGATCGCCGCGATGTGTGGATGATTGAGGGACGCCAGCACTCGTGCTTCGCGCTCGAAGCGCGCTAGGCGCTCGACGTCATCCGAAACGTGGGCGGGCAGGATCTTCAGCGCGACATCGCGCTTCAGCTTCGTGTCGTGCGCGCGATACACCTCGCCCATTCCGCCAGCGCCCAGCCAGGCGAGCACGTCATAAGCACCGAGCCGCCGCCCGACCAGCGACTCCGGCAAGGGTACGTCCCTGTCTTTCATTGCGGCAAAGATTTCGGTGGACCGGCCGTGTAGCGATGACGGTGACGAGCCATCCGAAGCTTCATTGTTCCTGCCGACCCAGGCTTTCGGTCGCATGCACGACGACGTGGAGGCGTGACTGCGGTGCCGCCGCTCCTTCGATCATGAGGAACTGCTTCGCATCGGGCGTCACATCGTAGTTCGAGAAGAAGGAACCTGTCTGAAAGTCTCCTTCGAACAGCAGTCGAGGCACGCCGATCCGTAGCTCTGGCTCGGTTGTCACGTCGACTGCCATCATGCGGCGCCCGTCAATCGAGCGATAGAAGATCTCGTTCCCCAGGGGCGACCAGATCGGCTCCCGACCGCCCCCAGGAGAAACGACGACGCGCTCCCCGGGGCCGGGATGGCGCTGTACGTACACCTCTTCCTCGCGCCCGGGCTCCAGAGCCGCGTAGAGCATCCACCGTCCGTCGGGCGAGAGCATCGCGGAGCGTTCGTCACGTGGAGTCTCGAGGAACGCGGCCGCCGTTCCATCGATCGCAAGCGTGAACACGTCGCGGTTGGTTTCGCGTGCGGGTCGGCTGTACACCAGCGTGCCTCCGTCGCGCGACCACGCCAGCGGAAACAGTCCGTTTGCCGGAGCGGTGCGTTCCAATACCAACCCCGGTCCAGTGCTATCGTCCGCAGGAATCGAATAGAGGCTCGAGTCCTTCTGGAACGTTATTCGCTTTCCATCATGCGACCAGATCGGACGCGAAACCTGACCGCTCACGCTCAGGCGGAGCCGCGTCTTTCGAGCCACATCGTAGATCCACAACTCGTTTCCGCCGACCTGCTGTGGCAACCAGACGACGACGCAGGTGCCGTCCGGCGATAGACGTGGATGGACAAAGCGCTGTGGCTCGTCGATCGCTGGTGTCGAGCCGCCCTTGCGATCGACCCACACCAACCGGCTGGGACCCTCGCTAGCCGGCTGATATACGAGCGTGCCGTCGGTGGCAGCGGCCAGCACACCCCTATTTGGATCGGAGGCGATCGAGGCAGTCTCCGATATGCGGGTAACTGGCCCTGTCGGCTCGAGTCGGGTAGCCTCGAATGGAACGGCGTGAAGGGCGCCACTGCGGAGGAACAGGACATGACCGCTCGATAAGTAATGGGGGTCGCTCCCTTCGAAGAGCGGACGACGGCGACCTGTCGCCATCTCGACGAGATCCAGCCTGAGTGCCTCGCCTTGCGACCGCACCGCAAACAGAACAGCGTTTCCAGCCGGCAGCATGTGAGGGACCATGTGTCCTACCTCGCCACGCGCTTCATCGACGCTAGTGAGCGGCTGTGGAGTGCCTCCCCGCGCCGACACCTTGAAGAGCCCACTGCTCCATTCGGTGTACACGATCGAGTCGTCCGGACCCCAAGTGCCGCCCATGAAGTTCTGTACCGGAGCGATGGCCTGCGGGGGACCACCGTGGATCGGTACTCTTCTGAGAAATCCGCCCGACACAAAGGCTACCCACTCGCCGTCGGGTGACACGAAGGGACCAATGCCACCTTCCGTTCCCGCGATCGGCGTTGACTCGATGCTGTCCAGACGCCGCACGTAAATGCGGTGGCCGTCCGGACGACGAGCCCCGTACAGGATGGTTCGACCATCGGGCGAAATTGTGAGTGGCTGTGGCAGGCCAGCGTCAAGCGCAAGCTGTTCATCAGGCTGCAAATCGATCGTGAATCGCACAAGGTCCGAAGGCGTCGTGGGCGGGACGCGCGTCAAGCTCCAAATCGCCATGACGCCAGCGACGACCGCGAACACCGCGCACGCACCGACGGCGACGCGCAGTGTGCGGACGTCGCCTGTGCGGTCCGCCGGCAACGGCTCGAGCCCGTCCTGGAGTTCCAGTCTGGCATCGCCGATATCGCGGAGGCGCTGCTTCGGGCCCTTCTCGAGACACCGGCGGAGCAAGCGCCGCACGCTTGCCGGCGTCGCGGCCGGCAACCGGCTCCAGTCCGGCTCGCGCTCCAGTACGTGCGCAAGCGTGTCTGATACCGTCGCGCCTGCAAACGCCCCGCGTCCGGTCAACATCTCGTAGAGCACGCAGCCGAACGCCCAGATGTCACTGCGCTTGTCCACCGCCTGCCCGCGTGCCTGCTCCGGGCTCATGTAGGCGGCTGTTCCCAGCAGCGTCCCAGCTTGCGTTCCGACCGTCGTCACCGTGGACGCCTCGACTGCGCCTTCGTCCGGCGCCCGCATCTTCGCAATCCCGAAGTCGAGCACCTTCACGATGCCATCCGGCGTCACCTTGATGTTGGCGGGCTTCACGTCACGGTGGACGATGCCCTTCTCGTGCGCCGCCTCGAGGGCACGGGCAATCTGACTGGCGATCGGCAGCGCATCTGATACCGGAATGCCACGGGCGCTCTGTCCCGCGATGAGCTCCGCGAGCGTCGGGCCTTCGACGAGTTCCAACACCAGCGCATGGAGGGTCACCTGCCCAGACACTGACGAAGGCGCCGCTTCTTCGAACCCATAGATGGCCGCAATGTTCGTGTGGTTGAGCGAGGCGAGGAGCTGGGCCTCGCGCTTGAAGCGCCCCAGGCGGTCAGAATCCTGAGCGAAGACCTCGGGCAGCACCTTGAGGGCGACCTCGCGATTGAGC
>JBAROV010000128.1:0-11160 GCA_049642465.1 Vicinamibacterales bacterium
CGCGATCCACAGCGCGATGAGGGCCGGACACAACGCCACGTTGAAGGCGGCATACAGATCGAAGAACTGGTCCTTGGTGAACGGCAGTTGCATTTGCGGTCACACCTCGCGTCTACCGCATAAGAGAGCAGGCGAAGTGCCAGGCCAATCGAGGGCGTGTTTGTCCGGCGGCAATCGCTGCACGATGCGGGCGCCTACTCGCGCGATCCCTGACGACTCGCTTTCGGCGAGCGCCGGGCGTCAGCGGAAAATGCGCTGCGCGAAGTGATAGAGGTTGCTGGCCCAGGTCTTGGGCGTGTGGCCTTCGTCGTCGACGTTCCAGATGTGCGGCACGTCGCGCTCCTTGAGGTACGCGTGGACGCCTTGAGAGATGTTGATGAGCCTGTCCTTGTTGCCGCAAGACAGGTAGAGGAGCTTCAGCTTGGCCTTCGCCGCGGCCGGATCCGGCACGAGCTCGGCGGGCGGCCTGGTGTTCGGCGCGGAGGAGAACGCGCCGATCCACGCGAAAGTGTCGAGGTGGCCGAGCCCGAAGTTCAAGGTCTGCCCGCCGCCCATCGAGAGGCCGGCCAGGGCCCGGTGCTCGCGGTCGGCGAGCGCCGCGTACTTCTTCTCGATCGCGGGAATCAGATTGTCCAGCAGGTCCTGCTCGAACCTGGCAAAGCCGGCCACCTTCTCCGGCGCGAACTGGTTGCCCGTCGCGCTGTCGTCGGCGAGCGCGCGGCCGTTGGGGATGACCACGATCATCGGCACCGCGACTTTGTCGGCGATCAGGTTGTCGAAGAGGGCGTCCGGCGTCGCGAAGCGGATCCATTCCGTCTCGTCGCCCCCGATGCCGTGCAGCAGGTAAAGTACTGGGTACTTCCTGTCGCTGGAGTACCCGGGCGGCAGATAGATGTTCGCTTTGCGCCGCGTGCCGGTGACGCGCGAGTCGTACTCGAACGGTTCGAGACGACCGGCCGGGACGCCGGCGCGCCGCGTGTTGAAGCCCGGGGGAGCGTCGGGGAACGCCCGGACATCGTCGGGGCCGAGCACGATGGGCCTGCCCACGTTGCCGCGACCCTGCGCGGGCGGAGGTCCCTGGGGCTTCTCCTGGGCCGGCGCTGCGGCAGCGGCGACGAGGAACAGGATCGCGGTGCTGAATACGTGGGCTCTGTTTTTCATAAGTCGTCGGGAAGCGAAGGCCATCATAACTCCTGATGAACTGCCTCGCGCGGCGTGTCCGCCGCCGCACTCTTACCTGATCGAGGTCCTGTCCGTGGTGGGAAAGTCTTTGGGGACCTGGATGGTCACCGAGCCCGTTGCGGCCCATTCTGTGCCGCGCTGAAGCAGCACGATGTAGTCGACGGAATTCATGCCGACGATCGGCTCTCTCTGCGTCGCCCCGACGTGGCCGAGCGTGTCGTGAAACACGCGTCCCTTGCCGTAGGCGATCGTCATGATGATGGGCTCATGCTCTCCAGTGCCATTCGGCATCGACGTCGGAGCGAGGGCCGTCGCGAGGACGGTGACGTTCTTCGCCGGGCCGCGCAAGTTGCTATAGAGCTCGTCGTTGGCGTGCAGCCACGCCGATGGCAAACCCTTCATGATCGGGTGCTCGGGGGCGCGATTCGTGATGAGGAAATCGTGCGGGCTCGGATGCTGCGCGGTCCCGGGAGTGGCGTTGTCAAGCACCATGCGGCCATCGCGCCACCGGATCTTCGGACCGGCACTTTCGGTCCGGTTGCTATAACCGGGTGTAAACCCTCCCCAGCCACCGACGCCGATCATCTCGTTGTACTCAGGCCAGCCGGGAAACGCGTTATCCGCCGCATGGAGCACTACGAGCCCGCCGCCGTTCTTGATGTAATCCACCAACGCCTGCTTGACCGGCGCCGAGAATTCGAAGCCTTCGTAGTCCAGCACCACGACCTGATAGTCGGAGAACCTCGGTGCAAAGCTCGACATATCCTGATTCGGCGTCGCGCCTTTCGGCGGCGTCGTCTTCAGGCTCACGGCAAAGCGCCCGCTCTCCTCCAACTGTCGTTTGACGATCGGGCTGCTGACCTCCCAGTTGTGATACCGGTTGCTCTGGCCGGTGACGAGAAGCACCTGGATCGGCGTCTGTGCAGACGTCAGCCTGTTCGAAGCGAGGGGCAAAGCCGCCACGGCCACGAACAGCGCCGCGGCACATTTCAACGCGTGTACGACACTCGTCATAGACCTCCCGAACCGAAGTTCGTCGCGGGATCCTGGTTCGCGCTCGGCAAGGATACTGGATTATGGATTATGGATTATGGATTCCTTTGCGCACCGCACGTCTGTGGATCGCCATTCCGTAGAGATCTTCGGAGGGGCGCATGCCTTGGAAGGAGTGTCACGTCATGGACGAGCGGCTCCGGTTTGTCGACTGCTCCGCTGCCGAAGCTCCTGAATCAGCTCGGTCGTTGCGGTAGGTCGCGATCACGGTCGTACGGCGGCTTCTGCCGAGCCGGCATGACGTAATCCGGGAAGTCCTCCAGCCATGCCAGCCGCTCCGCGTCGGTTGCGTAGAACGCGAAATACAGCTTCGTGTCCTCGACGCTGCGCGTACCGAGGACGGCAATGTGCCACACTCCGCCATCATCGTCGGTTTCGACCGGCACCTCCTCACGGAGCGATTCGGACCACAGGTGCGAATACAACTCGCGGTCGCTCAGATGGTCCGTCTGGCTGATGAAGACACGCATCCGCGCAAGGCAATTTAATCACCTCCCACAGCTTTGCAGTCAGCTCCTCATCATTCATTGAAAACGGCTGCGGTAGGCTTTACGTGCCCTTGCAGTCGTGGCAGTGGGCTTCGTGAAATGCTTCGTATTCAGGTACTTCTCGTACAGACTCTGCTCCTCGACCGAGTTGGGCTCGGGTGGCAGATCTGATGTTACCGACCATCTCAGACGCCACCTCGGTGCGTGTATGCCCCTGTTCCAGTTCACGGCCAGAGTCGCCATCGGCTCGTGATCCTTCATCGGTACGATCCAGGGCGTGACGTACCAACGAGCATGCTCCCCCTGGCTCCCAGTTTTGGAAACCCTTGCGCAGGCGGCAGGAGTCAGAGCTGCCCCGGCCCATTGTTGCCGCTCCTGTAGTCGATACGCCTCGATGATCGGTTCACCGACATACAAAGAATTGGCTCGGTCGATGAACGCGTCTCCGTACGAGATACCCGCACGCACTTTCGTGGTGCCTTCAACGATTGTTTCGAAGAGCAACCAAGCAACGCTCGTCAGGAGGTCGGCCACGGCTTCGTCTGAATCTTCTTTCGTGTAAACCAGGATCGTGTCCGAGAACCACGCGATGCCAACATGTTTATGGCCGTCGAGCTCGCGGATCGGCGGCGGCGAAGCCGGGAAGTTGCCTCGGTGAATCGAGTGAATTGAGGGCGCTTGAAAACCAACCGAGCGCGTCTTTTACCACCAGGTCCAACGGCTGGCTCTGAACCAGCGCCGAAAAGCCGAGGATGTCGCAGACCGCGACTAGATATTTGCCGTGCATGCGACCTGGTATTTTGTGAAGCCTAACGCCATGCGGCTGACCTGCGGCGGCCGTTCAGTCGGTGTATCGAGCCAGCGCGTTCGGCGTGCGGACGCCGACAGGTCCAGCCGCTGTTAGACGGCTCGCCCAAACAAGCTCCATAACTTTTGACGAAGCGTCCGACGTGGCTTCACGCGGAACTGCTCGATCAAGAACTGATTATCGGGTACACGCCCCACTCGAACCGCCACCGCGATCTCTTGAGCAAAACCTGACCAATCGGACTCCTTAATAGGATCATGGAAGTGCCAGTCGTGTGTGGCTGCGTCGATCCACTCATCCCAGAAGCTGAAAGCCAACTCGATCGCCTCACCGAAATCCGAGTTCACCTGTACGACTCTCGCGTAAGTGTGATCGTACGCCTCGCGCAGCCGATGAACATCGCCCCTATCCTGGCGCCTTGCTTCCGCTTCAAGTGCGTCCGCCACGATTGCGTTCGCCTCTGACACCATCCTTTGATCTTCTACCCGAAGTTCCGTAGCGACCGTTCGAAGCATCGGGCGCCCGGCGGTACTGCACCACTCGTTCGCCAGTGTGGGCGGATAGCGTTCGCTGATTTCAAGGCATCTACGACGTGCTCCCTCCACGCGTGGGTCGACAGCACGCGTGCTAGTGAAGTCATCCCAGTCCCATCTACCGCCCGAGCCGTCGAGAAAAGCCTCAATCAATTCAGCGGCTTGCCGAGGCGTCACTGTCCCTCCACCAACCTTTGTCGAAAGGAAAGCCGGCTAAAGTCTACGAATGAGCCGCGCGGCTCACATGCCCAGGCCGCGTCGGCTCCATTCGGGGTTAGGCTGCCTCGTGTCGTCGACGCTGGTTGCTCATCGAACATGAGCTGCCGGCGACGCATCGGAAGAAGCCTCGAACTTCGAAATAACGACTCGTCGCTGACGCACTACGGCGCGTTCTTTGTCCGCGTGGTCCCATATAGATCAAGGCCGCCGAAACCACCGGGCCGATTTGACGCAAAGAAGAGTGTCTGACGGTCCGCGGCAATATGGGGTTGTTGATCTTCGAACGCACTATTCACAGTCGCGCCAACATTCACCGGAGTGGACCAGGGATCAAACACAGTTTTTCGAGTGGACACCCACAAGTCGTTGCCGAGCGAGCCGGGCCGATTCGAGTACAAGAATACTTCCAGCCCATCGAAGCGGACCGACGGTCGTTGGTCACTCGCTGCGCTGCTAAGCTCCGGAACGAGCGTGGCGGGACCAAACGACCCAACCGGCCACAACTGACTCACGTAGATGTCGAAAGTTCCGGGACTGCCAAGCCCACCAGCCCGGTTGCTGGTAAAGAACAGAGCCGGGGCACCGCCTTCGTCGTTCTCAAAATAGGATGCCCCGGCGTCGAAAGAGGCCGAATTGACACCCGGGCCAAGATTGAATGGCGCTTCCCAGCCGAAGTCGTCGCGGGTGTGAGCGCGCCACGAGACCCAGATATCCCGATCGCCAAGCCCACCCGGACCAGTGCTGGCAAAGAACAGCCAGTGTTCGTCGCGGGAGAGCGAAGGAACGGACTCGGCCGCTGCAGTATTGATGAGTGCGCCGAGGTTCATCGGTGGTCCCCACGCATCGTTCTCCGTGAGGCGTTGCGAAACCCAAATGTCTTGGCCGCCAAGACCGCCTGGGCGATCGGAATTGAAGTAGATACTCAGGCCGTCTTTTGAAGTGGCCGCCCCGAAGTCGTTGAAGGGCGAGTTAATCGTCGCGCCGAGGTTCGTCGGCAATGCCCAATCCGCGAACTTGGGCGCTGCACCAGGCTGAGATGTGGCCAAGGCGACGAGGACGAGGCTGAGCACTGCACCAACCGTACGAAGAGTCATAGCTTCTCCTTTCGTGGCCGAGGCGCTCACGTGCTGCTGAACCAGTTTCTCTCCATTGGAAAGCGGCCTAACGTCTCGCGTTTCAGCCGCGGCGGCTCATGTTCGCACCGGCCGCCGTCGGCTGCAAACGCTTGTTAGCCAACGGCGAGCTCGATCCCCGAATCAAGGTTAACCGCCGCTGCGTATTCAATGTGCAGCACACGCCGCGGGTTGTCATCGGTGGATTTGGAGGAGGCGTGAACCGTCAGCGGTCGCATCGCGACCACCCCACCCGATGCAGCGACACAATCAACGGCCGTGGTCTCTCTGGCCAGGTGCTCGATCTGCTCGTCGCTCAAGACCCCTTGGAGATGCGTCTTTGGCAAGACGCGCAAAGGCCCATTCGCCGCGGTCGAATCATCGAGATGAACACGAAGTGCCACCACCCTCTCGAGTGCCCACGCAGGGGCGTGGGCATACAGCACGCCAGCCTTTATTGACCAAGGTCCCCACGCGCAGCCGTCGATGCGACTTCGCAGCGGCAAGGCCGTATCCTGATGCCACACGACTAGCCAGTTTGACGTCAGTGATTTCTCGAACAACGTGGCCCGGAAGGCCGCTGGCTCCGGCCCTACAAACTGGGCCGCAATGTTCACGAGCCGTCGATCTGTGGCCAATGCGCGAACAACCGGGACCGTGAGCACATGCCGGACGCCCGCTTTCGCCCGCGCCATCTCGGCTTGTGCAAGTCGTTGAACTGCGGAAACCATTTCGGTCCGCTCGAACACCTGCTCGTAGATCGAATAACCCTGATCGTCTTGTCCCATTTCCCAGAGGTTCCAGCCGGTTGGCTAACGGCCAGGTTTCAGCCGCGGCGGCTCGGTGTCTCCGGCCGCCGTCGGCTGCAAACCGTGTTAGGCAGCCGTCTCGGATTCTATCGCTGCCGGTTCTTCAGCTCATAAACAAGGGCAATATCGCGATTCGCCTGGCGGATGTCTTCTTTGAGCAGGGCGGTTCGCGCGATTGCGATCGAGACCCGTCCGACAGTCGTTGCCGCCGCCACCGCCACACCGGCAACGGGGTTTCCTGACGAGTATGAAGTCAGGGCGCCGAAGACCGTCACTCCAGTGAGCCACTTCGGATTGAGAATCTCTGACAAAGTGCCGAGCACTGTACTGATCCCATGTTTCCTGAGCGCCCACTCGTAGTCCTCGAGCCGCCTGCTAATTTCAGCTTCAACAAACTGTTGGTCTCGGTCGGCCAACTCCTTGTCAAGCCAATGGATCATCCGCCGGTACTTGTTAAGGGAATCTCTGTCCTGCCGAAATTCAATGACCTGCTGCCAGTCCAACGTGGTCTCGTCAGCGAGGCCGATGTGATGCATGGAGGCGATTGCTACGGAATGGGAGCCGGCCCTCAATTCGGCGTGTCGGCTCGCGGCCGACGAAAAGATCGGGCAGACATCTAAACCAAGAGCCTTGTCGTACAGCCGAGAGACGCCGGTCGTCCACTTCATGTTCAATCTGTCAGTTAACTTTTCAGCGGTCACCTTTGATCGCGGTTCGAGATCTGCTAGGTCAAGCTGATTCAGTTTTGAGGTCGCCAGGTCGACGACCCCCACAAGTTGGACTTCGGCTCGGTGGAGCCCTCCAAACCCAATCGAAGGCGGCACAAGCCCCGCTCCCCACCACACTCGGTCGAAGCAAAGCGCCGCCACCATCGGAGCGTCCATGCTCACAGCGATCGTTTCGCCAGCTGCTAGCGGGGCCGTTGAAGCGATGCGGCTATAGTATTCAGTCGTCAACGATTCGAGTGCTTTCGGGATGTCATCCGGCAGTAACTCTTGTAGCTCTCCAAGAGTCGTGTCTTCCGC
This sequence comes from Vicinamibacterales bacterium, assembly GCA_049642465.1. Taxonomy (GTDB): domain Bacteria; phylum Acidobacteriota; class Vicinamibacteria; order Vicinamibacterales; family 2-12-FULL-66-21; genus CAWDPQ01. Next base: position 7,230 of record JBAROV010000128.1, read on the forward strand.
GATCTCGCCGAGTGCTTCTCGGATTTGCGCCTGGCTGAGACGACTGTCATTCATGTGTATTTCACTGTCGACAAGCTGCCTAACGTCCGGCTTCAGCCGCGGCGGCTCCGGGTCACACCGGCCGCCGTCGGCTGCAAGCCGTGTTAGGCGTCGATCAGTGTTTTACCACGATGACTTCGGTGCCATTGGAGATCTCAAGCCCCCTGGTAAACTCCAGCGTGTCTCGGATCGTGCCGAGATCGTAGACCGCGAAGAGAATGCGCTCGTACGTTCGGCCGTAGGCCTGAATATCGGCGTTGATCTCGTCGACTATGGCCCTCGCTTTTGTCTCAGTTTTGGCGAGCTTCACCTCAAGCGCGAGCGAGAGCTTCGGCAGGATGAAGTCTGGCACGCATTCCTTGATCGATACCTTCACCCGACCCGTTTCGCGATCGTAGTCGACGCCTTTGACCAAGCCACGGCCGATCAAAAGTTGCTCCACGGCGTTCTGCACTTCGCGTTCGTCCTTGGGAATCTCGAACATTGCCTTGCGCAGGTTTGCCTCAAAAAAGTGGCGGAGATTCTCGGCTTTCTCCGCCGGAAGGTCAGCCCTGGCGGACAACCATGCCTCGAGGATTGACAGGTTGGCATGAACGGATTCGAACAGCTGTTTCTGGACTGGCATCACCGTGTCGCCAGAATGAGGAACCTTGTCGATGTCGTAGAGGTCGATTGGCGCGGTGAGAGTCGTAAATTGCCGGATGTACAGGACCACGTCGTTGTACTTCCTCATGTAGTGGCGGTAGGCCGAATGCTTCCACACGGCATCGGGGTCCGAGCGAAGAGCGTGCTCCATCGACTTCTTCAGCGCGGATACGGTCATCAGAGCTTCGCGATACGCTCTGCGTTGGTCTTGATCCATGAGTTGCTCGAGAATCTTCGCGACGCCTAACGTTCCGAATGAGCCGCGCCGCGGGACGCGTGAGCGGCCCGCGAGCGTCGGCTCCATTCGGGTGTTAGCCGGTCGCTCGCTTGAGCGTCAGCCAGTGACCAACCCCCCAGGCCAGGCGACGCCAAGCCGACGCCTGGGGAAACGGTACACGGATTTCTGACGAGCCTGGCAGACCAGCGACCACTGCATCGGAAGTAGCGCTTCCCTTCAGTAGAGCCAAGTAGCGCTGCTCACTGCGCAAGAAGAGTCCCTCGAGCACCTTCACGGTCTCACCAGGTAGCATCTCAGCCCCCAACGCCTCCAGTTGTCGGCGCCTCTCGATCGTCGAAGGCACAGCGGGATCGCCGAGGCGTACAACCGACAAATCAATCGGATCTCTCGCGCCGATCCACTTTGCGCCGTCATGCTGCAGGAGTAGATCGTCTACAGACATACCAGCTTTAGGGAGAAAGTTAAGGCTTTCGCCGGCCAACGCAAAGTAGGCGTCGTCCGCCTCAAACTCGAACACTGATAGCTCTGAACTCTCCAATAGTTTCGTCAGCTGGAACGGCCAGTCCTCCGCCACGCGCGCCTCGTCTCCCTCGACGCCGAACTCAAGGAAGAGGTACCCGTTGAGTTCAATCTTCAGATCATCCATTGAAATCCGGCTAACGTGCCGCTTCAGCCGCGGCGGCTGATGATCGCGCCGGCCGCCGTCGGCTGCAAGCGGTTGTTAGCCATTCTCTGGTTGCGCATCCTTTAGGAAGGCCAGCGTCCGGACGTACTTACCGCGCGCATCATCGCGCATACAGCCCGACAGCATGCGTTCCAGTGGCTCGATCAGCGCGTTCTCGTTGTTCCGATGAACCCAACTCCCGAGCAGGCAGGCCGGGAGACTCGTCGAGGCACCAGAAGGTCGACGCTTCCAAGGAATCTCGACCAATCTATAGTACTGGTTGAACCTGTTGTGATCCGCCAAAGCTTCAAGCCGCGCAGTCGTACTCGGACACAAGAGGAGACCGATCCAATCTTGACCTTCGCCGTACTCATACGCCTCGACGAGGGCCCGACCGAAGAACATGTTCGCTTTGAAGTCGGCGAAGAAGCGATCGCAAGAAATGGCGCCCCTCAGCGGTATTTGGTAGTGGAGCAGCGAGCCGGCAAAGAGGCGGCTCATGTATTCCAATCGCTCGAATGATTCAGCAGAATCATCCGGAGCAATGATCAAGAACGTGTCTGACAGCCACGCATGCTGCAGCGTTGGCGCCCACTCCGAGTGGTTCTTGAATTCTTGCTCTGCTGCCCATAGGGCATCGAACACCCGGCTTTCTCGCCCGTCGGCAAGCAGCGCTCGAATACCCAGCAGGTCGAAATAGGCCAGCCATCTCATTCGATCGCATTCGTCAATCAGCTGGGTCACCTTGAACTTCCTGATATGGCTAACGTTCGAAATGAGCCGCGCTTCGCAGCGACATGATCGCACGGACTGGTAGAAGCGTCGGCTCCATTTCGGTGTTAGGCAGCAACGAAGGCGATGCCGTCAAATCGAGCGACGCAGGAACTGATGTCCAATTGTCCCGCAATGACCTTGTCTTTCTCGTGGCCCCGGCCATCCAGTTCGCGTCCGGAACCACACTGGTCCAGGATCTCAACAAGCCGTTCGCGATGTCGTTCAAAGAGCGCTACCGCCGACTCGGCTTCTGGTGAACGATTGCCGGGAAGCCCTCGGAGAATCGCTCCAGCCCCTAGCCAGTCCTCCAGTGCCGGCCGCAACGAGCCATCGAGCCAACGCTCGCCAGCCGGAATGACGTTGAAGGCCCTGCCCAGCTGCTGCGCTGCTTCTGCGACGGCTCGAGCATTCCGGAGCGAACCCGCAAGCACCACGGGAGCTGTTCGAGCGGCCGCGAGTGTGACTTGGGCTCCGTTTGGGGACGGAAGCACGCAACGAAGCCCTTCGGGTGCTTCCAGATACGACTCTGGTGCGAGCGAGTACCGGGCCTGCCGCCGACGGCCAGCCAGTTCGGCTCGTTGAGCCAGCGCGAACTCCGCTGCCGACGCATCATTCCAGGCGTAGGGAAGAATCGACGCGCCACGTGACGCCGCTACGTCCACGCACGTCGTGAACGAAAAGACGTCGACAACAATGGTAACGTCCGCCGGCGCGAGAGCCCCTACCGCACCCGGCCCCCATTCACACCGACAAGCCCACGCCTCTTGACTGAACGGCCTCATTTCCTGATTGATTCGATTCAGAGTTGATTGGCTGCCTAACGCCTCGCATCACCAGCGGCGCCCCTCCGAAGTCTCGGGCGCCGTCTGGTGCATGCGATGTTAGACGGCGTGTTCGAACGCCGCAACAATCTCCTCGACGTCCGGCGGTAACTGACCACGACGTTCGACGTGCGGCCAGAGCCTGACTGGTGGCGAAACGACGAGGGAGCTGTTCAAGCGAATCGCGTCGAGATCATCGTGGAGGTACGGCCGCCGACCACAATGAAGGGCGTCGCAGGACCGTCGGACACCTGGCCGGCAGTCTCTCCAGTGGCATGTCCGTCCGATGTACGCGCCGCGCTCATCGGCGAGAAACACGTCAGCACCCCGATTGAAGCTCTGGGCGTGACAGCGTCGTTCAGCTGTGACCGTCGCACCTCGTTGAGGGTCCACTCCAAGAAATCGTACACCTCGTGCCAGATCGCGGCGAAGAAATACTGTCTGATTGCCTCAAGGATTCTCGGTGATCGATCCGGTCTCGCATCGATCGGCTGCTTCAAGTACGAAAACCAAAGGGATGCACTGAAGTTGTCGATCCCCGGCTTCCTGTGCCGCGAATAGAGGAACCCGTCGCTCTGCCAGATGTAGATGTCTAACAAGTTCCAGAGCGAGTTGCGCAGCTCATCGCTCATCCCGTCCTTTTGAATAAGGGTTCGGACTGGCGTGTACCCCTTGCGCTCACTGAATCTCAACTGAATTACCTTTGTGCCGCCTAACGTGTTGCGTTTCAGCCGCGGCGGCTCATGATCG
>JBAROV010000136.1:0-1705 GCA_049642465.1 Vicinamibacterales bacterium
CCCACGGACCCGAGCCCGCTGCGCCAGAGTCCGAGCTGCTGGCGTTCCGGCGTGCGGAATTCAACGTTCTCCGCACTGAGGTGAACGACCCGGAGAGAATTCCAAACCTGCGCGTCATTCCCTCGCAGGCGCCTCCCGATCTCGCGGGCTGGTTCGAAAGGGTAAATCTGGTCGAACGCCTCCGCGAGACCCGTGTCTTCTACGGCTTCGACCGCCTGCAGCCCGGTCCCACGCCTCTCGCCGGCATGCCGGATTCGGCGATGACGCAGCTTTTTCGCGACCCGCCGAACCAGCCGCAGGAACGCTGGCTTCCGGCGATTGAGGTCTTCGGCGAAGGCATCTATTTCGAGTTGCGGGAGGACCGTATCCGCCAGTGGCAGCAAGGCAACCAAGCCTGGCTCCAAGAGCGGCTGAGCGATCAGTTCCTGTTGCGCCTTCAGGATGTGTTCCAGTCTCTGCCTCCGCTTGGCGTGGCAGACCGCACATGGGCGTCACGCTACCTTCTCGTCCACAGCCTCGCACACGTGCTGATCAATCAGTTCGTCTTCGAATGCGGGTACAGCACTGCGTCCCTGCGAGAGCGCCTCTACGTGTCCGCAGACGCGAACGCCCCGATGGCCGGAATTCTGATCTACACGGCAGCCGGCGACTCGGAGGGAACGCTCGGAGGCCTGGTGCGTCTTGGGCGACCGGAAAGACTTGGTGCAGAAGTGCGACGCGCACTCAGTCGAGCGTCGTGGTGTTCTGCCGATCCGGTGTGCTCAGAAAACCTCGGCGGCCAGGGATCACGTCTAGCGAACCTGGCGGCGTGTCACGCCTGCATCCTCCTGCCGGAGACTTCGTGCGAGACGGTTAACCAGGGTCTCGACCGCGCCATGATCGTTGGAACGACCGACAATCGTCAGCTAGGTTGGATGTCAGAGCTTCTGGAGGACGTCTACGCTCTTGAGTAGCGATGGCCCACAATTGCGTTGACGCATCCACGCCGTTCTCGACGACGTGAATTCCTGGTGAGAAGAGGAGCCCGGCGGCAACAGCCGGGCTCCAGAGCGTCCTACTACTCGAGCAATGCGTCGATGTTCATCGAGACGTAGCGGCGGTACTGCTCAAACATTCGGGCGTCGTCATCGTTCTCGTCCTCTCCAACCATAGTGAATTCACAGTAGCCCAGGATGTACAGCAACTGCTGCACTGCGCTTGTAGCGCGTCGAGGCACGCTTTTGATCTCCGTATGTGAAACTTCAAACACTGCCTTCGAAAACGGGTGCGAAAGGTTCACCTCGACGATCACTGCGCCAATTTCGCCGTCGAGCCTTGGACGGTACAGCACCCCCCCGGGCAGGTTGTCGACCGGCCGAAGGTACGCGCCTTCCGAGACCTTCGACGACGTGTCAGCCGCCGGGTGCAAGGCATCCGGTGCCGGTACGGCCCCCATGGTCTGTGTGACGGTCGTCTCCGTATCGTTTTTCTCGTTGTGTGTGCTGCCAGACGACATCGGACTGGGCGCGCTGCTCGTCGCTGAAGTTGATGTACTCGGTGATGGAGTGCGGGTACCTGTCGTTGTAGGAGCTGGCGGGTTCGTCGGCTTCGCGCCCGACGCCGGGCTCACGGCTGTACGCAGCTTGCGCTTGGGAACTTTCAGTTGCCCTTTCTGCTTGTTTACCGCCTCAAGCAGCAAATTGGCGCGCGATCCGATCAACCGGTT
>JBAROV010000153.1:0-1659 GCA_049642465.1 Vicinamibacterales bacterium
CGATCAGCTGGCGGAATTCCTCCGGCGTACGTAAATCGGTATTGGCCACGAGATTGACCGACACCATCGATCCCTTGGTGCGTCCGAGGGCCGACAAATAGTTGTTGCGGCCCAGCGCCTCGCGCACTGTTGACGGCGAAATGCCGTGCGCCGCCATGCGGTCCGGCTTCAACCAGATCCGCATGGCAAACGTGCGATCGCCAAGGATGTCGGCGCGCTGAACGCCGCTGATCGCGCTGAGCCGAGGCTGCACCACCCGCATCAGGTAATCGGTGATCTGGTTCTGATCGAGGTCCGCCGACGAAAACCCGAGATACATCGCGGCGAACTGGTTGTCCGCCGTTTCCAGCTCGATGATCGGCGCTTCGGCCTCGGGCGGCAGGTCGTTGCGTACCTGCGCGACTTTGGACTGGACCTGCGTGAGGGCCGCGTTGGTGTCGTAATTCAGCTTCAGGTGCACGGTAATCGTGCTCACGCCCTGCGCGCTGGACGACTCCATGTAGTCGATGCCGTCGGCGCTTGCGATCACTCGCTCGAGTGGCGTCGTGATGAATCCGCGCACCAGGTCCGCATTCGCGCCGACGTATGCCGTCGAAACGCGGACGATGGCGATGTCACTGCGCGGGTACTGGCGGACGCTGAGCGCTCGGATCGATTGAAGCCCGGCGATCAGAATCACCAGGTTCACGACGATCGCGAGTACCGGCCGCTTGACGAACAGATCGGTGAATCGCATCAGCTGTCCTCGGGCTTGGGCGCGCGGCTGTTGGCCGGCCGCACCGAGTTGTTAATCTGCACCGCTGCGCCGTTGCGCAGTTTGAACACCCCGGAGGTCACTACTTCATCGCCCGGATTGATGCCTTCGACAATGGCCACCTGATCGCCGCGAGAGCCCCCGAGTTTGACGAACTGCTGCCGAACGCCGCGGTAGCTCTGGCCGTTCGGGTTTTTCAGGTCCGCGACAACGAAGACGGAGTCCCCGTATGGCGCATAACTAATGGCCGGGGCCGGCAATGCGATGACGTTCCTGCCTTCGCCAAGTGCGACTTCGGTCTGGACGAACATTCCGGGGCGCAGCTTCCCGTCAGGATTCGGCACAGTCGCCTGAACTTGGACGTTGCGGGTGGATTCATCCACGATCGCATCGATGGCCGTGATGCGTCCTGCGGCCTCGAATCCCGAGAATTCGTTGACCGTGAGACGCACTGTCCGGCCGGCGCGCAAATTCGCGGCCTCCTGCTGCGGAACGCCAAAGTTGACGTAAATGGGGTTCAGCGATTGCAGCAGCACGATCGGATCGCCGGCGCCGAGATACTGGCCGCGATTCGCCTGGCGGATCCCGAGCACGCCGGTGAATGGCGCCCGGATGGTCTTGCGCTCGATGGTCGTCTGGATCTCCGCGACCTGCGCGTCCGAGTGCTTCTGGTCGGTCACCGCTCGGTCGTATTCGGCTTGCGAAATCACGCGCTCGTTCAACAGATCCTTCATCCTGGCGTAGTTCAGACGCGCAAGATCGCGCTGCGTCTCGATCGCTGCGAGCTGCGCGCGCTCCTGCCGCGTGTCGAGTTGCGCGAGCACTTCACCCTGACGGACGAATTGCCCCGACTCGAACAGGATGCGATCGATCGTTCCGGGCAGATCGGTGCTGACGGTCACACC
>JBAROV010000201.1:0-28608 GCA_049642465.1 Vicinamibacterales bacterium
CTTTCTTCGACTGGTTAGGCGGGACCGTCCTGACGCGGACTTCTCGTGACCTCTTGGTCTCCTGTTAGATTCTCCTGATCTCCTTGCCTCCTGTCCATTCCTCCTGAACTCCTGATCTCCTGTAAACCGTGGTAGGTTGCCGGGAGATGCCTCGCCCACCCGAATGGCTCGAGCCGATTGCGGCCACGCTCACGCAGGAGCGGTTCAGCGGACCCGAGTGGATCTTCGAACGCAAGTTCGATGGCATTCGTCTGCTCGCCTTCAAGAACGATTCGGATGTGCGACTGTACTCCCGCAACCGGCTGCCCCAGAACATTCCGGCACTCGAAAAGGCAATTGCCGCTCTTCCGGTCCGCGACGTCATTCTCGACGGCGAGGTGACCTGGTCCCGCAGTGGCGACTATCACGTCTTCGACGTCATGTGGCTCGACGGCTGCGACGTGCGAGCGCTGCCGCTGGAGCACAGACGGGCGCTGCTGAAGGATCTCCCGCTCCGCGCGCCTTTGCAGCGCGTCACTGAAATCACACATCCCGCGCCCTGGGAACTTGCACGCGACGAAGGATGGGAAGGCGTCATCGCCAAGCGGCGCGGCTCTCCTTACGAGCATCGCCGGTCACCACATTGGGTCAAGATGAAGTGCGAGGTCACCCAGGATTTCGTCGTTGGTGGCTTCACCGATCCGCAGGGCTCGCGCGTTGGCCTCGGGGCGTTGCTCGTCGGCTATTTCGAGGAGGACGATTTCGTGTTCGCCGGGAAGATCGGAACCGGGTTCGATACCAAACTGCTACTGACTCTGCGGGCGCGGCTCGACAAAATCGAGGTAGCGGGAAGTCCCTTTACGAAAGCAAAAGGGCTGCCTCGACTGCGCGCCCATTGGGTCCGGCCGGAGATCGCCGTCACAGTTGCGTTCATCGAGTGGACGGTGCACAAGAAGCTTCGGCATCCCAGGCTGCTCGGAGTGGTTGACAAGGCGCGTGCTTGATTACGCACCCCGAGAAAATCCTCTTTCCGGATGATGGCATTACGAAGGGGGAACTCGCGTCCTACTACGAAATGGTGGCGCCTGTGATGGTGCCGCACATTCGTGCACGGCCGATCACGATGGAACGCTACCCTGCCGGCATCGGCAAGAAGGGGTTCTTCCACAAAGACGTCTCGAAAGGCTTTCCCGCGTGGCTTGAGCGTGTCGAAGTTCCGAAAAAGGACGGAACGGTTCATCATCCGATCGTGACCGATACACGCTCGCTGCTGTGGATTACCAATCAGAATTGCATCACACCGCACGTGTGGACATCTCGAGCCCCCGATCTCTACCATCCGGACGTTTGCGTCTTCGATCTCGATCCCTCACGGGAGGATCAGCTCGACATCCTCCGCACCGCGGCAATCGCGCTGCGCGATTTGCTCGACGAGCTGGGCCTCCCCAGCTGGGTGAAAACGTCGGGCTCGAAAGGTTTCCATATCCTCGTTCCCCTCGATCGAAAGGCGCACATCGGCGAAGTCGCGGGATTTGCGCAGCACGTTGGCACCGAGCTGGTGAGGCGCGATCCTGCGCACCTGACGCAGGAATTCAGCAAAGCCGACCGGGGGGGACGCATCCTCGTCGATACCGGCAGAAACGGCTACAGTGCGACGTTTGCCGCGCCATATGCGGTTCGCGCAAAAACCGGTGCCCCGGTGTCCGCGCCGTGCACGTGGCAAGAGTTGGAACGCGGCGACGTTGGTCCGCGCAGCTTTACGCTGAGGACGCTGCAGGCCCGCCTTGACGCGGTCGGGGATGTCTGGTCGGAGCTGCGGAAACGCGGCCGGTCCCTCCGGAGACCGGTGGAGCGCTTGCGGCAAATCACCACACGCCGGTCCCGCCCATGACCCAGAGTCCTGCGACACGAAAAGGACGCGTGGGGCGCGTCAAGAAGAACCTCAGGCTCGGACTTGCGCTGGCCTGGTCGGCGTCCCCCAATTCATTGCTCCGCTACTCGCTGCTCGGCATGCTCAGCTCGGCGATGCCCCCGATCACGGTGTACCTCGGCGCCACCCTGGTCAATCGCATCGCCGAAGCTCGTCTCCACTCCCTGCAGATCACGGAGCTGCTGCCAATCGTAGCGGGCCTCTGGATCGCGACCGCGATGCAACGCTCGATTGGCGCCTACATGGGGTATGGCCGCAATTTGTTCGTCCGTCGTGTTCAGCTCGAGGCGGAGCGGCGATTGCTCGCGAAAGCCGCGGAAGTCGATCTCGGCCACTTCGACAACTCTGACTGGTACGATCGCCTCGCGCGGGCGAAGCGTGACGTGTCATGGCGCCCGGGGGATCTCACCTGGTCGGTCCTCGGCCTCTCGGGCAACATCGTCACCATCGTGCTGATGGCGTCGCTGCTGGCGAGCCTGCATTACGTGCTCGTGTTGCTGGCGCTTGCCGCCGCCGTCCTGTCGCTCGCGCTCGAGCGCCGAGTCACATCGCGGCTGTACGAGTTCTTCTACAAGGAAACCCCGGAGGAGCGCGAGCGGGAGTACATGGGCGATCTGCTCGCGCAGCCAAGGACGACGAAAGAGATACGAGCGTACGTCCTCTCGGATTACCTCCTGGGACGCCATCAGAAGCTTTCCGAAGATCTCTTCAAGCAACGCGAACAGATGTATCGGTCGGCGACGCGCATCTCGCTGATGACCGGGCTGGTCACCGGCACCACGCTCGCGCTCGCCTACCTCTTCGTCGCCATCCAGGGCGTCTCTGGTGAGATCAATCCCGGCGGTGTGGTGCTGGTGATCGGCGCGTTCACGTCTGTGTCTGGCACTCTTGGCAACATCTCGAGCACGTTCGTCGCGGTTGACCAGCACACCACGTTTCTCGATGACTATTTCTCATTTCTGGCTATCCAGCCTCTCGTGCCGGTGCCAGCCAATCCGCATTCCGTTCCAGACTGGCACATCGACAGCATCGAGTTCGACAACGTCACCTTCAGGTACCCGGGCGGGACAGAGCCTGCGCTCACAGGTCTCGACCTCAAAATCCGTCATGGCGAACTCGTCGCGCTCGTCGGCGAGAACGGCGCGGGCAAGAGCACGCTCGTCAAACTGTTGCTGCGTTTCTACGATCCGGACGCTGGCTCGATTCGTGTCGGCGGCGTCGATCTGAAAGATCTCGATCCAGCCGTGCTGCGCAGCCGGATCGGCGTGCTCTTTCAGGATTACGCCAGCTACGAGCTCTCGGTCCGGGAGAACGTGGTCATGGGGCGCCCCTACGGAGCGATCGACGACGGCCGCGTGCTCGACGCGCTCCGCGACGCCCGCAGCGAGTGGCTGCTGAAGAAGATGCCCAAGGGACTCGACTCAAAAGTCGGGCGGCTCTTCGAAGGAGGCCACGATCTATCCGGCGGCGAGTGGCAGCGACTCGCGCTGGCGCGCATCATGTACCGGAACGCAGACATCTGGATTCTCGATGAGCCTACCTCCTCCCTGGATCCGGAGGCCGAAGCCGGAATCTTCGCCGAGCTGAAAGAGAACCTCCGGGGCCGCATCGGCATCGTCATTTCGCACCGCTTCTCCACCGTCCGCATCGCGGATCGCATTGCGGTCATCGCCGATGGCCGAGTCACCGAGCTGGGTACGCACGAAGAACTGCTCTTGGCTGGCGGACGATACGCGCAGCTGTTCGAAATACAGGCGGCGGGCTATCGGTGAGGCGGTACAGCCGAGCTTGAATCCCAACCGCTGACCCAACTGGCACCGACCTCGCAGACAACCCGCGCGAGGACATGCTACTCAGCAGCAGATTTCCCGGCGCCGGTCGTCGCGGGGTTTACACGCTATCGCTGGTGCTGTTGTTCCACCTGCCAGCCGCCGCCGATGGACTGTGCGATTCCTCGTTCCAGGATTGCCGGACGCCTCTCCTGAACCTGATTCGAAACGAGCAGGTCAGGATCGACGTCGCGTTCTGGTTCATGAGAGACCAGACCTACACCGACGAGCTCATTCAGCGCTTCCGCGCGGGCGTGCCGGTACGCGTGCTGATGGACACCGACGCCAACAGCTCGTATCCAGAAAACGAGCAGCGGCTCGCCGAACTGCGCAGTGCAGGCATTCCCATGCGCGAGCGTATCGGCAGCGGCATCCTGCACTGGAAGACGATGATCTTTGCCGGCCAGAACATCGTCGAATTCAGCGGCGCGAACTATTCGGCAACGGCATTCGCCTACTCGTCCCCGTACACTGACTACACCGCCGAAGCGATCTACTTCGCCGACAAGGCGTCGGTCGTCAACAGCTTCAAGACACGCTTCGACGATCTCTGGACCGACACGAGCCGGTTCCAGAACTTCGCGAACGTCAAGTCGCTCGCACGGGCGTATGCGCGATATCCGAAAGACCCGGAACTGAACTTTCCGCCAACCGAGTCGTATGCGGACCGGGCGATCCCGCTTTACAACCAGGAGGTGCAGAAGATTGACGTAATCATGTATCGGATTACCGATCAGCGGCACACGGATGCCATGATCAACGCCGTCAGGCGGGGCGTGCCGGTGCGGCTGCTCACCGAGCCGGAGCAATATCGCGATCCCACCCGGCTCTGGCATTCGTGGAACGTAGACCGGTTGTACATGGCTGGCGTCGCAATCAAGCACCGCCGGCATGCCGGCCTCAATCATCAGAAGAGCGTGCTGCTCTACGGCCAGCACATGACGATCTTCGGGTCGTCGAACTGGACCAGTCCATCGGATCAATCGCAGGAAGAACACAACTACTTCACCGGGGATCCCAGCTTCTTTCAGTGGTTCGTCAATCAGTTCGAGCGCAAGTGGAACAACGGCGCTGGCGTGGTGGAATACGAAAACTTCGTGCCGCTGCCACCGCCCGAAGGACCGCAGATGCCGACGCCGGCCAATGGGGCGGCGAGCCTTGGGACAAGCGGCATCACGCTCAGATGGTATGGCGGCCCGTTCGCGCACCGTTATGACATCTATCTTGGAGTGACGCCCGATCCACCGCTCGTCGCGCAGAACGTGGCGCTCGGTCCCAGCACCAGTCCAACCACATTTCAGACCTACCCACTGTCCGCGCAGCTTCTGCCAGGCCTGACGTATTACTGGCGCGTTGTCGGAAAGACGATGGCCGATCAGGGAACCTCCAGCGCCGTGTGGTACTTCACGACATCAGGAACTTCAAGCGGCGTCGCGATCCCCGGCGGCATCGGGCCGCAGCCGACCTCCGCCGCAGTGCCCGGTCTGCCGGCGGGCGCGTCTTACGATCTTTTCTGGCGTCACGACACCGAAGGCTGGCTGGCCACCTGGCAGATGAACGGCCTGACGATGATCGGCGCGTCAGCGTTGAGCATCAACCAGATGTCCAACGCAAGCTGGAAGATTGGCGGCACGGGTGATCTGAACGGAGACGGCGAGCAGGACATCCTGTGGCAGAACGACGCAGACGGAACGTTGGCTGCGTGGTTCCTGCTCGGCACCCGGGTCGTGTCCACCGGCTATCTCAGTATCAGCCGCGTGAGCGATCTGAACTGGAAGGTCAGAGGCGTGGGGGACGCGAACGGCGATGGCTACGCCGACCTCGTGTGGCACAACGCGGCTGACGGACAACTCGCTCTCTGGCTGATGAACGGCAGACAGGTGATCGGGACATCGAGACTCAGCGTCCCGCGGATCTCAGATACGTCGTGGAAGGTCCGCGCGGCCGGGGATACGAATGGAGATCGCCGCGCCGATATCCTGTGGCAGCACACAGGCACCGGTGCGCTCGCGGTGTGGTTGCTCAACGGATCGACCGTGACCGGGACCTACAGGCTCAGCATCAGTGCCCTGGCCGACACGAACTGGCAAATCGCCGGCGCGCAGGACGTCAACGGCGATGGCCGCGCCGACATCCTCTGGCAGCACTCCACCGGTTCGATCGCCACGTGGTTCCTCCAGGGTCCGACCGTCACCGGGACGTCGATGTTCAACCCGAGTGGCGTCACGAGTGCGGCGTGGAAAATCGTCGGGCCGAAGTGAATTACGGCCTGATCACCGTCCCATCCCGGCGCCGCGTCGTTCCCCACGAATAATCGAAGTTCGGCGGACCGGCAGGGATCGGGAATTTCGCGGCGAGCTTTTCATCCACCTCGATGCCGAGCCCGGGTGTCTCCTGCGCGAGCAGGTAGCCGTTCTTCTGTTCCGGGCACCCGACGAACACCTCCTTCGTCTCCTTCGGGAAACTTCCCCCCTCGTGTACGCCGAAGTTGTAGCTGGCCAATTCGAGGGCGAGCTGGGCGGCGTGGGCGAGCGGCGATGCGTCACCGGGACCATGCCAGGCGGTTCGCACGCCGAAGTACTCGCACAGCGCGCCGACTTTACGGGCCGGGCTCAGGCCGCCGATCTGAGAGATGTGGATCCGTATGAAATCAATCAGACGATCCTTGATGAGCGGCACATATTCGTGCTGCGTGTTGAACAGCTCGCCCATCGCAATCGGGATGCTGGACTGCTGGCGCAAGAGACGAAAATGCTCGTTCTCTTCGGGCGGGAACGGATCCTCGAGGAAGAACAAGCGGAACGGCTCGAGCGCCTTGCACAGGTTGATGCCTTCGTTGAGCGTCACTCGCTCGTGGACGTCGTGCAGGAGCTCGACTTCGTCGCCAAGCTTCGACCGCAGATGTTCGAAGAACTTAGGCAGCATTCGTACGTAGGGAGCGGACTCCCAGATAGCACGCGGATTGGTTGGGCCAGCCACATCGTTCGGTCCGGCTCCCGGTGCGGCGGGCGCGGTGCTTCGTGCGCCGTAGCTGGCGTAGCCGGGCGTGCTCACCTGCACGCGCACGTGACGGAACCCCTGCTCGATGGCTCGTCGAGCGTTGTCCTCCACCTCCGTGAAGCTGCTGCCGCTCGCGTGGAAATAGCAGTCCGCCCCCTGGCGCACTTTGCCGCCGAGCAACTGGTAGAGCGGCATGCCTGCGCGCTTTCCTTTGATGTCCCACAGCGCGATGTCGACGCCGCTCATCGCATTGAACAGGACAGGACCATTCCGCCAGTACGAACTCATGTAGCTCGACTGCCAGATGTCCTCGATTTCGTCGACGTTGCGGCCGATGAGAAACGGCTTGAGGTACTCGTTGACGGCGGTTTGCACCACAAGCGCGCGCTGCGTGAAGGTCGCGCAACCCCAGCCCACGAGCCCGGGCTCGGTCGTCTCCACTTTCACGACGACGAGCCGGATGCGATTGGGCGCCGTGAGGATCGTCTTGATGTCGCGGATCTTGACCGGGGCGGTGCCCCTGAGTGCCTGGGTGTAGGCAGGAGGCGTCTCGGGCGCGAGGGCGTCGGCAATCACGTCCTTCGACGACAGCACGGTGGCGCCGGCACCGAGCGAAAGCGAACCGATGGCTTCACGGCGATTCATACGCTGCTCCTTGTCAATTCCCAACTCCCAAATTTCCAACTCCCAAAATTCCAGTCAGGTTGGGGAGTTGTTCGCGTTACCAGTGCGTCAGCGAGCCATCTGGGCGCTTGTAGACGTTCCGACGGCCGGGCTCCGTGACTTCTCCAATCAGGGTCAACAGCTTCATCTCCGCCGTGACGCCGAGTCCCGGGCGCTGATTGGTGTAGGCCTTCCCGTTCTTGAAATCCAGACATTCCGGCAGATAGTCGATCGGCCGGCCGCCGTAGTTGTACTCCAGCATCACCGGACCTGAAAACGTGGAGAGGCAATTGACCAGTCCGGCCGTGGCAATCGGACCAGTGAAATGCGGGACGATCCCGACGGCGTGGGTCTCACAGATCCCCGCCACCTTCATCATCTCGGTGATGCCCCCGACGTTGGGGAGCGTCGAGCGGATGAAATCGACATCATGGTTCTCGACCAGCCGGTTGAAATCCCATTTGAGACCCCACTCCTCCCCATGCGTCAGCGGCACCGTGGTCATCTGACGCAGCTTGGGGATGTCCTGCAAGGCGTGCTCGTCGCGGACGGGATCCTCGACAAAAAATGGATCGAACTCCTCCATCACCTTGCAGCAGCGCAGCGCGTCGTTGAAATCGAAGCGCTGGTGGAGGTCGATGCACCAGTTGCCAGTCGGTCCGACACCTTCCCGGACGTCTCTGCAGTCCTGCGCAATGCGCGTGACGACCGATCGCGTGTCGTACACACCGCCGATGGGAACATCGGCGGGACCCATACGAAACGCCCGGTATCCCGCTTCCATCGTCGCCTGGGCGCGCTCCTTGAGGCCGATGCGCGCGTCCTGTGCCGCACCGGCCGGACGTGCCCCTCCTGTCGCGTAGCACTCGCAGTAATCCCGCGCGACACCGCCGAGCAACTCGTGCACGGGCACCTTGAGGGCTTTGCCTTTGATGTCCCACAGGGCGAGGTCGAGTGCGCCAAGCGCGTGGGTTTTTTCTCGTCCAGGCGGGTAGAACCACGCGATGTACGCCTCCTGCCAGATCGCCTCGATGCGAAACGGGTTCTTGCCGATGAGGGTGCCCGCAACCTGCTCCAGCGTGTCCTTCGATCCCCCCTCGCCGATGCCAGTAATCCCGATGTCCGTCTCAACCGTCACGACCATGTTGCTCTGGTTGAAAAGCGGGTTGAAATTTGGCGGCCGGTAGATGCGCACGCGGGTAATCTTCGCCTTTGGCAGATCGGCCGCCGCGTCGGAGGGGCGCAAGAGTCCAAGAGCGGGGGTTGCGGCGAGCGCTCTGAGAAACGTCCGTCGGTCCATGGGAACTCCTTTAATCGGTTGCGCGGACTATACCCGTTCGTGCCACTGGAGGCGAATTTTCTCTCCCGTCTTCGTCAAGCTGAGTACACTTTCGAGATGCGACGGTTTGCCCTGCTCGTTTGCCCGCTCGTGATTGCGCTTGACGCTTCTGATCTCACCGCCCAGAGCGCCGACGCAGGCCGCAAGACGTTTGAGACCGTTTGTGCGCGGTGCCACGGCGGCGACGGCAACGGGGGGGAGATGGGCCCTCCGATCGTGTTCAAGCTGTCGGCGCACGACGATCGTCAACTGGAGAAATTGATCAGGGAGGGTGTGCCCGCGAAAGGCATGCCCCCGAATCTCGTTCCGGACGCGGAGATGGCCGCGCTCCTCAAATTCCTGCGCACCATCGAACGACGCGCGCCTCCCGTTGTCAGGATGAAGGTTCAGACCACGGATGGCCGCGCCCTCGACGGCGAGGTGCTCGGCGAGGGCCTGACCGATCTTCAGTTGCGCACCGATGACAAGCGCGTGCACCTGCTCCGCCGTTCTGGCGAACTCTTCCGCCCCGTCACGTCGGAGGTGTCCTGGCCGACCTACAACGGCGATCCCGGCGGCAACCGTTACACGACGGCGACCGAGATCAACCCCGAAACGGTCAAGCGCCTCGCCCCGCAGTGGATCTTTCCGGTGCCGGACAGCGGCCAGCTGCAGGTCACGCCCATCGTCGTTGACGGAATCATGTACGTGACGGCGCGGAACGAATGCTACGCCCTCGATGCGGGTACAGGCCGGCAGATGTGGCATTACAAGCGGCCGCGAACAGCGAAGACTGCCGGCGGCAACGCCAATCGCGGTGCGGCCGTTGCCGGCGATCGGCTCTTCATGATGACGGATCACGCGCACCTGATTGCGCTGGACCGGTTCACTGGAGAGCTCATCTGGGATTCCGAGCTCGAAGACTGGCGCAAGAATTACGCGGCGTCTTCCGCACCGTTGCCCGCGGGCAATCTGATCATTTCCGGTGTGTCGGGCGGCGAACATGGCGCCAATGGGTTCGTCGCGGCCTTCGATCAGGAGACAGGCAAAGAAGTCTGGCGGTTCTGGACAGTGCCGAAGCCCGGGCAACCAGGATCCGAAACCTGGGAGGGCAAGGACATCGAACATGGTGGCGCGCCCACGTGGTTCACCGGCAGCTACGACCCTGAGCTCGACCTGGTGTACTGGCCCACGGGAAATCCGGGCAAGGAATACAACGGCGACGATCGGAAGGGAGACAACCTCTACGCCAATTCGATTCTCGCGCTCGATCGCAAGACGGGGCTCCTCAAGTGGTACTACCAGTTCGTGCCGCACGATCTGTGGGATTGGGATGCCACGCAAACCTCGGTGTTGATCGATGCCCCGTGGCAAGGACGGCCAGGCAAACTGATGCTCCACGCGAATCGAAACGGGTTCTTCTACGTGTTCGATCGACGTGACGGCAGGCTGCTGCTCGCGAAGCCATTCGTAAAGAATCTCACCTGGGCAACAGGTATTGGCACCGACGGCCGGCCGATCAAAGTTCCCGGCCAGGACCCCAGTCCGAACGGTACCAAGGTGTGTCCGTCCCAGGACGGCGCGACGAACTGGTTTTCTCCCTCCTTCAATCCGGCCACCGGGCTCTATTACGTGCAGACATTCGAGAAGTGCAGCATCTACACGAAGTCGGAACAGGGTGAGTGGGAGAGCGGAAAGACCTACCTTGGTGGATCGCAAAAAACCGCGACCGATCCCAAGCCGCAACGGATTCTGCGCGCCATCGACATTCGCACCGGTGCGATTGCCTGGGAACTGCCGCAAACCGGACCGGCCAACTCGTGGGGTGGCACCCTCACAACTGCGACCGGTCTCGTCTTCGTCGCCGAAGACAGCGGCGCACTGATCGCCGCGGATGCCAGATCAGGGCGGATCCTGTGGAGCTTTCCCACGAATCAAACGTGGAAGGCGTCGCCAATGACATACATGTTCGACAAGAAGCAGTACGTCGCGATCGCGGCAGGGTCGAACATTATCGCGCTGGCGGTTCAATAGGAGCGATGGACATGAGAACCCCGGCGAGATTTGCAGTGGTCGTGTGGCTGGTCGTGTTGTTGGCGCCGAACCTGTCCCACGCGCAGCTCCTCACGCTCACGAAAGAGCAGCTGATTGAGTTTACGGCGCAAAACCCATTCGAGCGATTCCCCGACGGCAGACCCAAGGTGCCAGATACGTTCATCGAACGGGCCCGCGGGCTTTCATCTGAAGAAGTGCTCGCGATCCTGCCTGGCAAGGGATTTCGCAACCAGTACGCCGACGGGTTTGAGATTCTTCATCCCGAGAAGAAACTCGTCGGCCGCGCCTTCACGCTTCAATTCATGCCGCTCCGGCCGGATCTCGAAGCCGTCGTGAATGCGAAGTCACAGGCCGCAGGTTTCGGACGCATGAGCAACCAGGTGGCCATTGACATGTTGCAGCCCGGCGACGTGCTGGTCGTGGATCTGTTTGGTCTGAAGGAGGGGGGAACGATCGTCGGCGACAACCTCTTCTACTACATCATGAAGGCGACGAAAGGAGCCGGCCTGGTGGTCGATGGGTCGATCCGCGATCTCGAAGGCATCTCGCGGATGGACATGCCGGCGTACTACCGTCATGCGCATCCGACGGCGATCGGCAACGTCATCATCAGCGGCATCAACGTGCCGGTACGGATTGGCAACACCACGGTGCTGCCCGGCGACCTGGTGTTCGGCGACGCGGAGGGCGTGTATTTCATTCCGCCAGCGCTGGTCGAACAGGTGGTCGACAACGCCGACGTCATTCACATTCACGACGAGTGGACGCGCCTCAAGTTCAACGAGGGCAAGTACAAATCCCGCGACATCTATGGCTCGCCCAGAGACCCGGCGCTCAAGAAGGAATACGACGAGTATCTCAAGAAGCGGCTGGAAGAGATCCGAAAGAAGAACCAGAAGCAGCTGCCATGACGAACCTCTTCTGCGCCGGCACCCTCGCGCTCGGGCTGGCCGCCGCTGCTGCCGCAGCGCAGCAGGAGGTCACGTTCGATGGAAAGGCTGCGCGAGTCATCGAAAACGACAAGCTGGCGCTCACCATCCTCTCGGGCGGCGGCGCCATGGTGCAGTTGCTCAGGAAAGACGACCCCTCGAAGCTGAACCCGCTGGAGGGACTTGGCCACTTCCTGTGCGTGGATGGATTCGGTTCGGTTTCGAAGGAGGAACGGGCGGCAGGGCTGCCCGGCCACGGCGAAGCCTACCGCACACCGTGGGAATTGCAGTCAGCCACGAGAAACGACGGCACGTCAACCGTGGTGCTCGGCGCCAGGCTTCCGATCGTTCAGGAGGTGTTCCGCCGCACCATCCGGGTGGTTGACGGCGAACACGTCGTCTACATCGACACCGAGCTGGAGAGCCTGCTCGGCTTCGATCGCCCGGTGAACTGGGCGGAGCACGCGACGATCGGCGGTGCGTTCCTGGAGCAGGGGAAAACAGTCACTGAGATGTCTGCCTCGCGGTCGATGACGAGGCCCCACGAATCGCCGCTCCCTGCTCCACCGGTGCGCCACCAGTTGGCCGACGGGAAGGCATTCACCTGGCCGATGGCGCCGACCGTCAACGGCAGCGCGATCGACATGCGGGTGGCTCCCTCGGCAACCGACATCGTTGATCACACGACCTCGCTGATGGATCCGTCGAAACGCCTCGTCTACATCACGGCGTTCCATCCTGGTAAGCGCGCGCTCCTCGGCTATGTGTTCCGGCGCGACGAATACCCGTGGACGCAGATTTGGGACTCGTATCCGAGCGGTGGCAAGCGATCGTTTCGAGGCCTGGAATTTTCGACCCAACCCTTCGACCTGCCGCGACGCCAGGTGATTCAGAGCAACGCGCTGTTCGATACGCCGACGTATCGATGGCTGCCGGCAAAATCGACGATTACATCCAGCTTCCTGATGTTCTACGTGGCCACGCCGGAGGGGTTCTCGAAGGTGGATGACGTGGTGCTTGGCGAGAAGCGACTCACCGTAGAGGACCGAACATCCGGAAAACGGATTGTCCTGCCCGTGTCCCGCGGCCTGTGAAGATCAACCTGCTCCTGATCTCCTTATCTCCTGTTGGTCTTGATCTCCTGATCTCCTGATCTCCTGTAAACACTCCACTCATCATCTCGACAAACCCGTTTACAATCCCGTCCTCCGCGCACCCTCGCTTCACCCGCGTCGTGATGATTTCGTAGCTGACCTGGTCGTACGCCGCGTCGTCTGGCAAATACCCACTCGACCCATTCGTGTGCGTCACCACAACCGTACGATTCAGAGATGACTCGCGCTTGATTCGGAGCCCGATGTTCGTCAACGCCTCGCCGGATATTCCAGCAAGCGCGATGTCGTGAATCAGAATCAAGGACAAGCGGATCGGCACGGGATCGGCGTCTTCAATCTGGTACTCGCGGTTCGGCCCAGGGCTCTGCACCGTGCGCTTCCCCGGGCAGGAGATCATCTTCTGAAAGCCGCGCACGCGTCCGGATGCCGATGTTTTGATGCGCTCCGACACACGCACGATCTCTTCTCCCAGGATCTGCCCGAGGGCCGCAACGTTCCGGAAATCCGTTCCAATCCGATAGATGGGGTCCTGATCGCCGGCAGCGCCGCTCGTCCAGGGAGAAACAACCGCATCTCGGTAGTGCTTTTCCACTGCCCGCGAGGCCGCGCCCGGGAGATCTGAACTGACCTGCAGGTTTCCCGGTCCAAGGACGGTGCCGTGCACCGCGTAGTTCGAGTAGATCGCGATCGGCTGGCCCGACAGGTTGTCGAAGCGGACGACCGAGACGGTCTTGTCGGACACGCCTTCGGGGTTGTTCCCCAGCATCCAGCCACCATCGGCGGTGCGCGCCCGGCGGTTCGTGTTGACGCTGACCTTCCCGGTGCCGTACCCGACCCTGGCCGGCTGCAGCGCGGTCTTCGCCTGCTTGACGGCGGCAACGATGGCGTCTTCCAGCTGTTGAACGTATGCCGCCCGGCGCTTGGCGAGCTCCCCCTCCGCGGGTTCGTTGTAGGTGCCGAGCGCTGGCGCGGCGTGCGTGTGGACCGCAGACAGGAGGATATGGTCGCCAGGAATACCCGTTTCACTGGTCAATCGGGCGAGGATCTTGTCCACGAACCCGAAGGACAGGCCGATTACCTCGCACCCGATCAGCGCCGCCTGGCTCGTTCCATCGTCCACGACAATGGCGCGCACGTTCAAATCGTCGTGGATCGCCTTGAAGCCGTCAGTGCGGCCGCCGTATCCGCTCAACGGCAGCGCGGAGTCGGGGACTGGCGTGATATCGATCTTGGCCGCGCCGACGCGCAGGGCCGGCAGCGGCCGCGAGCCTTGTGCCTGTCGTGCGGCAATGCTGGGCCCGCTTGCGAAGAGGATCAGGATGCACACACCGTGCTTCAGCATGGCCACAACACTTTCACCCTATTCAATCGGCCCGGTCGTCTGACAATCGTGGCCGACCGAGAAGTCGGGATTGTCGAGCGGGCGAGGCAGGACGGGTTTTGGCGCAGCAGGATCTACCTCTGCGATGCGCTTGTTGACGAACGAAACCTGATAAGCCCACGCCGGAAGCGGATACCAGCGCTCGCCGCACGCCTGATTGTTGAAATGCAGATGGATGATGTGGAACGTGCGCTTCAGCTTCCGCACCAGCGCCAGGTACCGCTCGTCCGTGCCATGGATCTCCATCGTCAGCTGGTCGATGCGATTCAGCACGCTCGGGGGCGCGGCCATCAGTGAAGGTACTTCCGCCCCTTCCACGTCGATTTTCATCACGAGCGGTTTTCCCGCGTCACCATTTTTCGCGATTTGATTACCCAGCGTGTCAAAAAGCCGAGTCTCGATCGTCTCCGTCTTGCTGCCGATGCACTCGTTGTGAAAAACGGCCTGTCCGCCTGGGCAGGCGAACTGGTTTGGACTGAAGCAGTCGTATTCGTGCACGGGCACACGAAGCCTCGTCGAGATCTGGCATCCCCAGTTGTCATCCGTGCCGATGCCGTAGGAATACGCGGACTGGACGTTGCCCAGCAGGTTGCCGCACATCAGGTAGCCGCCGTCGTACACGCTGCCAATCCTCTCCAGCGTGCAGTTCTCGAGCGTGACGGGTTGCAGCTCCGCGAGCAGGGCCCGCCGAATCTCACGCGCGGTTGGCGGCTTCGGACGGAGGCTCGGGGTAACGGCTATGCCGAGGCCAACGATCGCGAGCACCGCCGCGAGCGCCCAGGTGATGTCGAACGGCGGCTCCTCCTGATGAGGGTGTGCGTCAGGCAAGCAGCTTCTTCACCAGCTTGCCGTGCACGTCGGTCAATCGGAACTCTCGACCCTGGAATTTGTATGTGAGCTTCGTGTGATCGAGCCCCATCAGATGAAGAATCGTGGCGTGCAGGTCGTGAACGTCCACCGGATCCTCAACGACGTTGTAGCCAAGGTCGTCCGTGCGTCCGACCGTCGTGCCGGGCTTGACTCCGCCACCGGCCATCCAGATGGTGAATGCGCGCGGATGATGGTCGCGCCCCATCAGCTTCGACCCGCCGCGGGCCTCGTTCATTGGCGTCCGGCCGAACTCTCCGCCCCAGATGACGAGCGTGCTATCAAGGAGACCCCGCTGCTTCAAATCGCGGACCAGGGCCGTTGCGGCCCGGTCGGTCTCGAGGCACAGCTCGGGAACTTTTTGCGCGATGTCAGTACCGACGCTGGCGCCGTGGGTGTCCCACCCGCGGTGATAGAGCTGCACAAATCGCACGCCGCGCTCCACGAGGCGTCGTGCGAGCAGGCAGTTGTTGGCAAACGACACCTTGCCCGGCTCCGTGCCGTACATCTCGTGCATCGCGGCAGGTTCACTCGAGATGTCCGTCAGCTCCGGGACGCTCGTCTGCATCCGATACGCCATTTCGTAGGACGCTATGCGCGTGTCGATTTCAGGATCTCCGGCGTCGGCGCGACGCACCCGGTTGAGACCAGTCACGAGGTCGATGGACTCGCGGCGCGCCTGCGCATCAACCCCTTCGGGGTTGGAGACAAACAGAACTGGATCGCCTTTCGAACGGAACTCGACACCCTGGTAGACCGTGGGAAGGAATCCGCTGCCCCAGCACGATTTGCCGCCGTCGGGTGCGTTCTCCCCCGAGAGGAGCACGACGAAGCCCGGTAGATCGTGGCTCTCGCTACCGAGTCCATAGGTCAGCCACGACCCCATGCTCGGGCGTCCGAACACCTGGCTGCCAGTGTTCATGAACAACTGCCCTGGCGCATGGTTGAACTGCGTCGTGTGCATGGAACGGACGATGGCGATGTCGTCGGCGATCGTGGCGAGGTGCGGGAGGAGCTCAGAGAGCTCTGCGCCTGACCGACCGTGACGTTTGAACGTAAAGGGCGATCCGAGCAGCCGGGGCGTCCCTTTGATGAACGCGAACCGCTCTCCTTTTGGAATGAACTCGGACGGGATCTCCTGGCCGTCATGCTTTTGCAGCGCGGGCTTGTTGTCGAACAGATCGAGCTGCGTTGGCGCGCCGGCCATGAACAGATAAATGATGTTCTTCGCTTTCGGCGCAAAGTGCGGGGCTCGCACCGCCTGAGGATTGTCTCCCTGTTGTGCGAACAACCGCTGGTCGAGCAGCGTCGACAGGGCGAGCCCGCCAATCCCGAAGCCGGATTGTTTGAAGAAGTGGCGTCTCGTGATGGCGCGAAGGATTCTGGGGTCCATCATTGTTTGGTCAGGGCTTCATCCAGGTTGAGGAGCGCGTTGGCGACGAGCGTCCAGGCCGCTTGATCGGCGGTCTCGATTCCGCCGACAGCATAGCCCTGAATGACTCGGGCGGCCTTTTCGGGCTGCGCGCGGAATCGCTCGGCTTGCTTGGTGTACGACGCGACGATTTGCTCGAGTTCGGCTGGACCGGGCGTTCGCGTCAGCACGAGCCGGAACGCGTAGGCCGCGCGGTTCATTGGAGCGTTCGCGCCAGGGGTTTCGCGCAGGACGCGCGCGGCCAGCGCCTGCGCCGCCTCGAAAAACGCCTCGTCGTTGAGCGTTGTCAGTGCCTGCAGCGGTGTGTTCGTTCGCACCCGGCGCACCGTGCAGAATTCACGGCTCGTCGCATCGAAGGTCATGAAGCTCGGGTAAGCGGCGCTGCGACGGATAAAGGTGTACAACCCACGGCGATATCTGTCCTCGGCTTCGCTCGAGATCCACTTCTCGCTGCTGTAGGGGATATCCCAAATGCCATCGGGCTGCGGAGGAAACACGCTGGGGCCTCCGATTTTCCGGCTAAGCAGACCACTTGCCGCGAGCGCCGTGTCGCGCACCATTTCCGCTTCCAACCGGAAGCGCGCGCCTCTCGCGAGCAGGCGATTGTATGGATCGCGTTCGACCAGCGCCGGCGACGCGGCCGACGACTGCCGATACGTGGCGGAGGTCACAATGAGCTTGTGAAGGGACTTCAGGCGCCAGCCTTGCTCCACGAACTCGGTCGCCAGCCAGTCGAGCAGCTCCGGATGCGACGGCGGACTCCCCTGCGTGCCGAAATCTTCGCTGGTTTCCACGATGCCACGCCCGAAGAACTGTTCCCACGCGCGGTTGACAGCCACGCGAGCGGTCAGCGGATTCCTCTCGTCCACCAGCCAATGCGCGAGTCCGAGGCGGTTAGGCATCTGGTCCTCGGGAAGGCCATGCAGCACCGCTGGAACACCCGCGTACACGCGCTCCCCTTTATCGAGGAAACTTCCGCGACGGCGAACGAACGAGGACGGCCGCTCGTAGGTCGGCCGTTCTTTCATCACGAGCGCCGTCGGAATGTTCAGCGACCTGAGTTCCTTTTGCAGGCTCGACAGCCGGTCGCGCGCCGGCTTCAACGCCGGCGCCACTGATCTGTACAGCGCAGCAATGTCTTTGCGCTGCTGCTCGGTACGCTCCGCAACCGCAATCGCAAGCACCGGCCTCAGTCTCGCGGGGACATCGACGATTCGTTGGGGTGTCGCGCTGCCGGTAACCGAGAGGCGAAATCGCCCGATCGCCTGGCCGACGACCGTGTTCTGATGTTTCAACTGAATCGTGAGACGCGTGCCTGGCGATATCGTCAGGGGGGCCGCCAGGCTGAAGACGATCTGGCGCGGCAAACGTGGCTCTTCCCGGCTTGCGTCAATTCGCCAGCCCCGTGGTGCATACGCGTCGCGCGAGAGTGTTTTCGGGAAGAACGAGTCCAGGCTCCCGCCGCCATCATCAGATCGGATGGCTTTGATCTTCAGATCCGATCCACCGGTCGAAAGCTGGACGCCGTTCAACTGGAAGTTGCCATAGATATCGCGGCCCGGCCCACCCTTCGGAAGCGACGGATCGGGCAGCGCTTCGAGGCGAACGGCGGTAATCCGCGGAAGCGCGGGGACGGCTTCAACCGTGTAAACCACCGAAGGTGGATTCGGGCCTGAAGCGACGGTCGTCCCATCTGCAGAGGTTTTCAGGACCACGTCGCCCGTCGTCGTCACCGCGTGTGGAGTGAGAACGCTCCATCGCACGGAGGCCTCCCGCCGCATCGAGACCTCCCAAAGAGCCTGGGCCCGATCGAGCGCGGGTGTTTGTGTTTTCAGCTCCTCGTTGACTCGATCGATCTCAGCCTGAATCGTCTTGCGGCTCGCCTCCTGCTCGGGCGTCGGCACGTCAATCATCGTCTCGCTGAACTTCGTCCCGTCGCCGAGCTTCCGGACGTCGTAATCAGTGTTCGTGAAGAACGCCATCATCCGGTAGTAGTCCTTCTGCGTGAACGGGTCGTACTTGTGATCGTGGCATTGCGAACAGCCGAGGGTTGACCCCAGCCAGACCGTGGCCGTCGTGTTCACACGATCCACGAGCACTTCGTGATGCGCTTCTTCCGGGTCGATGCCACCTTCCTCGTTGGTCATTGAGTTGCGGTGGAACCCGCTCGCGATGATCTGTTCACGCGTAGCGTTCGGCAGCATGTCGCCGGCAATCTGCTCGACGGTGAAGCGATCGAACGGCATATCGCGGTTGAACGCATCGATCACCCAGTCGCGGTACTTCCACATCACGCGCGGCAGATCCTTCTCGAATCCGTGCGAGTCGGCGTATCTGGCGAGATCGAGCCACGGCCGCGCCCAGCGTTCGCCGTAGTGTGGCGACGCGAGCAGCCGATCGACCAGGCTCCCGTAGGCCGCATCCGCTCCGTCGCGCTTGGCGGCAGAGACGACCTCGTCTACTTCCTGTGGGGACGGCGGCACTCCGATGAGATCGAGCGACACGCGTCGCACCAGCGTTTCGAGCGACGCCTCCGCGGAAGGCGTCAGACCTTCCTTCTCCAGGCGCGCGAGAACGAACCGGTCAATTGGTGTTCGGACCCATTCGGTGGCGCGAACTTCCGGTAAGGGAGGGCTCTCGGGAGGACGGTACGACCAGTGCTCCGGATCCGCTTTTTCTGGCAGCGGCGATTCGGTTTTTTCGTTCTCGCCAGCCGGCCAGACGGCACCCTGATCGATCCACGTGCGGATCAGCGCAATTTGCGCCGGCGGCAGCGGATCCTCATCCTTCGGCATCCGATCTTCATCGTCCAGGCCCAGGACTCGCCGAACGATCAGACTCTGTTCGCTATTGCCAGGGACGATGGCGGCGCCGGTCTCGCCGCCTTTCAGCGCGGCGTTGCGGAGATCGAGGCGCAGGCGCCCGCGACTTTTCTTCGGACCGTGGCACTCGTAGCAGTGACTCTCGAAAATGGGTTGAATATCGCGGGCGTAATCCACCGGCGCGGCTTGAGCTGGAGGGTTCTGCGCCTGCAGCGAAACCCAGGCCGCCGGCAAAGTCCCGAGTCCCGCGAGGGCCAAAATCGAGAGGTCGCGGCTGAGCATCCTCACCTGGTTAGAAACGAAAGGGTACCACAGGGGGCGAGGAGACGCGCCCTTCGAAGTGGGCCCAGCTCATCCAACCGTACCCATTTGACAGGTCGGGCGGCTGCTCCTAGTCTTACCGCCGGCATGCTCTCGCAAGCCATGCGCAGGGCGGGGTTTTCAACGCTCGTCGCGAGCTTCGTCTTGCTCGGTCCGGCACTGCCCTGCTCCGCCGAATGGCGGCGGATAGACACCCCCAACTTCACCGTCGTCGGGGACGTCGGAGCGCGGACACTCCGCGACGTCGCGATGAAGTTCGAGGGTTTCCGCGAGACACTCAGCCGGGTACTCACTGAGCGTGCGACAGCGACGGCCGTCCCGACGATTGTCCTCGTCTTCCCATCGGACCGCGCATTCACGCCCTTCAAGACGCTGTACCAGGGGAAGCCATCCGCCATTTCAGGCTTGTTCGTCGGGCGGAGAGATGCCAATTACATCGCCGTTGTCGCAGGCGGCGGCCCCGACAACATGCGTGTGGTCTTTCACGAATATGCACACCTGGTCGTGTCGAACCTGTGGCGGAATGCGCCGGTCTGGGTCAACGAAGGCCTCGCAGAGTTTTACAGCAGCTACGAGATTACCGCCAACGATCGCCAAGCTTCGATCGGCCGTCCCGTGTTCGAGCATGTGCAGGAACTGAACGGCACCCGGCTGCTGAAGCTGTCCGATCTCCTCACGGTCGATCACGACTCGCCTCTCTACAACGAGCGAAACCGCCGCTCCGTGTTCTACGCGCAGTCCTGGGCGCTCATTCATTTGATTGTGCTCGGCAAGACGCGCCGCACGACGCAGCTCTTCACCTACCTCGATTCAGTCACGCAGGGGGTCGCGCCCACCGAAGCGTGGCAGAAGGCTTTCGGCCCCGCGGACATGGAGCGTGAGTTGAAGGACTATGTGCGCGAAGCGTCGTTCAGGGCCCTTGTCTACACGTTCTCCGACAAGCTGACGAAACTCGACCCCGTGCCTGCTCCGCTTGCCGCGGCCGACGGTGAAGCGTTCCTCGCCGAGTTCTTGATGCAACAGGAACGCTACGATGAAGCGCTCGCGCGGCTGGATGCGGCCGACAGAATCAGCCCTGGAAACCCGCGGGTGCGGGTCACGCGCGCGTTGGTTGAAATCGCGAAGGGGAACGGCGAGGCTGGGGCAAAGTGGTTAATGGAGATTCCGCAACCAGACGACTGGCTGCTCGCTTACACGGCGGGCGTTGGCCTCTCCGAGTTCGTGGAACGTCGCCGCGACACGCCGACGGTTGAACAGCTCCAGGTACTTCGCACCCTCTTCGACTCCGTGCGCAAACATCATGCAGAGATTCCCAATGTCAACGCACGACTCGCCTCGATGGAGCTGCGATCGGCGGCAGGGCCGTCGAAAGACGCTCGTGCGGCAATCGAGCGGGCGCGGTTGATGGTGCCCGGTCGCGAAGACTACGCGTTCCTTCACGCGCAGATTCTTGCGAATCAACAGGAGTACGGTCTGGCGCGCAACATCATCGGCCCGTTGATGTCTGGTGCATACCCGGCCGAGGTGCGTGAAGCTGCGCGGGATTTGATGCGTGACGTGCTGCAACTCGAAACCAGGGATCAGCAGCGCGCTGCGGCGGAGATGCCGTCGGCAACTCAGACGAGGGATGCGGGCGCGCAGCCGACCGAATCTCCTGCGTCCGCCACACCGGCGAGCGGTTTCCGGCCGATCTTTCGCGATCTCAAACAGGGCGAACAACGGATCGAAGGTGTGCTCGAGCGAATCGAATGTGGAGCGCGGGGCGCGGCGACCTTTCACATTCGAACCGGGTCAGGCGTCGAGACCCTGACAACGCGGAGAATGTCAGAGGTCGAATTCATCACCTACCGCGACGACCTCACCGGCAGAGTGACGTGCGGCCCACTAAAATCGCCGCTTCCCTCCATCGTGACCTGGCGAGCCGATTCATCGGGAAATGGAGTCAGAGCCGTTGTGGCCATTGAATTCCCGCCCAAATGAGCTCGGCTGGCATGTCTTCTGCACGATAGGACCCTTACCGCTCGATCGTGCAGTAAAAGCGAACATCCTTCGACCGGAGCGGTGGAGTTGCGACTTCAATGAGTACAGAGGACGGGAGGCTGGAATCCGGTCTATCGGACCACGGCCACGAGCATGTCGTGCAGTTTTACGGCTCAGATCGGAGCCTGGTCGCAACAGTGGCCGGTTTTCTCGCCGAAGGACTCGTGGCTGGTGAACCAGGCATTGTGATCGCCACGACGTCCCACTGCGCCGCGATCATTGCTGGCCTGGGCGAGCGTCTGATCGACTGCGACCGCGCCGTTCGCACTGGCGATCTCATCCTGCTCGATGCCGAGGCCACGTTGGATTTGTTCGTCGTGGGAGACACGCCGAATCCGGAACTCTTCGAGGACAACGTCGGTCGACTCATCCAGCAGGCGACCAACGGTCGGCGCACGACGGTGCGGGCCTACGGAGAAATGGTGGATGTTCTTTGGAAACAAGGCCGCGCGGACGCCGCTATCAAACTCGAGATCCTCTGGAACTCGCTCGCCCGGAAATACAACTTCACGTTGCTCTGCGGCTACGCCATGGGCAGCTTCTACAAGCAAACGGAGAAGCTCGAAGAAGTCATCGCGCAACACACCCGCGTGATCTGCAACGACACGAGTGTGGTCCCATTCGCCAGCCGGCGACGCTTGTCTGCGCGCTGACGCCAATTAGTGGGTGGTCGTTGTCGCCTGGCGCCGGGCCCACACGCCTGAATCGACCGTCTGTCCCCTCCGCGACAGGGCATTGAAGTAGAGTTCATCGCCGGCAATCTCGCAGGCAAGAAAGACCAGGTCCGTGTCGAAACCCTTGGCCGTGATTCCGGAATTCCTATCGATGTTGCCTTCCCGCAGCTTCCCGCCCGACCCTACGACAAAGTATTTGATGCCTTTTTGAGGCTTGACCCGTTCATAGAAATGGTCGTGGCCGGTCAGCACCAGACTGACGTTGTACTTCAGGAATAGCGGTTCCAGCACCGCCCGCAGACGGATGTCCGATCCGTGCCTGTCGCCTGAGGAATAGAGGGGATGATGGAAGAAGACGATCTTCCATTTGCTGCCGGACGAGGAAAGCTCCTTCTCCAGCCACTGGATCTGTTCAGGCACCGGATAGGTGCTCTCGAGCGCGAAAAATCGAACGTCGGCCTTGGGATTGAAGCTGTAGTACAGCTTCCCGTCCATGTTGAACAGCTTGTAGTAACGCTGCTCGCGCGAATCATGATTGCCGAGCGATGCATAGAATTTCACACCCGCATCGAGGAGCGGCTTGTACGGCCGCTCGAACTTCTTCTCGAAATCCTGCGGCCGCTCGGAGCCGTAGAGATTGTCACCCACGAGCACCGCCGTGTCGTACTTGAACCAGCTGTGGAGCGACACCATCTGCGCCGCCAACTCGTACTGCTCCCGATCGCCAGTCCCGAAATCGCCCAAAACGATGAATTTGAATGATCCGTTCTCATTCGGGAGTGAGATGGCGGACGGCTGCGGTTGGACGTCGGGCGTCGCCGCCTGGCCGCGGCCTTCACAGCCGCTCGTAGCGAGTGCCGACCAGATAACGAAAGCAACGATTATGGGACTTGACCTGCGCATGGCTTGCTCTCGCTGCTATTTGGGAATCGCGTCGGCGATGAAATCGGCGATGAGGTGCGCGTGGGCATCCAGGAGAATGAGGTTGTCGCCGACGAAGCGGTATTCCATGTCCTCCGTTAATGCCGGGAGCGTCTGAAGCACGTCGGGAGGGACGGTTGAGATCGGCACCGTATCGGGATAGCGCCCATTGACGGTGATTGAAATGCCGACAGGATTCTCGTCCATGATGGAGGCCTTCAGCTGCTTGCCCTCGGGACCGGCAAACACAGCCGCCAGCAATCGCTTGATGACGGGTCGCGCTTCCGGCGTGAAGATGTCCCCCTCTTTCGCCGATTTGCGTGCCTCGCGAAGCCTCTGCTCGAGCAGGCGCTGATTCTTGTCGATCTGCTGCGGTGTCGCCTCCTTCGGCAATTTCGGAAGCGTCTCCTCCACTTTCTTGTGCAACTCGACGTACTCTTTCAACCGATCGTTCATCGTCGCAAGTGCCTGCGCATCTGCTTCGCTCAGCGGCCCCACGACACGCTCGGTTGGCGGCGCGGACGCCGGTGACTCAGACGTCGCGGGAGGCGGCGGGGGCGTATCGTTCCTCCCACACCCGCTCAGCACCCCCGTGAGGAATGCTGAGACGATGACGATGCGAGTCACGTGTGCGCGACACATGCCCGTGTACATGCATGTTTCGTGCAGGCCTAACTCGGCAGCAGCGGTAGTTATTGAAACTTCGGGGCTTCCGTCCCGGGAGCCTGGCGGCTGGCAAATGATTCGTCCGCCGGTTCCGTGTCGAATTGGGGGGTGATTGTGTAGAAGACGCCCTGGCAGGCGGGACAACGGTAGGCGATAAGAGTCCCATCGAAGCTCGCAACGAGCTCAACCGATTTGGTCAGGCAAAACGGACAGCCGCGCGGTTCGCAACCCATTCCTCAGTCTCCTTCACCCGTCGCTCGTTTGAGGGTAGCACAGAGAGGGTTCAGAAATGGTTCAGATGGGGTTCAGAAAGGGTTCAGACAAGGTTCAAAGGTTCAGACAAGGTTCAAGGGTTCAGACAAGGTTCTGGCTCGGGCACGGTTTCAAAGGTCGCGTCAATCCGTCCTGAGGGCGACGGCTGGATCGATTCGCGACGCGCGGATCGTCGGCACGATACAGCCGGCGAGCGCGGCAGCCGTGACGACGAGCGAGGCGGTGATGAAAGTCGTCGTGTCGCCCGGCGCGACGTCGAACAGTAGCGATCTGACGTAGCGCGTCAACCCGGCCGTCAAGACGCCGCCGAGTGCCCATCCCGCGGCGACGACTATCAACGCATGAACGGCAACGATTCGGGCGATGTCCCACGCGTCCGCCCCGAGCGCCATGCGGACGCCGATCTCCCCCGTCCGCTGACGCATCGAGAACGCAAGCGCGGCGAACGGCGCCCCGCCTTCCCGGCGGGCATCGGCGTGGGTGAAGGGACGACCTCGAACTACGACCTTCTATTGGTTTGCAATAGGAATCGCGTTCAGTGACCTCACCCAGCTCGATGGTTGCTTCGATACTTCTGTTTCGTCGCTAATTTCGGACGATGCGAAGGGCGCCGGGGAATGGGACCAAGCCGCTACACGTGTTGGTGCCGGTGTAGTCGGCGTTGATCTGCTCTGCGGTGACATCACTCGCCGTGCCCGAAAGCGACGCGAGGCAGAAGCGAGTGGACGGCGGGCTGGTGAAACCGCCAACGGGGATGACGATCTTGAACGTGAACGATTTTCCTGAGACGGTCCCGTTCACTGTTCCAGCCGCTGTCGTCGCGCCCGTCCAGCTGATGGTTCCTGTCACGGTCTCATTCGTGTGAGTCAGCCGAAGCGTCGCGTCGTTCGTCACGGTGCCGTTATCGGTCAGGGACCCCTGCCACGTGCCGGTCAGGTTCAACGGCGCAGGAGACGGCGACGGCGAGTCAGGCGAGCCGGGTGAGTTCGGCGACTGGAGGCCGGCGTTTCGCTCGCACGCGGCCGCGCCAAGCAAGAGAACGAGCAGCAGTGCTTGGACGGCCTGTCGTCCAGCTCCGCGCACGCGTCTGTTCCGGCTCCGGGAGGTTGTCGGGTTCTCGAGCATGGCGTTTTCGTCGGCTTGCCTTCAGAAGTGCAAGTCCAGCGCCAGCCGCCGGCCGGAGGCGGTGCCGCTAACTGCTTGTGTTTCTATAGGATGCCGCGAATTGGCTCGGAGCACAGTTTCGAAAGGTGCGATCGCGCACACGATATTGTTGGCGGCGTTCCACTGCGGGACAGAGTCCGGGAGATGCCTGGCGGCTGTGAGCTACGCCCCAGATCTGGGGAGCGAACGGAGTCACCAGATCGGTCAGCTTCGCAAGCCACTTCTGAGTGATGGCGACAGCGCTGTGAAAGTGCGACGCTGACTGGCGGATGGCCAACGAGAACCGCAAGATCATCGAACGCGCGAATCGAATGCTTCGAAAGAGCAAGGCCCTCCGCAAAATGTCCGACAAACTTCTGAAAGAAACCGCAGAACTGCTGAAACACAGCAACAGCCTGGTGGCCGACGTGAAATCTGCACAGGGGAAGGGAAAGAAACGCGCCAGCCGCTAGTTGTTCGACCGCGTCATTCCGATCCGTCGGCGCGCGTCACATGGACCACTCGATCGTCGCCTCGACCAGACACCTGGACGCGCCATGGATTGCAGCACACCTCGCAGTCCTGAACGAAGCTGCCCTTGACGTCAGGCTCGACGTAGATTTCCAGGTGCTCACCGCAAAACGGACACGTTACCCAGAACTCGTCGGGCATTGCCGGCAATCCTACTGCAATGCTCCAAGCCTGTACAATCGCGTTGTCTATGAGGATGCTCAACGTCCACCTGGCGACTGTGGTTCTTTGCGCGTCGGTCGCCGCGTGCGGATCGCGTCCGCTTCAGATCACGGCGATTCAACTCGGTCGATCGTTGAATCCGGACCGATCCGTCGCCAAGTTCACCACCATATTTGCGCCGAGTGACACCGTCTACCTGTCCGTCCTGACGACCAACGGCGGCTCGGGAACGATCAGCGTCCGCTGGACCTACGGAGAAAAGGTGATCGGTGAATCCACGAAGCGTGTGGCCAACCGGGACTTCGCGGCGACCGATTTTCCGCTTCGGAGCGCAGGAGGATTTCCGCCTGGCCAATACAGTGTCGAGGTGTTTCTTGACGGGCAGGCCGTCGCCACGAAAACGTTCAAGGTTGAATCAGGTTCCTGACGCGACTCGGATACCGGGCATACCGATCCGTCCATCGGTGCCCACGCGGAACAAGTCGGTTGTACAGCCGTCCTGACCAAGCCCTGCCTTCCCAACGAGCTCGCGGACGTGCTCCAGCGAGTCTTGCCAGCCGCCCGCTGACAGCGGAGCGACATGCACACTCAGTCTGCGGAGCGCCGGCTCCGGCCGCGTGATGCCGTCACCGGCGAGCCCTCACGTGGCCACCTCGAACGGATGATTCTCGGCACCTACCGCGAGATGTCTGGACTTTCCCTCCACCTCTCGCAAGCGACGCGGTTGTTCGGCCTTCGCCTAACCACCTGTCAAGTTGTCCTTGACGATCTCGTGCGCCAAGGCGTCCTGCGCCGGGCAACCGATGGACAATATCTCAGACTCGAGGGAAGTCGATGACACACACTTTGGATCCGATCCCTCACTGGACTCGCCACCTGGCTGCACTTCGAAGAGACGCGGTCAAACGTAGCCGCATCGGACAGCACGCGCGATGCGAGGGCGTCACCGAGCTCGCGCTGGCGGCCTGTGATGGTTTACTCCGCGATCTCGCCGGGACACGGTTGGAGTGTGATCAACTGCACGAGGCCTTCCGACGGAGCGCCGCGGCCTGGGAGGAGCTGTTCCACCTGATCCCATGGGCCTGTCTACTGACGGATCATGTTGGCTTGATCGTGGAGCCGAACCCGGCTGGCGTACTGCTCAACGTCAGTAGCAATCGGCTGAAAGATCGCGAGTTGATTGTCTTTTCAGATGATCGTACCGCCTTTGATGCGCGGTTGCATCGGCTCGCCCGTGCCGTTGACGACCAACTTCACGCAACGATCACCATCAGACCGAAAGAGCGAAAGCCGGCGAATTTCGATCTGCTCGTGACTCCGCTGAACGGCGACCGCGCCGGCCAATGGATCTGGTTTATCGAGCGAGCCCAGGAGCTGCACACCGCTTCGTTTGACGTTATCGCTAGTGCCGCGTTGCCATCGTCATCCAATCGCTCAGCGATGGCTCACGATGCAGCCGGCCTTCGAAGTCAGAGATCAGAACGTTAACCTCGGTGCTGTATTGCAGATACTCTATGCGCAGCCGGGCGAGGCGGGTTGTTGTATTCGTGTTCCCTTTTGAATAGCGCGCCCTCAGCACGGCTGTCTAGAATCTGCGGATGGCCCAGCCCTTCCGGTCGCCTCTCGTCACGTACACGATATGTCTCGACTGCGGTTCGCCCCGGGCGCTGGTGGCATACGAGCGGGCGGACAAGCCCTTGTACTTCTGTGGTGAGTGCGCACACGTCGACAGGACGATTCCGCGTCGGTCTTCAACGCTGGAGCGGAGGTTGATCCCGCGTGATGAAAGATCCGTCGTGTAAAGCCCGGGATGTGGGGAATCAACGAAAGACGCTTCCACGCGCGATACGATTCCTCTGCAGCGATGACCGGGAAAGTTTGCAGGATGTCTGCAAGATCAACCTTGCGCACTTTCTGGCGCAAAGTAATTAATGAGGAAATGTGATCGGGATGCCGGGATTCGAACCCGGGACCCCCTGACCCCCAGTAACAGGTACATCACTGCACCACGTGCTTTCTCGCATCTTTTCGGGTCTGCTCGTCCCGCATCGATGCCGTTTGTTCCCCTTCGTCGCCGCTCGTTCCCGCTTCCGTTGCAAGTTTTTGCAAGGTCGCTTGCCGCTCCTCGAAACGCCGCATCACGTCGTTCTGGCCGTGTACCTGGCACTCCAAGTACGTGCTCGTCTGACTGATGTTCGAGTGGCCGAGCCAGTCGCGAATCGCGGTGAGGGGCACCACGCCCGAGTCGAGCCACCGCGATCCCGCCTCGCGTCTCAGATCATGGAAATGGAGGTTGATGCGATGCAGCTCGGCGCGGCAGTCCGGTGTGAGCGTCGACGTCCACACTTTGCGCTCGCCGATGACCTTCTGGATGCATCGCGGCTTCACCCCATGCGCGCGCAGGACGGCTTTTTCCCAAGCGCGTTTGAACGACCGCACCCGCTGTCCAGTCGCCGGATCGCCGAACACGTAGGCATCAGGCGGATTCGGCTCACCGTCCGCACCGTTGCGGCGCATCTCCAGGATGGAACGCAGCCGCGCCGAGACGGGTACCCGC
>JBAROV010000202.1:0-2881 GCA_049642465.1 Vicinamibacterales bacterium
GATCAGGGCCGCGCGGGCTCACTGCTGCTGCCGGAGCCGCTGGCCACCTTCGAGACGCCACACCACACGCCGTTCGCGTATCACCTGCACGTCCAAGATGTCGGCCACACACTCGTGCTCGGCGCAACCGGCAGCGGCAAGAGCTTCCTCCTGAACTTCCTCGTCACGAGCGCGCAGCAGTACGACCCGTTCACGATCGTTCTGGATCTGGGTCATGGTT
The DNA here is from genome assembly GCA_049642465.1 of Vicinamibacterales bacterium. GTDB lineage: Bacteria > Acidobacteriota > Vicinamibacteria > Vicinamibacterales > 2-12-FULL-66-21 > CAWDPQ01. The sequence continues at coordinate 221 of JBAROV010000202.1, forward strand.
ACCGCAAGCTCGGCGCGCTCCTTCACGGCGGCTATGTCGAACTCGGGCTGCGCCATCACGACGTTCGTATCAACCCGTTTTCAATGGAGCCAACGCCAGAGCACTTGCACTTCCTGCATGGGTTCGTCCGCGTGCTGCTCGAAGGTGAAGACGGCTACCGCCTGAGTGAACTCGAGGACCGGGAGGTATACGAGGCGGTCGAGAACCTGTACGTGCTGGACCGGAATCAGCGCAGGCTGTTCACGCTCGCGAATTTGTTGCCCCGAGCCTTGCTGGCGCGGCTTCAGAAGTGGGTCGAGGGAGGTCGGTACGCCGAGCTGTTCGACAACGTTGACGACACGCTGACCTTCGAGCGGCTGCACATCTTCGACTTCGATGCCATGAGGGCTTATCCGTCTCTGATCGAGCCACTGCTGTTCTACATCCTGCATCGCGTGAACGAGCGCGTGCTCGACGAAGCGGACGCGCGAACGCTGAAGCTCTGCGTGATGGACGAAGCGTGGCGCTTCATCCAGAACCCAACGCTCCGCGCGTACGTGCAGGAGGCCCTGAAGACGTGGCGGAAGCGGAATGCCGCCATGATCCTCGCCACGCAGACGATCGAGGACTTCGCCTCGGCAGACCTGTTGCGGACAGTCGTTGAGAGCTGCCCGACCAAGCTGCTGCTGGCGAATCCAGCCCTGGAGCGATCACGGTACGCGGAACTTTTCCAGATGAACGAAATGGAGTTGGATCTGTTGGCCGGCCTGATGCCGCGCCGACAGATTCTCCTCAAGCGACCGGACCTGACAAAGGTCCTCACTCTGGCGGTGGACCCCAAGAGCTATTGGATCTACACGAACACGCCCATCGACAACGACCGGGTCGCCGCGGTTTTCCGAGAGCACGGTTTCGAAGCGGGCCTGGACCGGCTCGCGGCGTCGGCCTGATTGTGGGAGGTGTGCCATGCGGTGGACTGGTCTGCGTGCGTTCCTGGCGACGATTGCGATTCTCGCATCCTCAGCAACACCGACGGCGGTGGCTGCTTCCCAAACGGGCGGCGTCCGAGAGGTGTCGGCGACCGAACGCGGAGTGATTCCGCTGCAGACGCGCCTGCGCTATACGACGATGGTCGTCCTGCCTGAAGGAGAGGAAATCCTCGACGTTCTCTGTGGTGATCGGGACTTCTGGGTCATCAGCGCCACGCACAACATCGCGCACGTGAAGCCGGCGAAGGCAGGAGCCGAGACAAACCTGAACCTGGTCACGTCAAGCGGCGCGATCTACTCGTTCATGCTGACCGAGAAGTCGAGCCCGCCGGATATCAAGGTTTACGTGCAAAGACAAGAGGGTGCCACCACTGGAAACCCGAAGTACTACTCCGCCGATCAAGTACAGGCGCAGGTGCAGACGCTGGAGGCGCAAGTCGCCGAACTGCGCGCGGCGGCACGCGAGGAGGCGCGACGGGTGGAGGAAGCTGTCGCTGCGTATCGGCAGCGATATCCCACGCAGCTTCAGTTTCCGTACGGCCCGCCCAAGTACGAGAAGCCCTTCTTCGTCCGGTCGCTGTGGCACGACGGCGAGTTCACGTACGTGAAGACGGACGCGACGGAGTTGCCAGCGTTGTATGAGCTGAAGGACGGCAAACCGTCGATCGTCAACTTTCAGGTGCGCGAGGGCACCTACGTCGTGCCGAAGGTAATCGATCGCGGGTACCTCGCGCTTGGGAACCAGCGCTTCACGTTCGAGCAGCGGGAGCGGTGAACATGGCCGAAGAGCCTGGCACCCCGGCGGCACCTGTCAGCGACCACCGGCCAGTCCCTCGCGGCGTACTGCCGCGTCGATTCCAGACCTGGCTGATGGCGGGGCTGGCGCTCGGAATTCTCTTGATCATTCTGATCACCGGTCAGCCCGAGCCCACTCGAACCCCGGCACAGTCGCAGCCGGCGCCTGTCGCTCCGAATCCGGATCGGTTGCGCGACTACGAGGAACGCCTTCGAGCAATGGGAGCACGTCAGGCCCTGGAAGCACAGGCCGTGCAGCCAGTGGTTCCCGAGGCGCGCCGCTTCGAGGAACCTGCCAGCCCCGCGCCTGAAGACCCGATCGCCGCCGACCGCAAACGTCGAGAGTACGAAAGCTTGTTCGCGAGCAATGTTGTTCTCAGCCGTCGGCCGGAGGGAGATCGACCCGATGCCGGCCGGCCCGCCGGTGTCTTGCCAGGTGAGATGCCACGCGACAACCTGACGCCCTCGCTCGATGAGATCGCGGAAGCCGTCGTCCGAGCCACAGGCGGCGGGAGCCCGGGGTTGGGACGTCCGCCGATGCCAACGAACGACGTCGCTTCCCCGGACCGGACCCCCGCCGGGCCCGCTGCCGCTGGTCGTGAGGACCGAACGCCTGAACGAACGAGTCCAATCAGCGCCTCCGGACCGGTGCATCCTCTTCTCGAGGGAACCGTTATCGATACGGTCCTGACCAACAGGCTGGACGGAAGCGGAACATCTCCTGTCAATTGCCTGGTCACCAACCCGGTGTTCTCCCACAGCGGACAGCATGTGCTGATTCCAGCTGGCGCACGCATCCTCGGCGAGACGCGGGCCGTTCAGGCCCTCGGTGAGACGAGACTCGCAGTGGGCTTCCATCGGCTGCTGATGCCAGATGGCAGCACGCTCCGTCTCGACC
>JBAROV010000171.1:0-100922 GCA_049642465.1 Vicinamibacterales bacterium
CCCCCGGCAGCATTCGCCATTTCACCTTCATTCGATACGCGCGATACTCGTCACCAAACGTACTGATCAGCGCCCGTTCTTCGAGCGGGATCGCAAGCGCCAGGTAGGCGGAGCTGAGAACGGCGAATTCAAGACGCGTGAACGTCATGTGTGGTGTGCCGAACACGAACAGCAGCCACGCGAAGTACAACGGGTGACGAACGAAGCCGTAGACGCCGGTCGTTTGGAGAGGCACTGCCGGCGAAACTCGACCGTGCACGCCGTGCACGGCGCGGCGGATTCCGGCCAGGTCGAGCACGTCGATAGCGGACGAACCCCGCGCGGTAATCGTGACTCCGATGATTTGGATCGCGTATCCAACAATCGCGACCGGCCACTCGACCCGGTACAGACTGCCGCTGACTGGCTGCCAGAGCATGCAGACACCGATGAACAGACTGCTCGCAATCCAGACATAGACGGATCGTTCAATTGCTGGTGAAATGTTGCGAGCGATGACGGCTTTCACGCCCGTTCGGGCAAACAGGCTGTGGTGCACCGCGAAGATTGAGAACAGGACGAAATTGGCCGTGACTGCGGGCCATTGCCGCGCTGATGCCGCCGGACGCCCGAACGTCACGAAGTACGAGTACAGCAGAACGGCCAGCGAGACGACGAACAGCAACCCTCCCAGCCACGCAAAAATGATGAGCAATCGTGTCCGTTCGATCGTCATGACGCGCGGACTATTATAGGAACCATGGTCGTCTCGACGAGCGCGCGAGTCGCCATCACTGGCATCGGCGTTGTCTCTCCGTATGGCGTCGGGCGGGAAGTCTTCTGGCGTCATGTCAGTCGAGGCTGCAGCGGGACTCGCGCCATCACCGCGTTCGACGCGTCCGATTTTCCGTGCACAGTTGCCGCACCGGTTCCGCCGGTCACGATAGACGAGGCCGTGACGATCGCGGAGCGGTGCGGGAGCGTCCCCGAGCGTTGCGGAAGACCGGATCCCCGGCGGTATTCACGAGCCTCGCTCATCGCCGTCATCGCCGCGAGTGAGGCGTGGTCGGATGCGGGCCTGCGGCTGAACGAACCGGACGCCGGCGTGCTGGTTGGCAGCGGCGCGGGCGGCATCGACGTCGCCGAACGCCAGTATTACGAGTTCTTCTGCGACGGCTGGAAGCGGGTGACGCCGTATGCGATTCCCGTCTCGATTGTCGGCATGATTTCCAGCGAGATCTCTATCGCACTCGAGTTGCACGGCATCAGCCATGTCGTCTCGACGGGATGTACGAGTTCGACGGACGCGATTGCGTATGCGGCGTCGATGATCAGGCTCGGCGAGGCTGAGGTCATGCTCTCTGGAGGCGCCGACGCGTGTGTGACGCCCGGCATGATTTTCGGCTTCTCGAAGATGAAGGTCGTGGCCACCAGATACAACGATCTTCCGGCAACTGCGTCGCGCCCGTTCGATAGGGAACGTGACGGCTTCGTGCTTGGTGAGGGCGCCTGGATGGTCGTGCTCGAGCGCGAAGATCGCGCGCGGGCGCGCGGAGCCAAGATCTACGCCACTATCGACGGCTACGGATCCACCTGCGACGCCTACCACAGGGTCCAGATGCACCCCGATGGCGAACAGATCGTCCGTGCGATGCGGCTGGCAATCGAACGCTCCGGTCATCCGATTGAAGAGATTGGCTACGTGAACTTTCACGGCACCTCCACGGTGCTGAACGATGCCGTCGAGTCTCGCTGCGTCCGGCAGGTCTTTCACCGGATGGCCGATCGCGTGGCGGGGTCGTCCACCAAGTCGATGATTGGTCATCCCCAGGGCGCAAGCGGCGCGGCGGGGATCGTCACCGCGGCGCTCGCCTTGTCTCGAGGGTATCTCCCGCCGACGATCAATCAGTCGGTACCGGATCCCGACTGCGATCTGGACTTCATTCCAAACACCGGCCGCAGCGTGGACGTGCGGGCGGCGCTCTGCAACTGCCTGGGATTTGGCTCGAAGAACAGCGCCATGGTGATCGGCAGGGCGTGAGCGGTGGCCGAGAAGGTCCGCGCCGACGCCGATGTGGTGCTTGCCGGTGCAGGGCCGGCGGGGACTGTCGCGGCGCTCGTCCTCGCTCGTGCGGGCGCACGCGTCATCGTCTTCGATCGCGCCCGCTTTCCTCGGCGAAAACTGTGCGGTGACACCGTCAATCCGGGCGCCCTCGCGCTGTTACAGCGCCTCGGACTTGGTGCGGCCGCCGGGTCGTGGGTCATTCCCGGCATGATCGTGACTGGCGATCGCGGCCTGCGGATTACGGGCAACTACGGCGTGGGGATTACCGGTCGGGCGATTCTCCGCGAGCAGCTCGACCAGGCGCTCGTCCATGCCGCTGCGGCGGCGGGCGCACGGATCGAGGAAGAGGTGCGTGTCGTGGGCGTCACGACCAACGGCCATCGGATCGATGGCCTGAACATCCGCACTCGCAGCGGTCTCTCGGACACCGTTCGGGCCCGAATCGTCATTGCCGCAGACGGAAGCTACTCGCGCCTGACGCGTCAGCTCGGCGTGGCTCGCCTCGCGGCGGCGCCACGACGGTGGGCCGTCGGCGCCTATTTCACAGATGTCGTCCACCCGAGCGCGCTCGGTGAGATGCACATCAGGCGCAGCAGGTACATCGGCGTTGCTCAATTGCCTGGCGGTTTGACCAACGTCTGCGTGGTCAGCTCCGATCGCAGCCTGCTGCGGGATCCGGCCCTTCTACTGGCCGAAACGATTCGCGCTGAACCACTCCTGAAGGAGCGGTTTGTTGACGCCCGTCGGATCGTCCCTCCGATGGTGCTCGGACCCCTCGGCGTCGATTGCTCGGCTGCTGGTCTCCCGGGACTCCTGCTCGCGGGCGATGCCGCCGGCTTCGTCGATCCAATGACCGGGGACGGCCTGCGGTTCACGATCCGCGGTGCTGAACTTGCGGCCGAGGAAGCGTTGCGCGAGCTCGAATACGGATGCGCCGATGCGCATCGACGCTTGCAGGCGAGACGAAGGCGAGAGTTTTCTGCGAAGTGGCGATTCAATCGGGCGCTTCGCAGCGTATTGAGGTTCCCATCGGGAGTGAGTGCAGCGGAGCGCGCAGCGGCGGTCTTACCCTGGTTGGCCGAGCACGCCATTCGCTACGCGGGTGACATTGGCGCGGCGCGTCTTTATGACGAGGCCAGCCTGATCGTGCCGCAGCAGCTCGAACCACGAAAACGAATATGACGTCGGTGTTCCTGCTGGCACTCATTTTCATTCCGATGGTGCTCGAAGCCCGCCTGGCGCATCGGAACGAAGTCGCGCTGCTTGCGCAGGGCGCGCGGGAGCCGGAGAACGACGTGTTCCCGATTATGCGAGTGGTTTACCCGCTCTGCTTCCTGGCGATGGTCGCGGAAGGGTGGTACCGGCCGCACACGAGCACCGAATTCCTCATCATCGGAGCTGCCATCTTCCTGACGGCCAAACTGCTCAAATATTGGGCGGTCGCATCGCTTGGCCCGCGATGGTGCTTTCGCGTGCTGGTGCCACCCAACTCGTCACTCGTCACATCCGGGCCCTATCGCTACCTGCGACATCCGAACTACGTGGCGGTGGTGGGTGAGTTGGTCGGGGTTGCACTGATGGCCCGGGCGCCGCTCACCGGAATTCCGGCGGTGGTCGTCTTTGGCGTTGTGCTGATGGCGCGCGTGCGAGCCGAGAACCGTGCCCTGGGTATCCCGAATAGGCCGCAATCTTCGAAAACCCCTGTTCTATAATCGAGTTACATGCCGCGAGCACTCGGTCACTGGCGTCGTGCCGTGTCGGTGCGGCCCCTGGTCGTCATCCTTCTTTATGTGTGTGCGTGGGCCACGTTTCCTCCCGCCTACGCCGATCAGAATGCCGCACCCACTGAAGCACAGACATTTCTGAGAGCGACCCGTGCGGCTATTGCGCACGGCAAGATCGCCGAGGCGGAAGCGCTGGCTCGCAAGCGGCCGGGGCAGGATGGGCTCGCGGCGGCGGTGCTCGCGCAGATTGCCATTCGCAAAGGGAAGTACGACGAGGCTCAATCGCTGCTCGAGCCGGTCGTCGTGCGCGAGCCGGACGGCGAAGCGGCGTTGACGCTCGGGATGTTGCACCTGGACCTGGGGCGCAGTCAGGAAGGCGCCCGGCTCCTCAACGGCGTCTTCCGCCAGGCCGGCGCCGGGAACGATCCTGAGACGGTGTTTCGCGCGGCACGCGCCGCGCACGCGCTCGATCGCGCGCACCTGCAAGGCCGCGCCCGCGATGCCAATACGCTCTATCGCGCGGCATCGGCCGCGGTGGACGACCCGGCGGTGGATACGGGCTGGGGACTGTTGTTCCTCGAGAAATACAACCCGCCCGAGGCGATGCGGTCGTTTCAGGACGCCCTGAAGGCCGATCCGGAGTGGGCGCCTGCGCATGCCGGTCTGGCGCGTCTCTTGTCGGAGGAGAATCCGCCCGCGGCAGCGGTCGCTGCAACGAAAGCGCTTGAAATCGATCCGGAGCTCATCGACGCCCATTTGCTGCTTGCCGAACTCGATCTCGACAACTCGCGAAATGCCGATGCTCGCGCGCGCATCAACAAGGTGCTCGCGATCAACCCTTCGCACCTCGAAGCGCGCTCCTGGCTCGGGGCCATTGCCTACGTTGAAGGGGATCGGGCGACATTCGACGCCGAAGTCAAACGGGTTCTCTCGATCAATCCAGCATTTGGCGGTGTCTATCGGATAGCTGGTGATCTCGCGGCGAGAAACTACCGTTTCGAGGAGGCAGCGGCGCTGGCGCGTCAGGCGGTGACGCTCGATCCAACGGACAGCAAATCACTCGCCGCGCTCGGCATGCATCTGATGCGCACCGGTGAAGAACAGCAGGCGCGGCGTGCACTGCAGCAGTCGTTTGACATCGACCCGTACGAAAAAGTGACGTTCAACCTGCTCGCGCTGCTCGATACGCTCGACCGGTTCGTCGTCGAGAAAAGCGGCGACCTCATCATCAAGTACCATCCGGACGAAGCGCCAATCATGCGCGAGTACGCACTGCCGCTGGCGCAAGAGGCGCTCAAAACGCTGTCCGCCCGCTACAACTTCACCCCGAAGGGCCCGATCCTCATCGAGATCTTTCCGAACCACGATGACTTCGCCGTGCGGAACCTCGGCCTGCCCGGGATGATCGGCGCGCTCGGCGCATGCTTCGGACGGGTCGTCACCATGGACTCGCCCAGGGCGCGCGAGCCCGGCACGTTTTCGTGGCAGGCTACGCTCTGGCACGAGCTCACGCACGTCATCACCCTGCAGATGTCCAATCAGCGGGTGCCGCGCTGGTTGACCGAGGGCGTGTCGGTTTACGAAGAGGCCAAGGCCAGGCCCGAGTGGGGGCGGGAAATGGAAGTGCCGTTTGCCCGCGCCCTCGATCGCGGTGAGACGCTTCCGCTGAAAGATTTGAACGCCGGGTTTACCAAGCCGGAAACCATTGCGCTGGCGTATTACCAGGCGTCTCTGCTCGTCGATCACATCGTCTCGACGCACGGCGACGCGGCGCTGCACACGCTCATCCGTGCCTACGGCGAGGGCGCGGAAGGGAATGCCGCGATTCCGAAGGCGCTCGGCGTGTCCATCGAGGCGCTGCAGGCGACGTTCGACAAGGCCGTGCAGACGCGATTCGCGCCGCTCGTCGCGGCGTTGAAGAGCGGCCCCAAAGAGGGAGCAAAGGTCGGCCCCTTGCCGGCGCCGGACGTTTCGGCGTTGCGTGCAGCCGCGGCCGCGCAGCCCGGTAGCTATGCCGCCCAGCTGGCACTCGGTGCCGCGCTCGCAGCCGCGGGCGATCGTGCCGCGTTCGAACCGCTCGAACGCGCGGCGGCGCTCGTGCCCATGGCCACCGGCGAAAACAGTCCTCGCGCCCTGATGGCCCGTCTCGCGGAGCAGCAGGACGACCTCCCGCGTGCAATCCGCGAGTATCAGACACTCCTCTCGCACGACCACGCGGCGGTCGAACCCGCGCGCCGGCTCGCAGCCGTGGCCGAAAAAGCCGGCGACAAGAAAGCCTTAGCGCTTGCCTACGATCGCATCGTCGCCCTCGACCCCTTCGATCCGACCGCGCATACCGGACTGGGACGGCTGGCTTTAGAACGCCGTGAGGCGACGATTGCCGCACGTGAATTCCGTGCCGCGCTGTTGACCGGTGCCGCCGACAAGGCTGCGGCGCACTGCGACCTGGGCGAGAGTTACCTGCTCGCCGGAAAGCCGGTCGAAGCCAAGCGCGAGGCGCTGGCGGCATTGGAAATTGCTCCAACGTTCGAGCGCGCGCAGGACCTGTTGCTCAAAATCGTCGAAAAAGACACTGGAGGGCGCTGACCGACATGGCGATCGTGCGCCTTTGGCGTCTTCTGCCTGTGCTGGGCGTGGCCGGCCTCGTCGCGCTCGGCTTCGCCGAAATGGCCGATCGCGAAGCCGTCGCCCAGGCGCCAGCGCTGCCTGACGCTCGTTATGCGGGGCTGCAATGGACATTTGCGCGTGTGCGCTACGAGGCGTGGACGCTTCCGCCCGGCCGCCGTTACGACATCTTCGACGAGCCGTGGACGATCGACTATCCCGCCGCCGAGCAGAACCTCTCGAGACGACTGAAGACAGTCACATCGATTCAGGTGAACGATCCTGTCGTCCTGACGCTCGACGATCCCGCGCTGTGGACCTACCCCTGGATCTACATCGTCGAGCCGGGGAACCTGCGGTTGAAGGATACGGAAGTCGTGAACCTGCGAGAGTTCCTGCTGCGCGGCGGCACGCTGACCTTCGACGATTTTCACGGACCGGTTGAGTGGGAAAACCTGGAACGGGAAATGAAGCGGGTGTTCCCGGACCGCAAGATCGTGGACTTGCCAAACAGTCATCCGATTTATCACTGTTTCTACCAAATCGACGAGTTCCCGCAGACGCCGGGACTTGGGTCGTTCCTCCAGGGTCGCACGTGGGAAAAGGGTGGCTACATTGCCACTCTTCGGGCGATAGAGGATGACAACGGTCGGGCGATGGTGCTCATCAACTTCAATACCGACATGGGCGATGGCTGGGAGTGGTCGAACGCCGCCGAATATCCCGGCTACGTCAAATTCACGGCGCAGGCGTACCGGATGCAGATCAACGAAATCATTTACTCGCTGACCCATTGATGAATCCACTGACCAACATCCGACGCGGTCCCGACGAGCGGCCGACCGATATTGCGGCTGTCGCGGAGCGCGTCGCGGACGGACGGGACCGAATCCTTGCCGAGATCCGGAAGGTGATCGTCGGACAGGATGCGGTCATCGACGAAGTGCTGATGGCGCTCTTCACTGGTGGCCACTGCCTGATCACCGGCGTCCCCGGGCTGGCCAAGACGCTCCTCATCAAGACCGTCGCCCAGATACTGGACCTGTCGTTCAAGCGGATTCAGTTCACGCCGGACTTGATGCCCGCCGACATCACCGGCACGGAGGTGCTCGACGAGCAGGGAGGGCATCGGTCGCTGCGCTTTGTCAAGGGGCCAATCTTCGCGCAGATCATCCTGGCCGACGAAATCAACCGCACGCCGCCGAAAACGCAGGCGGCGCTCCTCGAGGCGATGCAGGAGTATCACGTCACCGCCGCCGGCCGTACCTATCCGCTCGATCGGCCGTTCTTTGTGCTGGCGACGCAGAACCCAATCGAGCTCGAAGGCACCTACCCGCTTCCCGAAGCACAGCTCGATCGCTTCATGTTCAACATCGTCATGACCTATCTGGCTGAGGACGAAGAAGTGCGGGTCGTGACCCAGACGACCGGAGCCTCCGTCCACCAACCAGCACGAGTACTGGGCGGCGCGGAGATTCTCGAGATCCAGCACCTCGTCCGCGAAGTCATCGTTGCCGACGATGTGGCCCGGTACGCCGTGCGTTTGGTTGACGCGTCGCGGCCCGGCCGGCAAAGCGATCATCAGTTCATTCGAGACTGGGTGAAGTGGGGGGCAGGGCTCCGTGCCTCACAGTCGCTGATTCTCGCGGGCAAGGCACGGGCTTTGATGCAGGGCCGCTATAACGTTTCAGTCGCCGACATCCAGGCCCTCGCACGCCCAGTGCTGCGCCACCGCGTGATTCCAAACTTCTACGCCGAGTCGGAGCGCATCACTCCGGACAATCTCGTCGAACGTCTCCTCGAGGCCGTGCCACCGCCGCGCAGCGGAATGTAGCCATGCCGTCCCCATCCGCGACCCGCGACCTCCGCTTTCTCGACCCCGCAATCATTGCGCGGCTCGGGACGATGGAGCTGAAGGCGCGAACGGTGGTGGAGGGATTTCTGTCCGGGTTGCATCGGAGTCCGTACAAGGGCTTCAGCGTCGAGTTTGCCGAATACCGTCAGTACCTTCCGGGCGACGATCTGTCCACCCTCGACTGGAAGGTGTACGCCCGCAGCGACCGGCACTACGTCAAGAAGTTCGAGGAAGAGACAAACCTCGAAGCGCATCTGCTCCTCGATACGAGCGCGTCCATGGCGTATCGTGGCGCGGCGCCGATGAGCAAGCTCGAATATGGGTGCGTGCTGGCCGCGTCGCTTGCCTTTCTGATGAACCGGCAGCGGGACGCGGCCGGGCTGATTGCGTTCGACGATCGGATTCGATTCCGGCTGCCGGCGGGATCGCGCCGAGGGCATCTTCACGCATTGATGCTGGCGCTCGAACAGATGCAGGCCGGCAGCGTATCGAACGTGGGCCGACCGCTGCACCAGCTCGCCGAAGCGTTGACGAAGCGCAGCCTCGTCGTGCTGATTTCGGACCTGCTGGACGATCCGGAGCCGGCCGTGCGCGGGCTGCGCCATCTGAAGTTCAGGGGCACGGATGTCATCGTCTTCCAGCTGCTCGATCCGAACGAGCTGACGTTTCCGTTTCGCGGGGCGGCAAAGTTTCGCGATCTCGAGAGCGAGGAAGAGGTCATCGCAGACCCGTCCGCGATCCGCAAGGCATATCTCAGGGAGCTCGCCGGACTGACGTTGCGGTTCGACCGTGAACTGCGCGGGGCTGGCATTGATTTCGTTCAGCTCGATACCTCGCAACCACTCGATTTCGCGCTGTTGGCATATCTCGCCGCGCGGCAACGGCGGAAGTAATGTCCTTCTTGTATCCCGCCTTCCTGCTTGGTGCCCTGGCGATTGCGTTGCCGGTCGTGCTGCACCTTCTTCGGCGCGATGTCGCTCCCGAAGTGCCATTCAGCGCGGTGCGGTTGCTGCGGCGGTCGCCGATCGAACGGAGCCGCCGGCGGCGACTCAGGGATCTGTTGTTGCTCGCCGCTCGCGTCACGGCGCTGGCGCTGCTGGCGGTCGCGTTTGCTCGACCGTACTTTTCGGCGGCCGCGTCGGCCGCGTCGCTGCGAGTTGTCGCCATCGATCGGTCGTTCAGCATGGGCGCACCCGGACGTTTTGCCCGTGCCGTCGAATTGGCGCGTGCGGCCATCGGCGAAGCCAGCGTCGGCGATCGCGTGGCGGTTATCGCGTTTGACGAGCGAGCCGACGTGATTGCAGCCCCCGGATCGGCCGGAGACGCCCGTTCCGCGCTGGCTACGATGAGCCCGGGATTTGCAGCCACCCGCTTTGCTCCGGCCGTGGCCAAGGCCGTAGAAATCGCCGGCGGCGACCCGGCACGGCTCGTCGTGATTTCTGACCTGCAGCGCACCGGCTGGGAGGACGAGCAGCCTCTCTCCGTGCCGTCGAACCTTCAGGTCGAAGTCCGGGATGCTGGTACTCCGCCGCCGAACGCAGCAGTCACGCACGTGCGCGTCGAGCCAGACCGGGTAATTGCCTCGATCGTCAACTCGTCGCCCGCGGCGATCGGTGACATTGCCCGGATCCGGATCGACGGCCGGGAAGTGGCTTCAACGCAAATTCGAGTGCCACCGGAAGGGACGGTTGACGTTCCGATTGCGTATCGAGCCGGCAGCCGAGGATCGTTGGCGGTCACAATTGACGATCCGAAAGGCTATGCGGCCGACAATATTCGCTTCGTAGTTCTCGATCCGCCCCTACGAACTCGAGTGATGACCGTGACGAATGCAGCCGCACCGCATTCGGGGGCGTATTTCACCCGCGCCCTCGAAGCAGCAGAGGAACACCCACTCGACGTCACGATGGTGTCCGGGCCGGAATTGGCCACGCTGCCGGCTGGCCAGGCGGCGCGATATACGGCGCTGGCGTTGTTTTCGACGCGCGGGTTGGATGGCCGCGCTCGAGAGAGCGTCGCACGCTTCGTCCGGGATGGCGGCGGACTTCTCGTGTTCGCCGGCAGCGATGTCGAAGCGCCCGTGCTCGCCTCGATTGTCGGTCCGTCCGAATTGCGCATCGCCGATCAGCACGAGACGGTGGCGCTGTCGTTATCGGATGTGCGTCATCCCGTCTTTCGGCCGTTCGGCCCTCTCGCAGCCAATCTGGGGCAGATACGCTTCGATCGGACGTGGAGGATCGAGGCCAAGGGTTGGGAGGTTGCGGCAAGATTTACCGATGCCAGCCCCGCATTGATCGAGCGCCAGCTTGGCGCGGGACGCGTCATGATTTTTGCGTCAGACGTCGATCGGCAATGGAACGACTTTCCGCTTCATCCGGCCTTTGTTCCCTTCGTGGTGGAGTCGGTGCGACACATCGCCGGATCCACGGAGCGAGATCGCGAGTACCTCATTGCCGATGCACCCTCCGGCGTGAAGCCCGTTCCTGGCGTCTATCAGTTGGGGGATGGCCGGAGGATTGCCGTGAATGTGGACACGCGTGAAAGCGCCGCCGCCTCCCTGACACCTCAGGAGTTTGCGGAGATGTTGTCCCGCTCGCCCAGCGAACCGGCCCGAGCCCGTCAACCCGGGCGGGCAGAGCAACGCGAGGCGCGTCAGAATCTCTGGCAGTATGGTCTTGTGCTCATGCTGGTAGTGCTGGTCGTCGAATCTGCGGTCGGACGAGGATAGGGACCGAGCATGGAGTCGTTGGACGAACTTCGCACGTTGATCGACGTTGTTCGCCGCCGATGGTTGACGTCGGTCGCGCTTCGAGCCATTGGCGTCGCTGCAGCCGCGGCGGCCGTTCCAATGGCTGCCACGGCGATGGCTGCACGGTGGATGCCCGTCGAAGGGTTGATTCTCGTGGCGATCGCCCTCGCGGCCTGTGCCGCGGCTGCAATCCTTGCCACACTCGTCGTTCATCGAATGCCGCGTCGGCCATCCGACGTGGCCACCGCGCGCTTCATCGAAGAGCAGGCCGCTGAAATGCACCTCGCGCGCCTCGATGACAGTCTCGTCAGCGCTGTGCAGGTTGCGGGTGTGCTGGATGCCAGGACCGATCGGTTCGCCGGCATCGTGGTTACGCAAGCGGCGACGCGGCTTCGCTCAGTCCCTGCCAGAGCAATCGTGCCCGACACCCAGTTGCGGCGCTCGGGTTTCCAGGCCGCTGTCGGCATGCTGTGTCTGATTACCGCGATCGTGATCGCGCTTCCGGCGTTCGGACGGGCTGCTGACGCTGCGTGGCTGGCGCTTTTCCCGCACGCCATCACGATCACGGTGCAGCCGGGGGACACCAAGGTCGCCGCGGGTAGCTCCTTGCGCATTCGTGCCGCGCTCAACGGTCGGGGTTCAACGCTCCACGGAATGGCTCCGTCGCTCGTCGTCAGCGCGAACGACCAGGAGCGGACTGTGGCAATGACGCGGGACGGCGAAAGTTATCAGTTTGCGTTCGAGTCCGTCGATCGATCGTTCAAATACAAAGTGGTTGTCGCTTCAGTCGCGTCGCAGACCTACTCGGTCACTGCACTCTTTCCGCCGCACGTACGCCAGATCGATCTTCATTACGAATACCCAGGCTTTTCAGGCCTCTCGCCGCGAACCGACGAGGACAGCGGGGACATTTACGGGCCGGCGGGGACTCGGGTTCGCGTGCGAATTCACACCGACAAAGCCATTGCTGGTGGGCGTCTCGCGTTCCGCCATGGCACGAGCGTCCCATTCATCACCGCGGGCGATCGCCTGGCCGACGCAACTCTGATCTTGTCGAAAGACGATTCCTACAGGATCAACGTCGCCGACCGGGATGGACTGACTTCAAAAGGTGATACCGAGTACTTCATTCGTATCATGGACGATCGTCCGCCCGAAGTCCGGATACTCCGTCCCTCGGCAGATCAATCCATCACTCCGCTCGAGGAAGTGTCCATCGAAGCGCGCGCGGACGATGACTATGGGATTGCGCGTTTCGAGCTGGTCTATTCGGTTGCCGGCCGCAAGGAGCGCTCCACGCCGTTCAACGCTGTGACGGGTACGAACGTGGCGAGGCTCGGCAAGTACCTGCTCGCTGCTGAAAGCCTTCAGGTGCAGCCCGGCGATGTGGTGACGTATTACGCGCGCGCGGTTGATGTCGGTCGCGGGAAGAAACCCACTGAAACGCGCAGCGACATCTTTTTCCTGGAAGTGAAGCCTTTCGGCGAGGAGTTCGTCGCAGCACAAAGCCAGGCGATGGGTGCAGGCGGTGGCGCGGCGGCGCAGCTCGAAAGTCTCATCGCCGCCCAAAAAGAGATCATCAATGCGACCTGGAACCTCGAGCGTCGTTCGTCGGCGGGCAGGTCGGCGGACGATGTTCAGGCGGTGGCGCAGGCGCAGGCGGAGCTCAAGGCGAAAGCGGAACAGATTGCTGCGGCATCGCGGAGATTCCGCAGTCCCTACGCGCCGCAGCGGCAAATCTCGCAGCCGCCTCGTCGCGACCGCGCGTCAGGGACTGAAGGCGTAGCCGCGGCGGTTGAGGCGATGACTCGGGCCGTCGAGCAGCTGCAAGGGCAGCGTACGCGCGATGCTTTGCCGCACGAGATGGCCGCGCTGCGCGGCCTCCTCCAGGCGCAGGCTGAAGTTCGTCGCCGGCAGGTGCAGCAGAACGCGAACGGGGCGGGGCAGGGAGGCACGAGCCGAATTGGGCAGGATCTCTCGGCGCTGTTCGATCGTGAGCTGCAGCGCCAGCAGCGCACCAATTACGAGTCACGTTCGCAGATTGACGAACGACCGGACGATCCCAACGACAGCAGCGCCATGGATCGCATTCGAGATCTTGCGCGCCGACAGGAGGATCTCAGCCGGCGACAGCGAGAACTGGCGGAAGCGGGATTGAGCCCGGAGGAGCTGAAACGACGTCTCGAGATGCTGACGCGCGAGCAGGAGGAATTGCGCCAGGAAATGGTTCAAAAGGGTTCAGCGGGTTCAGGAGGTGCAAAAGGTTCTAAGGGTTCAGAGGGTTCAAAGGGTTCAGAAGGTTCGCAGACCGACGATATGCAGGTGGCGGCGGAACAGATGCGGCGGGCGGCCGCGGAGTTGAAGCGGCAGGACCCTGGCGCGGCGGCAGAACGCTCGCGCGAGGCGGCCGAGACGCTGCGGCGCATGGAGCAACAGCTGAGGGGCAATACCGCGGACGGCCGGCAGCGCGCCGCGGGTGAGCTGCAGCTCGAAGCGCAGCAGGTCGCCGACGCGCAACGGCGCATTGCCGCCGAAGCCTCTCGGGTGCAGAGTACGCCGGGACCGGCAGCGGCTGATGCGCTGCGTCGGCTCGCATCGGAGAAGGAAAAGCTCGCGGACCGCGCCGAAGCGCTGCAACGCTCGGCGCAGCAGCTGGGTACGCAGAAGAGTGGATCGGGCAACACCGATCCAGCTGCCCGCGCGCGCGAAGCCGCGTCAATTCTGGAACGCGAGCAGGTCGGCCGTCGCATGCGCGACACGGCGAAGGCCATGCGCCAGCCGACGAGCGGCGGCAAGCTGTCCGATCGTCTGGGTCAAACCGAGCAGGAGATCGCCAGTGCGCTGGATCGTGCGGCTGCCGCGCTGAGCGGGCGCAGCGCAGAAACGCAAGCGCTCTCCGAACAGCTCGAGCAGACGCGTGCCATGCGCGACCGCTTGAACAAACTGGAGCAACAACTCAGGGATGCCGAGGCGCGCGACAGCGCGGCCAGGAAAGGCGGCAGAAGTTCGCGGACCGAGGCAGGTCAGGAAGGCCGGCAAGGCTCTGAAGGGCGTCAGGGTTCGACAGGGAGCGGAGAGCCAGGTGACGTTCAGCAGCTGCGTGAGCAGTATGCTCGCGAGCTGCAGCGAACCCGCGAGACGCTCGGCCGGCTGCAAGCGGAACAGCGGAGCGGCTACAACATGAGCACACCCGAAACACACGAGTTCAGCCGCTCGGCACCGGGCACTGAAGCCTTCAAGCAGGACTACAGCGGTTGGCAGTCGCTGCGGCGAGATATCGACCTCGCGCTCGAGCGCTACGAGGCCGCTGTTTCTTCGCGTCTGGATCGCGGCGCCGCCACGGATCGTCTGGCGGCGGGCGGAAGCGATCGCGTGCCCGACGCCTATCGGCAGTCTGTCGCCCGCTATTACCAGTCGCTCGCCAAGCAAAAGCAGTAGCGTGACCTTCGCCAACCCTCTCTCTCCATGGGCATTCGCGCTCGTGGCTGCTGCGGCATTCGCGGTGGCATGGGTGGCATATCGTCGAGCGCCGATATCGCGCGGACGACGAATCGCGCTGACCAGCCTGCGGTGCGCCACCCTCCTGCTGCTGATCCTCTTTCTGATGCGCCCCGTGGAACGTTCAGCCGACGGCGATGCACGCGATGCCGTCGTCGCGATCCTCGTCGATACGTCGCGCAGCATGAGCATCCAGGACGCCGAGGGTCAGCGGCGAATCGTTCGCGCACGCGCCGTCGTCGCCGAACACCTGCTGCCGACGCTTGGTCCGCGTTTTCGCGCTGAACTGCTGGCGTACGGCGACGACCTCGCTCCAGTGTCCCCTGACGCACTCAGCGCCAGCGCGCGCCGCAGTGACGTGACCGGCGCATTACGAGCGGTCCGCGATCGTTTCCGGGGCCAGCCGGTCGCCGGCATTGTCCTCGTTTCCGACGGGGGTGACACGAGCGGCACGGCCGAAGAGATTGCCGCCGAGGGACCGCCGATCTTTCCACTGGCACTTGGCAGCGCAACGGCCGGACGCGATCGTGAAGTGTTGAGCGCCACGAGCGCAGAAGCGGTTTTGGACGACTCGCGCGTGGATCTGGCGGTGTCCGTGGTGGGTCACGGAAACGGTACGGCCCCGATTGTGGTTCGCCTGCTCGAGAACGGACGCCCGATCGAGGTGCGACAGGTCACCCCTCCCGCTGACGGCGTGCCCGTTCGGACGACATTCCGAGTAGCCCCGGGACGCGGAGTCCCGACGATTTACACCGTGGAGATTCCAGCGGCGGCGGGGGAACTGGTCCCGGAGAACAACTCGCGCAGTGTGCTCGTGCAGCCGCCGTCGCGGCGCCGGCGCGTGTTGCTCGTCGAAGGCGCACCAGGATTCGAGCACAGTTTTCTCAAACGCGCCCTGGCTGCCGACCTCGGGCTCGAGGTTGACTCAGTCGTGAGGAAAGGGCGCAACGAGCAGGGTGCCGACACGTTTTACGTGCAGGCGGCGCGCTCGAGGAGCGCTGCGCTCGCCGCCGGATATCCACAGAAGACCGAAGATCTTTTTCAGTACGACGCCATCGTGCTGGCCAACGTTGATGGCAGTCAGTTCAGTCGCGCGCAGCTCGAAGCCACGCGCGATTTCGTGGGCCGGCGCGGCGGCGGAATGCTCGTGCTCGGCGCACACTCCTTCCTGCGAAGTGGCCTCGTCGATACCGCCATTCAGGAAGTGCTGCCCTTGGAAATCGGCGGTCGCGGCCGCGGCGTGGTGCCGGCGGTGGCGGCCCGCGGCACCAATCGGGTAGCCCTCACGGCAACCGGCCAGGAGCACCCGGTCATGCAGCTCGGCGCGGGTGCGGATGACACGCGGAAACGCTGGGACGCCGTGCCCGCGCTCGCGTCCACCGCGCCGCTTGGCGATCCGCGTCCCGGCGCAAGTGTCCTCGCCGTCACCACCGGCGCGGGCGGCGCAGGGCAGCCACTCGTGGCGGTGCAGCGATACGGTGACGGACGTTCCATGATCTTCGCTGGCGAGGCCGCGTGGCGGTGGCGCATGATGCTGCCGGCTTCGGACCGCAGCTACGACACGTTCTGGCGACAAGCCGTCCGCTGGCTGGCGGTTGCCGCCCCGGATCCCGTCAGCGTGTCCGTCGCACCTTCCGCCTCGACCGGCGACTCCTTGCCGCTCCGTATCACCGTTCGATCGCAAACCTTCGAGCCATTGCGGGACGCTACCGTTGATGTGCGGCTTACTGCCCCGGACGGCACGCTCCAGCAATTGCGTGCGGGCCGGGAACCGGGTCCGGGCAGCGACGGACGCTATGTGGTCCATTACCGCGCGGATCAACCAGGCGTCTACAAGGTTGTTGCGGAGGCGAAACGCGGCGCGCAATCCGCCGGCACGGGTGCGGCATCGTTTCTCGTGGGTGGAGCCGATGTGGAGATGACGGATCCCCGCGTGAACCAACGGCTGCTCCAGACGCTCGCTCAGAACTCGGGTGGGCGCATGGTCGTGCCGGGAGAAGGCTCGGCGCTGGCTGACTCGCTGCGCGCTGCGGTCCCCGCCGCGGTTCTCTCGGTTCGCCGCGATCTCTGGCACACCGGGTGGTCCTTTGCCGCGATCGTGCTGCTCCTCGGTGCTGAATGGCTCGTACGGCGACAAGGCGGAATGCGGTGATGCGGCTCGCAGGTCGTCGCTCGTGCGTCGGCATCCTGTTCCTGCTCTTCACGGGCGCCTCGAGTCCTGTTTCAGCCCAGGAGCGCTATGCACTCATCGTGACCGGTGCAACGGGCGGTGCGCTGTACGCGGCACAATACCTGGAGTGGTCCGAGACGCTGGCAAAGACGCTGACGACAACGCTCAAGCTGGATCCCTCGCACGTGATTTCCCTCTCGGAGAGCGACAATGCCGCTCAGGCGTCAACCGCCGCCAACGTGCGACGACATCTCACGGATTTGAAGCGGACGCTCGGCCGCGACGATCTGCTGCTGGTCATGCTGATCGGTCACGGCACGTTCGACGGGGTCGATGCGAAGTTCAACCTCGTCGGCCCCGACATGGAGTCCGCCGAGTGGGCCGCACTCCTGCGTGGCATGCCCGCCCGACTCGTCGTCGTCAACTCCGCGCCGGCGAGCTTTCCTTTTCTCGAGCGGCTCAGCGGTCCACGGCGAGTGGTCATCTCCGCGACCGACACGGTCGCGCAGCAGTTCGATACCGTCTTCCCCGAACACTTCATCGCGGCGCTCGCGGATCCGAGTGCCGATATCGACAAGAACGGTCGCATTTCCGTCTGGGAGGCGTTCGCGTTTGCGGGTTCGGCCGTTCGCCGGCACTACCAGCAGCGGGGACAGCTCGCCACAGAACGTCCGCTGCTCGACGACAATGGCGATGGGATCGGCCGGGAACCTGCGGGGGAGGGCAATGACGGGTCGCTTTCGACCCGTACCTATTTCGACGAGCCGTCGCCAGATGCCGCGCCGACCGACGAGGTGCTGCTGAACCTGTTGCAGAAGAGGGCCGCGCTCGAGGCGGAAGTGGACGATTTGAAGCTCAAGAAGACGTTCATGCAGCCGGCGGAGTACGAGGCGGAATTCGAACGGCTCATGATCGAACTTGCGAAGATCTCGAGGGACGTGCGGCAGCGAAGAAAAACGTAAGTCCGATGCCCCGGGGTACGTGGCAGAGGTCAGGGGTTGTCGCCGCGAATCCAGTACTTCCGCAATACGCCTGTCCTCCATCGCGCATACCCACCGCAGAGCATCCCAAGCGCAAATCCGGAAACGTGCGACCAGAAAGCCGCCGGGCCGACGGTGACCGGAACTCCGAATGATCCGATGTCGGCCGCCAGCTGCAAAACGAACCACAGACCCAGGAAGGCCATGGCGGGTATTTCCATCACGTCGAGGTAAAGCACCGCGAAGAACAGCGTCAGGACGCGCGATTGTGGGTAGAGGACCAGGTAGGCGCCAAGCACGGCCGCGACTGCGCCGCTCGAACCGATAAGGGCGTCGCTGAATCGTAAATGGGCTGTTGTCTGCACCAGCGCCGACAGTGCACCGGCCGCCAGGTAGAACAGGAGAAAGCTCGTCCGACCGAACGCATCTTCCACATTCGGGCCAAACAGCCACAAATACAACACGTTCACCGTGATGTGGATCCAGCCGGCGTGCAGAAACAGTCCGATAATCAAGCGTACCGGCGAGATGTCGGTTGAGGCGATCCCGTAGTCCGCTATCAGCAGGGCGCGGCCCACGTCACTCAGTTGAAGTTGATAAGCGAACGCGCCGGCGATGACGATAATGAGCGCGAACGTGACGACAGGCCTGGCTCGCGATGGAATGACGTCGCCGACCGGAAACATCCGGGCAGTATGCTAATCTGAAACGTGAGTATGGCTCTGGCCCGGCTTCGCCGATCGGCCCGCCTCATCGCTCTGGTTGTGCTGGCGTCCTTCTGGGGCGTCTCGCACGGCGCGATTGACGATGCGTGCGCGGGCGGCGTGTGGCCGGCGCATGACGAGTCGAAGCACGTCATTCGTGCGCCCGCCGGCAGCAGCGCGCCAGACCACTGCGCGATTTGCCATTCACTGCGCACTCCGCGACGCCCTATCGGACCGGTCGCGCAGCTCGGTACCAACGATCGATGCTGCGCGGTTGACGATCGCGGCGACGTCAACTTCCGCCGCGCGCCTTCACTCGACAATCTTCCTGCGAGAGCTCCTCCCGGCACCCTGACGTAGTTTCCCACTAACTCACGTTCAGGAAGGAAGGAGTCCGTATGTCCCGGGCCATTGTCGCGCGGAGCGTATGCTCCGTTGCGTCCGCACTTGTCCTTGCGGGGGCGCCTGCGTTTGCGCAGCAGCCGGTGCCTCCTCTCTCGAGCACTCCGGAACAGATCCGCGAGGAGCTGAACCGGCTCCGTCAGGAGTTCGAGACGCTGCGCGAGTCGTACGGCGCGCGACTGTCGACGCTTGAAAGCAAATTGGCGCAGATCGAGGGACGGACGCCGATCGCTCAGGCGCCCGCAACGCCGGCCGTACAAGCGCCGACTGGTGTAGCACAGCCCACGCCGCCCTCGGAAGCGGGCGTACCCCCAGGCGCGGCGGGTGCGGGGGGACCGCAAGGGGCGCTGCCCGTGTACGGCAGCACGACAGCTCTGTCGAAGATTTTCAATCCTGACATCGCCGTCATTGGGAACTTCACCGGAGCCGCCGGGCGTAACGAGATCAACCCGGGACCGGCGCTCGATTTGAGCGAAGCCGAAAGTTCGTTCCAGGCCATCGTCGACCCGTACGCCCGCGCCGATTTCTTTCTGGCGTTCTCCCCGGAAGGGGTCGAGATCGAAGAGGGGTTCATCACGTTCCCTACCTTACCCGGAGGACTGCTGGCGAAAGTAGGGAAGTTGAAGCAGCAAGTCGGCAAGGTGAACACGCTTCACGCGCACGCATTGCCGTGGGTGGACAACCCCCTCGTCATGCAGAACCTGCTCGGTGGCGAAGAGGGTCTGGCGGATTCGGGGATTTCCGTGTCCAGACTCATCCTGAATCCGGTGATGTTCCTGGAAGCGACGGGCGAGGTGTACCGCGGGTCGTC
The DNA here is from genome assembly GCA_049642465.1 of Vicinamibacterales bacterium. Lineage (GTDB taxonomy): Bacteria > Acidobacteriota > Vicinamibacteria > Vicinamibacterales > 2-12-FULL-66-21 > CAWDPQ01. The sequence continues at coordinate 19,542 of JBAROV010000171.1, forward strand.
TGGCGTCTTCGAATCGCATTCGCGAGGCGATCTGAGCTATGTGGGTCGGCTCCGTGGATACCGTGATGTGAGCGAATCCGCAAACGTTGACATCGGCGCATCCATCGCGTGGGGCAAGAACGATGTCGGGCCGTCATTCAACACGCGGATCTTTGCCGTCGATGCCTCATTTCGGTATCGGCCCCTGCGGCGGGCGATCTACCGGCGCTTTCTTGGCCGTAGTGAGCTCTTCTGGAGCAGACGCGAGCAGGAGGACGCGACGCCAAATGCGTTCGGGATGTACGCCAGCGGTGAATATCAATTCGCCAGGCGCTGGTTTGCCGGCGCGCGCTATGACTGGTCGGAACGCGCCACCGACTCCTCGCTCGTGGATAAAGGGCCGTCCCTGCTGCTGACCTACTGGCCGAGTGAGTTCAGTCAGGTGCGTGGCCAATATCGTCGCATCAGGCATGCGGAGGGAACGACCTCCAACGAATTGCTCTTTCAATTCCTTTTCTCAATCGGCGCGCATGGTGCGCATGTCTTCTAGACCGAAGACCGGAGACCGAATCATGAAAACAGTCATTCACGGCTTGATGCTGCTCGTCGCGCTGCTCTACGCGTCGGCGGCCTCGGCAGCCGTCAAAGTCATCACCACCACCGAGGATCTTGCCGCCATCGTGCGGGAGATCGGAGGAGACCACGTGTCGGTGGAGGCACTGGCACGTGGGTACCAGGATCCGCATTTCGTTGAGGCGAAGCCCAGCTTCATTCTGAAGCTGCATTCCGCGGACCTTCTCGTGCTCGTGGGCCGCGAGTTGGAAGTGGCATGGCTGCCGCCGCTCATCACCCAGAGTCGCAACGCCAAAATCCAACCGGGCGGACCTGGATATCTCGACGCGTCGCTGATGGCAAGAATCCTGGACGTTCCGGCGGGCCAGATCACACGCGCGATGGGTGACGTGCATCCGCAAGGCAACCCGCATTACTGGCTCGAGCCGGGCAATGGCCGCAAGATCGCACAAGCTGTTCAACAAAAACTCACGGCGCTCAGCAGTGCTGATGCGGAGTACTTCTCGCAGCGGTATGCCGATTTCGACCGTCGATTGACCGAGGCAGAAAAACGCTGGCGGGAAATGATCGGGCCATACAAAGGGCTGAAGATCGTCACCTACCACCGTTCGTGGCCGAATTTCTCGGATGCGTTCGGTCTCGAGGTGATTGGATACGTCGAGCCCAAGCCTGGCATTCCGCCGTCGCCCGCGCATACGCTCGCACTCATCCAGGAAATGAAACGGCAGAACATCAAAATCATCCTGGTCGAGCCGTACTTCGATTTGAAGACGCCGAACTCAATCGCCCGTGACACCTCGGCGCAGGTGCTCGTCATGCCGCCATCGGTCGGTGGCGTCAAAGAGGTGACCAACTACTTTCAGCTGTTCGATTACAACTTGAATCTGCTCGTGTCGGCGATCAAGCGGACAGGGGCCCGGTAGTTGGTGGGCGATCTTGGGTTTGCCCAGGTGGTCGGATTTCTGGCGGCGCCCTTCGTCGCCAGCCTGATTCTCACCGGCATTCACGCCTATCTTGGCGTGCACGTTGTCGAGCGGGGGGTCATCTTTGTCGACCTCTCCCTCGCGCAAATTGCCGCCCTTGGCGCGACCATCGCGCTCTTTCTGCCCGGGTCCACCGGTGATCCGCACGCCTCGTCCGTGTACTGGACGAGCCTGGGGTTTACGTTCATCGGCGCCGCGATTTTTTCGCTCGTGCGCGTGCGCCGCTCGCGTATTCCTCAGGAAGCCATCATCGGCATCTCGTACGCCGTTGCCTCGGCCGCCGCGATCCTGGCAATGAGCAAATCAACCTCGCAGGCCGAGCATTTGAAGGACATGCTCGTTGGAAACATCATCGCCGTATCGTGGGGCGAGGTTGCGAAGACGGCGCTGCTGTACGGTGCCGTTGGCGTCTTCCATTTCATCTTCCGGCGTCAGTTCCTCGCCATCTCGATGCAGCACAACGAGCCGGAGCGGACTGGGTTGAACGTCCGCTTCTGGGACTTCCTCTTTTATGCGTCGTTTGGCTTTGTCGTCACGTCATCGGTCGCCATTGCCGGCGTGCTGCTGGTGTTCTGTTATCTGATTGTGCCGTCCGTTGCGGCGATGTTGTACGCCGAATCGATTGGCCGACGCCTCGCCATTGGATGGACGATGGGAACCGTCGTGTCGGCCGCGGGTGTCTACCTCTCGCTTGTCCTTGATCTTCCCACTGGCGCCACCATCGTCTGTACGTTCGGAATTGCGCTCATCCTGATGTGGCTTGTGCGACCGCTGCTCAGACGAGCGTGAGCAGCGGAGGACGGGAGGACGGGGCGCCTGGGAGCGAGGCGCCGGAGGGCAGCGGCGCGGAGCGCCGCCGCCGAGCGAGAGCGAGCGGGGGTGGGGCCCCGCGAGCACTAATTGAAGACGGGAGGTCGGGAGACGGGGGAAGAGGGCTGAACATCGATAGAATTGTCGGATGCAATGTCGAAAGTGCGGCACCGAGATTGCCGACAAGGCCATCGTCTGCTATCGATGCGGCACTTCGACGACGGATCCGGTCCGCGTGCCGGCCGAATTGCGCCGGAAACGCAATCCACTGTTCTCGTTCGTTGCGGCCGCCCTCCTCTTGCTCCTGGCCCTCTACATGGGTCAGGCATCTCGGACCGCCAGCAACCCCCAGCAGTGGCAAATCGTCGCCGGTATTCTCCTTGGCGTCGCTCTTCTCCTCGTGATTCTGCGCGTCATCAGGCGAAGGTGAGCCAGGACAGCGCCCGTTCCTCCCGTCCTCCCGACCTCAATTAGTGCTCGCGGGGCCCCACCCCCGCTCGCGGCGGCTCGACTCGCTTCGCTCGCTCGCCGCGGCCGCAGGCGCCCCGTCCTCCGTCCTCCCGAACTCCCGTCCTCCCGTCCATCGGTCACTGCGAGTAATATTTCCTTGAATGTCTGACGCGCGCCTGGAAGTGACCGATGCCCTTGGCCGGCGCATCGTTCCCGTTTCCAAGACCCAATTCGAGATCGGCCGACGCGAGACGAACGACTTACGTCTGGCCGGGAGCGAGGTGTCACGCGATCACGCCGAGATCTCGGTGGACAACAATCGGTTCATCCTGCGCGACCGGAATTCGCGGTACGGGACGTATGTCAACGGCGAGCAGGTGACCGAGCGGACGCTGGTGCACGGCGACCGCATCCGTCTGGGGCGGACCGGTGGCGCCGAAATGGTGTTTCTCCTCGCCGAGAGTCAGCCGCCCGCCGATCGGGCCACGACCACGGCCGTTGGCGATCTGCGGCAGATTGCCGCACTCCTCGAAGGGTTGCGCGCGCTCGGTTCCGGTCGAGTGCTGGACGATGTGCTGGCGCTGGTGATGGATTCGGCGATCGAGGTGAGCGGGGCGGAGCGCGGATTCATCATGCTGGCGGGGGATTCCGAAGACCTCGAGTTCAAGATGGCGCGCGGCCGCGGGCATACGACGCTCTCGGGCGGCACCTTTGCGACCAGTCGAAAGATTCCTGAGGAAGTGTTCCGGACGGGCGAAGCCAAGATCGTTGCCGATCTCCTCGATGGCGAACTGGCGAGCATGCACATGCACACGGTCGCGCTTGGTGTACGAAACGTGCTGTGCGTGCCGCTTCGGCTCGTCCGTTACGTCGATAAGGCAGAAGCAGCCATCGGGGAAGAGCGGCGCATCGGCGTCCTCTATCTCGACAGCAAAGAGAAGGGGTCGCTGCTCTCCAGCTCGACGCGTGCCGCGCTCGAGACGCTTGCCACGGAAGCCGCCGTCGCGATCGAGAACGCGCGACTCTATCGAGAAACGATGGAGAAGGCGCGGATGGAGCAGGAAATGCGGATCGCCGCCGAGATCCAGCAGGCACTGCTACCCAAGTCGGGACGAATCGGATCGTATTTCCGGGCGGCCGCCGCGTCGCTGCCGTGCCGATCCATCGGGGGAGATTTCTACGATTACGTGGATATGCCCGGCGGGTCGCTGGGATTCGCGCTCGGGGATGTCGCCGGCAAGGGACCTCCAGCGGCGCTCTTGAGCGCCATGATGCAGGGGATCTTCGCGGCGCAGGCTGCAAGCAGCGATGGGCCTTCACAGACGATCGCGCGCGTGAATCTCGCGCTTTACCGCCGCGGGATCGAATCGCGGTTTGTGACGCTGATGTATGGCGTCCTGGATCCTGACGGCCGCCTGATCTACTGCAATGCGGGGCACAATCCGCCGCTCATCATCAGTTCTTCGGGCAGCGGCGCCATTCGTCGTCTCGATCGTGGCGGCCCGATCGTCGGACTGTTCGAGACGGCGACTTACGAAGACGAGGCCGTCAAGCTCGCGCCAGGAGACTGGCTGGTGGTCTTCAGCGACGGGGTATCCGAGGCGCTCTCGGCCGCGGGCGACGAATATGGCGAAGGCCGTATCGTCAGCGTTGTCCAGGACAACGCGTCGTTCGATCCCCCACAGCTGCTCGAGGCGCTGTTTGCCAACGTGCGCGATTTCGCCAAAGGGGCGGCGCAGAGCGACGACATCACGGCGATGGTCTTGCGCTACGGACCATGATGCGAAAGCTGCAGCGTCACGAACGCATCGCGGTCGCCGTCTGGCTGGTGGTGGCGCTCGTCGTGTGGAATGGCGTCTACGACTTGCTGATGACGCGCGGCATCAAGGACTACCTGCTGCGCCAGGCACTCCATCAGGCGGGCCGCGGTCCGGAAGTGTCGATGACGGCGCTGATCGATCTGGCGATTACGGAAGCAATCTGGGTCTCGACGCTCTGGGCGTCGGTGATCCTGCTCGCGGGGTTGATGACGATTCGCATGCTGTCCAGGCGAGCCCAGGACGCCTAGCGGGCTCGTTGGCACCTGGCCCGTTGGGGCCCCCTGGCACCTTGACACTTTGGCACCCTGGCACCTTGGCACTTTGGCACCCTGGCACCTTGGCACTTTGGCACCCTGGCAATGCACCCTCTGATCTACGACTGGAACGCAACCACCCGCCCCCGCCCGTCGGTGGTCCAACTCGACGACGAGACCCTTCGGGACGGGTTGCAATCGCCGTCGGTCCGGTGTCCGACGATTGACGAGAAGCTTCAGATCCTCCACCTGATCGATCGACTCGGGATCGAAACCGCTGATATCGGACTTCCCGGTGCCGGGCCGCACGTCGTACGGGACGTGGAGCGGCTGGCGCAAGAGATTGTCAATCAACGATTGCGCGTCGCGGCAAACTGCGCGGCGCGCACAGTTATCGCGGACATCCGGCCGATTGTCGACATCTCGCAGCGGGTAGGCCTGCCACTGGAAATTGGCGCGTTCATCGGGTCGAGCCCGCTGCGGCAGTATGCAGAAGGGTGGGACATCGCCCAGCTCCTCAAGCTGACCGAGGAGGCGATTACCTTTGCGGTTCGTGAAGGGCTCGACGTGATGTATGTGACAGAGGACACGACTCGCGCCGATCCAGACACCCTGCGGCGCCTGTACTCGACGGCGATCCGTGCCGGTGCCAAGCGCGTGTGCATCGCCGACACGGCCGGTCACGCGACGCCACACGGGGCGGCGGCGGTTGTGCGGTTCGTCGCCAGTGTGGTGGAGGAGTGCGGCGGGGGTATCGGGATCGACTGGCACGGTCATCGGGATCGCGATCTGGCCGTGATCAATTCCATCGCCGCGCTCGAAGCCGGGGCCAGCCGGCTGCACGGCGCCGCGATCGGCATCGGCGAGCGCGTCGGCAATACGCCGATGGACACGCTGCTCGTCAACCTGGTGCTGCTCGGCTACATCGAGCGCGATCTCTCGGCGTTGGTCGAGTACTGCGACGTAGTCTCGAGGGTCACCGGCGTGGCCGTGCCGCCAAATTATCCGGTGGTGGGGAAGGACGCCTTTCGGACGGCTACAGGCGTCCACGCGGCCGCGGTCGTCAAGGCGTTCCGCAAGAACGACCGGGAACTCGTCGATGCGGTCTACTCGGGGGTTCCAGCGAGCATGGTTGGACGCCAGCAGGAGATCGACGTCGGCCCGATGTCGGGCAAATCAAACGTGGTGTTCTGGCTGGAGAAGCGCGGCCTGCCGGCGACAGACGAGGTGGTGGACCGGATCTTCACGAAAGCGAAGTCCTCGTCTTCGGTGCTGACCGAAACCGAGATCCTGCAACTGCTTCGCTGACAGCCGCGTCAGGGTCCCTCGAACGCGCGCTTTTCAACGGCAGGGAGGGCGCGCAGCAACACGTCACCCACGACTGTCATGCTCTCAGGTGAGACCTTGTCGAGCGTGTCCTCGCTCGTGTGCCACCACGGGTACTCGAGATCGATCAGGTCCACGGCCGGAACTCCGGCTTCGAGGAAGGGCAGGTGGTCGTCGTTGATGGGTGTCGATTCCTCGAGGAATTCCCGTCGCTTCAACTCGCGAGCGGCCCGCCAGATGATGTCCGTCAGCCACGGCGTGGACTGACTTTCGCGTTTGATCCGCAGATCGCGGTCGCCGATCATGTCCACGAGGATGAGCGCGCGGATGTTTCGCAGCGTGCCGGCCTTCCGTGCGGCCTCGACGTAATGACGGCTGCCGTAGGTGTGGTCGTCTCCTTGCCATTCGATGACGGCTTCTTCTCCGTCGAGAAACAGCAGCTCGATTTGGTGTGGGTTGCTCCGTGCGGCCAGCACGCGGGCCAGCTCGATCAGGAATGCCGCGCTCGACCCGCCATCATTTGCGCCGACGAAGGTGAACTCGCCGAAGCGCTTGGTATCGTAATGACCGGCGATGATCAGGCGTCCTCGGGACGCGTCGCCCGGGAGGAAGGCTCGCACATTGACCATCTGCGCTGGTCCGACTGGCGTCGATGCCTGGAACGATTGCTCCTCCACCCGAACCTTCAACGCCTCGAGCTCCTTGCGGATGTACGCCCGTGCGGAAGCGGCGCCGGGGGTTCCCGCCACGCGCGGACCAATCGCTACCAGCTGCCGAATGTGATCGATGGCGCGCTGGCCGTCGAAACTGGCCCGGCCCGACGACTGCGTGGACAGGCACGCGCCGCTCAGTACCACGAGGAGCGCGATGGTCTTCATGGTGATGCGGTGTGTGGTTCGTGCCGGTTCCAGCGTCAGCGCCGTTTATCGCGCGCCACGTAATCGCGCGGGGCAGAACCGGTGTAGATTTGCCGGGGCCGAGCGATTTTCTGGTCCGGATCGGTGAGCATTTCCTCCCACTGCGCGATCCACCCGGCCGTGCGCGGAATCGCAAACAGAACCGGAAACATATCCACCGGGAACCCCATGGCCTGATAGATCAGGCCCGAGTAGAAGTCCACGTTCGGGTAAAGTTTCCGCGACACGAAGTATTCGTCCTCGAGCGCGATCCGCTCGAGTTCGAGCGCGATCTCGAGCCACGGGTTCTTGCCAGTCACCTCGAAGACGAGGTCCGCCATACGCTTGATGATCGTCGCGCGCGGGTCGTAGGACTTGTAGACGCGGTGGCCGAAGCCCATGAGCCGGCCGTCGCCCTCTTTGACGCGTTTGATGAAGCCTGGGATATTGGCCTTCGACCCGATTTCCTTGAGCATGCGCAGAACGGCTTCGTTGGCGCCGCCGTGCAGCGGTCCGTAGAGCGCGGCGGCAGCCCCGGCGAGGGCGGAGTACGGGTCGACGTGCGAGCTGCCGATGTTGCGCATCGCGCTCGTGCTGCAGTTCTGCTCGTGATCCGCATGCAGGATGAACAGGACGTCGAGGGCACGCTCCAGCACCGGGTGCGGTTTGTAACGCGGCTCCGTCATCTTGAAGAGCATGTTGAGGAAGTTGCCCGAGAAGCTCAGTTCGTTGTCGGGCAACACGAACGGGCGTCCGATGTTGTGCCGGTACGCGTAGGCGGCGATGCCGGGTACCTTTGCGATGAGCCGCACCATCTGCAATCGGCGGGACTCGGCGTCGAAAATGTTCTTCGCATCGGGATAGAACGTCGACAAGGCGCCGACCGCGCTCAGGAACATTCCCATCGGGTGCGCGTCGTAGCGGAACCCCTCGAGAAACTTCTTGATGTTCTCGTGGAGCATCGTGTGCATCGTGATGTCGTTCGTCCAGTCGTCGAGTTGCGCCGCAGTCGGAAGCTCGCCGAAGAGAATCAGGTACGAGGTCTCCAGGAAGTCGCTGTGCTCCGCCAGCTGTTCGATGGGATAGCCGCGATAGAGCAGGACTCCCTTGTCCCCGTCGATGAACGTGATGCGGCTCTTGCACGCGGCCGTGTTCATGAAGGCAGGGTCGTAGGTCATCATGCCGAAGTCGTCCGGTTTGACCTTGATCTGCCGCAGATCCATGGCCCGGATGGTGCCGTCCTGAATCGGGATTTCGTACTGTTTGCCAGTTCGGTTGTCAGTGATTGTCAGCGTGTCGGCCATGCGGTCGTCTCAATCGGCATCATTCTCCCGGGGGTCTGCGGCCGGTTCTTCGACAGGCGACTCATCAGGCACCCGGTATTCCTCAGACAGCCAGCGCCCGAGATCCGCCATCTTGCACCGCTCGCTACAGAACGGCCTCCAGGCCGGGTCGATCGGGCGTTGGCGACAGTACGCACAGAGCGATTCGGATCGCGCCAAACCCGCCTATTGTATTGTGTCAACTCCCAACTCCCCAACTCCACAACTCCCAACTCCACAAATCCCAAACCAGGTAGCTCGAAACAACTGGCTGAAAAGCGTACCAGACGGGTCGACCGCTGCGTCGCTCGCCGATCTGCTTCGGGGCACGCGGTTTGGGAGTTGGGAGTTGTGAATTGGGCGTTGTCTCAGTTCGCGTCGAGCGCATGGTGCCGCACGTCCTGCGCGGACACCATGAAAATCACGTCTTCGGCGACGTTGGTGGCGTGATCCCCGATGCGCTCGAGGTGGCGGGAGATGAGTATCAGATCCAGGGCTGGCTCGATGGTCGAGGGGTCCTGCAGCATGTAGGTCAGCAGCTCGCGAAACACCTGCGTCTTCAGCCCGTCAAGCGCATCGTCCTCGTTGAGCACACTGCGGGCGAGCGACGTATCCCGTCGAACGTAGGCGTCGAGCGCGTCGCGCAGCATGCGCTGCGCGATGTCGGCCATTCGCGGGATGTCGATGAGTTCCTTCACAGGCGGATGCTGGAGGTAGCGACGGACGGCTTCCGCGATGTTGATCGCGAGGTCCCCGACGCGTTCGAGATCGGTGTTGATCTTGACCGCCGACACGATCGCGCGAAGGTCCACGGCCATCGGCTGGTAGAGCGCCAGCAGCTTGAAGCAGCGGTTGTCGAGCTCGATGTGCAACCGGTTGATGGGGCCGTCACCCGACAGCACCCGATCCACGAGTGCCGGGTCCCGCTCGACGAGCGCCCGCAACACCGTACGCACGCGGTCTTCGGCCAACCCGCCCATCTCGAGCAGACGGGTCTTCAGTTGCTCGAGCTCTTCCTGAAAGTGCGGGACGATTCGCTCAGTCATTAGCTTCCAGCTTCCAGCTTCCAGCTTCCGGCTTCCGGCTTCCGGCTTCCAGCTTCCAGCTTCCAGCGTCCGGCTTCCAGCGTACGGGCTTCCAGCTGGCAGCTGTTGGAGCTGGTCGCTGGTCGCTCTACCCGAAGCGACCGGTAACGTAATCCTCGGTTAACTTTTCAGCAGGATTCGTGAAGATGCGGTCCGTTGGTCCGTACTCCACGAGCTGTCCCAGCCAGAAGAATGCCGTTCGGTCCGATACCCGCGCTGCCTGCTGCATGTTATGCGTCACGATCACAATCGTGTAGCGCGTTTTCAGCTGATAGATCAGCTCTTCGATGCGCTGCGTCGCAATCGGGTCGAGGGCGGAGGCCGGTTCGTCCATCAACAGGATATCGGGCCTGACTGCCAGCGCCCGTGCGATACAGAGCCGCTGCTGCTGGCCGCCCGACAGCGCGAGCGCGGATTCGTGCAGCCGATCCTTGACCTCGTCCCAGATGGCCGCGGCCTGCAGGCTCTCTTCGACTCGCTCGTGGAGATCTGCCCGGCTCGCCGCGAGTCCGTTGATCCGGATGCCATACGCGACGTTTTCAAAAATCGACTTTGGAAACGGATTGGACTTTTGAAACACCATGCCGACGCGACGACGAAGCGCCACGACGTCAACGCCAGGCCCGTACACATCGCGGCCCTCGATGAGGACGCGCCCTTCGACGCGCGTGCCCGCGATGATGTCGTTCATTCTGTTCAAGGTACGAAGGAACGTACTCTTGCCGCACCCGGACGGACCGATGAATGCCGTGACGAGATACTGGTGAATTTGAATGGAGATGTCTTCGAGCGCCCGCTTCGCACCGTAATAGAAGTTCAAGTGCTCGACCGCCACGCTGACCGGGCGGTCGCCCGTTGCAGGGCCCGGGGTTCGTGGCAGTGAGACGGAGCCGCGGTTTGGCGCCTGAACGGCAGTCATGACCGGAATGTGTACCGTACTCGTCAGCGATTTCGGGTCAGTTACCGGCATGTAAATTTCGTGTAACGGCCCGCTGAGCGAGTCGAAGGGCTACTCCGCGCGCGCGGCCACCGCCGTGGCGCTGGTGTCTGCCTCGGCGAGGAACGCGCCAATCTGCCGCCGCAATTCGTCCTGGATGACCTCGACTTTGCGCCGCGCATCGAGCATCCGGAACCCGAACTCGTCGGCCATTGACGCGTACTCACGGAGCAGTCCGCGCTGATACGCGCGGAAGCTCTCGTAGATATCGTCGCCGATCTTGAGGTCCATCCCGGATTCCCAGTAGTCCATGCCGCGCGATTGCAGCACCCGGCGGATGAGCGTCTTTTCGTCGATCTTCAGATAGAACACGAGGTGCGGAGCGATGGCGAACCCGTACAGGTTGCGGATCCAGGTACGGTCTACGCCGCGAACGCCAGCCCTGGCCATCGCGGTGTAGATATAGCGGTCCGACAACACGATGAAGCCCGCCTTGAGCGCCGGGATGATTTCCTTTTCGAGCCGGTCGGCGAAATCCGTCGCATACAGCAAGACGAAGGTGAGCTTGTTGAGGGTGTTGCTCGATTTGGCCAAGTCGATTGTCGGCTGCATCAGCTGGGAGCGCGTCCAGCCGGTTTCGACGACACCATAGCCTTGCACTTCGAGCCATTCGCGAAGCAGCGTGATCTGCGTGGAGCGGCCCACGCCGTCCGTGCCCTCAATGGCGATCAGCTTCCCGGGATAGCCGTCGATCGGCAGATAGGGAATGCCGTAGCTGTAATAGCTGCCCGGTTTCGCCCCCCCTGAAGCGCCGTCGTCAACTAAGGTCGTCGAGCTGTTCGTCATCAGCCGAAATCTCCAGATGCTGCGACACGAGCTTGCGAAAAACACGCTGTTGATCGGTGATGCTGCCCACGGCATTCACCACGCTGAGCCCGAACTCCTCCACCAGTCGGTCGTACTCGTCGAGCACCTTCCCCTGAAACATCTTGAAGCTCTCGACAACGTTCGCGCTCCATCCCATGTCCATGCCCGCTTCGTAGAACTTCAGTTTGACGCGGCGGGCCAACAGCCGGTCGGCAGAGACTTCAATCGGAACCCTGAAGTAGACCGCCAAATCGGGCCTGGTGGCAAAGCTGTACAACTCTCGCACCCAGCGCCGGTCCACCCCCCGGGCCGCATCGCGGGCGAATGCGGTGTACGCATATCGATCGGCGAGCACAATCATGCCGGCCTTGAGAGGCGGAACGATGTTGTACAGCAGGCGGTCTGCAAAGTCCGTCGCGTGCAGCAGGCTGAACGTCATCGGCGTGAGCGCGTTCTTCTTCTTGCCGGTTTTGGTGGCGGCTTTCACGAGCGCGGATGAATTCCACTCGGTGACGAACACCGGGTGGCCGGCGGCGCTAAGCCACTTTGCCAGAAGCGCCAGTTGTGTCGTCTTCCCGGATCCGTCGATTCCTTCGACGACGAACAGTTTTCCCGGGTACTCGTGACGCGTGGTGAGGTTGGTCAACATGAGTCTGGCGTTCCTTGTAGTCCGCCCCCGCGACTTCGAATCGGACGGGTTTCCCCAGCAGCGCCTCGAGCGGCGCGACATGTCGATGCGCGGCCCACAGCTCCAGCTCCGCATCGCCGGTCGCACGGAGCCGCGCGAGGTAATCGTCCTCGCGCGGGTAGAGGTCGATCCCGTCGAGCGCGCGGGCGTGGCTGCGGTCGAGTCCCTCCGCCAGCCGAACCATCGCGGCAAGCGCCTTGACCGCCCGACGCACGCCACCGGGCAGATCACCATATCCCTCGTGCGACTTCTTCGGCGTCGCCTGCCGATGGTAACGAGCAATGAGCGCGATCGCTTCGATCTCCAGCGGCTCGAAGCCACGGAGATCCCCGTTCTTGATCAAATAGTACGAGTGGCGGTGATGGCGCTCATAGCTGATATGCACGCCGATATCGTGCAGGAGGGCGCCGTACTCGAGCCAGTCTCGTTCACGATCGCCGAGGCCGTGCACGCTCCGCGTCTGATCGAACATCGCCAGCGCCAGCCGGGCAACTTGCTGGGCATGTTCCGACCAGTACCCGCATCGCTCTCCGAGTTCGACGATGCTGCGGCGGCGGACGTCGGGGTAGCGTTCGACCTTGCGAATCGTCGAGCTGTTGCGGTGGATGTAATCGAGCACCAGTCCTTCGCGCAGCGCCAGGTCGCACAGGACGAATTCCTCTGCACCGAGCCGTCTGATGATCGTGTCGAGCAGCACGGAGCCGGCAACGCTCAAGTCCCCTCGCCGCGGATCGAGCCCCGGCATGGCCAGTCGCTCCTCGATATTGAACTGGGTGAGCCGCTTGCGAATCTTGTGCAACGCCTTGGCGGAAACACGCCGGTTTCGAAGGTCCTCGACGCGTTCGCCTCCCTCGCTGAGCGCCATCGCCCCGAGGCTGAGGATCGTTCCGGACGTTCCAATCGCGCGATCGAAGCCGCGCATGGCGATCTGGTCGAGATACGTGCCCATCTCGTGATTGAGATGCTTCACCAGGCGGCGCTCATCGCCATCCGAGAGCGGGTCGGACTTGACGAACCGCTCGGTGAGCCGGATGACGCCCACCTTGAAGCTCTTGCCCAGCGCGAGTTGCGTCGCGGTACCGAGCGTCACCTCGACACTTCCACCGCCGATGTCAATCACGACGGCCGTGCTGCCGCCGACGTCCACTCCGTAACCGGCCGCCAGATGGATCAGCCGTGCTTCCTCGGTTCCCGAAATCACGCGTATGCGGATGCCGGTCTGGCGATCGACCTCCGCGATGAAGTCTCCGCCGTTTTCTGCCTCGCGGGTCGCGCTGGTGGCAGCCGCAATGATCTCGTCCACCTTGTGCGTTTCTGCGAGTCGTTTGAACTTGGTGAGCGTCTGCAGCGCCGCAGACATGGCGGTGGTCGTCAGACTGCGGCCGTCGAGCCCTCCGGCGCCGAGCCGGATCATGTCCTTTTCGCGATCGATGACTTCGAAGGAAAGATCCGGCCGGACTTTCACCACAATCATGTGGATCGAGTTCGTCCCGATGTCGATGGCAGCGATTCGCATGCGGAGAGTACGCAGCCCGGCCGTCAGCTTGTGCTGTTACATGCCCGTTATATACTGGCTGAACGGACCGTCGTGCATGAAGCCGCAGGGGCGGGTTGGCCGCCATCCTACCATGAATCGTCGTAAACCCCGTGTAACAACGACTTTACTGGCGCGAAGAGCCCGGGCGTTGCAGCGCTATTTGCCCGCGGCGATACGCGGGGATGGTCAGGGTGTGCACCAGGCGCGAGTGGCGACCCGCAGACTCCGCGAAGCGGTCCCCGTGTTGACGGCTGGCGTGAAGGGGGCCAAAACGGGCAAGGCCCGAAATAAGATCCGACGCCTGACGAGGGCTCTCGGGACCGTGCGCGAGCTCGACGTCACCCTGCACATCCTGGATGAACTGGCCCGGCGCCCCGGCATTCCACGCAACGCCCTGGAGGACGTCCGCGCGCATGTCGTCCTGGAACGCGATCGGAGACGCGCGCTGATGCTCGAGCGGCTGGATCAGGTGAACTCCGAAAAACTCGGTCGAAGGCTCCGCGCGATTGGTGTGGCCCTGACCGCCTGTGACCTCGAAACCTGGCGTGAGACGCTCGCCACGCGGCTCGTCAAGCGCGCGCGTCGGTTCGGCGCGGCCGTGAAGGAGGCCGGGCACATCTACGCGCCCGATCGGCTGCATCAGGTCCGGATTGCGGCGAAGAAACTGCGCTACACGCTCGAACTGGCGGCCGACGGTGGAACGGCGGCAGCCGAGCCGCTGGTGCGTGCGCTGAAGCGGGTGCAGAACACGCTGGGACGATTGCACGATCTGCAGGTGCTGCAGCGTCACGTCGCAGAGGTGCAGGCCGCCCCACCTGTACGCCGTGGCGGTGCCGACGGCGGCCTCGATGCGCTGCAGCGAACGCTCGAGGAAGAGTGCAGGCATCTGCACGCCCGATATATCGCTGCCTACCCCGCACTGCTCGAGTTGAGCGAGACGTGCCGCACGGTCATTGCGCCGCAGCTGACGCGTCATGTCGCTCGTCGCCGCCGCCCGTTGAAGATGACGCTTCGTGCGAACCGGCCGAAAGTCAGCGCCGGCCGCGCCTGATCGATGCCCGTCCTCGAGTTGTACTTGATTCGACACGGCATCGCTGCGGAACGGGGAGAGGAGTACCCGGACGATTCGAAACGACCGCTGACGAGTAGCGGGATGTCCAGGCTTCGTGACGAGGCGAAAGGACTGAACGCCCTCGAGGTCGGCTTCAACATGATCATTACGAGTCCGCTCGTGCGAACGAAGCAGACCGCGGAGATCATCGCCGGCACGTTGAAGGAGAAGCCGCAGATCGTCACGAGCGATTCGCTGGCGCCCGCCGGCACGCCTGCCGCCGTGGTGCAGGAACTCGCGCGCCACGCCAAGCAGGCGCGGATCGCGCTCGTCGGCCACGAGCCCAATCTCGGCGAGCTCGCCGGCCGGCTGATCGGCGCGAAATCGCCGATCGAGTTCAAGAAGGGCGCGATCTGCCGGATCGACTTCGAAGTGCTCCCGCCCAAGGGTTACGGGCAGCTTCGCTGGTTCATTCCTCCGCGCGTGCTACGCAAGCTCGGTCACTAACTCGCCAACTCCATCCGCACCCGTCGTCCGGCGGTTTGTGCCGCCGGCGTGTCGAACGTGTGCGGCGCGCCCGCACTCGGATGTCCGATGCGCCGGTAGAGAGACAGCATCGCTGAGCCGTCGCGCACGGTCGGGTGTTCGGCGATTTCGAGGGCGTGACGCAGTTCATGGCCGATGAGTGCGATCAATTCGAGCGGCGACAGATCTCCGCGGACCTGAATCCTCAAGTAGCGCTGCTCTCCTGCGATCGGCAACAGCAGCAGCCGCCCCGCCAGCGTCGTCGGCAGCGTCGGGACCCGCTCGATGTAGACGATCACGTCGGTGGTGTTGAGCGCGGTGACCAGTTCCGCAAAGGTCCTGGATCGCGCCACCCCTCTCTGCAGCAGTTCGACGATGTGCGCGTCTGTCGATCGAACGCGACGATCGGGCGCTGAAAGGAGCGATGTGGGATCGGGCGCCACGACGAGAGTAACCGAGAGCAATGCGGGAACGAGCCACAGCATCGGAGCCTCCGGGGTCGCTCGCGATCTGAAGTCTGAAAGGCAGGGAGCCGGAATGAAGCGTCAGACTTCAGCGTGCGATTGCAGGCTTAGACGAAGCGGTGCGGTGGGTTGTTTAGGAAGCGATGAAAATAGCAGTGACGATCGGTGTGACGCGCTCAGGCTGTCACACCACTCATCACTCGCGCGCCTTTGGGAACGATGATGATGCCGTTGCGGATCATGTAGCCATCGGCATCTGCGTTCTGGATGTGCTTGTCGTTCACGAGCCGGACGCCGTCGCCAATGCGCGCGTTCTTGTCGACGATGACGCGGTCGAGCACGACGTTGCGGCCGATTCCGAGCGGGATCTGGGTTGGTTCCCCTTCTTCCTCGTAGTAGTCGGCGCCGAGCAGCACGCTGCGCATGATTCGGGCGCCGGCGCTGACGTGCATGCGGATGCCGACGACCGAGTCGCGAATCTCGCACTGGTCCAGGTAGCAGCCTTCGGCGACGATTGACGAATCGATCTGGCAGTTGTACGCGCGAGTTCCGGGCAGGAAACGTGGATGCGTGTAAATCGGCCAGCGCAAATGAAAGAAATTGAACGCGGCGCCGCGCCGGGTCAACTGGATGTTGGCGTCGTAGAACGCCTCGATCGTTCCAACGTCCGCCCAGTAGCCGCGGAAGATGTAGGGATGCACCTGGTGCGTGTGAAGCGCCTTGGGGATGATCTCTCTGCCGAAATCGATGCCCGCCTGTTCGAGTGTTTCAAACAGCGCGTCGCGCGAAAACACGTAGATTCCCATCGACGCGACGAACGGCTTGTCGGGTGTGGTGCCGCCGATTGTCGATCCGCGGGGAATGCTGTTGCCGATCTGGGCGAGCCGCGCCGGGTTCGGCTTCTCTTCGAACGCTTCGATTTGCCCGTCCGTGTCGAAGCGGAAAATGCCCATCTCGGTGGCATCCGCTGCGCTGACGGGTTGCGCGGCGATCGTGATGTCAGCGCCTTTCTCGACGTGCGTGTCGATCAGCTCACAAAAGTCCATCCGATAGAGGTGGTCGCCGGCGAGGATCAAGTAATGGTCGGCCTCGTAGCCGGCGAAGTGGCGCGCGGCCTGCCGCACGGCGTCCGCTGTGCCTTGAAACCAGTTGGAACTCTCCGGCGTCTGCTCGGCGGCAAGGACTTCGACGAAGCCGTCGGAGAAGACGTCGAGCCGGTAGGTCTGCGCGATGTGCCGGTTCAACGACGCGGAGTTGAATTGCGTCAGCACGAAGATTCGTTTGAGCCCGGCATGGAGGCAGTTGCTGATCGGAATGTCGATGAGGCGGTACTTGCCGCCGAGCGGCACCGCTGGCTTCGATCGCATGTGGGTGAGCGGAAACAGACGGGCGCCGCGCCCGCCGCCGAGGATCAGCGTGATGACGTCGTTCATCGTTCCACCGCGATATCACGAGCCGTGCCAGCCTCAATCGTCAGCCGAGCTGGAGCGACCAGGCTTGGTCCGGGCTGATCGTCATTGTCCAGACGAAATGCCTTTCTCAGCTCTGCGTCACACGTCGCTTCCGCAGTCTGGCCGGGCTCGGGACGCGGATCGCATCGGAGGGTGAGGGACAGCAAACGATCGTGCGCGGGGGACGGGATGGCGATGCGCATTTCCCCCTGCCGCGAGACCACCAATTCGGGCCGCCCCCGGTCCGACCACCGCGTCGTGCCCTCCGAGTTCTTCACCCCGACGGCAATGCCAGCCGCGCGGCTGCCGAGGCGTAAGTCGACATACACGTAATCGCGCGGATTGTCGACGCCGGCAGGACGTTCGGACGCGAGTTCCCGCGCCATCACGCGATAGATCCAGGGGTGGTCATCCATCACCGACTCGCGGCTGCGGTTCGAGAGATTCACTGGCAGCGGAGACATCCGAACGACGGCCAGCGATCGCCCGCGATCCAGAAACATATTGTTGAGCGTCGACACGAGCAGAAAGGGTGGGCGTGGACCAAGCCGCTCGTTCCGGATCACGCGATGATCGGGCCCCTGATAACGTGTCTGCATCACGCGACCGTTGCGGAGCTCAACCTCGTACGCCAGTTCGATGTCGGTGGTGCGGCCCCAGCGCGCCATCAATGCGGGGCCCGGCGTTCCGCCATCTTCATGGCTGAAGATGATCGAATACCTCAGCCACCGTGAACCGGACTCGTCCGTGTCTTCTACATACATCAAGAGCGGGAGGTCACTTGCCGTGCCGATGGTGTCAGGCCGCATTCCAATCGCCGGCGCGTTCGCCACGAGGTCGAAGCGTGGGTCGGTCGGCGCGATGACATCGATCGAGAGGTTCTGGATTCCTACGGCCTTGTCCTGCGGCCATAGTGAGGAGGATCTCACTCGCACCTCGTGCGGGCCCGGCTTGAAGGGTCCAAGCAGCGCCTCGTAATGCGGCCGCTTCGCCCCCAGGGTCAGCACGACGACCTGCTCAATCGTGTTGTCAACCACCACGTCCGCCGCTGCGGCGGGTGCACTGCCACTGCTATCGGATGTATTGAAGCGGAGCACTGCGTACGCGCCCTCTGGCGTCTTGAACATCACCCCCGTGACGGGATGCTGTTGAGACGCGAGCACGGACAAAGCTATGAGTATGGAATTGAGGCGCATCGGTCTATCGGGTCTCCGGCACTAGCCCTAAGCTGCGTATTTTACGTAAACGTTACACCGGTGACGGACCCGCTGGAGTACAAAGATCGTCCCCACTCATAATGGAATCAAACCAGATGTTCACAAAAGAACTGACGCAGGGCGGACACGTACGCCGATTTACAATCCGGGAAGCTGGGCACGGCTGGGAGGTGCGCGAGGAGCAGGACACGCGCGTCATTCGCCAGGTCCAGTACCAGGACTGGCATCGCGTCGAGCGTGCGCTCCTGGCGTTTCGAGAGCAGGTACTCGAGCTCGAGGAGAACGGCTGGCGAAGTCGCCAGTGACCCGACCTGTCGGCTATTCCACGAACCGGTAGCCGAGACCGACCACAGTTTCAATCTGCGGTCCTGCCACTCCTAATTTCGCACGCAGCCGTCCGACATGGACGTCCACCGAGCGCGTTTCGATGAACCGATCGTAGCCCCACACGCGTTCGAGCAGCCGGTCGCGCGAGATGACGCGGTTTTTGTTCTGCACGAGAAAGCGCAGGAGTTCGAACTCCCGCCGCGTGAGGCGGACAGGCTGTAGGTCCACGGTGATCGCTACGGCGTCGAAGTCCGCGACGAGATGCGTTCCTCGGTACACGCTTGCGGCCGCTGCCGGCGCCCCTTTCCGCCTGAGTACCGCGCGGACCCGCGCTGCCAGCTCGCGGAGGCTGAACGGCTTGGTGACGTAATCGTCCGCGCCGAGATCGAGACCGATGACGCGCTCGGCTTCCGAGGTCCGCGCCGTCACCATGATGATCGGGATGTGGGCGGTCGCGGGCGTGGACCGCAAGATCCGACAGACCTCGGTGCCGCTCATCACTGGCAGGTTCAGGTCGAGGATCACGATGTCCGGGTGCTCGTCGGCGACAGCACGGAGCGCGGCATCGCCGCTCGAGACGATGGAGGCTTGCATCTCACGCGAGCGCTCGAGCGCGTGCTTGATCAATCCGGCGATGTCCTGCTCGTCCTCGACGATCAGGACCCGCGCCATCTGCGTCACGCCAGCCAATTCTCCTCGGCGCGCGCCACCCTTCGACCGTCCGGGAGAGTCACTGAGCGTCTCCATGACGCACGAGCGTACGAAGTGAAGGTTTCCTTGCCGTGACGAGAAGGTTAATTGTGGGTTAACGGCCGGTCACGCGCGCAGTGTTGAAGGGACGAGGATCGGCGCGAGTAAGCGCCCGGTGGACGGCGAGCGACGTTCGGAGCGCGCGTGGCAGCCTATACCGCTGCAGGCGCGCTCCCCGCACGGCCGACCACCGGCCGCCTGCCAGCGTCGGCGGGGTCCGGGTGGTGGACGTCTTTAATGGAACAGCCTAAGGCGCGGACGCAACGAGATCGTGTCGTTTTCTCGGCATCCTTGTAAACAATCATGGGTCGCGATCCTGCGAACACTCGACGCGGTAGAGTAGCGAAGTGCATGCAGTCAAAGCGGCCACTCTGACGGCCTTCTACCTGTTCGACGTTGCGGAACAAATCGATTTGCCCCGTGTGCGCGGAACGGTTGGCGACGCAGCAACCCCCGCGCGGCTGGCGGGCGGCAGGGGCAGCCCCTCGTACCTGCAGTACACCCGGCCTCCCGTTGTGGTGGAGAGCGAAGCGTTGGGGTTCGGTGAGTTCGACGGTTTCAGGGCACGGGCCAAGTTCTTCGACTACGGCGTGCTCTCGCTGGGCTTGTCACGTCCGTTCACGGGTAACTGGAGCGACCTTGTCCGCGTCACGCAGCGGTACATCGAGAACGACGCGCTCGAGGAAAAAGCGGAAGCGTGCTGCCGATCGCTGGTGGCACGATTCGACACCGCCATGCGCGGCGTTCGGGCCAGGTTTCTCACGGAAGACTATCTGGTCGTGGCTGTGACGTCGCTCGAGACGTGCGCCACGGCCGAAGAGCTGATCGCGACGCACGGGCGAGAGATCGCCCAGATTCTCCGTGGCGAGGTCCAGCCGCTCAGCACGCAGGAGCAGGAAGAGATCCTGCGGAACCGTCTCTCGTACTTTCCGGACGACCTCGTGATTCCCACCTGGAACGCGGCGTTCATCCACGATAGCGAGGCGGGAGCGCACGCCGCGCTCGAGATCGTGGAGTTCGCCAATTCACAGCTGCTCGAATTCCGCTACTATGATGAGCTGCTCGACGTGGAACTGGGCCGGATCTACGGCCAGCTTCAGCGACCGCACTGGTGGGACTCGCTGTCGGGCCGCGGGTCTCTCCGCGCCGCGCATCAACTGAAGGCGCTGTTCATCGACGTCAACGAGATAACCGATCAGACGCAGAACGCGCTGAAGATGGTCGGCGACATCTATGCGGCCAGGCTCTTTCATTTGACCGCGTCGCGACTGGGGCTCGAGCCTTGGAAGGCCAGCGTCGAGGAGAAGCTCACGACGTTGAACGACATCTATCGTTTTGCTGTGGAGCAAGTCGGCATGTCACGCGGGCATCTGCTCGAGCTGACAATCATCGCGATCCTGGTGCTCGAGCTGGTGCTCTTCTTCATGGGCATCATGCGGTAGTGTCGCTCGTGCAGCAGACGCAATCATCAGGGCCTGGTTCAAACGTTCCGCAAGCTCGCCGAACGCCTGAGCGGACCTCCGCAATTGAGCGTTCTCAGTACGGAGTCGTTCGAGTTGGGCTTCATAGAAGGCCATTCGGCTCTCCACCTCACTCATCGAACGCGCTTTCCGCAAACCGTGCGCCCGACGTCCAGTCCACTCGTCGCGCCGGCGGGCCGCCGTGCTCGAAGGCGATGCCACCATCCGCCTCGGACTCCGGTAGCATCTCCCACAGCCACAGGCGTACGCCGATCGCATGTTTGCGATTTCCGCAGACGGCGCCGCGCCGCTCGATGATCCGGCTGTGCGCGATGTTCGTCTTCGGGTGGCAGGAGACGTACACCACACACCCGCAGGCGAGAGTCAATGTGTGCGACATGTCACTGGCTCCTGGTTATGCGGCTGTTTGACGACAGTTGGCGGGTGTCGTGGGCGGCCACCATTGACGGACGTATGCGCCGTCCGCCGTGCGCGTCAGGAACTGTGAGTCCGTCAGAATCCTCAGCGCCCGCGCGCAGACATCCTGCGACAGGTTCCAGAGGCGCTGCGCCTGCCAGAATGTGAGCTTCAGTCCGGGGAGTTCCGCGTATTCCATTCGAATCAGTTCAACGGCATCGTCGATCGGCATGAGCGGCATGTCAGCCTCCTCAGCGCAGATGGTAGGTGTCCCGTGTGACGGCTTCGCGAAGGGAGGCTATCGGAGTGGTAAATACTGCGGAGCGGCGCTCCGTTATTTCGAGCAGCAGAATCTCGCCGGTCCTGCAGCTTCAGGGAGCAGATCGACTTTACGCGCAAGGCGCCGCCGGTCGCGCGCCGAGGCGGGGACGTGGCCGACGGCATGCGCAGCGGCTGACAGGACGGCGGCGAGAACAGGATCGGGAACGTCGGCCAGGCGATAATGCACCCACAGGCCATCCTTCCGCGTGGCGACGAGTCCGGCGCGCCGGAGGTAGGCGAGGTGACGCGACGTCATCGGCTGGGGAATGCCGAGGCTGTCGTGAATGTCGCAGACGCAGACCTCACCGTTGACGAGCAGGCCCAGGATGCGAAGGCGGGTGCGGTCGGCGAGGGCCTTGAACAGGGTTTCGAGCGAGGCGAGGCGGCGGTCTTCCATGCCGGTATTATATGCGGCTTGACAGATGTAGTCCACTCGCCGTAGCATTGACTATATTCGTATTGGCGAATATAGTCTCGAAGACACGAGGACACCATCATGGCAGAGCTGAAAGACGCGATTCGTGAGAAATACGGCGAGGCGGCCACCCGCGCCGCGACAGGACAGCCCAAATCGGGGTGTTGCGGAACATCGTGTGGCTGCGGAGACCCGATCACGTCCGATCTGTACGAGGCGAGCGAAACGGCCGGCCTCCCCAAAGAAGCAGTCGAGGCGTCGCTCGGCTGCGGGAATCCCACCGCGCTCATCGACCTGCAGCCCGGTCAGACGGTTCTCGATCTCGGGTCAGGCGGCGGAATCGACGTGCTGCTCTCCGCCCGCCGGGTCGGTCCGACGGGGAAGGTGTACGGCCTCGATATGACCGACGAAATGCTGGCCCTCGCTCGCGAAAACCAGCGGAAAGCCGGCGTCACGAACGTCGAGTTCCTCAAGGGCGACATCGAACACATCCCGTTGCCCGACAACTCCGTTGACGTCGTCATCTCCAACTGCGTGATTAATCTGTCCTCCGACAAGCCGCAAGTGCTGCGCGAAGCGTTTCGCGTGCTGAAGCCAGGTGGACGGTTCGCTGTCTCGGATGTCGTGGTCCGCGGCGAAGTCCCGGCCGACATCAGGCGCAGCGTCGAACTCTGGGTCGGCTGCGTGGCTGGGGCCCTCGAGGAAGGTGAGTATCGAACCTATTTGAGCGCTGTGGGTTTCGACGATGTGACGGTCGATCCGTGGCGCGTCTATCGCGTGGAGGACGCGCGCGAGCTGTTGACGAACGCCGGCATCGACGTCGGGACGGCTGCGGCCCAGGCGGACGGCAAGTTCGCAAGCGCATTCATTCGCGCAACGAAGCCCTCCGGGCGCACATGCTGCGGGCCGACGTGCTGCAATTGAGATCTCGTCGCGCTTCGGGTTCGTGAAAACCTATCTCTTCGCGTGCGTGCACAACGCCGGGCGGTCGCAGATGTCGGCCGCCTTTTTCAACGCACTCGCCAATCCTGTGAAAGCCCGCGCGATCTCGGCCGGTACCTCACCAGGTGACCGTGTCCACCCGGAAGTGGTCGCGGCGATGCAAGAAGTCGGGATCGATCTCAGCCGAGCGCGGCCTCAGAAGCTGACTGAGTCGTTGGCACGCACGGCCGATATGCTCGTCACGATGGGATGCGGCGATGAGTGTCCGTTTGTCCCCGGTCTACGCGTCGAAGATTGGCCGCTGTCGGATCCACAGGGAGCCGACATGGAGACGGTGCGCCGGATCCGGGATGAGATTCGTGACCGCGTCGACAATCTGATCGCGCGCGAGCGGCTCGGATGAAGATGCGCCCGGCATTCTCTACAAACTGCGACCGCGCAGCCTGTCGCGCAGTACGATCGCAGCGCCATTCATGACGAGCAACAGGGCGAGCAGGACGACGATGCCGGCCGCGGCATTTTCTGCAAATGCCGCTTGTGGCCGCGACACCCAATTGAACACCTGAATGGGGAGGACGGTGAACGGGGACCACACGTCAGATGGGACGAACGGCACGTAGGTCAGGGCGCCGATGGTTATAAGCGGCGCTGTTTCCCCAATCGCTCGTGAAAGCGCGAGGATGAGGCCGGTCAGGATGCCCGGAGCGGCTGCCGGGAGAACCTGACGCCAGATTGTCTGCCACTTCGTCGCGCCGAGGGCGTACGACCCTTCGCGCAGTGATTTCGGGACCGCGCGCAACGCCTCGCGAGTGGCAAGGATCACCACCGGCAGGATCAGCAGCGCGAGAATTGACGCGCCGGCGAGTACGCTCCGTCCCATCCCGAGCATGCGAACGAAGAGACCCAGCCCCAGCAGCCCATAGATGATCGAAGGAACGCCCGCGAGATTGGCGATGTTGATCTCGATGAGACGGGCAAACCGCCCACGACGCTCGTACTCTTCGAGATGGATCGCTGCCGCCACGCCAAACGGGATCGCAAGGAGTGCGGTGAGGGCAATGACATAAATACTGCCGGCCAATGCCGGCAAGATTCCGGCGTCCGCCGGACGTCGCGAGGGATAGCTCGTCAGAAACTGCCACGAGAGGCGGCCCAAGCCGTCGCGCCCGATATCGTACAAGAGCGCGCCCAGGGACACGAGCGCGAGCAGCATCACCAGGATGCCGAAGAGATTGAGGAGACGATCGCCGGCGTAGCGCGCGACCCCACGGGCGGCTGCCGTCGTGACGTTGCTGGACGTCACGCGTACTCCTCCCGGAACCGTTCGCGAAGCCAGTTCGACACGAGGTTCAACGCGAACGTACTGAGGAACAGAAGCATGCCGAGGGCAAAGATGGTTCGGTACTCGAGTGTCCCTGCGGGTGTATCCCCCAGGCTCACCTGCACGATGTAGGCGGTCATCGTTTCAATGGGCACGCGCGGGTCCAGGGTCAGTCGCGGCTGCTGGCCTGCGGCAATCGCCACGATCATCGTTTCGCCGACGGCACGTGAAATCGCCAGGATGCAGGCTGCGGATATTCCCGAGAACGCAGCGGGCACAACGACTCGCAGAGCGGCTTGCGCTTTGGTGGCGCCGAGCGCGTACGCCCCCTCTCGTAAACCGTTCGGCACGCTGCGCAACGCGTCTTCCGAGAGTGAGGAAACCAGAGGAAGGATCATGATGCCCATCACGATGCCAGGGCTGAGGGCGTTGAACCCGGCAAGATCAGGAACGAACCGCTGCAGGAGAGGGGTGACGAACAGCAAAGCGAAGTAGCCATAGACAACGGTTGGGACGCCAGCCAGTATTTCGAGGATCGGCCGTACCAAGCGTCTGATTGCCTCGGGCGCATATTCGCTGAGGTAGATGGCGGTTACGAGGCCGGCTGGCACCGCGACCAGCATCGCGATGGCGGATGCGAGTACGGTACCAGCGACGAGCGGCAGCACACCGAACTGCGGGTCGTAGAAGAGCGGCGTCCAGACCGTTCCAAACAGAAACTTCGTGACCGGCACTTCGCGGAAGAACGAAGCGGTCTCGAAAATCAAGACGAAGATGATCCCGGCCGTAACCAGCACCGAACCCGCCGCGCACGAGAACAGGATGCGCTCGATGACGAACTCAATCAATGATCGGACGCGTCTGGACACGACACTCCGATGGCGTTACTGACCGAGCCGCTGTTCGAGAGTGACTTGGCTATGGCTGTCCGTGCCGTGGAACATCGAACCGGTCTTTCGCGCCGTGAGACGGCTTCGCACGAGCTCGTACTCATGGTCGGTCAGTGGGATGTAGCCGACCTCACGAATCAGCGCCATTCCCTTGGAGAGGTAAAAGTCTACGAAACTCTTCACTTCTGGTCGGTCGAGCGCCTTGAGCTTCGGGTAGATGAACACAGGGCGTGACAGCGGCCGATACGTGCCATTCTTGACGGTGTCGGGGGAAGGCGCGATCGGTCCCTTACCGTTCTTGTCGTCGCCATCGTCGATCGCGACGAGCTTGAGCTTGTCCTTGTTTTCCTCGTAGTAAGCGTATCCGAAGTACCCGAGCGCGAGCTCGTCTCCACTCACGCCCTGGACGATGACGTTGTCATCCTCGCTTGATGTGTAATCGCCGCGGCTCTGGGCTTCCTTTCCGACGATTGCCTCGGTGAAGTAGTCGAAAGTGCCGGAGTCCACGCCGGCGCCGAAAAGATGGATTTCTCGATCGGGAAAGCCGTCCCGGATTTGGCTCCACCTGGTGACCTTGCCCTGTGCTGCCGGTTCCCAAAGCTTCTTGAGCTCGGCGACCGTCATCGATGTCGCCCATGTATTCTTGGGATTTACGACGACCGCCAGACCGTCGTAGGCAATCGGTAACTCAATGAACTGGACGTTTCCCTTCGAGCAGGTATCCGCCTCCGTCACCTTGATCGGGCGGGACGCGTCGGAGATATCGGTTTCGTCCCGGCAGAATTTCTGGAACCCGCCCCCGGTGCCTGAAGTCCCTACAGTCACTCGCGTGCCGGGGTTGGCGCGCTGAAATTCCTCCGCGACGGCTTCGGTGATGGGGAACACGGTGCTGGACCCGTCCACCGTGATCAGACTCGGGCTTCCGCTGGAACTCGCCCGATTGGCGCTGTCACCTCCACACGCCACAGCGGAGAGGGCGATGAGACACCCAGCGGATCGTAAGAATAATGACATGCGGCCACCTTAACGTCGATTCGTTTCGGACCAGTTTCAACCCTGTTAATTCTGAGTAAAGCGCACGCGCTTTTGCAGCTTCAGAAATTTATCAGGGCATGAAGCGCCAGCCGTCGCTCATCGTCGCGGGATGGGTTGTAGTTGCGGTTGTTCACCCACTCATAGTCCAGCAAGAGCGCCGCTGAAACGTTGCCTTGCCGCGGGAACCAGTACGCGACGCCGGCAATGGTCCGGTCGCGCGTTCCGGTGAGGACGGACGTCGCCTGTTCCTGGACGAGATGATCGAAGCGGAGGAGGCCTTCCCACCCGAATCCCTTCGGCGTTTTGGGGGTCGTCCAGATCGAATACCCATGCCCGTTCAGCTTCGGATTGACGATGCGAGTCTGATCCGTCGTGGCGACGTAATTCACTCCTGCGTTCACGTACGGATGTTCATAGGTCGCGCCGACGATTCCACGGCGTCGCTCCGCGTCTTTTACGTACGCATCGAGGTCGTAGAACCCGGTGATGCGGAGTCCGCTCAGCCGAGGATATTGCGGCAGCGGCCGGATGGTCACCCGGACCATCAGGGCCTTCTGGTCGTTCGCCTCGGCCCGGTTGTAGTTATCACCGTTGTAGAGGCCGCCGTGCACCTCGCCGTAGTTGCCCGAGAACTGGCAGCGGAAGGTGGCGCCGACGTCGGACGAGGCAAGAATCCCTTCTCGATCCTCGAGTGTCGTTCCTTGAAATCGATAGCGGTAGACGTTGTCGATGAAATCGACCCAGGGCGTCTGTTGCATGCCGAGACGCAGCCACGAACCACCGCCCACCCAGTCGCTCAAGTTGAACTGCGCGTACGCGTACTTGAGCCGGAAGGTGTAACTGCCATTCAGTGAGCTGCCAGCCCCAGATTCACGTGCAATGTCCGGCGTTACGCGAAAGGCGACGAGATGGGAAATCTGGCCGGTCACGTTGATGTAGGAGCGAGCGACGTTGAACGAGTTGGGCGTGATCCTGTTTCCGTCCGCATCGATCGTTCGAGGCTCCTGCGTCACGGTGTAATCGAGAAAGAGTGT
Organism: Vicinamibacterales bacterium; assembly: GCA_049642465.1. Taxonomy (GTDB): domain Bacteria; phylum Acidobacteriota; class Vicinamibacteria; order Vicinamibacterales; family 2-12-FULL-66-21; genus CAWDPQ01. Next base: position 46,689 of record JBAROV010000171.1, read on the forward strand.
GGCACCAACGCGAACGGATGGCGTGTCGTCGGGCGCGGCCGAACCGGCGGCGGGGGTCTGACTGAGTCCCTCGCGCGGGCAGGCAAGGAGCATCACCATGAGGATCATCGGGACCCATAGACGGAAGCAGTCGGGCATGGCTCCGAAGCGTACGCGTACCTCGTTTCGCCGTCGTCACAGTGGTGTTACACAAATGTTAAATGGCTCTTGCCGGTGCGGCCGACGAGCGGTCCCTCAGTCAGTGATGTAACTGAACACTTTGAATTGTCCCCGGGCGTTGACGATGGAGCCGAAGAGACGTATTCGGCGCTGCTGTCCCGTTTGATCGGCGACGGTCAGTTCCGTTTTGCGGGCCACTTCGAAGCCGTGATAGCGCGTGGTGTCGCCCGTTGCCTGCACAGCGAGCACCTTATATTTTCGCCCCCCGTGCACCGCCAGCAGCTGTCCAAGCGTGGATCGACTCTTCTGGCGGATGTCCTTCCAGACGTATTCCCATGGCAGGGTGCGTTCGGGCCGTGCGGCGGGCAACTGGGGCCAGACAAGGTCTCGAAACTCCGCCTCCGATAGGGCAATCGCCTCAAGCCCAGAACGGTCGCGGTGCGCGAAGCCATCAAGGACGGCCCGAATGAGGTCGTCCTGCGACCGAAACGTCGGTGACAGGCTGCGCTGCGGGCCGCATCGGGCGCCGAGCAACGCCGTGGCCACCGCGAAAACCCACACCAGCACGTGTCGCCGACGCCCTGGGACACGGTGCGAATCGTTCGGCAGCATCACCGCTGTTCACCGCTGTGGGAATGCGGTCCAACCGGCTGCCCAATTCAGATCGGGATCCGGGCTGAACGCCCCGATATACGTGGTGACTTCAAAGAACCCGTCGTTTGGTGGGACGGCCGGTGTGACTTGCCCCCCAGCGAGGGTCGCGACACCCGTGGGCAGAAAATCCGGGGCCTCATGGTTGTGGCAGTTGCCGATGCCCGGGTTCTGGCCCAACCGGATGTCTGGGAATCTGGAATTGAACAAAGGAATCGTCGTGGTGGCTCCGTATGTCGTGCCGCTTGCGCCTGTGTTGAAGATGACACCATTGCCGACGATCAACGTACCTGCATTTGCCTCCCGGAGAGACGAGCTGCCATTGACCTCGATTCCGACGTTCTTGAATCCCTGGATGATGAAGTTGCGGAACTCGCCCGCCGTGCCCCGGCGCAGCAACACGCCCCGGGTACTCTCTGAGCCCTCATTGCGATCCGGGTCGCCGCAGAAGGTCACGTTGTAGATCGTGGGTGCCGATCGCGGGAGCAGCTCGTTGTTGAACTCGTTGTTATCGGCTTCGATGCCGGCGTCTGCATCATCGCCGCGTTGCGTGACGGCAAGAAACTGAGCCCGGCCGCGCCAGCCGAACGTCCAGTCGAAACTGTCGTCCCCGGCATTGCTGGCAATCGCGTGTTTGATGTCGGCGGTGCCGCCAAACCACTCCAGGGCGTCATCCTTGTTCATGTGCACCTGGATGAACTCGTAGCGCCCGCCGCGGCCGACGGCTTGGAACGCGATCCCATTCAATTCGTTGTCCGGGCTGAATTCCGTTCCGGCGAACTCGACGCGAACGTAGACAAGCGATCCGCTGTTGTCGTTGGGGTCGTCGCCGCCGTACACGCCCGTATCGGCCTCACCCTCGCCCTCGCCCCCCTCGAGATTGACCGGTGCGCGGCCGTTCAGGATGATGCCGCCCCAGTCACCCCGCGCGCGCTCGCCCACCGGCTGGTCCGAGGTGAAGACAATCGGTTGCTCCGCGGTTCCGATCGCGTTCAAGCGACCGCCTCGTTCGACGATGAGCGTCCCGACGCTGCCGGCCTCTCCGACAATCGTGGTTCCGGCCTGGATGTTCAGTGTGGCGTTTTCCTGCACGAACACCGCGCCGCGTAATATCCAGTAGTAGTTGTTCGTCCACGTTTCCGCGCCGGTGATTCTCCCGCTGACGACGACGACCTGCTTCTCGAGTCCCGGAACGCTGCGAGGTGTACGGTGCTGCTGCGTAAAGACCAGCTGTGTCTGCGCGAGCGCCCCCGCCGCCACGAGAGCGACCGCCGCTGCTTTGATCCGCGAAAGCTTCATCACTCGTTATCCTCCAAAGTAATGTGCCGGTAATCGACGCCACTCAGAAAAAGGAGTACCCGACCGAGAACAACAGGGCGCGTCCCAGCTCGAACCGCCGCTGCTCTTCGGTGCCCTGCCGGAAGAGATACGGCTCGTCCGTGAGGTTTTCAACGGTCAGTCGCAGGCCCAGTGCGCCGAGCTTCTGGATGAGCACGAGGTCCACCGAGCCACGGCCGCTTTCGACGATGTCCGGGGCCTGGTTGGCGCCGACATCAGAAATTCGATCGTCGAAGAAGTTGTAGAGCACTCGCGCCTGGAACCCGGCCATCGTGAACTCTCCAATCGCATTGAAGAGATTCCTCGATTGCCCGGCGAGCGGCCGCGATGTCGAGGTTTGCACGCGGCGCGCGCGTTCCGGCAGCGTGATCTCTGAATCCACGAAGGTGTAATTCACGCTGAAGTACAGGTTCTTCGTGAGCGCGCGGCTTGCCTCGAGCTCGAAGCCAAGGTTGCGCGCCTTCTCGGCGTTCTCGAACGTTTGCAGGGGCTGCGCGCCCGCGCTGATGACCCGCTCGATCGGATCCTTGAAGTTCTTGAAGAACACGCTTGCGGCGAGCACGCCGCGGCCGCCCGTGAAGCTCTCGAGCCGCGCGTCGACGTTCTGGATCAGCGATCGGACGAGGGCAGGATTCCCGCGAATGGCACGATTGCCGACGACATCTGTGAACTCGAATGCGGCAAGCTCCCTGAACTCCGGCCGGTTCACGGTCTGACTGAATCCGAGGCGCAAATTGGTGTTCGGCTTTAGCGCGTGGACGAAATTCGCGCCTGGGAACACGTCAGTGTTCTCCAGCAGCGCCTGTTCGCGGTGCTCGAACAGACCGAACGGATCGAACGTGTTGACCGCTTCGCGAAAACGCTCGATACGCAGCCCCGCCACCAGTCGCGATTTGTTCGACAGCACCCAGTCACCCATTCCGTAGACGCCGTAAGTGGTCTGTTCGGCGTCGTACGCGTCAACCGGCCGCGTTTCCTCGTTGAATCGATATGCAGAACCGACATTCGAGCTGGCAAAGAGCTCCTCCGGGGCCAGCGTCAGATTCAGCGCGACGAGATTCGTCGGGATGTAGCGAAATCGGCGGGACGAGAAATCACGTGTCCTGCGGATGTACGACGGTCCGAACTTGTACACGGCCGGCCGCCCGCCCGGGGATCCGAATGTGCTCCAGTTCAGCCCCACTTCCGTGGTCCTGTCGTCGAGCGCGTTGAAAAGCCGGAAGCCGCTCTGCGATTCGTCGGCCAGCACGAAATTTCCCGCCCCCGCTCCGTTGACGATGGGCTGTTGATAAAGCGTTTCGCGAAGATCCGGCTCATCCCGTTGCGCCTTGCCGTAGCTGGCACGCCAGTCGATCCGGCTGTTTCCCCAGTTCTGGAGGAAGTGCTCGCCCGAGACGCGGTTGGTCAGAAGGCCCTCTTCGATGAACTGGAGCCGATAGTTGCGATAGACGAAGTTGTTCTCCGTGTTGGGCCCCTCAAACAGGCGTCCTTCGTCACGCCCGGAGTGGGTGTAGAAGTTCTCGAACGAGACACGGTTGGCATGGTTGAACTGGTACGCCAGGTTGGCGACAAGGCCGAACTGGGCTTTCTGCGTGCCGGTCTGGAAGTCGTAGTCGGTGACCGGCTCGAGCGCGCCACCTTCACCGATCCGGAAGAAGCGCCGAGTCTCTTCGACGTACTGTTCCTTGTAGGATTGAGTGACGCTCGCGAGTATCCCCAGATCGCCGAAGCGATTGCCGTAGGAGGCGCTGAAGTTCTGACCCGGTCGAGCACTCTTCGAGACCGGTCTCCACACTGAGGTGTCGAGCATGCGGCCGAAACTGGTGATCTCGTCACGGGTGTAGCCGACATCCGGCGTGAAAACACCCCGGCGAACGACCTTGTTGCCGGGAAAGCCCGCAGGCAGCTCGCGAGCGCCGCCGTCGAAGCCCCACCAGTCGCTGTCGCCCAGCGGACTCAACGGGATCCCCTTACCGGTCGCTGTTTCGTACCAGTTGCCGCCGTACGACAGGTCGAACACCTGTCGATTCGTGAATTTCTGCGGCACGATCTCGACCAGGCCACCGGCGAACTCGGCCGACTTGTCGGGGGTATAGGACTTGGCGATCTGGACGCTATCGATCAGCGCCGTAGGGAAGAGGTCGAGCGGAACGACCTTTTTGTCCGGTTCGGTTGTCGGAATGACGGCCCCTGCGAGCGTGGTGTTGCTGTAGCGTTCGCCGAGGCCGCGGACGAAGACGAACTGATTGTCGACGACCGAAATGCCTGTGACGCGTTGCAGCGCCGCGGCGGCGTCGGAGTCTCCATTACTCTTCATTTCCTGCGCGCCCATGTTGTCGGTGATGACCTGCGCATTTCGCCGCTCCACGAGCTGTGCTTCCTGTGTTGATGTCGCCGCGTCGAGCGCCTGGCCCCGGACGGTGACTTCTTCCGCGAACTTGTTCATCGGAAGCGCCACGTCAACTGCCACGGCACGCCCCGAGGTCACGTCGACGTCAATCGTCCGCTCGCGATAGCCCTCGATCGCGACTTTGAGTTGGTGCTTGCCGGGAGGAAGCTGGAGGCTGTAACGGCCGTCGACGTCCGTGTACACCGTCTCGTGGCTGCCGACAACGGTAACTGGCACGCCAGGAAGGGTCACGGCGTTTTGTTCGTCGCGGACGACACCGCTGACGCGCACGGTGGCGCCCGTGGTCGCCACTGCCTGTTGAGGCGGCGCAGCGAAAGCGGGAGCCGGCAGGGCGGCCAGGCACAGTGCGGCTAACGTCACTGTCGTGTGGAACATCGTGAACATCGAGAAACCTCCGGAAGCGGACGAGCGTCTGGACTGCATTGATGGTCGGCTGGCAGCCGTATCGAATCAGGAGGGTATCGGGGGGCTGTAATGCGCCAACTACAAGCTTGTTACATCTGTGTTAATCGTCGCGGCGGACAGCCCTCGTTCGTCCGAGGCAGCCGGCGACATGTAACAGATCCGTTAAATCTCACAGCTATCTGCTAAGATTTCGCGCGGGGGTGTGCGTGGCGTTCAGATTGATTCCCCGGGAAGAGCGGTTTTTCGACGATTTCCTCGCGCTCGCCCAGCAGATCGAGCACGGCGCCGGTCTGCTGGAGGAAATGTTGAAGCCGGATCGTCCCGTCTGGGACAAGGCTGACGAGATCAAGGAGGTCGAGCACAAATGCGACTTCCTGACGCACGAGATCATCCAGCGGCTCCACCGCACCTTCGTCACCCCTCTGGATCGCGAAGACATCCACGCGATGGCGCGGTCGCTCGACGACGTGATGGACGCGATCGATGCCTCCGCCGCGGTCATCCGGCTGTATCACATCGATCGGGTGCGTCCGGATGCGCGGCAACTCAGCCGCATCATCTCCCAGTCGGCCACGCAGGTGGTCTGCGCCATGAAGGCCCTGGGGGGGCGCTCGGGTGTCACGGAGTGTGCGGTTGAAATCAACCGGCTCGAGAACGAGGCCGATCGGGCGCATCAGCACGCCGTCCAGCTGCTGTTCGAGGAGGAGAAGGATCCCGTCGTCATCATGAAATGGAAGGAGATCCTGGACTTCCTCGAAGACGCGACCGACCGCTGCGAGGACGTCGCCAACGTGCTCGAAGGCGTCGTCGTCAAGCACGCCTGACCGGATGGACGCGAACTTCTTCGCTGTCGCGATTCTCATCGCGGTCGCACTGGTCTTCGATTACATCAACGGCTTTCACGACGCCGCAAACTCGATCGCGACCGTCGTATCCACACGCGTCCTGACGCCGGGCAAAGCGGTCGTCTGGGCCGCCTTCTTCAACTTCGTTGCGGCGTTCACGTTCGGGACGGCGGTCGCCAAGACGGTGGGATCGGGGCTCGTCGATATCAATATCGTCAGCTTTGCGGTGATTTTTGCCGGTCTCACGGGCGCCATCATCTGGGACTTGATTACGTGGTATTACGGTCTGCCCACGAGCTCCTCACACGCGCTCATTGGCGGTTATGCCGGCGCGGCGGTCGCCAAAGCCGGCTGGGGCGCGATCATTGCGGCGGGCTGGACGAAGACGCTCATCTTCATCGTGCTGGCGCCGATGATCGGTATGACCCTCGGGTTCGTCATCATGGCGGGCAACCTGTGGGTGTTCCGGAATTTTTCCCCCGGACGCGTGGATCGGTGGTTCCGGCGTCTGCAGCTGTTTTCCGCCGCGGCTTACAGCCTGGGCCACGGAGGAAACGACGCGCAAAAAACGATGGGCATCATCGCGGGGGCACTCTATGCCGGTGGCTACATCGCAGCCTTCCGTATCGATCTGTGGGTCGTGCTTGCCGCGCACGCCGCGATCGCACTCGGCACGTTGTCGGGAGGCTGGCGCATCATCCACACGATGGGATCGAAGATCACCAAGCTTCAACCAGTCGGCGGCTTTGCCGCTGAAACGGCCGGTGCCATTTCGCTCTTCACCGCCACTCACTTGGGAGTTCCCGTCAGCACGACACACACGATCACTGGCGCCATCATCGGGGTGGGTTCAATCAAGCGTCTGTCGGCCGTTCGGTGGGGCGTGGCCGGCCGGATCGTCTGGGCATGGATTCTGACGATCCCCGCGTCGGCTCTGATTGCGGCGCTTACCTACTGGATTGTGTCGAAAACGGTCGCCCCGTAATCAGGCAGGCAATTCCACCGTGAACACCGCGCCGCCTTCCGGGCGATTGGCCGCCGTCACACGCCCGCCGTGCAACTCGACCAGATGCTTGACAATGGCGAGCCCGAGGCCGGTTCCGCCCGGATCGCGAGCGCCACGCGAACGAGCCTTGTCCACACGGTAGAAACGCTCGAACACGCGGGGAAGATCGGCGGCGGGAATCCCTGGTCCCTCGTCTGCGACCGTGATGACGACCTGACCATCCCGCCGCATCGACGACATCAGGATGCGACTGGATTCGGGCGCGTAGTTGGTCGCATTCTCGAGCAGGTTGCGCAAGGCATCGTGCAGCTTGGCGGGATCACCGTGGACGGTCGCGGCTGCTGGATCGACGAGCCGTTCGACGCGCTGATGGCGGGCGTCCAGCACAGTCGACAGTTCCGCTTCCACGCCGGAGAAAAGCGCTTCGACTGAACATTCGACCTGTTCCCTCGATTCCTGACCCGCATCGAGGCGCGCCAGGCGCAGAAGATCGCGGACGAGCCGCTCCATCCTCAAGGTGTGCCGTCCGATGATTTCAAGAAAGCGCCGTGCTTCGTCTCCCTCGGCATTGCTGTCGAGCAATGCTTCGACATATCCGCGAACGGCCGTCAACGGCGTTCGCAGCTCGTGCGACACATTCGCAACGAAGTCGCGCCGGATCCGATCGGCACGGCGAAGATCCGTGATGTCGTGCAGGACTACGACCGCGCCGCTTGTGCCCTCTCCTCGAATCGGTGCGCTCCGCGCCACAATCGCCACGCCCGGGTCGAGTGGTAGTTCGAGTCCCTCCCCGGGCGCGCCGCGCAGCGCGGTGGTCACGAGGGCGGCGATTTCCGGGTGACGAACGATTTCCATGTAATGACGGCCATGGGGTGAGTCGTCCAGGCGCAGCATGTGCCTGGCCGCAACGTTGACAAGCTGCACCCGGCCCTGGTCGCTCACCACGAGGACACCCTCGGTCATGCCGGCGAGAATCGCTTCCATCCGCGATCGATCGGCAGCCAGTTCCGCCGAGCGACGGCCGATTTCCCGGACGGATTGATCCAGCGCCCTGGCGACCGCGCCGATTTCATCCGAGCCGTAGTCGCGCGCGGGGCGGGACAAGTCGCCGGCTGAATACCGTCGCGCAACCTCCGCGATCGACTGCACGCGCCTGGTGAGGAAGGCGGATGCGATCCAGGCGAAGAGCAGGGCAGCGGCCAATCCCGTGGCCGCGGCAATCCAGGCGATGCGCCGCACGGCCGCGAGCTGATCGCGGACTTCCGTGAGAGGCAAGGCGAGACGCACTGCCGCGAGTGCCGGGACCGCCGGGTTCGTGACCGGCACCGCCACGTACAGCAGCTCCGCGCTGACCGTCGTACTGTACCGTCGCGCGATCCCCAGTCCGGTTCGCCGAGCCTCGATGACTTCGGGCCGCGACGCGTGGTTTTCGAGCGTGTGGAGCGCCTCGGCGGCGACCTGCGAGTCGCCCACGACCGTTCCGTCACCCGAGATGAACGTCACTCGCGCAGACGTCAGGCGGCCGAGCGCATCCGCTTCGGCATCGAGCTCTGCTGCGGTCGCGGCGCTGCGATGGGACAGCGTCTCAGCCGCGAGACGCGCTTCGGAGACCAGCGAGCGTTCGATCCGTTCGTTGACGGATCCCCGCAGCTGATACGAGAGCAGCGCGATGGCCACGCCAAGGGTAATCGCCGACGCCAGAAGCGCCGTCAGGAAGACGCGCGTGCGGAACGTCATCGGTCGAGGAGCTTGTAGCCGAACTGCTTGACAGTTTCAATCGCGTCGACGAGCTCGGGAAGCTTTTCGCGCAGCCGGCGAATGTGAACGTCCACCGTTCGTGTTCCACCCGTGTAGTGATATCCCCACACGTCGGTCAGTAACAAGTCTCGCGAGAGGACGCGACCGCGGTGCTGGAGCAAGTACTGCAGCAACAGGAACTCTTTCGCCGTGAGTCGAACGTCTTCCCCGTGGCTGGTCACGGCATGGCGTTCTGAATCGATCGAAATGCCGCCGTAACGCATGACGGAGCCGGCCGCCGGCCGTGCCGTGCGGCGCAAAAGGGCCGTCACCCGCGCCGACAGCTCTTTCGGGCTGAAGGGCTTCGTGACGTAATCGTCGGCGCCCAGCTCGAGCCCCGCCACCCGATCCGCTTCATCACCGCGGGCGGTGAGAACGATGATGGGGGTCGCGGACAGTTTCGGGTCGTTGCGAATTGCCTGGCAGATCACCAGGCCGTCGACTTCGGGCAGCATCAAATCGAGGATGACGAGATCGGCCGGATCCGCCCGGAGCCGCGAGACCACACCCCTGCCGGTGGCTGACAGGTCAATCGTGTGGCCGTTCTTCTGCAGGTAATGCCGGATCAGTTCCGCGATATCCGGATCATCCTCGACAACCAGGATTCTTGACATTCGACGCGAGTATAGCTTTCAGCCATCAGCTTCCGCCTGGCTTCCAGCCGGAGGCGGGAAGTCGGAAACGGGAAGCCGCCGGTTGTCATCGTCATCGCACGAGGTGAACCCCGCAGAGGACAGTCCGCCGGGCCAGGTCCCCAGTGCGGCCGCAAAACACCCCTGTTTTCAATGGTTTTCCGCCGTCCCGAGATGGCATCCCGCTTGGACTAGGTAGGGGCAACGCATACGCGGAGGTGAGGGATGTTGAGGGAATCGAACACACGGTGGAGATCGGCGCTCGGCGCTACGCTTGGTGCAAGCGCGTTGCTCTTCACGTTTGCTTGTGGCGGGACGGCTCGCGATCTGACAACGGTCGCGGCGCAGCCGCTGTCCGCTAATCAACCAGGCGTGCCCGTGCTCGTGAACTGCGAACCGCATCAGCGCGCGCTGGTGCGCCCTGTTGTCGTCAACGGCGCAGCTGTATCGCAAGTCGAGTGCGTGGCGGTTGGTCAGCCCGCTGCGTATGCTCAGAATCAGCTGGCAGCCCCGGTGTCGTACGGCGCGACGGCGTATCCAGTCGCCAACACGGTGCAGCCGGCCTACGGCCTGGGCGACGCGCAGATCGTCTCGCCGGCGCCAGCTCCAGTGACCGTGGCCCGTCCGGTCCGCACCCGGCAAGTGGTGTATGACGAGCGGCCAGTGAGACGGACGCGGTCGGTGAAGAAGAGCGCGATCATCATCGGATCGTCCGCTGGCGTCGGTGCCGGCGTGGGCGCGGCGGTGGGCGGCAAGAAAGGGGCGCTCATCGGTGCAGCCATCGGTGGCGGCAGCGCGGCCATCTGGGATCAGGTCACGCGGCGCAACTAGCGAAGCGAATACGTGGAATGTGCAGGCGGACCCGTTCGCGGGTCCGCCTTTTTTTACCCGATCCCACGACTCCTGCGGATTGTCCCTGGAGCTCAGCAATTGACCCCCGCCCTGTCCCCGACTAGAATCCCCACCTTCTGGCTCTCTTGCAAGTTTCTGGTGCGGCCCGTCAGGAGGAGACATGAAGGGAAGTGCATTTCCGGCCCTCGTATTGTCGATGATCCTGTGCATCCCAAGTGCAGCCAGGGCACAGGAAACCCGAGCGTCCATTGAAGGCCTCGTCAAGGACACGTCGGGTGCGGTACTGCCCGGCGCGACAGTCGAAGCGCGCAGCCCGGCGCTCGTCGGAGTGGCGGTTGCGACGAGCGATTCGGCCGGTAGTTACCGCTTCCCGGCTCTCGCGCCGGGTATCTACCAGGTCTCCGCGACGCTTACCGGCTTTCAGCCGGCGAAGGTCGAGAACATTCGCCTCGATCTCGGCCAGATCCTCAAAGTCGATTTCTCCATGCAGATCGGCGGACTCAGTGAGTCAGTGCAGGTCAGCGCCGAGTCTCCGCTCATTGACGTGAAGCAGAACGTCGCCGCGGCCAGCATTACTGCCGATCTGATTGAGCGGATTCCCAAGGGCCGTGACTTTCCGTCGCTTCTCAATTCCGCTCCCGGCACGCAGAACGAGGGACGCGGCGGCGGGGTCATGATCGATGGCGCGTCAGGCTCAGAGAACCGGTTCATCGTCGATGGAATGGATACGACGAGTTTGCAGACCGGAGTCTCGAACAAGGAGGTTCTGACGGACTTCCTGGCTGAAGTGCAAGTGAAATCATCGGGCTACAACGCCGAGTTCCGGGCAGCGACCGGCGGTGTGATCACCGCGATCACCAGGAGCGGGAGCAACAGTTTCCACGGCGAATTCGGCGCGCATTACGAGCCGAACGATTGGTATGGCGATGTGCGTGGATCGTTGCGGCTCAACCCTACCAATCAGAACATTGCCGAGTACACGAGAACGCCGCGCGATACCGAGTACACCGTAGAGCCAGTGGTGTCGCTCGGCGGTCCAGTTGTGCGCGATCGGCTCTGGTTCTTTGCCGGGTACATCCCCCAGATCACCGAACAAAAAAGAACGGTCACGTTTACCCAAGGGGGAGAAACCCGAAGCTTCGAGAATCCAAGACGCGATCACAACCTGAATTGGAACACAACGGGGCAGATCACCAATGATTTGCGCTTCCGTGTCAACGGCATCAATGAAACTGAGCGGGGGGGCGTCAGCCTTCCAGGCAAAGAGCCAAACGGCACCAGCCTCTCGAATCCAGCGCTGTTCCCCAACCCGTTGCGCACTGACCGATTCAACAACCTTTACAGCGGTGTCATGGACTGGGTGGTCAGCCCGTCGATCTACGTCAACGTGACGGCCGGCTGGTTGAAGTACGGCAGCACGAGCGCCGGCGCCGAGTTCAACACCGGGATTCGGCGAACGTTCTCCGGATCCAACACCTGTACCCAGTCATCCTGTCCGTTTCCCGAGATCCCCGGGAATCTCCAGCAGGTCAACGGCTACGCGGATGCACCCTCGAACAGTTTTACCGTGAAGGACGATTTCACGCGGTTGAACATCAGTGCTGATACAACCTTCTTCACGCACTGGAAGGGGCAGCACTCCATCAAGACCGGTATCCTGTACGAGCGCTACGGCAATGACGTCAACACGGGCCAGCAGGCGCCGAACGTCGCGATCACGTGGAATGGGACCCGGGCGTCGCTCGACGGACGCGACGTCCGCGGGAAGTACGGCTATTACGAGATTCGGCAATCTTTCACCGCTGGGGACATTTCCTCGCAAAACGTCGGCTTGTTCATCCAGGACTCCTGGACGATGAACGATAAGTTGACGTTGAATTACGGAATCCGGACGGAACGCGAAGAGATTCCGTCGTATCGTCCCGAGAATCCTGGATTCAAGTTCGGATGGGCCGACAAGCTGGCGCCGCGCCTCGGCTTCGCTTACGACCTGCAGGGCAACAGCAAATGGAAGGTGTACGGTTCGTGGGGAATGTTCTACGACATCTTCAAGCTGGAACTGCCACGCGGCAGCTTCGGGGCGGATCGCTGGATCTCCTATTATTGGACCCTCGATACGTTCAACTGGCCCTCGATCAATTGTGACGGCACACCCGGTTCGGGTTGCCCCGGCACCTACATCGAGCAGGTGGATTTCCGGCACGTGTCCAACGAACCAGGACAGGTGCTGGTCGAGCCTGACCTCAAACCATTTCGAGCGCAGGAAGCGACGATTGGCCTCGACCACGAACTGACACGGACCATGTCAGTCGGCGCGCGCTATACGCACAAATGGCTGGACCGCACGATCGAGGATGCCGGAATTCAGGTGCCTGGCGTCGGTGAAGTGTTTTATATCGTCAATGTCGGGGAGGGAATCGGGAAGCAAATCCTTGGGGCGCAATATCCGGCGCAGCCCAAGCCAGTCCGCGATTACGACGGCCTCGAATTCCGTATCCGGAAGCGCCTTGCGAACCGCTGGTCCATGAACAGCAGCCTGCTCTTCAGCCGCTTGTACGGCAACTACTCCGGCTTGGCCAGTTCGGACGAGAACGGTCGCAATAGCCCCAACGTCAACCGAATCTTCGACGGCCTGCACATGTCGTTCAACGAAATGGGGAAACCCGAGTACGGCCGGCTCCAGACGGATCGTCCGGTAGTCTTCGAATTGCAGGGCACTTACGAGCTACCGTGGGGAACCGGATTGGGTGTGGAGTACTTCGCGGGTAGCGGCACGCCGCTGCAGTCGCAGGCGACGATTCAGGGTGTTCCGGTCTTGTACAAGGGCCGCGGGAACCTTGGGCGTACGCCGGTATTGACGTACACGGATCTGGCCTTGTGGCACGACTTCCGAATCCATGGCAACACTCGCTTGCAGCTGTCCGTGAATATCGACAACCTCTTCGATCAGGACATTGCGACCGGGTTCGATACAACCCCATACCGCGATTCAGTGCCGACCTCACTCGTGACCAACGAGGTCTTCTTCAGCGGATTTGACACCGAGGCCCTCGTGGCAACGCGTCCGAGCGTCAGGAAGGACGCGCAATACCTGCAGCCCAATGCGTTCCTCAGCGCGCGGGAAGTGCGCGTAATGGCGAAGATCCGTTTCTAATTCTGCTGACCGTTGAAAATCCCGCGGATCCGGCGATTCGCGGGATTTTTGTTGTACGCTTGATTCGTTGTTCTCCATATTGCTCCTCATCTCACTCTCGTCTCCTGCTCAGGACGCGCCAGCGCAGTCCCGTACTTCAGTTGCCTCTGACTCACTCCCCCCCGGGAGCGTCACTGAAACGCCGCATCTCACGCTCACCACGGCGGTCGCGGGTGAGCCCGTGGCACCGGGCACACGCGTGTCGCTATTGGTCGACATCACCCCCAAGCCCAAGATGCACGTCTACGCACCGCAGCAGAAGGAGTACATTCCCCTCTCGATCACGCTTGACCCAAACTCAGCGCTCACCGCGCAACGGTCTGTCTTCCCTAAACCTGAGAAGCTCTTTTTCGCCCCGCTCAAGGAAACTCAGCTCGTCTACTCGAAACCGTTCAGGATTGTGCTGAACGTGCTCCTCGCCCCGGCGGTCCGGACAGCGCGCGACGTCAGTGCCGGCGAGCTCAAAGTGACCGGCAGGATCCGCTATCAAGCCTGCGACGACGCGATCTGCTATCTGCCCAAAGATGTGCCGGTCTCGTGGACGATCCGGCTCAAATCCGTCGCGGTGCAGTAGAATCTCCTGTGCTCCTGATTGCCTCCACCTTCGTGCTGGGGTTTCTCCACGGCCTCGGCGCCGATCATCTGATGGCGATTGCCGCGCTGTCGATTGGAACGGCCGGCGAGACTGCCACTGTTCAGCGCGCGCGGGCGCTCGGCGTGGCGGTACGATTTGCCGCCGGCCACGCGCTGCTGCTGTCGCTCGGCGCCGGGGCGCTCATTGCGCTGGGCTGGTCGCTTCCGATCGTCGTCGAACGCAGTGGGGAAGTGCTCGGTGGTTCTCTGTTGATCATCCTCGGCGGCGCGGGGCTCTGGGGGATCGCGGCGGGCCGGGTTTACAGCCATACCCACCCCGACGCCCGTCAGCCGGCCAACCACTGGCACATGCACATCGGACGGCAGGATCGCCACCCATTGCCGTCAGCACACACGCATTTGCCGACCATCATCGGCGCCGCATTCGCAATCAGCAGCCTGCGTGCGCTGACGCTGCTCGACGGGTTCGGCGAGGGCATTGCCGCGGTGCCGCTCCCGCTGGTGCTGGGGCTCGTCGCCGTGTTCGCGCTCGGAATTTTGATCGCGATGTCCCTCTTCGGTGTGGCGCTGGCGAGGCTGCTGTCCGCCCGCGCGCTGCAACGCATCAGCACGCTGGCTGCGGGAGCGATGGCGGTCGCATCGATTTCGCTGGGCGTGTTCTGGATTGTCAGCGCGACGGTCTCTAGTCTCTAGTCTCTGGTCTCTGGTCTCTGGTCTCTGGTCTCTAGTCTCTAGTCTCTGGTCTCTGGTCTTTGGTCTCTGGTCTTTAGAGCGCGTAACAAAACCTCCCAAACCTTGTCCTCGTCGGCGAAGTAGCGTGAACGGGGTATGGCCGCGGCGTTGCTTCCAGATCGGTTGTGGGATCTTGTCGAACCCTTCTTGCCGATTCTTCCACGACGGCCACAAGGTGGCCGACCACGCGTTTCGGATCGCGCGTGCCTGACGGGCATCGTCTTCGTCCTTCGCAGCGGCATTCCCTGGCAGATGCTCCCGCCGGAACTCGGGTGCGGGTCGGGGATGACGTGCTGGCGGCGCGATTGGCAACGGGCGGGCGTTTGGGATCTGATGCACTTTGCGCTGCTGGACTGGCTCGCGCGCTCCGACGAGGATTGATTGGTCGCGGGCGGTCGTGCGCGGTCCACGGCGATGACCAGACCGGCCCAAATCCCACTGATCGGGCCAAGCGCGCGAGCAAGCGTCATCTGATCTGCGACGGGGGGGCGTGCCGCTCGCGGTTCGTCTGACCGGCGCCAACCGAAACGACTCGCAGGAGGCACTGGCGCTGGTGGATGCGATTCTTCCACTCCAGGGCGAGTGGGGACGGCCGCGGCGTCGCCCAGATTGTGTGGTGGGAGACCGCGGCTACGATGCAGGGGCAAGCCGATCCGGGTTGCGAACTCGCGGCATCCTGCCGATGTTGGCGATGCGACGCACGAAGCACGGCGGCTGTTGGGAACTTGGCGATGGGTCGTCGAGCGCACATTTGCCTGGCTCATGTCAGTTTCGCCGTCTCCGTGTCCGCTACGACAGGCGCGCCGACATCCACGAAGCGTTCCTCTCACTCGGCTGTGCGCTGATTTGTTGGCAGTCGCTGCGCAGGACGTGGACCGCCTGAGCAGATACGCTTTCTCTGGTCCCATCGCCAGGTCGCCGTTTGGGTAGTTGCGTCCGCCGCCCCTCTGCCGCTTCCGGAACCGAGGCCCGGAATCGATCGACCCTGGGGCGCTGCAGAGGATCCATTGCGCTTGCGGTCCGAGTTCAGATAGACGCGCGACGGATTGCGCCAGGAGAACGACCGGTTCAAAGAGTTCGAGGATTGGGACGATTGCGACAGTTCTTTGCCGGGCTCACTCGCGCGGACTCTCCGAGCGTCACACCCGTAACAGCGGCGTAGACATTCGCGGGAAAGAGGCCGACGAGCATCGCCGCAAGACCCGACGCGCCCACCTTCGTCTGCCTGGCGTCATCAGCCAGATCGTGTGAGGCCCTCGGGACGATGGCCTCTCAGAGCAACAGTGTGAGCGCGCCCGACCGATGGACGCGAGCCCGGATCGCCCGAAGTTGAAGGCGGCGAGACCCCATGTCCAGGGTGCTGAGGTCAGGAGCCGATCAGGCTCAGCATGCCTTGACCGGCCAGGATCGCGCCAATAGCCAGCGCCCCCAAATAGCAGATCGTCGCCACGTTCATCAGGTAGCCAGCGACGATGAGCAGGCCGTCGCGTTCGAGCATACCCAGCGACAGGAACAGTATCGCGACGGCCGGAAGCGTATTCGAGAACGGCACCAGTCCGAGCGGGAACATGAGCAACACTCCCGCCAGCACGAGCGCTAGCCCGTGCACGATATTCCCGGCCACGGTCCGCGTGAGGAAGAGCCAGCGAGGCCGCACCATCCGCTCGAAACGTGCGACGAAACGAGCACCCTTGTCGAACGCCTGCTTGATGGGCGCAGTCGACAACGGCCGGTCCAGAATCCGGCGCGGAAGCCACGGCACGCGGTTGAGCGTCACGCCGACGCCGATGAGGATGATCGCCAGCCCGAACACTGTGCTGACGCCCGGTATCGACACGGGAAGTAGAAAGGGTAGGCTCAGGAAGACGCACACGAGCAGCATCCCCTGCTCGCCGATCAGCTCCAGCAAATCGCGCAACGACACCTTGCCAGCCGGCAGCGAGCCGGACACGCCGAGCAACGTTGTCGACAGCCTGCTCGCCGCATCGTGGAACTCAACGCTCGCCACATCCTGAGTATGGCATCGAAGCGAGCCCGCCCGTGCACCGGGCGGCTGCCGTCTTCGATCCGCATGCGCTCCACACCAGCTATCGCCGTCGAGTATCGGCCATAACGAGCGACGGACGGAGCGTCAGGTTCGTAGTGACAATCGTGGGGGACAGTTCCACCACGCGACGCCGCCGTGCGCCGATTGGCTGTCCCAGTCAACCATCCACGTAGACATCCTCCGTTCGAATTGTCGAAACCAACAAAAAGAACGGCTGCTTCAAGAAGTTCGAGGAGCGGCTGGATATTCCGAATTAGCGGGGCTGCTGACGCATTCGGAACGGATCGCGAACTTCACGCAGTCCGATTTCGTCTCTCACTCTTCCCGCAGTAGCGCGCTGGGATCGATGCGCGTGGCGCGCGCGGCCGGCTGCCACGCGCCGGCCATCGTCGCGCCGACGAGCGTGACGAGCACAAGCGACCAGCTCCACGTGTCGGTGGCCGTGACGCCATAGAGGAGTGCGGCGAGCGCGCTCGTCGCTGTCCACGCGCCGGCGGCCCCGACCACGATGCCGATGCCGGCGGTGACGAGTCCCTCGCGAAGCACGAGGCGGCGGATCTCACCGGGCGTCGATCCCAGGACCAGCCGGATGCCGAACTCCCGCCGCCGTCTACCGACCGTGTGGCTGAGCACGCCGAACAGCCCGCCGGCGGCGACCACGAGCGCGAGTGTGCCGAAGACGAAGCCCAGCGTCGCCATCGCGCGCGGCTGTGCCAGTTCCTCGCGATAGATCGTCTCGAGATGGCCGAATCGGTGAATCCTCAGGGCCGGGGCGGCGCGTGACAGCCGCTCGCGGATGAGACCTTCCGATGGACACTGATTGCCACACTGCAGGGAGATCGTGCCGCCGGTGGTGGACGCGTCGAATGGCACGTAGATCTCGGCGAAATCCGTCTCGAGGTCTCTGACAGGCGACCGAAGGTCGTCGGCGACACCGACCACCTGGTACACCTCCTTGCCCCATCGGAGGGACCGTCCAACCGGGTCAACCGACGGCCAGAGCGTCGAGGCCAGGCGTGCTCCGAGGATCGCACGCTGCTTGTCGTCATCGGCGCGGAACGCCCTCCCGCGCCGGATGCGAACGCCGAACGTCTCGAACCATTCCGGCCCGACCTTGTAGCTCTGGAAGACGGCCTGCGGAACTGGAACACCTTCCGAGTCGACGGGCTCGAGGAGGGTGTTCCGGTACCTGCCCGACGAGTAAAACATTGGCACGCCGCTGGAACGGACGACTCGCGTCACGCCAGGTAGGCCAGACAATTCGGCCACGGCTGCGTTGGTCACAGCCTGCCGTGCAGCCGCATCCGGAGCGCGCGATATGTCGACTTCGGCCCAGACGGATACGACGCCCGACGGGTTGAAGCCCGGATCGACACCGGCGAGGTTCATGAACGATCGGACGAGCAGCGTCGCGCCGGCGACGAGCGCGCACGCGAGCGCGACTTCCGTGACGAGGAACGCGCGTGACAGACGCCGTGTGGCTCTGGACTCGGTGCTGGTACGTGCCAGCACGGAGTGCGCCGACCATCCGCGCGTGCCCACCCACGCGGGGAGCAGGCCGGCCATCGCGGTGGCGACCACTGCGAGTAGAACGGCGACCATGAGCGCCCGCTCGTCGACGTCGAGCGGGTTGAGCGTGCGGCTCACAAGCTCGCCGGGAAGGAGCGCGGTCGTCGCGGACACCAGCCAGTAGGCGATGGCGACGCCGACCGCGGCGCCCATCGCGCCGAGTAGAACGTTCTCGATCGACGCCTGCCACAGCAGCCGCGCGCGCGACGCGCCGAGCGCGGACGAGAGCGACACGTCCCGGCGCCGCGCGTTGAAGCGGGCAAGGATCAGGCCGCCCACGTTCGTGCAGAGCGCCAGGAACATCAGTCCGATGGCGCCGCCCAGCAGTTGCACGGCCGTCGTGACGTAGCGCGCGCCGAACGTTCCAGCGCGTACTTGATCGTCGACGTCGGCCCAGAGCTCTGCGGTGTCCGGGTCGGCGCCGTGTGCCAGTGTGGTCGCGACGCGCAACGCGTCGGTCTGCGGCATCCCGTGTGTCCACTTCACGAAGACCCTCGGCAGACGGTACAGGTCGGTCGGATGCGACACGAAGTCCGAAGGACGCCAAATCTCCGTGTTCCATTCCGGAAAACGAAAGTTCCATGGAAGAACGCCGACGACGGTCGCGAGCTCGCCGTCGAGCCGCACGGGCCGACCGATGATCTGCGGGTCGCCCGCGAAGACGCTGCGCCACACGTCTTCCGAGATGACCACGCGATCGCTCGTGCCGGGGCGTCCGTCGGTCTCGTCGAACGTGCGGCCACGCGCCGCGCGAACGCCGAGCATGGCGAACAGCCCGGGACTGACGAACGCCTGCGCGCGCATCGTCGGTCCGGCCGCCGTTTCGACAACGACCTGGCGGCCCACCGAGGCCGCCTCCGCGGACTCGAACACACCACTCTCGCGCCAGGCGCGATACACGGCGGGCATGACGGACACCCGGCCGCCGGTCTGCGATCGCATCCAGATCGGCGCGATGCGCTCGGCGTCGTTGAACGGAAACGGACGGAGCAAGAACGCGTCGACGAGCGTGAACATCGCCGTCGTGATGCCGACCGCGAGACCCAGCATCGCGATCGCCAGACACGTCGTCGCCGGCCGTGCCCACAGCCGGCGCCACCCGTGCCGGATGTCCTGGCCGAGGCGATCGGCGAGCGTCCAGCCGCTCATCTCGCGTGTGACCTGGGTGACGAGGCCGACGTTGCCGAACTCCTTCCGCGCGCGGACGCGTGCCTCGTCCGGTGTCTCACCACGATCGACGCGATCGGCCTCTGCCATCGCGAGGTGCGACCGAATCTCGTCGTCGACGTCGCGGGCTCGTTTGCCGAACGGCCATCGCATGGAGGTCTCCTGTGGTGAAACGAACTAGACGGCCGGCTTCGACGGGTTGAGCACGCCGGCGATGGCCGCCTGCAACTGCTCCCAACGGGAACGAGACGACGAGAGTTGGCGTTTGCCGCGGGCCGTTAGGCGGTACTCGCGAACGCGCTGCTTACTCTCGGACTGCTTCCACGACGCGGCGACGAGCCCAGCGCGCTCCATGCGACGCAGCGCGGGGTAGAGCGAACCCGTCTCTACGTGGAGCGCGTCGTTCGAGCTCGCACGGATGGCCTGCGTGATGCCGTAGCCGTGGCGCGCCCCCCACTGCAGCGTCTGAAGTATGAGCATGTCGAGCGTGCCCTGCAGGAGCTCGATGCGATTCTGGTAGCCAGGGCTTCGAGGCATCATCTGGATGTAGTGACTCTACACCCATTGGGTGTAGTAAGTCTACATCCATGCCCCGGGTCACATTCAGCTTCAAAGTCCACCCCGCACCATCGCGGCAGGTAGCGAATGTCGTGACCAGGCGCTGCGGCGTTCGTACGTGACCCAAGAGATCTGCGGCGGATGATCAGTCTTCAGCCGCCCCGGGGAGAGGATCGGACCGTCGGTCCAGAGCAGGGATGTCCAATCAGGTCGCTGCGGTGGGCGCCGCCGAGGCAGCGGCTTCGTTCAAGTTCCGTAGGATCTGCCGAGACAGGTCGAATCGCGCCATTCGAGGTCTTTGGTCTCTAGTCTTTGGTTTTCGTCTCCTTTGCTTGGCGGCGAAGGCGCTTTCGGGCGTTTTCCTCAGCCAGGAGCCGCTCCATCGTGTGTAGCAGCGCCTCGAGCTGTCTGCAGACCTGCTCGCAACGGGTGTTGAGTTCTCTGAAGGCGGCACCCGCCAGGTACCCCAGTTCAGAGGCGAGGTCCACGAGATAGGTCAACTCCGCGCCGGATGCACGAGAGATGTTGATGAAATTCACATACTCTCGCGTCGTCCGCCGCGCATTTCCTTCAACAAGGTTGCTCGGGACCGATACGGCAGCCTTACGCATCTGCAGCCTGAGGACATACCATTCGTCGCGAGGAAAGTTACACGTGTGCTTGTAGATAAGAAGGGTTAACTGGTGAGCGTCGACGAACACACGGAGCTTACGATGATCTCTGGCCATAGATACCTCCGCCGTCCAGAACCGCATGTCGGAGGCCACCAGGGACCAGAGCCCCGAAGACCGAAGACCGAAGACCGAAGACCGAAGACCGAAGACCCGAGCCCGTCAGAGCTCGCGCACGCCATGACTCCGGACGAGAAAATAGATCGCCACGAGCGAAACCAGTGCCCCGTTGATTCCGAGCACGAACGGCGCTGACGTCAGGCTCGCCGCGTAGCCTCCCCACAAACTCCCAAGCGGCATGCCGCCGCGAAACGCCACCATATAGACGCTCACCACGCGGCCGCGCATGTTGTCCGGCACGAGGAGCTGTACGAGCGACGCCGTCATCGAAAACACGACGATGAGCGCAGCGCCGTCGAGGAAAAGCAACAGATGACTCAACCAGGCAATGCGCGACGCGGCAAATGCCGCGACGAGCAGGCCGAACGTACCCTGCACGACGAGGAGCGTCAGCCCCATGTGCTTGAACCGTCCGAGCCACGCCACGACGAGTGCGCCACAGACTGCCCCTGCGCCGGAATAGGCCATCATCACGCTGTAGCGCCCCACACCTCCGTGGAAGATCTCGCGCGCGAAAATTGGAAGAAACGTCAGCAACGGCAATCCGAGAAACGTCGTCAGGAAGGCGAGCACCGTCAGCGCGATGATGGCAGGCTGGCTGCGCACGTAGGTGAGGCCGGCATTCAGCTCGTGCATGATGGATTTCCGCTCGGCCGGGGGCGTGTGTTTGATCGTCAGCGCCAGGATGGCGACGATGACGACGAGAAAGGAGAGGCCGTTGAGCGCGAAGCACATCGCGGTGCCGACGGCGGCAAGCGTGGCGCCGGCGAGCAGCGGCCCGAAGACGCGTGCGAGGTTGAACTGAATCGAGTTGAGCGCGATGGCATTTGGCAGGTCGCGTCTCTGCACGAGCGACGGCACGAGCGACTGGTATGCCGGACCGCCGAATGCCTGGGCAATGCCTGCAGTGAACGACAACGCCAGGATGTGCCAGATGTGAACGCGTTGCCAGTACACGAGCGCGGCCAGCGTGAAGGCCGTAGCCATCTGGATGTACTGCGAGCCGAGCAGCAGGCGGCGCCGATCGTGACGATCGGCAATGACGCCGCCAATCAGCGTGAGCAGCAGGATTGGGAGCTGCCCAAGGAAGTCGTCGAGACCCAGGTAGAACGAGGATTTCGTCAGCTCGAAGACGAGCCAGCTCTGCGCCACCTTCTGCATCCAGGTGCCAACCGTCGAGGTAAACGCGCCAAACCAGAGGACGCGAAAGTCGCGGTAGGTGAATGCCGCGAGGGCGCGGCGCAGTAATCCTGACAAGCTTCTTATCTTAAACGGTTTAACGGTCGCCAAGCCTTCGCAAACGCTACGCCGGGCAGGCGCTTGATCTCGGGCAGGAGGAGACTTATACTCCTACGTTCGAGGGCGAACAAAAAGCGAATGTCAATCGTAGCCCGGGCGGAACTCGAATCGCTGCTGCGCGCGCGCAAGCTCGACATGACGCTGACGACCGCGCTCGCCAGGCAACCCACCGGCGAAGGGAAGGCGGCGACGGGAGTGCCGATGCTGGACGAGGCATTGGACGGTGGTCTTCGTCGGGGACATCTCTCGGAAATCGTCGGCGCACGATCCACGGGACGCACCACGCTGATGTGCGCCATTGTCGCCGCCGCAATCGAGCGGGGCGAGATCGCGGCCATCGTCGATACCCACGATCGGTTCGATCCTGCAGACGCGGCTGCAGCCGGAATCGGTCTGACTCGTCTGCTGTGGATCAGAGATCGTGGCGATGCGTCACGGGCGCTGAAGGCCATGAATCTCGTGCTCCAGGCTGGAGGGTTTGGCGTGGTCGTGCTCGACCTTGCGGACGTCCGCGGCATCGCGCTGCGGCAATTTCCCGCAACCACGTGGATGCGGCTGTCACGTGTCATCGAAGGCAGTCAGACGGTGGCGCTTCTCGTCGCAGCCGAGCGGCTGGCGCGCAGTCCGGGTGGCGTCACGATTGCGCTGGGGGCCGCCGATGGTGGGGATGGTGTTCGATGGGCGGGTCGCAGCGATCGCGCTCGGTTGCTCGACGGCCTGAATCTTCGCCCGCGTGTGGTGATGGCGCACGCGGCCCCAGCCCGGAGAGACGCGCGGCGAGACATTCGGAGGGACACCGCATGAAAGTTCCCTCCTACGATGACCTCACACCCTCGATTCCCGACGTGGAGCCTGCCGCCGTATTGGGTTCCGTCGATCGACTGATGCCTTCGCCGGCGCCCGTGGGAATCGGACGGGAGCGTATGGCCTGTACGCCGGTGTGCAGTGGCGGCGTCGAATTGTATGCGGCGCTGCATGGGCGAGCGGCAGACACGCTGGTGGCCATGGCGCGTGAGTTTTCACCCCGCATCCAGCGCTACGGCTCCAGCGACGTCGTTCTCGATGTGTCAGGTCTCGGACGCCTGCTCGGCGATGCGCACACGATCGCGGCGGAGCTCGCGCGTGCTGGCGCCGCGCGGGTTGCCGTGGCGTCATCGCAGATCGCCGCACGGCTGCTCGCGCGGGCGCGACCCGGTAGGTCGGTGGTGACCGAGGCTCTCGACGCGGCGCTCAGCAGCATTTCATTGGCCCTCTTGCGTGAACTCGTCACGGACGCAGGCGATCCCAGTGTGACGGCGCATCCGTCACCGTTCGATGTGATGGAGCGGTGGGGGCTGAAGACGTTGGGGGAGTTTGCCACGCTTCCCGCAACGGAACTGTCAGCACGTCTTGGGCAGCGCGGGATTCGGCTGCAACAACTCGCGCGCGGGATCGACCCAGGGCCGCTCGTGCCGGATCCAGACGCCGTGCGTTTTATGCGGTCGATGGAGCTCGAATGGCCGATCGATGCGCTCGAGCCGCTGTCGTTCGTGTTCGCGCGGCTGCTCGACCCGCTGTCAGCAGCGCTCGAGCGAGCGGATCGCGCCGCGGCGGCGATTCGGCTCGAGCTGCGGCTGACCGATCGTACGGTGCACACGCGGTTGCTTCAGTTGCCGGCGGCCATGCGCGATCCACGAGTGTTGCGCACGTTGCTGCTGCTCGATCTGGAATCGCATCCGCCGGCGGCTGCGATAGACATCGTCACGATTGAAGCGGATCCCGCACCCGCCCGCATCATTCAGTACTCGCTCCTCGAACGTGCGTTGCCGTCAGCGGAAACGCTCGCGACGCTGGCCGCGCGTCTCGACGCCCTCGTCGGTGCTGACCGATGCGGAACCCCCGTGCTGCTCGATACGCATCGGCGGGACGCATTTCGCCTGGCGCCGCTCGGCACCCTGCCCCCCTGGCACCCCGGCACCTTGGCACCCTGGCACTCTGGCACCTTGGCACCTTGCCTTCGCCGCTTTCGTCCGCCTGTTGCCGTGCGCGTAACCGTCGAGCACGGGCGTCCCGTGCGGATGGCGATCGATCGTCAGGGGATGCCGGGGGGACGCGTTCTCCAGGCCGCAGGACCGTGGCGCACCTCGGGCGGTTGGTGGGAAGGCACGCCGTGGGATCGCGATGAATGGGATCTTGCATTTCGTGATGGGGCGGCATGCCGGATCTCACGCGATCGGCTGAGCGGCGGGTGGTTTGTCGAAGGAGTGTTCGATTGAGCACGGCCGTCCATGTATATCGAGCTTCATACTTCTTCGGCGTTTTCTTTTCTCGACGGCGCATCGCTGCCCGAAGCCTTGGTGGACCGTGCGGCCGCGCTCGGATATCCCACGCTCGCACTGCTCGATCGTGATGGTGTGCACGGCGCGCCGCGGTTTCACCTCGCGGCAAAACGCGCGGGACTGAAAGCGATTATCGGCGCGGAACTGACGCTGTCGGGATTCCGAGGTCGCGGCTCGGGGTTCGGGGCTCGAAAAAACCAATCGGTAGAACCAGTAGCGAGCCCCGGATCCCGAGCCCCGAGCCCCGAATCCCGAGCCCCGAGCCCCGAATCCCGAGCCCCGAGCCCCGAGCCGCGGCTATTTACACTCCCCGTCCTCATCGAATCGCAGCACGGCTACCGGAATCTCTGCCGTCTCGTGACGACAATGAAGATGCGTGCACCGAAGGGGGAAGGGGCGCTGACGATCGAGGACCTCGACGGCCACGTCGGAGGGCTCGTCGCGCTGATTGGCCGTACGGCGCTCGACGGCCCGCGCTTCGGTGTTGGCGGCATGGTCGATCGTCTGGTCGGAGTGTTCGGTCAGGCGAATGTCTATCTCGAATTGCAGCGTCACCTCCGGCGCGACGAAGAATCCGACAATCAGGCGTTGCTCGATCTCGCATCGGCGTATCACGTGCCCGTCATCGCGAGCAACGGCGTTCGTTTCGCCGAGCCAGCCGATCGTCCGTTGTATGACGTGCTCACCTGCATCCGCCACAAAACCACGCTCGAGCGCGCGGGGCGGCGGCTGACGTGCAACGCGGAACGATATCTGAAATCTCCGGAAGCCATGGAACGGCTGTTTGCCGACCATCCATGCGCATTGGCGGCGACGCGTGAACTGGCGGATCGTCTTCAATACACGATGAGCGATCTGGGCTACCGGTTTCCCGCGTATCCCGTTCCCGCGGGTGAAACGATGGCTTCGTTTCTCCGCAAAATCACGCAGGCTGGCGCGCGCGAGCGGTATCGGCCGCTGCACGACGCGGCAGGCCGGCAGATCGAGCGAGAGTTGGACCTGATTGAAAAGCTCGATCTCGCCGGGTACTTCCTGATCGTCTGGGACATCGTCAATTTCTGCCGGCAGCACGACATCCTCGTTCAGGGGCGCGGGTCGGCGGCCAATAGCGCGGTCTGTTACAGCCTTGGCATCACTGCCGTGGACCCGGTCGGAATGGACCTGCTGTTCGAGCGGTTCCTCTCAGCAGAACGAGGCGAGTGGCCGGACATCGATCTCGATCTGCCGAGCGGCGATCGGCGCGAGCAGGTGATTCAGCACCTGTATGAAAAGTACGGCACGCTCGGCACACACGCCGGGCAGGGTCCACGCATCGGCATGACGGCCAATGTCATCACGTATCGCGGACGCAGCGCCGCACGCGAGGTGGGGAAGACACTGTCGCTCGAACCCGATCAGATCGATCGTCTCGCCAAGGTCATGAACCATTTCGAGTGGGTGGATCCGAAGGACACGCTCGATCGGAACCTGCGCGAAGTGGGGCTCGACGGTCAGCATCCGACGGTGCAGTTGTTTGGACAGCTCTGGCAGCGGATTCAGGATCTGCCGCGCCATCTCGGTCAGCACTCCGGCGGCATGGTGATTTCCCACGGCCGCCTCGACGATGTGGTGCCTCTCGAGAACGCCAGCATGCCCGATCGCGTCGTCATTCAATGGGACAAGGACGACTGCGCCGACATGGGCTTAATCAAGGTCGATCTGCTAGGCCTCGGAATGATGGCGGTCCTTCAAGATGCGCTGCAGATGGTGAATTCCTCTCGCCGAGGAGCGCCTGCGGCCGTCGCCGAGGGCGAGTCTGCGAGGACTCGGGATCCGGGGCTCGGGGCTCGAAACAATGCGAACGTGAGCGAACCCCGAACCCCGAGCCTCGAACCTCGACACGAGCTCGACTTGGCCCACCTGCCCCCGGACGACCCGGCGGTCTACAAAATGCTGCAGGAAGCAGATACGGTCGGCATCTTCCAGGTAGAGTCGCGTGCGCAGATGGCGACGCTGCCACGACTCAAGCCACAACGCTTCTACGACATTGTCGTCGAGGTAGCGATCATTCGTCCCGGGCCGATTGTTGGACAGATGGTCCATCCGTATCTCAAACGGCGGCAGGGGATGGCACCAGTCACTTATCCGCATCCCTCGCTCCAGCCGATTCTCGAGCGGACGCTTGGCGTTCCGTTGTTTCAGGAGCAGCTGCTGCGGATGGCCATGGTGGCCGCGGGCTTTTCCGGCGGCGAGGCGGAAGAATTGCGGCGCGCGTTCGGGTTCAAGCGATCCGAGCACCGCATGCAGCAGATTGAAACGAAACTGCGCGCCGGAATCGCGCGACAGGGAATCACCGGAGATGCGGCCGAAGAAATCATTCGATCGATCACCTCGTTTGCTCTTTACGGATTTCCTGAATCACATGCGGCCAGCTTTGCGCTGCTCGTGTACGCGAGCGCATATCTCAAGGCGCACTATCCGGCAGCGTTCTACACGGCCATGCTCAACAACCAGCCGATGGGCTTTTACCATCCAGCGACGCTCGTCAAGGACGCGCAGCGCCATGGAGTCCGCTTTGCGCCGATCGACGTGCAGGAATCGGACTGGGAATGTCGGGTGGAGCCAGACGGTCGCGTCCGGTTGGGTCTGAGGTACGTCAATGGGTTGCGGCAGGAGATCGGCCGATCGATCGCGACGGCCGCGTCTCGGGGCTCGGGGCTCGGGGCTCGGCGTTCGGAATCGGAGTGCGATCGAGCCAGCGGTGTGAAACCAGCGGCGGCTTCCACTGATCGCTGTCCAAAGTGTGAATGTGACGATCATTCGATGCTGGAGGACACAGCGAGCGGGGGACGTTTCTGCAACATCTGCGCGCATGAGTGGTCGGTCACCGGGTCTCGATCGTCGACCGTCGAGTCCCAAGCCCCGCGCCCCGACCCTTCGACAGGCTCAGGGTCGTCCCGAGCATCGTCGGGCGACGAGCTCCGAGACTCGAACCCCCAACCCCGATTCGGTTCCATCGAAGATCTAATCGAGAGAACACAAATCCGCCGCGACGAGTTGGCGACGTTGGCAGAGATCGGGGCACTGAACGCGTTTGGGTTTCACCGCCGCAGCGCGCTCTGGCAAATTGAAAAGGCGGTTCGACCAGCGGGAGAGTTGTTTGAAGAACCTTCGACCTCCCGTCCCCCCGATCCCCGACACGATTCACCATTACGCCCCATGTCGCCACCGGAACGCTTACTGGCCGACTACGCGGGCACCAGTCTGACGATCGGTCCGCATCCCATGGCGTTGCGGCGAGCGGAGCTTGCGCTTCGCGGTGTGTTGCGTGCCACGGATTTGCCACAGGGCCGCCACGGCCGCCGCGTCCGGGTGGCCGGCGCAGTAATTACGCGGCAGCGGCCCGGGACGGCGAAGGGATTCGTGTTTCTCACGCTCGAAGACGAGACAGGCATTGCCAACATCATCGTGCAGCCCGACCTGTTCTCCGCCCATCGTTCCGTCATTGTCGGGGAACCGTATCTGTTGATTGAGGGAACGCTGCAGATTCAGGAAGGGGTGACGTCGGTGAAAGCTGAGCGCGTGCTGCCACTCATCGGTGCCGGCCCGGATCCGCAGTCGCACGATTTCAGGTAGATCTGAACCTTTTTGGTTGAGGTGGCCCGGTGCTTGCACTGCTTCCATCTCGACGGGATTGAGCGGAGCCCTTCCGACGTGAGAGGAGCGTCAGTGCAGCCGTTGGATTCACCGGGAAGCCTCACTTGTGTCGTCATTCTGACTGTGACTGTCGGCCTGACGGCGTGTCAGCGACCGATCAAGTCGACGGTCTCAGGCGCCCTGACAGCCGCTCAGCGCGCTGAACTATGGATTGAACCCGAAGCGGACCGTGACCTCTTTTGGGGTGTCGGCGGGAAGCGCCTGGCGCCTGACCCGGCCGCGCGGTATTCGGTGATCGAAATCAAACGCGGAGGCTTCAGCCGCGGCTACACTGTGACCGGGCCCGGCGACCGTGAGTGGAGCGTGAAATTTCCACCTGAGGCCTCGACCGAAGTGGTTGCGTCGCGCCTGTTCTGGGGCGTAGGCTTTCACCAGCCGCCTATTTACTACCTCGCCGAGTGGCAGGCCGAGAAGGCCCCCTCGCCCAACCCGCAGTTGCCAGGACGTTTTCGCGAGAAGAGTCCCGACTTGTACGGTATGAAGAGCGATACGTTCTGGTCCTATTACGAAAACCCGTTCGTGAGCACACGCGAGCTGCACGGGATGCTGGTGCTGCACGCGATGCTGGGCAATTCCGATTTGAAAGACGATCAAAATGCGCTCTACAGGCTGGAGAAGCCCCACGAGGGAGCTTCGCGCTGGTATGTGGCGCGCGATCTCGGTCAGTCGTTCGGAAGAACCGGCGTGCTGGATCCGCCCCGGGGAGACGTGGAGGTGTTCGAACAAACACCGTTTATCCGGGGCGTGTCCGGTGGCAAAGTCCGGCTCGAATACCACGGCAGGCATCAAGCGCTCTTTCAGAACATCACGCCCGCCGACGTCCGCTGGATCTGCGGTCGACTCGCTGCGCTCAGCGACCGCCAACTCGAGGATGCGTTCCGCGGCGGCGGCTATCCGAAGTCTCTGGCCGATCGCTTCATCCGTCGTCTCAAGCAGAAGATCGCAGAAGGGCGCGCGCTGAAGGACCGAAACGAATGACGCGCCGTGTAGAGCGGACGCGGATCGCCGCGTTGTGTGCGTTGCTCTGGCTGCTGGCCCCTGTGATCCTGCTGCGCGCCGCCGCCGCGCAGCCGCCGCCGCAGAATCCGCAGCTCGAGCAACAGCAGCGCCAGGACACGGACACGCATCCGATACACGCCATGCACGAGATTGACGATGCGATGCGGCGCTTGCCGCTTGCCGCAGCGCTCGGCGCGGCATTGGCTCTGCGGCCGCGTCGCCGGGGCACGCCGCCGCGCCAGCCGGCGGTCATTCAGACGCAAATCATCCTTGCCGTCGTCGGCGCGATCATCATGCTGGTCGTAGGCGCGAGTCTCG
The DNA here is from genome assembly GCA_049642465.1 of Vicinamibacterales bacterium. GTDB lineage: Bacteria > Acidobacteriota > Vicinamibacteria > Vicinamibacterales > 2-12-FULL-66-21 > CAWDPQ01. The sequence goes on from JBAROV010000171.1 coordinate 76,065, forward strand.
CCCGGGCGTTCGGCATCGTCGGCGTCGCCAGTTTGATTCGGTACCGGTCGAAGATCGACGATCCCAAGGATGCGGTAGTGATGCTGTGCGCGCTCGCCGTAGGCCTTGCGGCAGGCGTAGGCCTCTACGCGCTCTCCGTGTTTTCGACGTTCTTTCTCGTTGCGGCGCTGTGGGTGATCGAATCGTTCGAGAAAGGGCTGAAGAGTTTCGATTTGACGATCAAGCTGGGCAAAGACACGGACGGGGCGCGCAGCCAGGTTGAGAACATCCTGCGTAGATATCAGCTCAAGTTCGAGCTTCGCACCTCGTCGGACGAGGAGGTCTGCTACGATGTCCAGGTGCCGCTCGAGTTGAAAACCGACCGGGTCACCAATGCCATTCTGAAGCTGGATCCCGAAGGCCACGCGTCCGTTGAATGGACGGAAAAGAAGAAGGCCAAGGGCAAATAGCTCGCGCCTGCTTCGGATCACGACGTGAAACTCATCATCCAGCCCGACGACGGCCTCGCGCCCCTTCTGAAAGCCGTCCGCAAGGCCAAGAAATCCATCGACATCGTGATTTTCCGGTTCGATCGACCCGAACTGGAACGAGCGCTCGAGACCGCACTCTCGCGCGGCGTCGTCGTGCGTGCGCTCATCGCGCACACCAACAGAGGAGGGGAGAAGAGCCTCCGCAAGCTCGAGCTGAAATTGCTGGCCGCGGGGATTACCGTGGCGAGAACGGCCGACGATCTTCCGCGCTACCACGGCAAGATGATGATCGTGGACGACACGCTCTACGTCTTTGGCTTCAACTACACCAAGCTGGACATCGAGAAGAGCCGCAGTTTCGGCGTCCTGACGACTGACAAACGGCTCGTCAAAGAGGCAGCGGCGCTGTTCGAGGCGGATCGGACCCGTCAGCCCTACATGCCTGGCGACGACCGTCTCGTGGTGAGCCCGGAGTCGTCGCGCGAAGTTCTCACGACCTTCATCAAGCGAGCGAGGAAGCAGTTGCTCATCTACGACGAAAAGGTGAGTGACAACCTGGTATTGCGGGTGCTGCAGCAGCGCGCAAAAGCGGGCGTTGAGATTCGTGTGATTGGCAGGATCGAGAAGACGTCGAATGGCATGGTGGCCCGCAAGATGCCGGGGTTGCGGCTCCACGTTCGGGCGATGATTCGCGATGGGTCGTCTGCGTTTATCGGGAGCCAGAGCCTCCGGCGGCTCGAATTGGATGGCCGCCGCGAAGTCGGCATCCTCATCAACGACAGCCGCGTCGTCAAGCAGCTGCTCGAGGTGTTCGAAGAAGACTGGAAGGAAGCTGGAGGCAAGCCGCTCGCCGTGCCGGAGGCGAAGCTCGACAAGCTCAAGGAAAAGGAAAAGGAGAAGGAGAAGGAGAAGGACGTGAAGGCCGAACCGAAGGCTTCGTAACGCCCGTCTATTCCGGTTTTCGCCGCTGAATGACTCCCGAGTCCACCGTGGTGCCCTGGCGCGAGATCGTGTGGAAGTACATTTCGTCGCCGCTGATCTCGGCGGCCATGAACGCCAGATCCGTATCGAACCCTTTCGCCGTCAGCCCGCTGTTGCGATCGATATTTCCGCTTCGCAGTTTGCCACCCGACCCGACCACGAAATAGACGATCCCATTCTGTGGTTTGACGCGCTCGTAGAAATGGTCGTGGCCGGTCAAGACGACCGAGACACCATGCTTGATGAAGAGCGGCTCGAGCGTCTGCCGCAGCGTGATATCCGATCCATGACGCTCGCCTGACGAGTAGAGTGGGTGGTGGAAATACGGGATCTTCCACTTTTCGTTCGAACTCTCGAGTTCCTTTTCCAGCCAGGCAATTTGCTCCGGTTTCGGGTAATCGGACTCGAGCGCAAAGAAACGGACATCTTCTTTCGGCGCTTTAAAGGTGTAGTAGGTTCGCCCGTCCATGTTGAAGAGCTTGTAGCGCGATTGCTCGCGAGCGTCGTGGTTGCCGAGCGACGCGTAGAACTTGACGCCGGCGTCGAGCAGCGGCTTGTACGGCAGCTCGAACTTCTTGATGAAGTCCTGCGGCCGCTCCGAGCCGTAGAGGTTATCGCCGACCGTCACGACTATCTCGTAGGGGAATCTCCCGTGCAGCTTCGCCATCTGTTCCGCGAGCTGATACTGCTCACGGTCGCCAGTGCCGAAGTCCCCGAGCACTCCGAACTTGAGCGAATCGTCTTTGTTGGGGAGCGGAGCCGTTGCCGCCGTCGTCTGCGGTGCCTGGACGACTGCCGGCCCCGGCGGCACGGCAGTTCCAACACTGCAGCCGAGAACAACCGAGAGAAAGAGAACGGCGGTGGCGAATCGGCGACGGGCCATCGTGGGTGAGGGCTATTTGGGCAGTGCGTCGTCGATAAAGTCCGCAACGAGATGTGCCGGGACGTCGAGGAGAATCAGGCGTTCGCCGATGAAGCGGTACTCCAACATCGGCGGAAGCTTCGGCAGCGCGGCGAGGACCTTCGGGGGCATCGTGGCAAGTGGAACCGTGTCGGGGTACCGGCCGTTCACCCGGAGGCGGATCGCCCCGGGGTTCTCGTCCATGATGGTTTCCCGGAGCTTCCGTCCTTCGACGCCGACAAACGCTCTCTCGAGTTGACGGCGGAAATAAGCGCGAATCTCCTTGGTGAAGATGTCGCCCGGTTGGGCCCGGCCGCGCACGCGTTCGATCTCCTGGCTGAGAGTGCGCTGGTGCGTGTCGATCTGCTGCGGGGTCGCTTCCTTGGGAAGGGCTGGAAGCTTTTCCACGGCTTTCTTGTGCAGATCGAGATAGGCCTCGACGCGTTTCGTGAAATCCACGGCCAGGGCGGCATCGGGGTTGACGCGCGTCTGCCCGGACTGAACGCGACGAGCGAGAGCAGCCCCCTCGTCCGCCCAAAGGACGGTTGCGACTGCGCCGATCGCGAGCGACGCGGCCCCTCTGAGTGCTGCGTGGAACATGCCCGTTCTCCTAGCCGCGATAGTTGCCGAACTGCAACGAAACACCAAAATCGTGTTCGCGCAATAGACGGATGGCTTCCTGCAGGTCGTCTTTCGAGGCGCTCGAGACGCGAACCTGGTCGGCCTGGATCGCCGCCTGCACTTTCTTCAGCTTACGTTCTTTCAGAAATTTGACGATCTCCCTCGCCGCCTCGGTCGGGATTCCCTGCTGCAGGGTCACGACGCGCCGCACGGTGTCGTTTGCCGCACGTTCCACGTCACCAGGCGTCAGGTTCTTGATCGGCACACCGCGCCGCACCAGCCGTCCCTGCAGGATTTCCCAGACGGCGCTCATCTTGAACTCATCGTCTGCGGTCAGGGTGATCGTGTTGTCTGCACGATTGAGGTCGATCGCCGCGCGGGACCCTTTGAAATCGTAGCGTTGCGCGATCTCCTTGCGTGCCTGATTGACGGCGTTATCCACCTCCTGCATGTCCACGCCGGAGGTGATATCGAAAGATGCAGGGTTGGCCATGCGTTATTGGTTAGGACGCCTGGGTGATCGACCCCTGGCCCACGCGCGCATCGGGCTTTTGCGGTTGTTGCCGCTTCCGCCAGTAATCCATCGTCGAGACGCGGTGGACGCAACCGATCGTGCAGAGCGGCGCGCACCACTTCGGCGCCATGAACTCCCGCCGGATATCGTCAATGGTGTACGACGCCAGGGGGACGCCCGGGCACCCCCGCTGTTGCGAGCACCAGTGCACGAGACCGTTCTCGCAGATATAGAGGTAGCGCGCTCCGGCTCGGCAGTGCCAGTCGTTCGGCTTTCCGTCGGCCAGATTCGTCTGGAACTGGCGAATCCCCGAGTACAGGTTTTTCAACACCTGCCGCCGCCCGTTGATCCGCTGCATCACATCGTCGAACACCGAGCGTTCGACGGGACCGAGCGGTTTCAGAATGCCGAATCCATCGTGGATGATGCCGATCGATGTGGAGAAGCCGAGTTGACGCGCCCGGATATTGATCGTCCGCGCGTCCTCCGGGTTCTTGATCCCGCCACCGAGTACCGAATTGATGTTGATATCGAAGTGAGCGTAGTCAGCGAGCCACTTGAGCTTGCCATCAAGCAGACGCAGGCTCTTTTTCGAGACTTCGTCGGGTTCGACGTTGTCGATACTGATTTGAAGATAATCGAGCCCGGCCGTGTTGAGCGCCTTGATCCTTTTTGGGGAGAGGAGATAGCCGTTCGTGATCAGTCCTGCAATCATCCCGTGATGCCGGACATGCGCAATCAATCGATCGAGATCCGGATGGAGCATCGGCTCGCCGCCGCTGAAGGCCACGACCGAGGTACCCAGCTCCGCAAGCTTGTCGATCCGGGCGAGCATCTCGGCGGTATCCACCGGCTCTGAAACCTTGTCGTATTCGTTGCAATAGCCGCAGTCGATGTTGCAGCGGCGGATCGGGACGACGTGGACGAGAAGGGGATGCTCGGTGTGTGCCAGGCCTCGCGCGAACTCGCGCACTGACCGCAGCTTACGGCTGGTCTTCCTCAAAAGGCGCATTCAGCCGAAGTATATCAGGTGGCTGTGCGCGTCCGCATGCGGCGGACCGTCTGTCCGATGCGCAGCGAGTGCTCGAAAATCGCACCTACACGCAAGCCGCCTGGCAAGCGATGCCGTGACACTGCGCCCAGCGCGGCCGATGCGATACATCCGCAGTTGGCGCAATCGGGCTGGCCTCCGAACTGACAGGGCGTGATCTGTCGTGTGAAATCAGCAGAAATACACGTCGTCGTTTGCGCAAAGGTGCACTCCTCAGGCGACGGTGGCGGGCTCGCCAGTACCGAGATCAGGCCCTGAGGCATTCGCAGCTTCGGAAACCGGTGCCGAAGATGCATCAGCGTCGCGACTACGCGCTGCCGATCGGCCGGGAGCAATCGTTCTTCAGAGACTTCGCCGATCTGCGGCGTGTACAGGCTCACCCAGATTTGCCTGACGTCTTCGTTCACGGACCAGAACCGGACGAACTCCTCCAGGTAGCCGTCGCGCTGCGCCTGTTGACGTGTGACAGTGCAGTGGACCGTAATCTGATGGCCGCGGATGTGCTTGAGAATTCGATCGTAAGTTGCCGGAGTGCGGCGGACGTCGTGCTCCGGCTGGAGGCCGTCGATGGAGACGACAATCTGCAGCCGCGGCAAGGTGCGCCACTCGGTCGGAATCGGTCTCACCGCGCTCGTGACGACCTGCGTGTAAATCCCCGCCTTTGCGAGTCGAGGCAGGATCTGATTGAGCTCGCGGAAGCGGACGAGTGGTTCGCCACCGACGATGGACACGTGCAAGGGATTGTGCTCATCGATGAGTTTGAAGAATCGATCGACGAGCACGTCTCCCTTGTAATCGCTGACCTGCCGGAGTGTCACGTCGCCGCCGAGATGCTGGTCGCCATACGCATAACAGCCGGGGCACCGTAACGGGCATTCCCTTGTGATTTCGACCGAGAGCGCCGGCCGGTAGCCAAGCAGGATCCGTCCCCATGCCGTGACAATGCCTTCCATGCACGCGACTATATCATTTGCGAATTTGTCGCTGAGCTGATTGGCGGTAACTAGTTGGAACGGATGGGCTTACGCATTGGCTCAGCTTGCGTTCCGGCCCAAGGCGTGTTTCAATAAGCGTCTGCCCAATTTTCCCGGATTACGGTAAGCCCCTCGGTTCGAGGTGGGGCTGTGCCGCATCGGAGGCTGAGGTCGAATGCAACACGAAGTACGCCCTACCGTTGTGCATCGCGAGTTGAATCGGCGACGGTTTTTGGGGATCGGAGCGGCCGCCACAGCCGCCGCGCTGATCGCGTCGCGTGCCCAGGCGGCGGCTGCCCCCAAAGCCGCTCCAGAACGGTTGCTCTCATTCTTCAACACTCATACCGGCGAGCGGTTGAAGACGTCGTATTGCTGCGGCGGCGTGTATCAACCCGAAGCCCTGAAGGAGATCAACCACATCCTCCGCGACTTTCGCGCGAACGAGATCAAGCCGATCGATCCGAAGTTACTCGATCTGCTGCACGAGCTCGGCGGGACACTGGAGACGGATCAGCCGTTCCACATCATCTCGGGCTACCGGTCCCCGCAAACCAACGCGATGCTTCGCGAGCGCGGTGGATCTCATACCGGCGTCGCCAGTCATAGCCTGCACATGGACGGGAAGGCAATCGACATCCGAGTTCCAGGCGTGAACCTGGATCAGGTGCGCGCAGCTGCGCGTTCGCTGAAGCTCGGTGGTGTCGGCTACTATCCATCCTCGAATTTCGTCCACGTTGACACCGGCCGCGTCCGATTCTGGTAGAGCACCCGCGGCCGCGGCGTGCGAGCGAAGCGAGACGAGCCGCAGCGAGCGGGGGTGCGGCCCCGCGAGCATTGAGAAAAGAAAGACAGGAGACAGAGGCAGACTAAGGTGTGATTGAGAAACGCCGCTCCGGGATCCAGGGCTGGGGAGTGTTTGCGACTCAGCGCATTACCAAGAACACACGAATCATCCATTACGCCGGGGAAAAGATCACGAATCAGGAGAGCCTGCGCCGCGAAAAGCGGTACCTGAAAAAGGGGCACATCTGGTGCTTCAAGCTCAATCACCTGTACGTGCGCGATGCGGCCGTCGGCGGCAACATCGCCCGCTACATCAATCACTCCTGCAAGCCAAACTGCTACACGCAGGTCATCGGGGACACTGTCTGGATCCGCGCCGCCAGGAACCTCCGCCGGGGCGAAGAGCTCACCTACGATTATTCGACTGACGGCGTCGGCTCTGTTCGGTGTCGCTGCCGCCCGGGTTGCACGACGATGTTGTAGGCTTCCAGCTTCCAGTTAATTAGATGGTGGTCATTTATCTCCACGGGTTCGCATCGTCGGCCCAATCGTCGAAAGCCACTTACCTTGCCGCCAAACTCCGTGAGCGCGGTATCGATCTGTGGACGCCGGACTTCAATGAGCCGGAGTTTTCGACGCTGACGATCAGCCGAATGATCGATCAGGTCGGCAGGTTGATGAACCAGCACCGCGGCCTACCGGTTACGCTGATCGGATCCAGCCTCGGAGGGTTCGTGGCGATTCAAACCGCTTTGATGCATCCGGACCGGATTGCTCGCCTCATCCTTCTCGCACCGGCACTCGATCTGAGGACGGGGCCTCCAGGCGATCGCAGTCTCGCTGAATGGAAACGGACGAACAGGCTGGACGTGTTCCACTATGCATACGGCCGGGTCATGGCGCTCCAATACGCCCTCTATGCTGACGCACAGACCTACGACTCAATGAATGCGTCGTTGAAGATGCCCGTTCAGGTCTTTCAGGGCCGGAGGGATACCGCAGTCGATCCTGCGGCCGTGGAACGCTGGGCCACAGTGCGACCCAACGTTGAGCTGCATCTGCTGGACGATGACCACCAGTTGGGCAGTAGTCTCGATTACATATGGAGCGGGGTCGAGAAGTTCTTTCCTACCAGCAAATCCCGGAGTATTGCGCCGGAATCTCCTCAGGGGTGACGCCTTTCACGCGAACGAGGTCGATGACGATCTGGTCGGGGCGTGTTCTCTTGAGCGCGTCGGCGAATTCAGGCGACGCATTCCCCACCACGATCACCTCTGATTTCTCGAGGACAGTGTCGAGCGTTTCACACAAGAGCGAGGAGAGGTGGGGAATCTGCTTGGTGATGTATTCCCTGTTTGCCCCCACGAGCTTCGCCAGCGAGACGTTCCTGTCGTAGATGCAGAGCTGGTAACCCTTGCCGAGCAGTGCCTCAGCGAGGATTACGATCGGGCTCTCGCGGAGATCGTCGGTTCCGGCCTTGAAGCTGAACCCGAGCAGACCGACCGTCTTCTTTCCGGTTTCGACGACCATGTCAACCGCCTGCTGAATCTGCAGCTGGTTGCTGCCGAGGATTGATTGGATGACCGGCATCTCCAGGTCGAGTTCCTTGGCGCGGTACTGCATGGCTCGTACGTCCTTCGGCAAGCAGGATCCACCGAAGGCAAACCCGGGTTTCATGTAGTACGACGACAGATTCAACTTCTCGTCCTGGCAGAAGATCTCCATCACCTCGTGACTGTCGATGTCCAGCCGCTTGCAGAGGTTCCCGACCTCGTTTGCGAACGTCACCTTCAGCGCGTGCCAGGTATTGCTGGCGTACTTGATCATCTCCGCCGTCCGTATGCTGGTGGTGACGAGTGGCGCCTCCACAGTGGTGTAGAGCGCCTCGGTGGGCTGTGAATCGGATCGGTAGTTGTGGCCCACGAGCGTCATGGGCGGGTTGCGAAAATCGTGAATCGCGGTCCCTTCCCGTAGAAATTCAGGATTCACGGTTACGCCGAAGCCCGTGCCGTACGCCTTACCTGACGCGCGTTCGAGCGCGGGTATGACAATGCCATGCGTGGTACCGGGGAGCACCGTGCTCCTGACCACGACGACATGATAGGTGTCCTTATCGCGGAGTGCCTGCCCGATCTGCTCGCACACGCGCTCGAGGTAGGTGAGGTCGAGGCTGCCATTCCGACGGCTCGGGGTGCCCACGCAGATAAGCGACAGATCCGTAGAGGCGATCGCTTCCGCCGTGCTTGTCGTGGCCCGCAGCCGGCCGTTGGCCCGGTTCGCTCGAATCAGATCGTCGAGACCCTTTTCTACAATGGGGCTGCGCCCCTCGTTGAGGCTCGCCACTTTGTCGGGATTCACGTCGACGCCGACGACAGTATGACCGTCGCCCGCGAACGAGGCGGCCGAAACGCTCCCGACATATCCGAGACCAAAAACTGACACGTTCATAGTCACATGCTCCCTACCAGGGTCTCTTCGGTGCGCGTTGTCTTGCCGCGGTGAGCGTTGGCGGTGGCCCGCTCGCTCGAAGGCACGTCTCCATCTCGGACGCGGTGCAGCGCGCGCTCGAAGTCCGCGGCCACGGCCGACCAGTCATACCGTTCGACGACGAGACGGCGGGCCTCTGATTCGATTTGCCTGCGCATCCCGGAATCGCGAAGCAGTCTGACGACCGTGCCGGCAAATGCCTGAGGGTCATCCGCAATCACAATGTTTCGTCCGGGTGTGACCGGCAGTCCTTCGGCTCCAATCGTCGTGGACACGACAGCCTTCCCCATGGCCATCGCTTCGAAGATCTTGAGTCGCGTGCCGCCGCCGATTCTGAGTGGTACGACGTAGACGGTTCCCGCCGCGACATGCGGCCTGACGTCATCCACCCGGCCGGTGACAGTGATGCCGTTGCGATCCGCGAGCCGCTGCACCGCCGGCGTGGGCGCGCGGCCAATGATGCTGAGCGTGACATCCGGGACTGCGGTGCGGATGTGCGGCAGGATGTCGTTCACAAAAAACAGCATCCCGTCCTCGTTTGGCAGCCAGTCCATCGACCCGGTGAAGACCAGGTGCTGGCCGGCGCTCGGCGACGGGGCAGGGCTGAAATATCCGGTATCGACGCCTGTCTGAACCACGTGAATGGGTCGGCGCACCGCGGTTGGGTACAACCGGTTGAACGTCTCTCGGTCCGCGTCGGAGACGGCGAGCACCAGGTCGAACCGGTGCAAGGCGTTTCGCTCGAAACGCCGCATGCGATGCCATTGTTGCTTCAGCAGCCAACGACTGAGGACATTCCTGGCGTTCTCGGTATGCCGGCGCCAGATCTCGGCTTCCACGTTGTGCGTAAACAGGATGGCCGGACACGGCAGGCGTTCCGGCATGTTGATCGAGGGAACCAGGAAATCGCAGACCACCAGGTCGAACGACTCAGATCCCAGAAGGGCAGCAAGTCGCTGGCGGAACGCGTCGGAGCGGTACTTTGCGACGGCATAGGGAGCAGGCTCGGTGAGATGCCTGGCCGCGTCGACATAGAACCGCGCCGTGCCTTTTGCTGCGTCCGTGCGCGGAACGGTTTCCAGACGCCTGGACACCTTGCGCATCCCGTCGTGGTCCGCAGTCGTTTGCGACGGATCGGCAAAGGACAAATAGGTGATGTCGTGCTGTTTCGCCAGCCCACGCATGATGTGCCACGTGCGCAGCTTGCCTCCTTTGTCGAGCGGCAACAGCAGATTCGCGTTCAGCCAGAGAATCTTCATGCCACCGCCTGTCTCGGCTCCGCAGCGACGGAGGAGGTCGTTCGAACTTCTGGTAACACCTGGACGGCCTCGCCATCGATAAACGTGCGATACCAGAGCTCCAGGTTGAGGAGGCTCCAGATGGCGTCGGTGCCGTTGACGTTTCCGGCGACGTGCGCGTCCAGAAGACGTTCGACCGCAGTTGCGTTGATGAGGCCACGCTCGCGGCTGCGCGAGTCGAGCAGTACGTCGCGTGCAACGGCGTTCCACGGCCCGCGCATCCAAATGCCGAACGGGACAGGGAAGCCCATCTTCGGCCGCGAGAGGATGGCCGGCGGCAGGACCTCACGGATCGCTTCGCGGAGAATCCATTTCGTTTTGAAGCCCCGCAACTTGAGACGATCCGGCAGCAGGGCCGCGAATTCCACAAGCTTGTGGTCGAGGAACGGCACGCGGCTCTCGATCGACGCCGCCATGCTCATCTGGTCCTGCTTCATCAGCAGCTCAACCAGATACGTCTTGATGTCGGCGTATAACAGGCGATCGAGGAGCGTGCTGCGTCCGTTCGGCGCGTCGAAGTAAGCGCGTGACGGCCCGTAAGCGCGCTCGGGCGAGACCAACGAGGCGACCGCCCCCGACAACAGCGACCGCTGGCGGTCGAGGCCCATCGCAGCGAAGTTGTCGAAGAACAAGGCCTCCGGCGTGACCGCTCGCGCGAGGAACGACCGCGACGCGTACCGATTCAGGGCCGAGGGCAGGTGGGGCACAAGAGCACCGGCAACCCAGGAGCGCACGGGGCCGGGCACCTTGCCATAGAGTTCGCCGAGATTCCAGTTGACGAGGGCTCGCGGGTATTTCCCGTACCCGGCGAGTAGCTCGTCGCTGCCCTCACCAGTCAGCACGACCTTCACGTGTTTGGCGGCCAGCTGTGACACGAAGTACAACGGGACGCTGGACGTGTGGGCGATGGGCTCGTCTTCGTGCCAAATCAGCCGCGGCAGCGCGCCGAAGAAGTCGGATTCATCGATGACGATCTCATGCGCATCCGCGCCGATGGCGGTCGAGACCTGCCGCGCGTATTCCAGCTCGCTGAACGCGCGATCGCTGAATGCGACCGAGAACGTCTGCAGCGGCCGGTCGATCATCCGGGCCATCAGAGCCGCGATCGCACTGCTGTCGAGTCCGCCGGACAGGAACATGCCGAGCGGCACGTCAGCCATCAGACGAATACGGACGGACTCCTCCAGGAGATCGCGGAAACGGCGGACGGCGTCGGCTTCCGTAAGCTTCTCGGCCGGATTCTCATCCTCCCGAACCGGCACGTCCCAGTACTGCCGTATTCGGACTCGCCCATCCTGGAACACGAGCACGTGACCGGGCATGAGCCGGTGGATGCCCTTGAAGAGCGTGTGTGGTCCTGCGAGCGATCGCGTGCTCAGTTGCTCGGGGAGCTTCGATGCATCGGCTTCAGCCTTCACGAGGCCACTCTGCAGAATCGACTTGATCTCCGACGCGAAGAGCAGACGTCCGGACGCCATCGCCCAGTACAAAGGCTTGACGCCCAAACGATCGCGAGCGAGCAACAGACGCTTGCGCGGGCCGTCCCAAATGGCGAAGGCGAACATGCCACGCAGCCGCTCGACGCACGCGTCACCCCACTGTTCGTAGGCGTGGACAATCGTCTCGGTGTCAGACCGGGTGCGATATCGATGTCCAGCGGACTCCAGCTCCGGACGAATCGACGCGTGGTTGTAAATCTCGCCGTTGAAGACGATCCAGACGGATTCGTCTTCGTTGGCGAGCGGCTGGTGCCCGGTGGCCAGATCGACGATGCTCAAGCGGCGATGGCCGAGCGCTGCGTGCTCGTCAACGAACAGCCCCGCGTCATCCGGGCCGCGATGTGCGATGACGTCGCGCATCATGACGGTCCTGGCGCGTTCGTCGGCGTGCAGCGCGTCGGACGCGACGATGCCAACAATGCCGCACATGTCAGGCAACCTCCGCGCGGCGGGCGGCTGAGCTACTCGTTGCGACGTCCATCGTTCGCGATCGCAAGGCAGGCGCCCCGGCGCGATCGATGTACTCGCGGAACCACAACTCGAGCATCACGAGCGTCCAGAGACGTTCGCGATGGTCGCGGCGGCTCGTTCGGTGTTCGTTCCACAACCGCGTGATGGCGCGCTCCTCGAAAATCCCGCGATCGCGGAGGCGGCCATCTGTCAACAGCTCATGTGTCATCTCGGCGAGCGGGCCGCGGAGCCACTCGCCGGTTGGCGGTTCGAACCCCTGTTTGCCTCGCTCGAGAATCGAAGGTGGCACGCGCGGACGAAGCACTCGCCGCAGCAGGTACTTGCGGGTCTTGCCGCGCAGCTTCAGCGACGAGGGAACCGTCGCCGCGAATTCGAGGAGGCGGTGATCGAGGAGCGGCTCACGGGTCTCGAGCGATACCGCCATGCTCATTCTGTCAACCTTCACAAGGATGTCATCGACCATGTAGGTCTTGACGTCTACGTACAGCGCGTGGTCGATCGGATCGCTCGAGGCGCACGCGTGGTACGCGGTTCGGAAGGTTTCAAACGGATCGGAGTCCCGCGTTGCGGCGGTGAACCCGTCGGTGTAGAGGCCACGCTTTTCGTGTCCTTCGAAGATGGCGTAGCCATGCTTTCGCGCGCAGGCGTCAGCAGGTGACAGCGCGAGGTGTCCCAGCGCCCTGGCGCCTTTGATCGAGTGAGGCAAATGCGCCCCTAGATGCGCGGCCGCGCGGCTTCCCCACGGGCCGAGCCAGCGGCGCACCCGCGATTCCCAACGCTCGACGTGATGACGCGCGTACCCCGCCCAGAGTTCGTCACCGCCGTCGCCAGAGAGCGCGACGGTCACTCGCTCTCGTGCCGCGGCGGAGACGTAATACGTCGGCACACTCGACGGATCGGCAAATGGTTCGTCGAAATGCCAGGCGAGCTTCGGCAACAGGTCGCGGACGTTCGGGTTCGCCACAACCGGATGGTGTTCGCACCCCAGGTGATCGGCCACGATTTTGGCGTGTGCCAGCTCGTCGAACGCCTGCTCCTCGAAGCCGACGGAAGTCGTCACGACTGGGGTGTCGCTCATTTCGACCATGTAGGCGACGACGGCGGTCGAATCGATCCCGCCAGACAGGAACGCGCCGAGTGGAACGTCGCTGATGAGACGGAGCTTGACCGATTCGCGCAACAGCGCGTCGAGCTGTTCGAGGTACTCATTCTCCCGACCGGGATCACCGTCTCCGGTGAACTGCAAATCCCAATACTGGCGTAGCTGGATGCGCCCACCTTCCGCCACCAGCACGTGCCCGGGCGGCAGCTTCTGGATGTGCTGATAAATCGTCCCAGGTCCAGGGATGTATTCGAGCGTCAGGTACGCGTCGATCGCGTCCGGACGCCAGCCTCGCGGCACCGCCGGATCCTGCAGGATGGATTTGATCTCGGAGCCGAAGACCAGGCCGTCCGCAAGGGAAGCGTAGTACAACGGCTTGACCCCAAGGCGATCGCGTGCGAGGAGCAACCGTTTCGCTCGCGCGTCCCACAAGGCAAAGGCGAACATGCCGCGGAATCGCTCGACGCACTGAGAGCCCCATTCCTCGTAGCCGTGCACGATGATCTCGGTGTCCGTACGGGTACGGAATTGATGGCCCAGCCTCTCGAGCTCGGCCCGGACGTCGATGAAGTTGTAAATCTCTCCGTTGAAAACGACCCAGACCGTCTCGTCTTCGTTGGCGAGTGGCTGGTCCCCAGTAGACAGATCGATGATGCTCAGGCGGCGATGGCCGAGGCCGACACCTTCACCAAAGTAGTACCCGGCCGAATCAGGGCCGCGATGCGTGACCGCGTCCGTCATCGCAGCCAGCAGGTCCGGCCGGATCGGTTGCGCGTCGTACGAGAGCTTGCCTGCAATTCCGCACATGGAGACTCAGGATGCCGTTAACTGCGTAGACGGCGCGGTGCGCGGTGCGCCGCGGTGCAGCAGTTCGAGGTAGAGATCCTCGAAACTGCTCACCATGCGATTGAAAGAAAAGCGGGACTGAATCGTTTCACGCGCTGCACGCCCGAGCGCGGCCGCCCGCGCCGGATCGTCAAGAAGGTCCCGCAGCGCCTGCGCGACGGCCGCGCGATCGTCGGCCGCGATCAAGATGCCGTTGGTTCGATGCTGGACGAGTTCCGGGACGCCGCCAACAGCCGTCGCGATCACCGGGAGTCCGGCGGCCATCGCCTCCATCAGACTGTTGGGAAAGGCCTCGGATCGCGACGTGAGTACGAACACATCACTCTCCGACAAAACAGCCGGCACATCGTCGCGATGACCGAGAAAGCGAACCCGTGAGGCCACACCGCGTTGGGCGGCCAAAGCCTTCAGCTCCTCGCCGCGGCTTCCAGTGCCAACCACGAACAGTTCCAGATCGGAATGCGTGCTCGCGAGCGACGCAAACGCGTCGATGAGCACCTCGTGCGCTTTTTCCGGGCGCAGGTTTGCGACCGTTACGATTCGCCGCAATCGCGCGTGAGGTATTCGGGCCCGGTATGCCTCGACATCGATGCCGTTGGGAATGATCCTGATCGCGCGGGCGCTGACGCGCTCCTTGCGGAGCCGCGCGGCCACGGCGCTCGAATTCGCCACGATGCCGTGGGCACATGCGTAGCTGGCGCGTTGCAGCGCAATCAATCCCCCGTGCTTGTCAGGATTGATTTCACGCCGGTTCCCGATGCGTACCGGGACGCCGGCTAGAGCGGCGGCCGGTAGCGCGAACACGTTGGAGTACAGATCGGTTGCGTGTAACACCGCAATTCGGCGCTCACGGCACCACGCGGCAAACTGCCACATCCGCGCGAAGGTGTGAGGCCGTTTGAAACTCCGGATTGGAAACTCTGCGATATCGCTGACCTTGGCTGCCGCTCGCGAAACCCATGAGCCGTTTCGATGCAAGCAGGCGAGATGCACCTCGAACCTGCGGCGATCGAGCCGATGCGCCAGCTCGATCATCTGGCCCTCGGTTCCCCCGGGCAGGAACTGCGAAAAGAACAACGCGACGGGGAGAGGGGACGGCAGAGCCATGCGCAACCTTCCATCTCAGCAAGCGAGGTGCCATCAACTTTGCCCAAAAACGCCGGAAAACTTCCAACGACCGAGGACTGCTGAGGCTGATCGGTGGAAATGTCCGGCCGGGGAGTGGTAGTGCGTTTCCTAACGACTGAAGAGATGGCGGCGGCGGCGGACCAGCACATCGGCAACGGTCAGGCCCTCGGTGGCGTTGAGCGTGTGAGTCGCCAGCAGGTGTGGCGCCCACTTCGGTTCAATCCGCGAGACCGCTGTTTCGCGGTATTCGCATTCGTTGAGCTGGGTCACCTTGTTGACCACAATCGCCGAACCGTAGCGGCCGGAGCAGTCCTGCGAGGGTCGATAGAGATCACCGTTCCATTCGAAGAGCCGGCCAGCGGGCCTCGCGCATCGCCCGTCCGATTTGACCGGGTTGCGACGGTGCGCTCTCCAGGGTCCCCATGGGGACGGCGCCTGAAAAATATGCAGTTCGTCCGTGTTAACGGCTCCGTCAACTGCCATGTTGACGAACATCCACCACGACCCATTGACGTCGGCGAGCGTGGCATCCACGGCATAGACGCCTTCCATCAGCACCGTCTCCAGTTCCCACTGATGGGGGAACGCCCGGGCGCGATAGACCTCGATCGTGCGGTTTGCGCCCGTTTCCGGAATCATGAAATGGTCGCCTTGCCACTCGAACACGAAGGGGTAGGAGAGGTGATGTGCTTTGGCAAGCACGCGAGTGCTGCCCTGCAACTCTCCTCTTTCGTTCAACTCGAGCACGCTGATGTGACCAACGTTGGTGCGGAACGGCAGCTCTTCGACGAAGATGTAATGGCGACCGTTGGCGAATACAGGAAAGGGATCCGCCCAGAAGCGATCGCGCGGAGGCATCAGAAACTTGAACCGGTTGAACCCGGGGTCCGGACCTGCAGACCCGGGGTGCATGCGGTACGCGAGCGCCCACTGGTCGAGAAACACTCGGTCCTTCACCTTGTCCACGGCATAGCGCCCCGCCAGCCGAAGACCTGACGAGAGCATTTCGAGGTTCCCCGGTTCGCGATACAAACGCCGGGTATACGGCCTGTACGCCGGCCCATTCGGATCATCGAGCGCTCGTGGTCCCGCCTCCGCGAGGTCCTTCAACTTCCGAATAACAAACGTCGCTGACGTGCGATAGAAGTTGTCCTTGTTGCGGCAGACCGATCGCGAGTCAGTTGGCGCGTGGGATCGATAAATGACGCGGCCGTTGTCGAGTTCGTCGTTGAGGATCTGAAGCACCGAGCCCGTGACGGGGGCGTTTTCCATGACCTCCCAGAACCCCGCCGGACCCCCGCGGTTCACGAGATTGTCGCCGTGGTGGTACGACCAGACACCATGACGCGCAATTTTCAGCGCGTCTCCTCTGAGGATCCTGAACCCCAGCCGCAGCACGACGTCCAGATCGAATTCCCGGATGGCTGCGACATCCTCCTCTGTGAAGTAATCGGAAAACCGTTTTTTGATCGGCGTGACGCGCCGTGTGGGTGCGTTCGCGACCAGATCGGCAATGGACGCTTCTGTAAACGCATCTGGTTCTTTGCGAAACAGCCGCTCGTCCAGCCGCGTGTACAACACGTAGGCCAATCGCTGGCGGTTCTTCAGAACTTTGCGGACCAGTCCGCGCTCCGGCCGATCCACGCCGCCGTTCTCGATCACCAACGCCACCCGCGCGAAGTCCGATCGTTCGATGTCCTCGACGATGTTCCGGACCCACCGGGGTTGACGGAGGGAATCGACGAGCAGGCCTACGCGCAGCGGCTCTGGGCGGGCCGCCGCTCGATGTTCGCCCTCCAGGACATCGTGGCTAACCGGCATGCGCGACCGCCGCACCCCCGGCATCCGATGTCGCCGGTGTCATCTGGGGCAGCTCGACGGCTTCCGGCAGAAACACCGGGGTGTCGATGTACGCCTGGTGCCACAGTTCGAGAACGACGAGCTGCCACAGCCGCATCGAGTGATCTCGGACCCCCGAGACATGCTCGTCGAGCAGACGATGGATGAAGCGCTGGTTGAAGTAGCCCCGCTCGCGTGCCCGCTGCGAACGCAGGACATCGCTGAACGTGTCGCGCAAGCTGCCGCGGAACCACACGCCCACCGGCACGCCAAAGCCCTGCTTCCGGCGATTGATGACCTCCGGAGGGAGAATGCGTGACGCCACCTGCTTGAGCAGGACCTTGCGCACGCCGTTGCGGATTTTCGTGCGCAAGGGCAGTGTGGCCGCAAAGTCGATGACCTGGTTATCAAGCAGCGGCACACGTGATTCGATCGAGTGCGCCATGCTCATGCGGTCGACCTTGACGAGCACATCCTCGGGGAGATAGGTCCGAAAGTCGAATTTCATCATCTGACTGCCAAACGGCAGCTCGTCGAGGCCTTCGAAGCGGCCGGCGAGCTGGCGTTCTGCCGCCAGCGGATCGACGCTGTGCAGGAGCTCCGGTGTGAAGAGCGCGCGTTTTTCATCGGGCTGGAAGAACGCCGAGGCGTCGAGAAAACGCCCGCGATCATCACGTGCCACATGACGAAGGAAATTCTTTCCGCGCGCGCCGTGGGGAAGCCATGGCCACGCCGCTGCCGCCAGCTGTCGCTTGCGCGGGATCGGAAGTCGATCGAACGCGGCGACACGCGGATGTGGAAGATACCGGTCGTAACCACCGAAAAGTTCGTCTCCTCCGTCGCCGGAAAGGACGACGGTGACGTGCCGACGCGCCATCTCGCAGACGTACCAGG
The DNA here is from genome assembly GCA_049642465.1 of Vicinamibacterales bacterium. Lineage (GTDB taxonomy): Bacteria > Acidobacteriota > Vicinamibacteria > Vicinamibacterales > 2-12-FULL-66-21 > CAWDPQ01. Next base: position 93,924 of record JBAROV010000171.1, read on the forward strand.
TCGGAATCGCCGACGAATCAGCGAATGGTTCATCGAAGTGCTGAATGAGGCGGTCGAGGATGGCCAGCGCATCCGGTCGCACCACGAATTCGTGGTGATCGGTTTTGAAGTGCGCCGCGACCTTGCGCGCGTAATCGAGTTCGTCGAACTGCGGTTCGTCAAAACCGATGGAAAAGGTCTGGACGGGGCGATCGGACACCTCGGCCATCAGCCCCACGACCAGGCTGGAGTCGATCCCGCCCGAGAGAAACGCGCCAAGCGGGACGTCGCTGACGAGATGCGAGCGGACGGCGTCGCGAAGCACGTGGTGAAGACGATCCGCGGCTTCGGCGTCGGTGCCCGTGAAGGTTTCAGGTGCCGGGAGTTCCCAGTAGCGCTTCACATCGGCGTGACCGTCGCTCCACCGGAGAAAATGCCCCGGCGGCAGCTTGTGGACGCCCCTGAAGATCGAGCCATCGCGTGGCGTATAGAGAAACGTCAGGTAGTGATCGAGCGCGGTCAAATCGATGTTGCGGTCGGCAGCACCGGCGACGAGCAGCGACTTGATCTCGGAGCCAAAGAACAGCCGGCCCCCGCGTTCGGCGTAATACACCGGCTTGATCCCGGCCCGGTCGCGCGCCACGAGCAACGTCCGCCGCTGGCGATCCCAGATGGCCAACCCAAACATCCCCCGGAGCCGCACGAACGCTTGTTCGCCCCATTGTTCGTACGCGTGCACGATCGTTTCCGTATCGCTTGATGTATAGAACCGGTGACCGGCGCGCTGCAGCTCGCTGCGGAGTTCTCGATAGTTGTAGATTTCGCCGTTGAAGACCACCCAGACGGTTCGATCCTCGTTGTGGATCGGCTGGTTCCCTGTCGAGAGATCAATGATGCTCAATCGACGCATTCCGAGGCCGACGCCCCGCTCGACATGAATTCCTTCGTCATCGGGACCGCGATGCCGGATCACGTCACACATGCCGTGAACCAGTGAAAGATCCGACTCCGCGCTCCGAACCGATCCCCGGTCGACCGGGCCGTCTGCAAATCCCGCGATGCCACACATGACTAGTTCACCCGTGCTTCCGCAGGCTCGTGCTCATGCACGAGCGGGGCCATATCAGTCCATTCCCGTCGGACGATGTCGACGGGAAGCTGAGCAGAAGTGAGCGGCGCTCCGGGTGCGATAACGCGGCTCCCGTCGATGAGGACCAGGCACTCGTGACCCGGCACGCGGACGACTGAGGCGACCCGGCCGTCAGTTGTAAGGGCCTCCGTGCCCCAGAGGGTGGGCGACCAGCTGGAACTGTCTCCTCCTGTGTCTTCGGTAATTACAGAAGCAAGCAGCGAGATCTCACCGCCCTCCCAGTTGGCTCGCCATCCAGTGCCGAGCCAACCAAGAGGCGCGTCTCTGACCATCAGGCGCTGAAGCCTCAATCCCCTCGTGAATGCAGGCTGTGCCGGAATGAATGTGGCGAGCGCCAACGGCAACACTCCCCGAGACTGGATCGCGATCGTTGGAGCTGGTTCCACGCGGCCGTATTCTGGCGACCAGAACGCGAGCGGTGTGTCCCCTGGCCGGGCAACTGCCACGTCACCCGTTGTCGCGAGGCCGAGCACGATGCCATCCGAGTGCTTCAGGACGACATGCCCATCCCGAATACTGGGGTGCCAGGCGGGATGGAGATGCCAGTGCGTGAGCGCTTCCGCGCTGCCGGCGCCGAACACGTGGTCGAGGATCCACCAGCCGATGCCGTGGACAGCGAGGACCGAACGGACGTGCCGGCGCGGAGCGTAGCCGTCGTGCGTCCCTTCGATGTAATCCGCACCATCAGGGCGCGTTGTGGCTGTTGACCGCCAGACCCTGACGTATGCGGTGGCGCGCGTGCGCCAGTGGAAGGGGCCGTCTGGCTCAGACTGCGGCTTGCCGTCGAGCAGCAGCGTATTGTGCATGGCGGTACTTCGGAAGCGATCTCTGAGCTCGGGATCCATTGTGTAAGTCGCCGTGCCAGGATCCACGAACAGCGGGCGTCCTGCGATCGTGAGCACGATGGACAAGGCGTCCGAGTGCGCGTGACCGCAATTGAGAAACCCGTGTCGTCCGGCATCGAAGAGCAGGTAGTCCCCGCGAGGATTTCGCGAGACGCAGTACCCGCTTTCGTTCAGGGATCTCGAATGCCACCGCTCGATGCGACGTCCGCCCGCCACGTGCGACGCTTCGTCGCCACACCACCAGAACGCTTCTTCCGGTGCTGAGTCAACGGCCAGATCGGGCTCGCGCAGGAGGACGGCCGCAACCGCGAGCGTATCGGCGCAGTCCTCCGCACCCCTCCCGCACATCGGGAACAGCTGCCCACCATCATCGTCGCCGGTGGCTGGCCGGCGGCCCTCATTGTCAGTAATTGTCCTCAGATAGCGTGCCTGCATACGGGCAGCCTGCTCCAACGCCGGCGCGAAGGGATCTCCGGCTGCACGCGCGATTGTCAAGGCGAGCAGGTAGAAGTCAGTCGAGTAGCGGTGGTAATGCCCTGAGAGTTCGGCGTGCCCTCCGTCGCCGAGCACTTGTGCCTGCGCTTCGCGAAGCAGTACGTCCCGCCCCACCTGTGTCCACCGCGCGCTGGATTCGAGTCCGGGCAGCGCGCATCCAACCGCATACAGCGCGAGCGCCTCTCCCGTGAGATGCGTGTTGGGACTGAAATAGAGCGAGAGGTTTCGTTCGATATGCTGCAGTTGCCGCGTGATGCCAAGGAGGGCGTCAACGAGCCAGGGTTCCCCGGAGGCGTCATCTTCAAGAGCCGCCGCAGAAAAAAAGCCGATCGCCCAGAGCCATGAGATCGTGCGGAAACCGAGCTCCAGCATGCTCGCCCAGTTGATTCCCAGCGTGGGCGGATTGCTCCGCATCCAGCCTGCGAGCTGGTTGCGGAAAAGGTCGTAATACTTCCGCCTTCCAGTGAGCGCATACGCGCGACCGAGTGACAGCCAGTGCTGATGACGATTGAGTTCCCAAATGACTTTGTGGTCGCCGTAGGCGGGATTCAGATAGCGGACGGCAGACCAATGCGCAGTCGGGGCGCGGCGGCCGTGGACCGGATCGGTGTGCCAGTCAACCGACGAGCCAAGATGAAGGTCGCGGTAGCCGAGCAGGTCGTATTCACCCTCGGTGAGGGCCTCCGCACGGCGGGTCGCGTCCCGTACGGCATTTGGAAACGCCTGGGTAACGAAGTGGGCGCGATGCTGAACGTCCACCGCGTCAAGCGGGAACGCGGATCGCCTGCCGGCAAAGTAGCGGCCGAGGGCGGCCTGCGCTTCTCTGAAATCTCCGCGTCGGATTGCCGAACGGGCGCGCGTCCAATCGGGCTCCTGCGGCAGGTGCCGCATTTCGAAGGCGAGTGCCTTCCTGTCCCACCGAGGAGCGCCGATCGCGGCGCGGGTGCGCTCGAGCACCTTGCGGACCTCACCTCGGACGCGAAAGGCCGCCTGCCTCCCGTCCATGCGGGCCAATCGCCTGAACATAGAGGCATTCATACAGTTGTGGGAGCAGGTACGGCTTCCGGCTGGACCGTACGACGGTACAACGCGAGCCACTGTCCACGGACGGCTTTCCAGCGATAATGGTCGCACTCCTGGCGCGCGCGCACCGCGAGCGTGTGCGCGAGCGACGGGTTGCGGAGCAGCCTGACGATCTGCGCCGCCGCTCGTTGATCATCGCCGCACGGAACCAGCAGTCCGTCGACATCATTGGTCACGACCGCAGGAATGCCGCCCGCATCCGTTGACACCACCACGCACCCGCTGGCGAACGCTTCCAGGACGGACGCGGGCATGTTGTCGATGTCCGGCGTCTGCAAGTAAATATCCGCGTCGGCGTAATAGCGCCAGATGTTCTCGGGTGCGACGCGTCCAGCAAACACGATATCAACGCCGTCTCGCAATCCCAGCTGCAACGCGAGCGCGCGAAGCGACGCTTCGGCCGAGCCGCCACCCACCAGCGTCAGCGTCGCGTCCGGGAATTCGCGTCGAACGACGGCAAACGCGCGTAGCGTGCAGGCGACGTTGTAGAGATCCTCGAAATTGCGGGTCGAGAGAATGCGGGGCCGCAGCGGATCCCTGACGTGGAACGCAAATCGATCGACATCGACGATGTTCGGGATCACTTCGGCGTCGATCCCGTATGGAGCGAATACGTCCTTCAAGAATCGCGAAGGAACGACGTTGCGATCGACGTACCTGAGAATCGTTCGCGCCACTGGCGAGCGACGCAAGTGATCTGGCGCCTCTCCGCTCCGATAGTTCATCACCACCGGCTTTCCCATGAGCCTCGCCACCAGCACTGCGGGTAGTGGCGCAAGGAGAAAAGACCAATAGGACGCAGAAAACACATGGACGAGGTCGGCGTGCCGCAGTTCACTGAGCAGCAACGGCCAGTAGGCGAGTTGCGTGACGAGCGTTCGGAGATATTTGACACGGAGAGCAGAACGAAGCGGTGCCGGCGGCTGTGGGTTGACTGGCACGAGCCACGCGTCGAGGTCCGGATCTCCAGCCCACGCGCGGACGAGACGATCGGCTTGGACGGCTTGGCCGCCAAGAATCTGCATTGAAGGGGCGACGATCGCTACTCGCAGACGTTCGCTGTGATCCGCTATGGCCATGTCCCCGAACGATGCGAGCTCTGCAAATCACGCGCCCGCAAGAATCTGTTCAGAATCCTTTCATTCAATGATGAGCTAGTAGCCCAACCGTATCGATGACCCCCGCAAACTGAACAGTGAGGTGACTCAGCAATATCTTCTTACACGCCAGTAAAAGCGGGCCCAAGACTAAGCTCATGTGTAAAGTGTACAAACTGCTGAGTTAAGTGCCCCATGCACGGATGAGTCATGTTTTACGTCGCTCAGCAATAACCCCAGAGAATCCGCACGTACCTGAGCTGGTCGCCAGATTGCCTTCCGGTGGCGCCGTGACGACCGTCATCCGATGACGGCTCGTCCACCTGCAACTTCTCAACAACAAACGCTCGCCGCTGCTGCCGGCCTCACCGACGCGATGGAGAACTACTCATCCGCGCGACGGATCCGGTGGTCGTGTGAGGAGCCGGGCCCCCGGGCGGAGGATGGATGGGATTACTCGCGAATCGTCTACTCACTCGCACGCTGCGACACATCGGCATCTCCGCAGTTGCGGCGGCAGCCGTTCCATCGATCGCGGCGGCGCAAGATATCGTCCTCCTCGGCTCGAGTGCGACAACGCGTTCAGGGAAATGGACGACTGCTGCGGACCCGGGCAGCAGCACGGGAACTGTCATCAGACACCCCGACGGCGGCGCTCCCAAAATCACCTCGCCAGTGGCCAGCCCCGTTGACTACTTCGAGGTGTCCTTTACCGCGTCCGCAGGTCAGCCCTACAGGCTTTGGATCCGCGGCCGCGCGCAGAACGATGATTACGCCAACGATTCAGTGTACGTGCAGTTCTCAGGCAGCGTCACGGCATCGGGAGCGGCGGTGTACCGCATCGGCACGACATCCGCCGCCGATGTGAATCTCGAGGAATGCAGCAATTGCGGACTGTATGGCTGGATGTGGCAGGACAACGGGTACGGAAGCGGCGTTCTCGGACCGACGATCTATTTCGCCGCCTCGGGCACGCAGACTCTTCGCGTGCAAACGCGCGAGGACGGGCTGTCCATTGATGAAATCGTACTGTCGCCGTCCACATACCTCAGCGTGAAACCCGTTGGCGTCGTGGCGACGACGGCGGACGCGACGCCGGCGAGTTCGCCAGGCGACATCGTGCTTGCTGGCTCGTCTGCCCCCGTCCAAGTCGGTGCGTGGCGCGTGGTGAGCGATGCCACGGCATCAACTGGAGGTGCGATCCGCCATCCGAATGCTGGAGCCGCGAAGATCGTGACCGCGCGCAGCGCACCGGTCGACTATTTCGAGTTGACCTTTGACGCCGTCGCCGGGCTTCCTTATCACCTGTGGCTCCACGGCAAGGCTGACAACGACGACTGGGCGAATGATTCCGTTTTCGTGCAGTTTTCCAGCAGCGTCACATCAGCCGGCGCCGAGGTCTACCGAATCGGCACCACGTCAGCCGCGGACGTCAATCTCGAAGAGTGCAGCAGCTGCGGCGTGTCCGGGTGGATGTGGCAGGACAACGGCTACGGCAAAGGCGTGCTCGGTCCGCCCGTCTATTTCGCCACGACGGGGCGGCAGACCATGCGCGTGCAGACGCGCGAGGATGGGTTGTCGATCGATCAGATCGTCTTGTCGCCTTCGACATACTCGAGTCGTCCGCCTGACGCGGTTCTGCCGCTAATAGCGCCGGCACCGGCACCGGAGCCAGAGCCGACGCCAATTCCTCCATCGTCCAGCGGCGGCGAGCGATATGTCCATGCCGGAGACGACCTCCAGGCCGTCCTCGATGCGGCACAGCCGGGAGATACGATCTTGCTCGACGCTGGCGTCACGTTCCGCGGTAACTTCGTTCTGGGCGTCAAGCCGGGTACGAGCTACATCACGGTGCGGTCGAACACGCGGGACGATTTGCTGCCGGGCCCGGATACGCGAATTACCCCGGCTTCTTCCTCGCTTCTGGCAAGGATTGAGTCGTCCAATGAGAATCCCGCGCTGATAACAGCGGCAGGCGCGCACCACTGGCGTTTGCTGCTTCTCGAAATCGGCCCGACGGATCTCGGCGTCGGCGAGATTCTGCGTCTCGGCGAAGGATGGATCGAGCAATCGCTCCTGTCGCAGGTCCCGTACGAAATCGAAGTCGATCGCGTCTACATTCATGGCCATCCGTTGTACGGGCAAAAGCGCGGCATTGCGATGAATGCCCGGTCGGTGACCATCAAGAATTCGTGGATTTCGGATATCAAAGCGGTCGGCAGAGACACGCAGGCCATCGGCGGCTGGAATGGGCCGGGCCCGCTCCGCGTCGAGAACAACTACATCGAGGCCTCCGGAGAAAACATTCTCCTCGGCGGGGCGACCCCGGCAATCCAAGGGGTCATTACCG
>JBAROV010000173.1:0-13411 GCA_049642465.1 Vicinamibacterales bacterium
GGGCTCGGGGCTCGGGGCTCGGGGCTCGGGGCTCGGGGCTCGGGGCTCGGGGCTCGGGGCTCGGGGCTCGGGGCTCGGGGCTGGGAGGATAAATGAAACTCGCCATCTGCATAGCGGTCGCAGCCGCCATTTCGGTCGGGATCGGCTGTGCGCCAACGGGAGAGAGACCACCGGAGGCAAACAAGGAATTGCGGTTTGCGGTCATTCCCAAGGCGCTCGACATTCCGGTGTTCAACTACGCGAAGATTGGCGCCGAGCGGGCGGCGCGGGAACTAGGCAACGTCCGGATCGAGTGGCGCGCGCCGGATACCGCCGATCAGCTCAAGCAAAAGGAAATTCTCGAGTCCTTCATCACCCAGCGCGTCGATGGCATCGCGATTTCGGCGCTCAATGGCGATTTCCTCACCGACACCATCAACCGCGCCATTGATGCGGGTATTCCTGTTGTGACCTGGGATTCAGATGCGCCGAAGTCGAAACGGATCGCCTTCTACGGCGTGGACGACTTCGAGTCCGGACGAATCATGGGGCAGGAAGCCATCAAGCTGCTGAATGGCAAGGGGAAGGTCGCCATCATTACGAGCGTTGGCGCGACCAATCTGCAGCGGCGCCTCGAGGGTGTGCGTGACGGGCTCGCGAAGGCGCCGGGGATTGAAGTCGTCGAGGTCTACGACATCAAGGAAGACGTGGTGCGGTGCGCCGAGATCATTGCCACCGGCACTCGCCGCTACCCGGATCTTTCCGCTTGGATTGCCGTCGGTGGCTGGCCCGTATTCACTCGCAATGCTCTGGCGGCCGTCGATCCTTCGAAGACGAAGGTCATTTCCTTCGACACGGTGGAGAGCGGCCTCGCCCTGCTTCGAGAGGGCAAGGTGCAGGTCCTGCTCGGGCAGAAGTACTTCGGCTGGGGCAGCGAAACTGTGAAGCTTCTTCACGGCATCAAGAACGGTCGCATGCCGCCCAGCCCGATCATCAACTCGGGCGTCGATGTTGTGACTCGCGACAACGTGGACGCGTACGCCGAACAGTGGAAGAGGATGGAAGCAGGCCAATAACATGCCGCCCTGGCGCGCCTGTTGAAGCCTGTTCCTCATTCTCGCGACGGTCAGTGTGACGCGGAGAATAAACTGGTACGACTTGAGGCTGGGTTCGCTCGATCAGAGATCAGGAGAAAGTCCCTCCTGATCTCCTGATCTCCTGTCGGCTATTCGGGTTTCCTGTGCAGCACTTCCTGGACCGGATTCTTCTTCCGCCCGCCGAGTCCCTGAATCTGAACGACCGGCTCGGCCGGCGCTTCCTTGAGCACGTGCTGGCGGTAAAGCGCCGCCATGCGATCGTTCTCGACTTCGGTCTGCTTCTTCTTCGCGTCGCGCGCGCGCAGGCGTTCTTCTCGCGCGTTCTTGGCGATGCCCGCCTCGTCCAGATCCGTCTGCTTGCCTGCGGCCACTGCGACCGGATCGAGCACGAGGCTGTGTTCAGTGGTCGACAGCTGGACCTGCTTACCGCCCGCGAAAATCTCGTGGCGACCATGCTCCTCGTACCACTTCGTGAGCGTGGCCGTCATGTGCATCTTCTCGATGATATTGCGCCAACCGATGCCCGTGTTGTACGCGCAGAACGAGATCTCCCCTTCCTGCGTCGCATACGGGATGATGCATCGCTCCGTCCGACGGAAGTCATAATTGAAGAGATCCTGGAACCACATCCCTGCAATAAACAGGAAGTTCCAGCGATCCGAACGGCGGAGCTCGATGTCAGCCTTGGTGCGGTCCTTTCCCACCTTGCCGTAATTGCGGCCGGTGGCGCCGAAGGTCTTGTCGAACTTCTGGAGCAGGTCCGTCAGCTTGAAGTGGGTGGGCGCCTTGAAGGGATCGTAGTTCTTCATCAGCGCCAGGGCCATTCCGACGACCGACAGGAACCTGCCTCTCGCCGCGTCGTTCACACGCTTGAGATCGTCCGCCAGCTTGTCAGCCTTCAAGAAGGCCGTCACCGGCACGGCTTCCTTGGTGTCCTTGTCGATCATGACGGCCATGCCGACGCCGCAGTTCGGGTGACACCCGCAGGTGAGGTTGCCCCACTCGGCGCTCGGGCCGTGGACCAGGTCCGCCCAATCCGTGAAGGTGCCCATGAACGAGATCGGGAACCAGTCGCGCACCGGCTCTCCGATGCCGACCTGGTTCTTCACGTCGTGCGCCAGGTGCGAGAGCGTATACCGCTGCGCGGCCCGGCGCTCGGGCGTCACTTCCTCGTCGCGGCCGGTGAACGAAACCGGCTGGAACGACAGGAAGTTGATCTTCCGGGGATTGTCCAGCGCAAACTGGATGATTCGGCCCACCTGCTCGTTGTTCACCCCGTTCACAATCGTGACCACAGGAACGATGTCAACACCCGCGCTCCAGAGATTCTCAATCGCGCGGAGCTTGACGTCGAACAGGTTGCCCACGAGACGATGGGAGTTTGCGGCGTTGCCGATGCCGTCAAACTGCAAGTACGCGTAGCGAAGACCGGCTTCGGCCGCCGCCCTCGCGAACTCCGCGCTCTTGGCGAACTCGATGCCGTTGGTAGCGGCCTGAACGCTGCTGTATCCCACCTGTTTGGCGTAGCGCACCGCATCCAGGAAGTACGGAGACATGGTTGGCTCGCCGCCAGAGAACTGCACGGACATCTGCCGCTTCGGCTTCAACGTGATCGCGTTGTCGAGCAGGGTCTTGATGTCTTCCCAGGACAGCTCATGGACGAATCCGACCTGATTGGCATCCATGAAGCACGGATCGCACATCATGTTGCAGCGGTTCGTCAGGTCGATCGTGAGCACGGACCCGCGCCCGTACTTGATCGTGCTGCTGCCGTGGTTGTGGAGCTTCTCGTCGTTGTGCGAGCGGATGTCGCTGCCGGGAAACGACTCTTCGAGATGCTTGAAGAAGGCGGTGTCGATGGCCATGACGTCTTCGAAGTGGCCGTGGATCGGACAATCCTTGACCATCAGGATCCGGCCGTCACGTTCGATGATCTGCGCCTTGATTTCTCCGACCTTCTCGTTGAGCAGAATGCGGTAGTCCCGTTTGCCGTCCAGGATCTCCTGGCGCGCCTCGCGCACACACACCGGGCAGAGCGAGTCCGTTTCACGGGGCCAGCCAAGAGGCGGCTTCACCTTCTGCCAGGACTTCTGCAGTGGCAGGTTCGACCACCTGGGAACAAACGTGTTACCAGGCTTGATGCTGTTGAGGGCATCGAACGCCACCCAGGCCCCCTTGGCAGCGTATGTCAGCCCCTTCTCCACATACTTAATGGGCTTATGCATGCTGTCAGATTATCGAGAATGACGCGAATTCCGGCCTGATTTCACCAAACTGGCGCTCACGCGGGGTGAATGGGCGCCACGCGCATCGAAGGGTCACTGGGGGGTCCGGATGGGGGCGTTCGACGTGGGGGGAGAAAAGGTTTACCAACAACTGCCCATCGATTGCCCTCGTCCGCGCGCCACGGCTGACCTTTGATACCGGCAATTCCACATTTTTGCCGCGGTCGAATCACTCAGCCGTGGTCTACCTCTTGCACTTTGCCCGGCGTTCGACCTGGCATTCCATAGGGGATGAGGTAGCGATTCGCAAAGATGGCCGCCGCGCACACCTACAACGACATTTATTACCAGTACATCAATCAGGGGTCGCTTCAGTCCGCCCGAGTGCTCCTCCCACTCGTGGCCAGGCACTTCCTCGTGCGAAGCGTCGTCGATTTCGGTGCAGGCCAGGGCGCGTGGCTGCGTGTCTGGCAGGACCTCGGGACGGATGATGTGCTCGGTCTGGACGGCGACTATGTCGATCGTTCGGAGCTCCTCATCGCGGCCAAGCGCTTTGTCGCCGCGGACCTGACGAAGCCCATCCGACTGAATCGCACGTTCGATCTCGTGCAGAGCCTCGAAGTTGCGGAGCACCTGCCATCCTCGGCGGCCGCGATCTTCATCGACAATCTCGTGGCGCACGGCAAGGTCATTCTCTTCTCCGCCGCGGCGCCGGGCCAGGGCGGGGAGCATCACGTCAACGAGCGCCCGTATAGCTGCTGGCGCGACCTCTTTCACGAGCGTCACTACACGCCGCTCGACATGATCCGACCAGTCCTGGCGCGGGACGTCCGGGTCGAGCCCTGGTATCGGTACAACTCGTTTGTTTTCGTGCACGACGATCTGCTTCCCGTGTTACCGGTCGAATTGCGAGGGTTACAGATCGCGGCCGACCAGGAGATTCCCGACGTGTCGCCGCCGCTCTACAAGCTGCGGAAGGCGCTGTTTCGACCTTTGCCCTCTTCGGTCATCACGCAATTCGCACGCCTGAAGAAGCATTGGCACGTGCGAACGTCGCTGACGTAATCATGCCCCCTTCCACCGCCGCGACATTTCCGGTCGAAGCCGCGCCGCGGCGCGCCGCTGCAGCGCCGACCAGTCGTGCGCTCCCGCTCGCGCGCGAGTGGCTGATCGCGCTCATCGCGGCCTTCGTGTATTGCGCGCTGCGTCTCGCCTTGATTCCTGACGGGGCGGAGTTTACGCGGGCGTTTTCGCACGACAGCGCGTATCTCGCATCTGTCGCCTCGAACGTCTTGACCGGCAAGGGCTACGTCAACGACGCCCTTTGGTACGTGTTCATGATGCCGGCATCGCTTCCGATGCCGTACCACAACGCCAATCCGCTCTTTCCAACCGCCACCATGGCCGTGGCGTTCCTGTCGGACGTCGACGTCTTTCGTGCGGGCTTCGGCGTGTCCGCCGGCTCGAGTGTAATCCTGTTTGTCGCGCTGGTTTCGCTCGTCAGGCCGCACCTGCCCACCATCTGGCATGCGGTGGGAACAGCACTCCTGGTCGTGGTCTTTCCACCGGTCCTCGCGGACTCGTTCCGGTATCTTTCGGATTCGCTCTGCGCGTCGCTGCTGGTCGCATTCTTCGCGATCGTGGTGCGGGCCTCATCGCCGTTCGGCTGGATCTCCGCCGGCGTCGTACTCGGCCTGGCCTGGTTGACACGAGGTGCGGTCGTTGCGATTGCACCTGCGCTGGTCGTGTATCCGTTCCTCAGGTTGCGGCCATCGCAGGCCGTCGTGCGGCTCGGCTTGATCGGCGTCGGCGGGTTGCTCGTTGTTTCGCCCTGGCTGCTGCACACCAAGGCGGTCTGGGGATCGTACCTGCGCAGCGACGCTGGCTACTCGATCGTCCAGGACTTCGCGGCGGAAAAGTACGGGTCGGTAGTGAAGTATCGGCACGCCGTCGAACCACCCCCGCCCCTGATGCAGTTCGTACGCGCGGCACCGGCCGCTGCAACGCGACGTGTGGCGGTTGGAACCTTGAAGGTGGTCAAGGTAGGGCTCGGCTGGTGGTCGCTGCACAACGTGATGATTGCTCTCACCATGGCGGCAGGCGTTCTCGTGTGGTGCTTGAACCGGCGACGCCTTCTCTCCCCTGAAGGGATTGCGCTGGCGCTTTTCGGCGGCACTTCGCTCTTCATGCTCGCCATCCTCGGCGATAGTTTCGAGGAACGCTACGCATTGACATTCACCGTGCTCTACGCGCTTTTCTCGATCCTCGGTTGGAGGCAAATCGCGCAACACCAGCAAGGCCGGCGTCGCGCCGTGGTCGCTGGGATATTCGTCCTCGTCTGGATCGTGTTGATGCCCATCTACGTGATCCGGCAGTATCGCTACTGGTACGCTACCGATGCCGCGCTCGTGAGCTACCGGGCCGCGGCCGCGGAAGTCGATCGTCGCTTTGCCAAGGGAACACCGGTCATCGTCGGGCTCGAACCTTACATCTACTCCGTGGAGACCTTCGCCTCCGGCATCAGCTTTCCTGAAGCGTCGGACGAATTCCTCTTCCGCCTCATGGACAAGTACGGCGCTCGCTTCATTTATCTGACCGACCAGGAACTCGATCTGTGGCGGCCGCAGTGGCGATCGCCCTCGAACCTGCCAGAGCAGCTCCGCCTGGCCGGCACTGTCGGCAATGGGTTTGTCTTTGGCCGAAGGGACACACCATGAGAACGTCAATTGGCCCGGTCGAACGACCGCTGGTGTCGGTGGTGGCGCCGTGCTTCAACGAGGCCGAAGGCCTTCGGGAATTTCATCGGCGTGCGGCGGCAGCTTGCCGGGCGGCGGTCGGCGAGTCGTACGAAATCGTCCTCGTAAACGATGGATCTCGCGACGGCACGTGGAAACTGATTGGCGATCTTTCGCACGAAGACGCACACGTCGTCGGCATCAATTTATCGAGAAACCACGGGCACCAGATAGCGCTCACGGCTGGACTTTCTCAGGCGAGAGGAGAGCGCATCTTCATCCTCGACGCCGACCTGCAGGATCCTCCGGAGTTGTTGTCGCCGATGATGTCAGCCATGGATGCAGGGGCTGACGTGGTGTACGGGCGCCGGCGATCGCGGAAGGGTGAGAGTTGGTTCAAGCTGACGACAGCGTCGGCATTCTACCGATGCCTGCATGCGCTCACGGATGTGGACATTCCTCTCGACACCGGAGACTTCCGGCTCATGAGCCGGCGGGCGGTGAAGGCATTGATGCGCATGCCCGAGCAGCACCGCTTTATCCGCGGGATGGTGACGTGGCTGGGGTTTCAGCAGGTCGCGATCGAATACGACCGCGATGAGCGGTTGGCCGGCCAGACCCACTATCCGCTGCACCGTATGGTCCGCCTCGCGTTTGACGCCATCACCGGGTTCTCGATTCAACCCCTGCGTGCCGCCAGTCTGTTCGGCATGACAGTCGGACTTGCGGGGCTGGCGATGCTGGTGCGATCGCTGTACGTCTGGTTCACGCACGAGACCGTACCCGGATGGACCAGCCTCATCACGGTGGTCCTGCTGCTCGGAAGCGTTCAGTTGCTGTTTCTTGGGGTGCTCGGGGAGTACGTCGGGCGGCTGTTCATGGAATCGAAGCGGCGGCCCCTGTTCATCATCAGCGACGTCGTCGGCCGCGAAAACGCGGCGCGCGCGTGGCGGAAGATCGCTCGTTCACCGGGATCCGGTCTCGTCGCAATGCATCGAACCGCTCGCGCCGAGGACGAGGCTATTGGCGTCAACGCGCGGAAGGCTGGCTGACGCGAGCGCGGAAGTCCGCCCGGACGTGCCACACCACCCGAAAAATCAGCAGCGCGGCAACAACGGCTGCGTAATAAACCGGCTCGCCAATCGGAACTTTCACTTTCCAGACAAAATGAAGCGCCGCCGCGATGGCGCTCGCGTAAATTAGCCGGTGCAGCTTTTGCCACCGCCGACCCAGCCGCCGAATCCAGCCTTTCGTTGACGTCAACGCCAGCGGCACCATCGACGCGAACGCTACCATCCCGGCCGTGATAAAGGGGCGCTTCGCGATGTCGGCAAGCGCTTCATCCCAGGCAAGATAGTGATCGAGCACGATCCACGTGCACACGTGGAGCGTCGCGTAAAAGAAGGCGAACAAGCCAAGCATCCGCCTGAAACGGATGATGCCGTTCCAGCCGGTCAGGCGGCGGAGCGGCGTGACGGCGAGCGTAGCGATCAGGAATCGGAACGCCCAGAGTCCGGTGGCCAACTGCAAGGTTTCGGCGGGATTGACGCCGAGGCCGCCGGTCAACAAGGCATGGAGCAGTCTCGCAGCGGGCGCCAGCGAGATGACGACAACAAGCGGTTTCCAGAGCTTTTGCATGAACGACTGACGTGCAGCCGTCAGTAGTGCCGCTTCAGATCCATCCCCGAGTACAGCGAAGCCACTTGATCGCCGTAACCGTTGAACATTTGAGTGGGATGATTCTTGAAGAAACCCGGAATGCGTCGCTCGGTCTTTTGACTCCAGCGCGGGTGATCGACGTTGGGATTCACGTTTGAGTAGAAGCCGTACTCGCCCGGGTTGGCGATATTCCAGGCGGTATTCGGCTGACGCTCGACAAAGCGGATCCGAACGATCGATTTGATGCTCTTGAACCCGTACTTCCACGGCACCACCAGCCGGATTGGAGCGCCGTTTTGATTCATCAGTGTCTTGCCGTACAGACCGACGGCGAGGATGGTCAGTGGGTGCATCGCCTCGTCCATCCTCAGTCCCTCGACGTACGGCCATTCGAGGGCAGCCATGTTCTGGCCCGGCATCTCCGAAGGTCGCAGCAACGTGGTGAATTCCACGTACGCCGCTTTCCCCTGCGGCTCTGCACGCTTGATCACCTCCGCGAGGGGAATGCCGGCCCACGGAATGACCATCGACCACGCTTCGACGCACCGGAGACGGTAGATCCGCTCTTCGAGTTGGTGCGGTCGGATGAGATCCTCGAGGAGATACTCGGCGGGCTTGGCGCACAAGCCGTCAATCCTCACCTTCCACGGACTCGTCTTGAGCCGTCCCGAATATCGGTGCGGATCGTTTTTGCCAGTTCCGAACTCGTAAAAGTTGTTGTAGCTGGTGATCTCCTCGAACGAGTTCAGCTTTTCATCCGTGGCAACCACCTTCGGTTTGACGCCTGCAAGGGGTGACTGCCCGACCTCGCCTGGCGAGCCGCCCAAGCCAGCTGCTGCCCCGTCGGCACATCCCCCCACGAGGGAACCTGTCGCCGCGGCGATCGCTGCACCCCCGGCGAGACGGATAAATTCGCGCCGCCGCAGATACCATTTTTCCTCGGTAATCTCGGAAGACGGAATCTGCCCGCCAGGTCGGATCAACATGGGAACTCCTGTTTTGAGCGCTCGGCGGGGCAACCTCGCTCTGCCCTCCAACCTTCGCGCCCGCATCTGGCGAGGTCACCCGCCGGTTACCAAGCCGGCGCCTCGCTCGGGCCGCAAGCGCTCTTCACAAAACTCTAGCATTCGGTCGCTATCGGTGGAACCCCGCAGCAGGGTATTTTGTTCCCGGCGTATTACAATGACGCGATGCCCGAACCGCCAGTTGACCCCAGGTGGCCTCGGCTGCTCTCGCTGTCCGTCCATGAGTTCCGCACCCCCATCACCGTCGTCGCCGGTTACATTCGAATGCTCTTGAACGAGAGTGCCGGTCCGCTGAGCGACCAGCAGAGGCGACTCCTGGGAGAAGCGGAAAAATCGTGCGGGCGATTGTCCGGCCTTGTCGCAGAGATGAGCGACCTGGCAAATCTCGAGGAAGGGACGGGCGCGTTCAATCGGACGACTGTAGATTTGCGTGAGTTGTTGAACGATGCGATCGCGAATTTGCCGGGGGTCCCGGATCGGGACGTGCGCGTCGAACTGTCAACCAATGGCGCGGAAGCGGCAATCGAAGGCGACCCTGCGCGGCTGAAGACCGCATTTACGGCGCTGCTCACTGCGCTTCGACGGGAACTGGTGACGAGCGACAAGCTCTTCGTGCATCAGCGGACGCGTCAGCAGGATGACCGCGCGGTGTCGTGGATTGCATTCGGCGACGCCGAGCACGTGGCGCGTCTGAAGGACGCCGAGCCCTCATCGCTCGAGACGTTCGACGAGTGGCGCGGCGGATGCGGACTGAGCCTCGCCGTGGCACGGCGAGTGATCGGCGCGCACAACGGACGCATGTGGTCTGCGAGCGAGGCGGGCAAAGCCACTGCGGTCGTCATGCTGCCGCACCGGAAATAACTGGGCAACTGATCAACCAGATCAACGGGCCAAGCGGCCGCCTGGCCAACGGATCAGCGGATCACCCGAACGGCGCTGGGCGGGGCTGGAGCCGCACTCGGCAGGGCGACTGGAAAACCAAGGGCACCGTCAATCGCTCCGAGATTCCCGCCTGGCACGCTCCCGCCGGCACCGGCGCCGTAGAACGGACTCGTTGTCAGCAACCGGTAATCGGCCGCTGCAAAATTGACAAACGAGGCGAACCACTCCTGCATCGTCGGGAACGCGTTGGCCGCTGGGTAGCGCGAAGCCGCACCGCCCGCCAGTACGTTGTAGGCGATTGTAGAGCCGGGGAAGTACATATTGATCGAATACTGCCCCGACTGCCCGTTTTCCCCCATGATTCCATATTCGCCGTGCTCGGCGATGTTGTTGGTGTAGACGAAATTCTGAATCGCCTGAGATCCGTAGGCGTAGACCACAGAACTATTCTTGTGCGCGATTGTATTGCGATCGATCGTCACGCTTGCGACGCCGTCCCCAACCAGGAAGACCTTGGCGTAGCCTCCCCACTTGGTCCCGTCGATATCGTCGAGCAGGTTGTTCTGCAGCGTAATCCGCAACGTCTGTTGGCTCACGTACGGATAGTCGTAACCTGCGATGTGCGCGACACCCGACGCATGACGGATGACGTTGTTGACCACAACGACGTCGCGCACGCGCACCCACGGCGCGGCACCGCCCTGGCGAGGCGTGAGCACGAGCGCGTAGCCGAATTGGCCTGCGGCCCAGCTGTTTTCTATGAGGTTTCCCTCGAGCCGGACACGCTCCGCGTTCTTCAGTTCGAACAGATTCTTGATGGTCCAGAACGTCCCCTGCGTAGGCGGGGAACCGGATCGTTCGCCAGAGCCCGTGTATGTAAATGACGTCGCAGGTGAGGAGGTCTCTGTGTAACCACCGAAGGAACTTGCCGAGGTGCCACGGTAAATACGATAGCGATCTGCCCCGCCCACAGCGGACCACGTCAACGCCGCGGTGCCCGAACTCCCCGTGGTCACGGCAACTGACGCAGACGGCAGCGAGACCGCCGTGTTGTTGTCGGTGTCCATTAATGCAACGATCTTGAAATAGTGCGTGCCGGCCGCGAGAACCCCTCCACCGCCGGCTGCGGCGCCCGGAGAAGCGGGTGCCGCGAGAATTGGGTTCATCCACGCGAGCGGTTTGTAGATATGGTTGCGCAGTATCTGAATGTCAGCGGGAACCAGGTTGTAGATCGCTGGATCCGCTCCGCCGAAGAGAATGTTCTCACCTGCCCCTTCCAGATAGTTGTTGATGATCTTGAATGGGCCGGCTCCGTTGAAACCGCAAATCGCTTGTGAATCCGCATTCACGGATTTGATGTCCGAGATGTAGCTGTTCAGGATGTCCGTGCGAACGGAGTTCAGGGCGATGCCGCGCTTCTGTCCTTTCCACGGATGCCCATGCGCGTACACCCGATCCACGACGATGTCGTAGGAAACAGCGGCCGTACTGTTTTCTCCGAGCGCGATCAGCGTCTCGAATCCGAGATTGGCCGAACCGTCAATCTCCAGAAACTTCAGGACGTAATGGTGCGCACCAGGCTCCGTACTCAACACCGGCGTTGTTTTCCACGCTCCGCTCTGGCCTATGAGACGTGGCAGTAGACTTCGACTCGTGTTGCCCCCGGGTTTGTCACTCGGCACGAGCCGCACACCATCGGCTGGCAACGAACTGTCCGGCGCATCGCTTCGAATCGTGATCCAGGACGCTCCGGGCTTCGCACGGAGTATGAAAGGACCGACGAACGTCTGGCCCGCAGCGAGCAAAATCGAATCCCCCGGTGCGGCCGCGTCAATCGCAGGCTGGAGACCGGAAAACTGACACCCGGACGAGCAGACTCTCAAGGTGGCCGCTGAAGCGTTGCCGCAGAGAACCAGACATACGAAGGCCATGCAGATGAAGGACAGACGAATAGCCACGCGAACTCCCGAATAGCGAGGATTGGGTCGCGCTCCTCACGGGCAAATTGATGGCCACGCGAAAACCTGAACAAATCTGCAGAACCAGTGAATGGCTGGGTCGGTTGTGAATCGATTCCGAACTGAACCGTTTGTAGAAACTTCGCAACTCAGCCTGTTTTCGTCACTTCCAGGACCCTGATGCCTGCATAGTATCGGAGCGCGGGCACCCGACGGAGCAGTGCCGCGTCGGCCTGGTAGAGCTGTTCGTAGTGGCCGCGCACCACGGGCAACCGCTCTCCCACGAGCACGTGCGGCAGGCAAAACGCCCGACTTCGTCCGGTCGAAAAGCCGTTCGCAAATTTTCGCAGCTCGGCGTCGGTGAGCGGTCGCTCGTATGGCGAGATGTCCGGCGCGTGATACGGAATCAGTCGGCGCACAAACCGCATGGCGGCGGAGTTCCTGACCGGTTCCTGAAAGATTGCCCGTCCGCCGGGCCGCAGGACACGATGAACTTCGTTCGACGCGAGCTTGAGATCCAGATGGTGAAGGATGGCGATCCCAAAGACGATGTCGATCGAGCCAGGCGGGAACGGCAGATCGTGCGCTGACCCGACGATGAACTGCGCTTGACCCGCCCGGTTGTTAGCCGTAAGTCTCCGCTGACCCAAACGGATCAAATCTTCCGAGATGTCCACGGCCCACACGTGGGCGCCGCGGTTGGCCAGCAGCACGGTGTTCGCCCCCGACCCGCAGCCGAAGTCCACAATCCGCAGGCCACGCACATCCCCGAGCAAGTGATATGCGTATTCAAGTGGAAACGCGGTGTCGGCTGGTGGAGCCGCGTACCGCGCGACCTGCCTGGGGTCGATGCGCAACGCCCCATCGGAGGTGAGCTCCGCCTCCACCGAGCTCCTGGCGATTTCCGCTCGCTCCCACGTTTCAATCGACTGTTCGGCCGCCATATTCCACCTCTGCTGCAAGCAGCATGCTCATTGTGACGGGATTCGTCGTCGATCAACAGGATTGAAACCGCCGTCGAGTCGCCGATCGGCGCCAGGCCGTCAAATCCTTGCGAAATCAGGGCAAATCGCTGTTTACAAAACGGTACCAAGGTTGCTCCGGACGACGGCAATTCCGGA
This sequence comes from Vicinamibacterales bacterium, assembly GCA_049642465.1. Classification (GTDB taxonomy): domain Bacteria; phylum Acidobacteriota; class Vicinamibacteria; order Vicinamibacterales; family 2-12-FULL-66-21; genus CAWDPQ01. The sequence continues at coordinate 12,682 of JBAROV010000173.1, forward strand.
GGATCAATGGGGCCTCTCGTACGCTGGCGGGAGTGTGCGTATGCACTCGCGGCAGCGATTGTCTTGTTCCCGGGCGCGGCCGAAGCCACTGATTTTCAAGTCCGCGCGGGGGACGATCTGCAACGCGTTCTCGATCAGGCCCAACCGGGTGACGTCATCTTCCTCCAGGCGGGCGCGACATTCAGTGGCAACTACGTCCTGAACGTCAAAAGCGGAACGGGCTACATTACCCTCCGCTCCTCGACATCCGACACGCTCCTGCCACCTGCTGGAACTCGGATAACACCGACCTACGCCTCGCTCCTGCCGAAGCTCGTCTCCCCGAACAATGTCCCCGCGGTACGCACCGCAGCGGGCGCTCACCACTGGCGGTTGCTGTTTCTCGAAATCGGCCCGACACGGCTCGGTTACGGCGAGATTCTGCGTCTCGGCGAAGGATGGATCGAGCAATCGCTGCTGTCGCAGGTGCCGTACGAAATCGAAGTCGATCGCGTCTACATTCATGGCCATCCCTTGTATGGGCAAAAGCGTGGCATTGCGATGAATGGCCGGTCGGTGACCATCAAGAATTCGTGGATTTCGGACATCAAAGCGGTCGGCATGGACACGCAGGCCATCGGCGGCTGGAATGGGCCGGGCCCGCTCCGCGTCGAGAACAACTACATCGAGGCCTCCGGAGAAAACATTCTCCTCGGCGGGGCGACCCCGGCAATCCAAGGGGTCATTACCG
>JBAROV010000175.1:0-96996 GCA_049642465.1 Vicinamibacterales bacterium
TCCGACGCCGGCCGAAGGCCGGCGCACCGTCACCGGCAGCCGTTCTCTCCTCCTGATCTCCTAATCTCCTATCGTTCTTCGTGGCCTTCGAGTCTTCGTGCTCTTCGTGCTCTTCGTGCAACTCACGCCGTCGGCACGTGCTCCCGCCGTCGTCGTGTTCGTCGTGTCGTCGTGTCGTCGTGCAAACGCCGTCGGCACGTGAACCGTTCACGCCGCGCGCGCGGCAGCAACAGCCGGCCGTTCGAGCGGTGTATGCGAGTCCAGAAACAGCCAGCAAACGGCCCCAACCAGATAGATCGCCGCCGAAATGTAAAACGTCAGCGTCCATCCGCCGGTCCACGCCAGGAGATAACCGACAACGAGCACAGACGAGGCGCCGGCGATGCTGCCCATCATGTTCATCGCACCCGAGACGGTACCGGAGTAGCGACCGCCCACATCCATCGTGCCGGCCCAGGCCGCCGGCATGACGAAATCATTGAAGAATCCAGCGAAGCCCAGCACGACCATCCCGCGGACGGGATCGGCGACGGTCGTAAACAGAAAGACGCAGGCGGAGGCCCCGAGGAAGCCAGCGACGGCGACGATGCGCCTGGCTCGAGCCACGCTCCCAATCCGCCGCGAAATGCGCGGAATAAGCGTCGCTGAAACCACGCAACCGGCGCCGCCCAACAACAGCGGCAGTCCTGAGAGCAGCGCTCCCATTTGCATGCTGGCGCCGCGTCCGTGCAGATACGTCGGGAGCCAGTTGACGTAGAACCACCAGCCGTAGGCCAGGCACATGTACTGAATCGACAAGAGCCACACGGCAGGCGACGAAAAAATCACCCGCCATGGCACGCCGGTATGTGCGATTGCCGTTTCCGCGCGGGGCGGAAGCAGCGCAAGTTCTGCTTGATTCACTCGCGGGTGCTCGGCCGGGGCATCTCGGTACCATCGATAGAACGCAATGGCCCAGATCACGCCGATCAAGCCGCAGACTTCGAACGTCCTCCTCCAGCCAATCCGGGTCATCAGGAACGCGATGAGGAGCGGCGTAAACGCCCCGCTCACGCGGGTCGCAAGCCATACGGTGGCCTGCGCGCGCTCGCGTTCCTTCACCGGCAGCCACGTCGTCAGCACGCGCGTCAGATTCGGGAAGGCACCCGCCTCACCGGCGCCGAACAGCGCGCGAATCGTGACGAGAGACGCGGCGTTCCACGCCCATCCGGTTGCGGCTGTAAACACCGACCACCAGAGGACGATGCGCATGAGGACACGGCGGGGACCGATCCGATCGCCGAGCCATCCGCCTGGAATCTCGAAAATCGCGTAAGCCCATCCGAAAACCGCCAGCGCCCAGGCCATCTGGGTACTCGACAACCCGAGATCCTTGCTGATCGAAGGCGCGGCGACGGCAATCGAGACCCGATCGATGTAGGTGATCACGGCGAGCGTGACGGCGAAAGCCGTTACGACATGCCGGGCGCGAGTCGGATTCATCGCGCGCGAGTATACCGTCAAACAAAACCTGCATGCAGAAACCGCGCATCCGTTGCTGTCGGCTGTACGCTCGGCAGCTGTTTCGAGATTTTTCCATCGGTAGCTCCGCAAGATTGCATGCAGGCGGCGGAGGTGTTAGGCTTCGCGACTGGATCGCCGCGTGCCTTCCCGTCCTAACCGACTTGAATCGCAGACCCTTCGGGCGCTGCTGCAGATGCGTGAACTCTTGCTGCGCGGCGCCTTTCGGCCCGGCGAACGCCTGCGTGAAATTCCCCTCGCCACGATGCTCAAGGTGTCGCGCACGCCGCTTCGTCTGGTGCTCGATCGACTGGAGCAGGAAGGACTCTTGACCGCGCGTCCCACCGGCGGTTTTGTCACCACGGAGTTCTCCGTCCGCGACATTCACGACGCCATCGAAGCGCGTGGCGTGCTGGAGGGTGCCGCGGCCCGGCTCGCCGCCGAACGGCTGGAACGGGCCGACGAACTGGAGCCGCTGCACCGCTGTATCGCGCGCATCGACAGATTACTTCAGCGCTGGGCTTCCGGTACCGATTCGCTGGCGCGCTACATCACGTTGAACGAAGAGTTCCACGACCTGGTGGTCAGCCTGGCCAAAAGTCCCCCCTTGCGCCGCTCGATTGAACGCGCGAATGCGTTTCCCTTTGCGGCTCCAAATGCGTTCATCCTCGCGCATGCACAACGGAAGGAGGGGCGCGAAGTCGTCACCATCTCGCAGATGCACCATCGCGCGATTGTCGATGCGATTGGCAACCGCGAGGCCACGCGCGCGGAAGCCCTCGCGCGAGAACACTCCCGGTTGGCCCGCACCAGCCTCGAGATGGCGGTTCGCGACAAGCGACTCCTGACGCGAGTGCCGGGCGCTTCACTGATTCGGTTTCCGGAGGCCATATGACTGTCAAAGTGCCAAGGTGCTTGCCCGCCGGAGCGCGAAGCGCGAAGGTGGGCCAGGGTGCCAAGGTGCCAGGGTGCTCGCGCATCACGGTTGCGTGCGGACTGCTGGCTGTTGGTTTGGCGGGCACCCTCGTCGGATCGCAACGCACCGCCACGAACATGACAACGGCGGCCAACCGTTTTCTCGAGGCGCTTACCCCCGACCAGCGGCAACTGGCGAAGCTGCCTCTCGACTCGGAGGACCTCACCCGCTGGCACTACGTGCCAACGAATCAGTTCCCGCGCAAGGGACTCGCGATCAAAGACATGAACGAGTCGCAGCGAAAGCTCGCGCACGATCTGTTGCGAACCGGTTTGAGTCAGCGCGGATATACCACCGCGACCGAGATCATGGAGCTGGAAACCGTGCTGAAAGCGATCGAGAGCGCAGGCGGCGGGCGCGGCGGGATGAACCGGGACCCCGAGCTGTACTTCTTCACGATCTTCGGCAACCCATCCCCGAAAGAGCCCTGGGGCTGGCGAGTGAACGGCCACCATCTGGCCGTCTACTTCGTGGTCGGGAACTCGACCACCGTCGCCAGCGCACCGGCGTTTTTCGGGAGTAATCCGGCCGAAGTGCGCGACGGACCCAAGAAGGGCCTGCGCGTTCAGGCCATGGAGCAGGATGCCGGGCGCGCGCTCGTCAACGCGCTCGACGAGACGCAGCGGAAGACCGGCATCATCGAGACAACAGCCCCCAACGACATCCTGACGACGACCGTCGCGAAAGCGGATCCGCTCTCGCCGCTTGGCGTTACCGCATCGTCGATGACGCGTCAGCAGCGGGATCTGTTGATGAAGTTGATTGAGGTCTACACCTCGCAGATGACCGAGGACCTCGCCACGGAACGGCTCGCGCAGATTCGGAAAGCCGGAATCGACAAGATTGGTTTCGCCTGGGCCGGTCCGGTTGAACCGGGCCAGAAACACTATTACCGTGTGCAAGGGCCGACGTTTCTCATCGAGTTCGACAACACGCAGAACAACGGCAACCATATCCATTCGGTGTGGCGCGACTTCGCAGGGGATTACGGCCGCGATTTGCTGCGCGAGCACCTGTCGACCGTCAAGCATTAGGAGAACGACCATGGTCAATCGACGTGAATTCCTGCAGGTGACCGTCGCTGCCGCGGTGGCGTCGCGCTCCTCCTCGCTCGGCGCGGCGCAGGGAGCGAACGACCGGATACGGGTCGGCATCATCGGATGCGGCAATCGGGGCAACCAGGTCGCAACAGATTGGATGAAGCACAAAGACACCATCTTCACCGCCGCGTGCGATGTCGCGCGGGATCGACTGGAAAAGACGGCAGGAAGTCTGGGCGGGACGCAGGGCAACAAACTCGATCAGTACGAAGACTATCGAAAGATCCTCGAGCGGAAAGACATCGACGCCGTGCTGATCGCCACGCCCGATCACTGGCACAGCCCGATGACGCTCGACGCGCTCGCGGCCGGCAAGGACATCTATGTGGAAAAGCCGGTCTCGAACGAAATCGAGCCGGCGATGCGGATGCTCGATGCGGCACGCAAGTCCAACCGCATCATCCAGGTAGGCCTCCAGCAACGAAGCTGGCATCATTTCCAGGAAGCCGCCAAGCTTTTCCAGGAGAATTACATCGGCACATCGATCAATCACTGTCAGATGTGTCCACCCGGAGGCGGCGGATTTGGCGGCGGTCGAGGTCAGCAGCCGCAAACAGCGCAGGCGCCGCCCGAAGGGTTCAACTGGGAGATGTTCCAGGGACCAGCCAAACGCAAGCCGTTCAACCCTGCTCGACGGAACTGGCGAGGCTGGTACGACTACGGTGGCGGCAACCTCACGGATTGGGGCGTGCACCTCACCGACATCATGAGCTGGTTCATGCGCCTCGACGGTAAGCCGCCGCTGCTCACCAGTGCTTCCGCGCAATACGTACGGATCCCGCGTGATCCCGAGCGTGTGCCGGATACTTACGCGGTGACCTGGCAGTACGAAAACTTCGTGGCGACGCTCTCGAACGCGATGGTCCCGAGCCTCGAGAACCAGCAGGAACTGTACGGGAATTACTTCTTTGGCGATCGCGGTGTCCTGATCGTCAACAGGGTCGGTTACGAGGTTCGGCCGTATCGGTCAACCGGAGGTGGTCGTGGAAGAGGACAGGCGCCCAATGCGCCGCCTCCACCGCCACCAATTGAGGCGAAGAAGTTCCGGGACCCGTCCGGCATGTCCGAGGTTGCCGAGTCCTCATTTGGATCGGCCACGCATCGTCACGTGCGCAACTTCCTCGACTCCGTGCGGTCGCGGCAAAAGCCCGTCTGCGATCTCGAAACTGGGTTCAACTCGACGCTCCCGTGCCTCCTCGCGATTGTTTCGGTGAAGCAGGGGCAGGCAGTGAAGTGGGACGGCCGCACCGCTCGCACGACGTAACAAGGGAAAAGGGAAAGCGCCTGCGGCCCGGGCGAGGCGCTGGAGGGAAGCCCGGCGGAGCCGGGCCGCCGAGCGAGAGCGAGCGGGGGTGGGGCCCCGCGAGCACTGAGAAATGCAGACGACCCCAAGAGTGTTGGGAGATCCCCGTTGCCTGGTGACAAGAAGCGAACCTATCGATCCGCGGAGTGGTTTGGCAAGCTCGACAAAGACGGATTCATCCACCGCAGCTGGATGCGAAATCAAGGACTGCCGGCCGATGTGTTCGACGGCCGGCCGGTCGTTGGCATCTGCAATACCTGGTCGGAGTTGACGCCGTGTAATGCCCACCTTCGAAGGATCGCCGATCACGTAAAGCGCGGCGTCTGGGAGGCGGGAGCGCTGCCGCTCGAGTTCCCGGTGATGTCCACCGGCGAATCGAACATGCGGCCGACGGCCATGCTGTTCCGAAACCTCGTCAGCATGGATGTCGAAGAGTCCATCCGGGGCAACCCCATCGACGGTGTCGTGCTCCTCTGTGGGTGCGACAAGACAACGCCCTCGCTCATCATGGGCGCAGCCAGTTGCGACATCCCCGCCCTCGTGGTTTCGGGCGGCCCGATGCTCAACGGCAAATACTGCGGACAGGATATCGGCTCGGGCACGGACGTCTGGCGCTTCAGCGAAGAAGTCAAAGCGGGCCTCATTACGCTCGACCAGTTCATGGACGCCGAGGCCTGCATGTCGCGCTCCGCGGGACACTGCATGGTGATGGGCACGGCGTCGACGATGGCCTCGATGGTCGAAGCGCTGGGCCTGGGGTTTCCATACAACGCCACGCTGCCCGCCGTGGATTCGCGGCGCTACGCCATGGCGCATCTGGCCGGCCGTCGGATCGTCGAGATGATCAAGGACGATGTCAGGATTTCCAAGATTCTGACTCGCGAGGCGTTTGAAAACGCGATTCGCGTCAACGGCGCTGTCGGAGGGTCGACCAACGCCGTGATTCATCACCTCGCGATTGCGGGTCGCCTGGGCATTCCAGTCTCGCTCCAGGATTGGGACTGCCTGGGTCGCAACGTACCGACGCTCGTCGATCTGAAGCCTTCTGGCCGCTTCCTGATGGAGGACTACCATTACGCGGGCGGGCTGCCCGCCGTCATCCGCACGCTCGGCGAAAGTAATCCGTCGCTGATCCATCGCGATGCGATGACCGTGAACGGCAAGACGATCTGGGAGAATTGCCGCGAAGCGCCCATCTGGAACCGCGAGGTCATTCGCTCCTTCGATAAGCCACTCACCCCTCAGGGAGGCATTGCCGTCGTCCGCGGTAATCTGGCGCCGGACGGCGCCGTGTTGAAGCCATCCGCAGCCTCGCCGCATCTGCTCCGTCACCGCGGCCGCGCGGTGGTGTTCGAGGACATCGAGGATTACAAGGCGAGAATTGGGGATCCCGCATTGGCGATCGAACGCGACTCGGTGATGGTTTTGAAGAACAGCGGCCCTGTCGGATATCCGGGGATGGCCGAGGTTGGCAACATGGGACTGCCGCCCGCACTACTCAAAGAGGGTGTGACGGACATGGTGCGGATTTCCGACGCGCGAATGAGTGGCACGGCGTACGGCACCGTGGTGCTTCACGTTTGCCCGGAGGCTGCCGTCGGAGGTCCGCTCGCACTCGTCAAGGACGGTGACATCATCGAACTTGACGTCGAAGCTCGCCGTCTTCAGATCGAGGTGAGTGAGGAGGAACTCGCCAGGCGCCGAGCGGCATGGAAACCGCCTGCGCCGGTGCCAAGCGGAGGCTACGTGCAGCTGTATGTGAAACACGTCCAGCAGGCCGACAAAGGCGCCGACCTCGATTTCCTCCTCGGCTGTCGCGGGCACGGCATTCCAAGAGATTCGCACTAGCACCTGCGGCATGCCTGCCACGCAGTACGATCTGGCCGGGCGTCGTGCCGTTGTCACGGGCGGCGCACAGGGATTCGGACGCGCAATTGCGGAACGATTCCTCGCCTCTGGCGCTCGAGTCTCACTGTGGGACGTCAACCCCGAGTTGACCGCTCAAACGGCTGGACAGCTGGGGGGGACGCCGAACGTCCACACCGCGTCCGTTGACGTGTCACAGCGGAACGAAGTCGATTCAGCCGCGAAAGCCACCGTTGACGCCCTCGGCGGAATCGACATCCTCGTGGCCAACGCCGGGATCACCGGCCCCAACTTCACGACGTGGGAATATCCGCCGGAAGACTGGGTACGAGTCATCGAAGTCGATCTGCTGAGCGTGTTCTACTGCTGCCGGGCCGTCGTGCCGGTGATGCTGGCACAGAACTACGGTCGTATCGTCACGATTTCGTCCGTAGCGGGGAAGGAAGGCAATCCAAACGCCTCCGCCTACAGCGCGGCAAAGGCGGGTATCATCGCGCTGACCAAGTCCCTTGGCAAAGAACTGGCTCGAGAGAACATCGCCGTCAATTGCATCACCCCGGCGGCCGCGCGAACGCGCATCCTCGAGCAGATGTCGCAGACTCACGTAGACTGGATGCTGTCGAAGATCCCCCGCGGACGGTTTCTGGAGATCGACGAGCTGGCCTCGCTTGCAACGTGGCTCGCGTCGGAAGAAAACTCGTTCTCGACGGGGGCGGTATTCGATCTGAGCGGGGGACGATCGACATACTGAAAGCTTCCAGCTCCCAGCTTCCAGCTTCCAGCTTCCAGCTCAAAACTCTATGAAACTTCTCAGATACGGTCAGGCCGGTCGCGAAAAACCGGGATTGCTCGATGCATCGGGCACCATCCGAGACTTGTCCGGTTTGATCCCCGATGTCACCGGTGAGGCACTCCTGCCAGATTCGCTCGCGCGATTACGCGCTGTGAAACCCGAGAGCCTCCCGTCCCTCGCCGGTTCCGTGCGGCTTGGGCCCTGCGTTACAGGCATTGGCAAGTTCATCTGCGTCGGCCTGAACTACTCCGATCACGCCGCCGAATCCGGTATGGCGGTCCCTGCGGAACCGATCATCTTCATGAAGGCGACGTCCTCTGTGAGCGGTCCCCACGACGACATCGTCATCCCGCGCGGATCGCAGAAGACTGATTGGGAAGTCGAGCTGGGGGTCGTCATCGGCACACGCGCGAAGTATGTCGAGGAGAAAGACGCGCTGTCGCACGTCGCCGGGTATTGCGTGATCAATGACCTGTCCGAGCGCGCCTATCAACTCGAGGGCACGGGTCAATGGGTGAAGGGCAAGAGCGCCGATACGTTCGGTCCGATTGGCCCGTGGCTCGTCACGACGGACGAGGTCCGTGACTGGCACGGTCTCGACATGTGGCTCGAGGTCGACGGTCACCGGTATCAAAACGGCAATACACGGACGATGGTGTTTGGCGTGCCGTTCCTGGTGAGTTATCTCAGCCGATTCATGACGCTGCACCCGGGTGACGTCATTTCCAGTGGCACTCCTCCCGGCGTCGGACACGGCCAGAAACCACCTGTCTACCTGCGGGAAGGCAATATCGTGCGCTTGAGCGTTCAGGGTCTTGGCGAGCAGCGCCAGCGCGTGGTTCGCGACACGTAGAAGCTGAGCATCGATGTCGCTCGCTCCCCCAACCGTGTCGGCGCTCGCATCTGTTGTGGGGCAGGATTTCATCCTCGTTCGGCCCGAGGATGTCATCCCCTACAGCTTTGACGGCACGGCTGCGCTCACACAACGTCCCGACGCCGTCGTCTTGCCGCGAACGGTGGAACAAGTCGCCGAATGCGTTCGACTCGCGGCGTCGGCACAGATCCCCATCGTCACGCGCGGATCCGGCACCGGGTTGAGCGGCGGCAGTGTTCCGACCCCTGGCAGTCTCGTTCTCTGTCTCGCACGAATGGATGCGATTCTCGGCGTGGATCCGCGAAACCTCACACTGCGCGCAGAGCCCGGCGCGACCACCCAACGGATCGACGAAGCAGCCGCACCACACGGCTTGTTCTACCCACCCGATCCCGGGTCGATGCGGATCAGCACGATCGGCGGAAACGTGGCCGAGAATTCCGGCGGCCTTCGCGGACTGAAATACGGCGTGACGCGGGATTACGTGATGGCGTTGCAGGTCGTGCTCGCGAACGGCGAGATTGTAAGGTTCGGCTCTCGGTGCGTGAAGGACGTCGCCGGGTACTCGATGAAGGATCTCTTCATCGGGTCCGAGGGCACGCTAGGGATTATCACAGAAGTCACGCTGAAGCTCGTACCCCGACCGGCCGCTCGGCGAACTTTGCTCGCGCTGTACGATCGAATCGAAGACGCCGCGGAAACCGTGTCGGCGATCGTGGCGGCACCGATCATCCCCTGCACGCTCGAATTTCTCGACCGCATGACGGCGAACTGCGTGGAAGAGTACGCGCACGTGGGGCTGCCAACCGACTGCGATGCGGTGCTCCTGATGGAAACCGATGGTCACCCGGCCGCCGTTGCAGACGAAGCGCAGCGGATGGAAGCGATCGCGAGGAACCACCGCGCGCGTGATGTTCGTGTCGCTCGCGATGAAGTAGAGGCGCTGCAGCTCTCGTCCGCCAGACGAAATGCGTTCGCCGCGCTGGCACGACGCAGACCGACGACGATACTCGAGGATGTGACCGTGCCCCGCAGCGAGCTCGCGACGATGGTGACGTTCATCGCAAAAACGGCAGCGGAGTTCAACCTTCAGATCGGCACGTTCGGCCACATGGGTGATGGTAATCTCCACCCGACGTTCCTGACGGACGAGCGAGACCAGGACGAGATGGGCCGCGTCCACCGAGCGCTTGATGCCATCGTCTCGCGCACGCTGGAATTGGGCGGCACGATTACTGGCGAACACGGTGTCGGCCTGGCAAAAAAGGGATGGCTCCGTCAGCAGACCGGTGACGCGAGTTTGGAACTCATGAGGAAGATCAGGCGGACACTGGACCCCGACGGCCTTTTGAACCCGGGTAAAATATTTGATTCCTGATCTCCTTATCTCCTGTAATAACTCCTGATCTCCTGACCTCCTGTGCCCCGTGATCTCGCTCTCCGCGCACTCGACTATTCGGTGTTACAGCAATGCATGCACTGCGGGATGTGTCTACCCACGTGCCCCACCTACGACGCCACCCATCGTGAGCGGAACAGCCCGCGCGGGCGCATCGCGCTGATGCGCGCGGTAGCCGATGGCGCGCTCGAGATCACCGACGTCTTTGCCGATGAACTGAGCTACTGCCTTGGTTGTCTCGCCTGCCAGACCGCCTGTCCGGCGGGTGTGAATTACGCGACACTCTTCGAGACCGCGAGAGCCGACATCGAGCGATCGGGGGTTCGCCAGAATGCGGCCGGCCGATTCTGGCGCTGGCTCACGCTGGGGTTTCTGTTCACTCATCCGCGACTGCTTCGGGCCGCGGGTCGGCTCCTGTGGTTCTACCAGCGCAGCGGTTTGCAGTCGCTGTTTCGACGAAGGGGTCTCATTGGGCTCCTGCCCGCGCAACTTCGACGGCTGGAACCGCAGACGCCAGTGATCGCGTCAGCCTTTTCAGATAGATTGATCGCGGCGCGTGAACAACCGCCCGGCCCCGTGCGCTACCGGGTGGCGCTCCTCACGGGCTGCATCCAGGATCTCGTCTATCCGGACATCAATCGCGACACGGCGGATGTGCTGCTCGCCAACGGATGCGCGGTGCATACCCCATCGCCGCAGCCGTGCTGCGGTTCGCTGCACGCGCATAACGGGGATCGTCAGGCAGCGGCTTCGCTCGCGCGCCAGATGATCGACCTCATCCCTCCAGGCGAGTACGACGCCATCATCACGAACGCGGGCGGCTGCGGTTCGCATCTGCGGCACTATTCGTCACTGCTGGGCGATAACCCGCAATACGCCGCAGCCGCACGCGAGTGGGATGCGAAGGTGCGCGACATTCACCAGTGGCTGGCGGCCATCGAGTGCCGCACGCCAGTGGCCCAACCGTTTGCCGAGCCGGTGAGCGTGACGTACCACGATTCGTGTCACCTGGCGCACGGTCAGAAGGTGACGCGCGAGCCTCGGGCCCTGCTTCGCCTGATACCAGGTGTGTCGCTCGTCGAACTGCAAGAGTCCGCGTGGTGCTGCGGGAGCGCCGGAGTGTATGCCATTACGCAGCCGGACCAAGCGCAGGCACTGCTCGAGCGAAAAGTCCGCCACATCTCAAGGACAGCGGCATCAATCGTCGCGACCGCAAACCCCGGGTGCCACCTCCAGATCGCGCGAGGCCTCACCGATGCGGGGTTGCCTGTGCAAGTCTTCCACCCGGTCAGTTTGCTGGCCCGCGCGTATCGCGCCGAGGCGCAGAGGGGGTCAGATCTTGTTTCTTGCACGAACGTCCTCTCACGATGACATCTCCGAGTCCAGGTCTCGGTCACCGACGAGCCCTGTTCTCGACAGAGGACAGTTGTGCAAGAAACAAGATCTGACCCCATAATGACGCGCCATGGACGTGACTCGTCGTGATTTGTTGGAAATGGCGCTGCGTGCCGCGGCGCTGCCAGGTGCCGCACAGTTCTTTCCAGCGTGGCTGCAAGCCGGCCGGGCGATGCAACACGCTAGGTCGCAAGCGCCGCCGCAGCCGCCGTTTCTCCGTGACTACAAGCCGCGCTTTTTCAGTCCCGAGGACTTCCAGGCGCTGCAGGCGTTCACCGAAATCCTGATCCCCACCGATGACACGCCCGGCGCGCGCGAGGCGCAGTGCGCGCACTACATCGACTTCGTGCTGCAGGCGGCCGAACCCGGTATGCAGAAGCAATGGTCCGACGGGATGGCCGCCCTCAAGAAAGCAGGCTTTCACGGGGCCCAGCCACAGCAACGGCTCGCGATGGTCACGGCGATGGCTCGGCCCGAGAGCGATCGGAGTCTCTCGCATCCCCTCTATCCGGTGTTCCGGCTGATCAAACAGCAGAATACCTTCGCGTTTTACACCTCGCGCGCGGGAATGATCGAAACCCTCGACTATCGAGGCAACACGTTTAACGCAGTGTTCCCCGCCTGTGACCATCCGCAACATCAGGTGATTCCATGACACGCTCAACGGGCCGACGGCTGTTCTCGAAGAACGCGACGATACGAGGCTACCTTCGTGGGAGCCGAGGGCTTAATACAGGCGGCAGTTCGGAGGAACTCTGAGTGATGGCGATCTATGACGCGATCATCGTCGGATCCGGAGCGTGCGGCGGGTGGGCCGCCATGGAGCTGGGTCAGGCAGGACTGAAGGTCCTCGTTCTCGAAGCCGGCTCGCACGTCGATCCCGCGAGAGATTTCCATCACACGTTCCTGTACGAAATGGAGTATCGCGGCCAGGGGAAACCAGGGCTGCTCCGGCGCTACTCCGGCAGCGAACGCAATTACCGGATCATGCTCGACAACGAGGAGAACCCGTACACAACAGCGCCAGGGACCACCTACAGGTGGGGCCGTTCGCGGTGCCTTGGCGGCCGCACGCTGCACTGGGCGCGCGCGACCGATCGGATGGCGGACTACGAATTCAAGGCGGCCTCGCTCGACGGCTACGGGATGAACTGGGCGGTCACCTATGCCGACATGAAGCCGTACTACGACCGTGTCGAAAGCTTTATCGGCGTCAGCGCTGCCAAGGAAGGGCTGCCGCAGTTTCCCGACGGTCCGTTTCTGCCACCGATGCCGCTCAACTGCGCTGAACAGATCTTCACGGCGGCCTGCAGGAGCCTCGGCTGGCGCTCGACGCATCGCCGGCTTGCCCAGCTGACTCGGCCGCACAATGGGCGCCCGCCCTGCCACTACTGCGGCAACTGCGTGAATGGCTGCGACGTCGGCGCCATGTACAACCCGATCGTCGTCAATCTGATGCCGGCACTCAGGACCGGAAACGTCGAGATCCGCACCGACGCGGTCGTCGCCCGCGTGCGCATGAACAACGAGAATCGCGCTCAGGGCGTGACCTACATCGAGCGATACACGAAGCAGTCGATCGACGTCGATGCGAAGTTCGTGATTCTTGCGGCATCGACGCTGGAAAACACACGCCTGTTGCTGCTCTCGGAAAAAGGCGGCCTCGCGAATTCGAGCGGGACGCTGGGCCAATACATGATGGACCAGGTGGGCGGCGGCGGCGTGAGCGGCATTCTGCCAAAACTCAAAGGCGGACCAAGCCGTCTGGACGATGGCAAGTCGGCCGGGATCACGATTCCGAGTTTTCAGAACATCAGCAAGCAAACGCTGCGCAAGGACTTCATCCGCGGCTACGTCATGAACGCCACCGGCGGGCAGACGGAATATCCGGGCTTTGCCGCAAACCTCCCTGGCTTTGGATCGGAATGGAAAAAGGAAATCAAGAGCCGCTACGTCGCGCAGGCACGGGTGTGGAACGCCGGGGCGGAGATGCTCGCGCGCAAGGACAACTTCGTCGAACTCGATCCTGAAGTGACAGATGCGTGGGGCATTCCCGTCCTCAAGATCCACTTCACGCACTCTGAGAACGATTACAAGCTGATCGAAGACTTCCAGCAACGGGTTGAAGAGTTGTTCCGGAAAGCCGGCGGTGAAGTCATCCCGACCGCGGGTCGCGGAAATCCTCCACCGAATCCCGCGCCGCAAGGCTTTCCCGGTACACCCGGGTCACCTGATGCGCCATCGGGGCGCGGAGGATTTCCAGACCAGAGTCAAGGTCGCGGCGCGAATGCGCCCTCCCCGAGGAGACGACCACTTGGCGGATCCATCCACGAGTGCGGCACCGCGCGCATGAGCGTCAGTCCCAAGGACGGCGTGCTCAATTCGTTCTGCCAGACGCACGACATCCCGAATCTCTATGTCTTCGGTGGCAACGCGTTTCCGTCGACCGGCGACAAACATCCGACGCTTACAATGATGGCGCTTGCGGCGCGCGGGTGCGATCGCCTTCGAGAGCAAGCGAAGGGAAAGAAGGTCTGATTATGCTGCGTGCGCTCCTCACCCTGTGGCTGTGTTTCGCGGCCGTCGCCGCGCAGGCGCCAGCCTCCCCACCTGTCACGCTGACCTGTGCGGAGATGGAAACCTTTCTCAAGACCGCGAAGATCGGACGGCAACGCAGCATTCCTGTGGGCGTCACCGTCCCCTCGAGGGCGACGCTCGACGATGGGAAACTGCAGCATGATGCCTCGATTCAGACCATCGACGAGAGCAAGACGACATTTGCAACCGCGCGCGGTACGGAGTTCAATTTCCGCGACTCGTGGCAGTTCAACGTCGCCGGCTACGAGCTGGCGAAAATGCTGGAGTTGAACATGGTCCCGCCTTACGTCGAGCGCACCGTGTCCGGCAGACGCGCGTCAGTTTCATGGTGGGTCAGCGACACGATGATGGAGCGCGACCGCGTGAAGCAAAAAATCAATCCGCCGGACACTGAAAAATGGAATGCCGAGGTCCTGGCCGGCCGCGTGTTTCACGAGTTGATCGCCGACACCGACGTCAACATGACGAACCTCCTGATTACCAAGGACTGGCGCGTCTGGCTGATCGATTTCAGCCGCGCGTTTCGGATGACCAAGGCGCTGCAGGAACCCGAACGCCTGAATGCCGTCGATCGGAAGCTGCTGGCGAGGCTGAAGGGATTGACGAGGGATCCCCTACGGCAGGCACTCGGGCGCTGGCTGGCCAGAGATCAGATTGACGCCGTTCTCGCGCGCCGCGATCTCATCGTCCGCAGGCTCGAAGATCAGATCGCCGCGAAAGGGGAGGCGACGATTGTCTACGATTTCCCGAGAACCAGCGAACCGTGCGGGGCTGGCCTGCAGTAACGAAGTTCAGCCAGCAGCAGTTTCGCCAGGGACTGCGGAGTAATATCCGCCAGCCTCGCGAATGGCGAGCGGCAATCCGAACAGTTCGCTGACCCGCCCCGAGTTCAGCATCTCGGCCTTGTGACCGTCGCCAACGATCCGGCCTTCGCGCAGCAGGATCACACGCTGAATCTCCGGCACGATCTCCTCGATGTGATGCGTAATCAGCAGGAGCGAGGTACCGCTGCGGGTGATCTCGCGTACCCGCTCCAGGAACCCGTGGCGCGCCGCAAGATCGAGCCCTGTGGTCGGCTCGTCGAGCACGAGCGCGCGCGGCTTCGTCACGAGCACGCGCGCCAGCAGCACTCGGCGAGCTTCGCCGCTGGACATCCCGTCGAGCGTCCGGCTGACCAGATGTGATGCGCCGGCGATCTCCAGCGCCTCGGCGGCTGATGCGCGCATCTCCTTCGTCACCGTTCCATATCGCAGAATGCCGTGCGAGACGAAAAACGCCGAAATCACTGCGGCCTCGGCGGTGATGCGTCCCTCACTGTTCCCGTTGACGAATCGATGGTGCAGATCGGCTGACACGATGCCAAGCTGCGCGCGCAAATCCGACACGCTCCAGTTGTCGCGGCCGAAGACGCGGACCGGAGATGTTCCGTTGGCTGGGGCGAGCGCGCGCTCGTGATGCGTCAGCAAGCCCACGAGCACGGATTTGCCTGCGCCGTTCGGGCCGACGATGGCCGTATGTTGGCCGGGGTGAATGGTCAGGGTCACGCGATCGAGTGCTGGCCGATCGCCCTTGATGACGGTGGCATCCGTCAGTTCCAGAATGGGTTCGCGGTTCACGAACCCATTCTAGTCACGCTCGGGCGGTCGATATAATCCTACGCAGCGCGGGAGATTCGTTCCATGACCCACTCGGGCCCGTCCGTCACATCCGCGAAACCTCTGGCCTGCCTGGTGGCGCTGCTGTCTGCGTTTCCCACGGCCTCGACCGCTGAAAGACTGCCCGTCACGACCTACACCACCGCAGACGGACTCGCCAACAACAGCGTCTCCAAGATCGTCCCGGACTCGCGCGGCTACCTTTGGTTTGCCACGCGCGAAGGCCTTTCACGTTTTGACGGCTACGCCTTTACCAACTATGGCGTGGACGATGGCCTCCCGAGCGCGGTTATCAATGATTTTCTCGAAACGCGTGAAGGCGTCTATCTCGTCGCGACTGTCGACGGGCTGGCGCGACTCGAAACGGCTCCACGCCATGGGACAGTCCGGCCGTCGGGCCCGCTTTTCAGTGTTCACCAGATTTCCGACGATCCCAGATCGCGTTCAGTCACAACGCTCTATCAGGACCGCCACGAACGACTGTGGATCGGCACTCGAGCGGGGCTCTTCCAAGCGGATGCGAGCGCGGCGGAGATGAAGTTCCGCCGCGTTCCAATCGGCTGGGAATCAATCGGGCCATCGGATGACATCTGGAACCTTCATGAAGATCGATTCGGTGCGATATGGGTCGCGACGTCCAGAGACCTACGCCGTCTGTGGCCGGACGGTCGATTCGACATTCACTTTCCCGATTTCGGCGGCGGCTTCCACTCGGTCCTCGAAGATCGAGCAGGACATGTCTGGGCCGCAACTCGTCTGAGCGGACTCCTGGAGCTGACGTTCGTCGCACCGTCGGGGCGACTCGCCGCAACGCGCAACCACACGAAGAAGACCGGCCTGCCGACCGATTGGATCAACCAGCTGTTCGTAGCGACGGATGGCGATCTCTGGGCCGCGTCACCCGCGGGCCTGATCCAGCTGGCGCGGACCGCTTCGAACAGTCCGCGGATCCGCGTGTTCTCAGAGGCTCACGGCGTCGGACCCGGCGGGATCCAGTCGCTGACCGTGGATCGTGACGGCAACATGTGGGTGGCAACGTCGTTCGCCGGTGGCGTAAAGATCGCGCGTACTGGCTTCTCGGCTTTCGGTCGCGCTGACGGAATCGACTGGGGTGTCTCGTTGATGCAGACGCGCGCCGGCGATATCTGCTTCCTGGGCCCAGCAAAACCGGGGTGGGGACTGCGGTGTTTCAACGGAATATCCTTCGACACCGTCCATCCGCGGTTTCGGGCCGGCACGGGGAGTTTGTCGTGGGGATGGAGCCAGCTGGCGCTCGAAGATCGCAGTGGAGACTGGTGGTTCGCGACGCAGGAGGGCCTCGCGCGCTTCCGGAAAGCCGCTCGACCGCGTGACCTCGAAGGACGCTTGCCGGACACATGGTATGGGCAACGGGAAGGACTGGTGCCTCCGATAATCTTCAAGCTGTTCGAGGATTCACGTGGCGATGTCTGGGTCTCCGTGGTCGGTCATGGTGAACGCAATGGGCTGTCACGGTGGCGACGGGGGACCAATACCTGGCAACACTTTTCCAGCGATCCCAACCTTCCGGACCTGAATGCCTATTTCGTGACCGCGTTTGCCGAAGACCGCTCGGGCAACGTCTGGATGGGGTTCAGCGGCGCTGGCGGCGTGGCCCGCTACCGACATGAGGCGTTCGACCGCCTCGACACGCGCGGGTTGTTCCGTGCGGTTGTTCGCAACATTTTCCGGGATTCGAGCGGGCGGCTGTGGTTTGCAACCCATGCCGGGCTGGTGCGCGTCGACGATCCTGGCCGGCAATCCCCGCCGTTCGCGCGGTACTCCACAAAAGATGGCTTCTCGAGCAACGAAACCACTGCGATTACTGAAGACCTTCAGGGACGGTTGTACGTTGGAACCGGCAGGGGCGTCGATCGATTCGAGCCGGCGACCGGACGCGTCAAGCATTATTCGGGGCGTGATGGCTTCACGCCCGGGGAAATCCACTCGGCACTGCTCGACCGACGGACCGGTCATGTCTGGTTCGCCCAGCAAACGGGTGTATCGCGTCTGATTCCACCTCCCGATCCTCAACCGTTGCCTCCGCCCATCCTCATCACCGGCGTCGAGGTGGCCGCCGAACCCGAGCCGCTGAATCCGTTAGGGCAGATGTCATTGCCAAGGCTCTACGTCGAGCCCCACCGCAACCACTTGCGCATCGAGTACGTCGCGCTTGGCTTTGGTCCGGGTGAAGACCTTCGCTACCAGTACCGCCTCGAAGGCGCGCCGAACGACTGGAGCGCTCCGTCGACTCATCGGACGGTAAACTTTGCGAATCTCGCGCCGGGTGCATACCGTTTCCTCGTACGCGCCGTGAGCGCGGACGGGGTGGCCAGTCCACAACCCGCCAGCGTAGAGTTCACGATTCTTCCGCCGATCTGGCAGCGTGCCTGGTTCGTCGCGTTGGCGTCGTTGGCGACGATCTCATTGTTGTATGTGGCCTACCGCTATCGTCTGGCGCGCGCGGTCGAAATCGCAACCATGCGGACGCGGATCGCAACGGACCTGCACGACGACATCGGTGCAAACCTGACGAAGATCGCCATCCTGAGCGAAGTGACGCGACGTCAGCTCGAAGGCAACGGCGAGGCGGGCGACCGCCTGTCGGCAATCGCTCGCATTTCCCGCGAGTCGGTCGCCTCGATGAGCGATATGGTCTGGGCCATCAATCCGAAGCGCGATACCCTCCGCGACACGATGCGGAGGATGCGTCAGCACGCCGAGGACGTCTTCGCCGGGCGACGAGTCCCTCTCGAGTTCCACGCGCCCGAGGGCGATGATCGCCTCCGCATCCCGCTCGATGTCCGGCGGGAATTCTTTCTCATCTTCAAGGAAGCCCTGAACAATGCCGTGCGCCATTCCGACTGCCGCAAGCTGCGTGTTGATGTCGAGGTGAATGAGTCGGGCCTGCACCTGCGCGTGGCCGACGATGGCGTGGGCTTTGATACGGCGACTGAAGCTGCCGGCAACGGCATGGCGAGCATGCGGCGCCGCGCAGAAAGGATCGGCGCTTCGCTGGAGGTCATCTCCGCTTCCGGCCACGGGACCGCCGTTCTGCTCTCGGTGCCCGGTTCGTACGCGCGCCGACTGCGCCACCCCGCCTGAATGGGTAGGTGACGCGTGCTCCATTCAGCTGTAAGGTTGGCGCATTCACGCCATGTCTCCACTCATTCGTGTCGGGATCATCGAGGACATCCCGGAAGTGCGGGAAGGCCTGATGGCGCTCATCGACGGCGCCGATGGGTTCCAGTGCTCCTGCGGGTATCGCACGATGGAAGAGGCGCTCGCCCGACTCGACCCGGCGACGGTCGATGTGATCCTGACCGATCTCGGGCTGCCCGGTATGTCGGGAACCAAAGGCATTCGAATCCTGCGCGAGCGTTCGCGCGATATCCCGATTCTGGCGCTGACGGTCTACGACGATCAGGACGAGGTGTTCGATGCGTTGTGCGCCGGGGCGTCCGGGTACTTGCTCAAGAACACGCCGCCCGAACGATTGCTCGAATCACTGCGCGAAGTGGCTGCCGGCGGCGCACCGATGTCGCCCGAGGTTGCGCGTCGTGTCATCCATCTGTTTAGAGAAATCCGTCCGCCGTCGCGCGGATCCTGCCATCTCACGCCGCAAGAGACGGAACTGCTCAAACTGCTCGTCGAAGGGCATCACTACAAGACGGCAGCTGACGTCATGGGGATCTCCGTCAACACCGTCTCTTTCCATCTCAAGAACGTCTACGCAAAGCTGCAAGTACATTCGAAGAGTGAGGCCGTCGCGCGCGCATTGCGCGATCGGCTCGTGTAAAGCTGCTCCTGCCCGTTTGATGTTCGTCCCACCGCTCACGTCACGCACCTACGAATCTACGTAGCTAGTTCGCTCACCGCCGTGGCAGTACAACGGCTACACACGCTGTGTCATGGCGCACTCACCTGGCGATCCACCGAGTGACGGGAAACTCCTGTGGAGCCTCGCTGTTGCGAAGCGCCGACCGATTGTTCGAGCTGCCCTGACGATGGTGATCGTGGGTGTTGCGGTGCTGTCGGTATCTATCCTCCTCGAAGTGCCGCGCGCACCATGGGCGCGTTCGCTGGGGCTGTGGCCCACACTCGCGGGCGACTGGGTCGGCGACCTCACGATCGAGAACGGCGGCGCACAGCCAGTATTTCTCGCGATCCGCGGCTTCGTACCGAGGCGCGGCCGGCCCTCGATCAATGGGCGAGCGCGGTTGTGTGATCAAGGCGGCGCGATTCGCGACTTCCAGATCTCCGGCGAACCAGACAACTGGCGCGGCACGAGATTCCACTTCGCGATGACGGCCACCGCCGAGCGTGACTGGCCACTGGCACCAGGCGAGCTCGGAGGCGAATGGGACGGCGACGCGATCCGCGCCACTGGCGCGCTCGTCTCACGCGGGCCGGTTGCGACCGCAGAAATATCGCGCTCGTCGGGACCGGCGTCTCCCCCACCTGTTTACGTAGCCCTGCGACGAGGGAACGAAGAGGATTTCCTGACCGTCTGTCACAACGTGAGCCCGCGAGATTGAGATGCCGAAAGGACGCGTTATGAAACGTCTTTTGTTTCGATTGATGTTGTTCGTGGCGACGATCTTCGTACCCTCGGCCGCGGTCGCGCAGGAGACGTCGACGCCGCCAACGCCTTCGGCTTGCATCGCCATCGTCCTGCCGAGCGTGCACGGCGTCGAGGGCGATGCGACGACGGTCGGCAGCTCGATACGCGAGCTCTTCGCAAGCTTTCTGCGCGGCCCGTCGATGCAGGTCGTGTTGCTCGATGCGCGACTGACATCGCACGCGGTTGAAGAAGCGCGCCAGAAGGAGTGCACCCGGGTGTTGACCATAACGCTCACCCGTAAGCGCGGCGGGGGCGGCGGAGGGATGTTTGGCAGCGTCATTGGTCAAGCCGCGAGTTCGGCGGCGTGGGGTCTTCCGGTCGGCGGCGTCGGCGGCGCGGTCGTCCGCGGGGCCGCAACCGCCACCACCCAGGCGATCTCCGAGCTCGCATCCTCGACGAAAGCGCGCGATGAAGTGCGGATCGATTACAGGCTGACCTCGCTCGATGGCAAGACGCAGCTCGGGCCGAAAACGGACAAGGCCAAGGCGAAGGCAGACGGCGAAGATCTGTTGACACCGATGGTCGAGCGCGCCGCCGAGGCCATCGTCGGCGTCGCGAAATGAACATGCCCCAGTGACGGGCGCTTTTTCCGGCTGAAGTGAGGAAGCATGCGCACTACCGCCCGCATCATGCTCGGATTGTTTGGTTCACTGACGATTTGTGTCGATGCCGCTGGCCAGTCAATGACCAGACCGGGAACCCAAATCATCCCGCAAGGCCCGCTCACGCCGAAAAGCGCGGCGCTTCAGCAGGCAACGTTCAACGTGATCTGCCGGGGCGGACCGACGCTGCGCGTTGATCCAGCGGGCAACGGCCGCTCGATGGTTTACTTTCTTCCCGGGCGGAAACTGCCGGGAGCGCTGGGTGCGGGGCTCGAGCCGGGCGAGTGCTCGCCCCTGGATCGGTTATTTGCCGCGGAGGAACCGCCAGGGATTCAGTTCGCCGATAAAGGCGGCGAGGAATCAATCGCCACGCATCGGGCGGACTCCAACCGGTATTGGCAGTTCGCCGTTGTGAAGGCGACCGGGTACTTCGACGCACGAAGCTACCAACGGACACTGGCCGTGGAGTCCGCGCCAGCGAGTGGAATAGCGACCAAACTTGCCACCGCAAGCGACGCCGTCGCCAAGAAGCCCGGTGACGAACCGCAAGGGAAACCGGAGATTCAATTACAGGGCGGCGCCACGGCCCGGAACCCGAGCGACAAAGTCGCGCTCAATCCGCAGCCGCTGCCGCCAAGGCCGCAACCCACTGACGTCATTCATCAGCCCGCTGGGAACGTGCCGAACCCGGCAGGCAGGTCCGCGCCAGGAGTAGAAGAACTACAGCAGGCGACGTTCGGCATCCTCTGCCGTGGCGGCGGCACTCTGCGAGTCGATGCGCTACAAGGCGGGCGACACGGCGTGTACTTCCAAAAGAGCGAGCGAGTACCTGACCGGTACGGCGCCACGCTGAAGCCGGGCGAGTGTTCACCCGTCGACCGTCCGTTCGCCGCCGAGGATCCACCTGGCATTCAGTTCTCGAATATGGCGGGCGAAGAGTCGGTCCAGGAACACAAGGCGGCGTCGGACCACTATTGGCGCTTCGACGTCGTCAAGACCAACTACGGATACTTCGATGCGCGTCGCTACGAACGGGTCCTGCAACCGCAGGCTGCCGCGGATCCCGCCACTGTCAGCGAGCTTGCGGTGGGGCGCATCAGCGACGTGCGCGTCACACCGCGCGATCGGAGCGTGCGCCTTGACTTCATCGCCGCTCCGGATGCAACGCCGAGCGTTCTCATCGTCCGAGGTCCGGCCAAGGTAGACCCGAACGGAGTCGTTCTGAGCTGGGTCGGCGCGCCGATGGTTCTGAGCGCGCAGCGCGAGGCGAATGCGAGCAGCGCGACGGTCACTCGATACATCGCCGACAGCCTGTCCGATCGTCGTCACGACCCGTCCCACTTGTCGATGCTCGATCCCGGAGCCCAATATCACTACGTCATCTCAGACAACAACGACACGTCCCGCCGGGTGGGTGGCGTATTCACGACGCTACATGCAGGTGCCAGCGGCGCCCCCGCGCCGGCGGTCGCTTCCGGCACTCCGCCGCCAGCATCCAAGCAGGACGATCGCGGGATCATCATCGTCGGGGGGCGTGAGGCGGTCGGCGAGCGGGCTACCGCCGCGCGCGTGACCCAGGAAGACATCAACAGAGGAGTGCCCGGTCCCCCGCCGGAGCACGCCGTGGTACGGCCTGCCGAGAAAATCGACCCGGATTTGCATCAGCTCGCGGCCCCGGCGACGGCCAACCTGTCCGAGCTGGGCGACCGCGCCATCATCATCGTCGGCGGAAAGAAAATGACCGCTGGCGAGGCGAAGCGCCAAATCCAGGGAGAGCTTCGGCAAGCCACCGGGAATGCACGGACAGTCTCGGTGTCGCGCAACGCCGCACAAATCGTCCGCAATGCGAATACGCCCCTCATCGACGCACCAGGTCGGCTCGCACAGCCCGGCCAGCCGATAGCAGGCGCCGCCGCGGGCGCGAGCCGTGCTGCTGCACTCGCGATGGACTGCGCGACGAACCCGCCAAGGATCAGCAACATCCAGGGGGCGATCACCTCGAGTGGCCGATTCACCGTCAACGGCACGTGCTTCGGCCTCCAAGCCGGTTCCATCGAGATCATCGGTCAGTTCCCTGGCGGAAACCTCAGGCCTGCGTTCGCGCAATGGACCGAGTCCGCGATTTTGGTAGAGACGCCCGCGCTGCCGAACATCCCCGGCCATACCGTTGCGGTCTCGGTGCGGCGCGCGGGTGACGGGAAACAGTCTGTCGCGAAGCAAGCACAGTTCGTTGCCGCTCTTCACGTCGTCGAGGTGCCCAGCGAGTTGTGGAATCCCTCGGGCAATTTCTCCAAGTTTGACGTCGCCAGGGCCTCTGGTGACGCGATCAATGGCTACACCTCGTTCGGCCCGCGTGCCGAGCAGCGGAAGACAAGTTTCCAGTTGAGAGTGAATCCAGCGTGCGTACTCGAAGCGCTCGACGTGCCCGCGACGGTCGGTCAAGTCAGCGCCGTGAACGGATGGGAACGCGGCGCTCCCTACGAGGCCAACGTCGAGATCGTGTGGACGCCGTCCTGCCGGATTTACTCCATGGACTATCTGGTCGCCACGACGCAGGAACGCCATTGTTGGGGTGCCTTTGAACTGAAGGCGCGCGCGGCCTGCCCTACTGGAGTGAGTGTGCGGTGATCGTCATGAAACAGCTAACCCGGATCGCGCTGGCCGCGGCGGTCGTCTTCTCGAGCCCTCTCATCGCAACCGGCCGGCAGTCGACCGTCAAGCCACCGACGACGGGGATTCCCGAATGCGACAAGTACGCCGCGATGGTGACCGCGTGCTTGCCAACAATGTGCGAGGAAGAACGCATGCTGATGGAGATGGAGCTCGGCTTCGCGCTCGAGATGATCCCGAAGCAGGTCGAGCTCAAGGGTCGACAGGCAGCGGCGCAGTCGTGTACGCGCGATATCAGCGAGGCAATTAAGAACGACGAATATGGCTGCTATACCTCCAAGAATGCCGGCACCACCGCGCCGAAGCCCATTCAACTCGACAAGATTCTTCCCTCCGCGACGAGCGTGACGCTGACTCTCAGCGGCAAGGGTTCGACAACCGCCGCGGACACCGAAGTGATCATCATGACGTCAATCAGTGCACCGCCCACCGCGATTTACCAGCTGCCGGAGTGGAAGGGACAGTTCAACCTGGACACCGCGTACGCGACACCCACCACCGCCAAGGGCAGCACCGGGAATCCGCCCATTCGGCTGGAGCCGCAGACGACGTACTGCTTCGTGATCGGCTCGTCGGCAAACGGGGCAAATCACATCTACCGGAAGGGGATCTTCACGACCCTGCCGAAGCGGTGATGCCGGAAAAGGAGAACCCTCATGCGCGCTTCGAACGTTCTGCTCGCGATCGTCCTGCTCGTGCCCTCCGCGAGCGACGCCCAGATTGCCATCCGCCCGGGCGAGTACGAGGTCGAAATGCAAATGGACTTCGGCAAGGCCGGAGGAGCGGAGGCCGAGAAGGCGGTGCTCGACGCCGCCGGATTCCAGAAGAACAAGCGGCGCGAGTGCATCACTCCTGAAGACGTGAAAACGAACGACGTCCTGAAGCTCATGTCGGCTGAAATGGAGGACATGAACTGCAAGATGTCGGACAACAAGACGGTCGGCAACAAGCTGACCTTCATGATGACGTGCGTGGAAGACGGTATGCGCATGACGTGGGCCACGGAGATGACTTTCGGACCTGACTCGTTCACGAGTGTCACGAAAGGGAAAGATCCTGAGGGCCGGCCGGTAGTCGGGAAGGCGACGGCGAAGCGAATCGGGGAGTGCAAAAAGTAATGTGGACGGCTTTGTCACTGATCGTCGCGGCTGGCGTGGCGTACGCGACGCTCGTTCTGGTGCGCGTCCAGCAGCTGCCGCGAGCGGCCCGATGGAGTGCCGCCCTTCTCGGCGCTTACGGCACGATCGCATTCCTTCACGGCGTCTTGACTGGGACTCCACTTCCGTCGCTGCTCGCCGGACAGAGTTTCTGGCGGATGTTGCCATACGTGCTTCGAGGTGCCGTCGTTGGCGGCCTGGTCGTTCTGCCGTTGGCACTGCTGGTGTCCCTCGTGCGCGCCGGGCTTCGCGCGCCTGTGCCGGGCTCGAGAGCGCGCGCGATTCGCGAAGCCGCGGCGCTGGCGGTGGCACTTGCCATTGTTGTCGCGGCGCTGCCGCAGGGTGATGGGGCCGGGGCTTCGGTGACACGGACAGCGACGACATCCACACCTAGGGCCCCTATCTTCCCGAGGCTCGAGGACCGTCGCGTTGCACTGCAGAACGGTCTTCGCGCGCTTGAAGAAGCCCAGCAGAACCTTCGCCGCGACCAATGGGATCCGGAGTACGTGGTTCAGGAAGTCGGAACCGAACCAGAACGTCTTTCGCAATGGGTTCGCGACAACACTTCATGGATTCCGTATCGCGGCGTCCTTCGAGGCCCAATCGGCGTGTTAATGGACAGGCAGGGTAATTCCCTCGATCGCTCATTGTTGCTCGCGACCCTTCTCCAAAAGGCTGGGCACTCCGTAAGGCTCGCCCAATACAACCTCACCGAGTATGCCGCAACGGAGATTCTTCCGCGGCTTCTCGCGGAGCGCGTGCAGGCGTTCGACGAACCGATGGAGGTGCAGGGGGATCTCGCCGCCGAGATCGACGCCGCGACGCGCCGTTACCAACTGCAGCCGGCTGCTATTGAGCAGACGCTGAAGACGGAAATGGAAACGGTCGATCGAACGATGCTGTTACTGGACGAGCGCGTTGCGGGTCAGACGGCGCGACTCCTTTCCGCCGTTCGGGTTCCGGACGGATCGCAGGAATGGACGGAGCGACTGAGATTCGCAATGGGAGCACTTCAGGAGCACTGGTGGATACAGTGGGACGACGGGACGCAGTGGATCGATCTCGACATTCTCGAGCCGGACAGCCGGACGTCTCTTGCGGCGCCTTCTCCGAGCAAAACAGTCGCGTTGAACGAGGCCGAATCGCTGCCGCGTCATGAAATAGCGTTGCGCGTCGTCTCCGAACACTGGTCAGGTGGAAGTCTCTCCGAGCGGCGCGTTCTCGAGCACGTTCTGCGCCCTGCAGAGCTCCTGGGTCAACAGGTAGTTTTGCAGTTCTTTCCCAGCGAGCTTCCCTCCGAACAGGATCCGATTAAGAGCGAAACGGCGTTTCGCGAGCGCCTGCTGCAGCAAACCACGTGGGGCGCGGCGCTCATTGTCGGAACCTCCGTTGTACAGGCGGCGACCTTACGGGACGGCAGCGATCAACCTGCGCAGCAAAAGGGTGGCCCGTTCGGGGCGTTGGGCGGGAGCGCGGCTGCCGCGCTCGACCGCAGCCAGCCGCCTGCAGTTTTCACAGCCGCGTGGATTGAATACGAGATTCGTTCACCCGGCAGAGACCCGAACGTTGTCCGTCGCGCGGTATTCGATCTTCTCGGTCCGGCAGCACGGGCCACCAGTCCCGTGCCGTTGGTTCCACCCGACCACGCCCGGCGGATGTCGCGATCGTTGGCGCTGACGACCCGTACGGAGATCCTTCCGATTGGCTTTGCGTTGGCACCGGAGTTCCTCGCACACCTTGCAGCTCAGAGTGTGCTGAACAACAGAGAGCTGCTGCACCGCCTGGCTCGCGGTGGGTTGCCGAGCCAGTCTGAGCTGATGCTCTTCGAGAGAGCCACACCCGCGCCCAGTCCGCTCTACGCGCTGGCGCTCGCGCGGATCGAATGGAGCGGTCTCGGAGAACGTACTTTCATCGATCGGCCGAACATCTTCACACGACACCGGCTTCTCGCCATGAACGGCGAAAGTATTGCGCGCATCGACGCGACTGACATCGTCTCGAACGAGATCGGCGTCAGTCTTACGACCGACGACGCATTCGCCGCCCGTCTCGAGCAGGGCGTCCTCGACACGAATGCCGAAGCGCTTCTACTCAAGGGAGATCACGTTGGCGGCAATACCGGTGGAGCGTTCGCTGTGTCAAGTGATTGGTTGACGCTCACGGTGGGGTCGAAGGACGCCGTCGACAACCTGCGTTTGTCGGAAGATGCGCGACGCGCGATAACGCGCGATCTCGAGACCGGATTCGACGTCGTCGTTCCACGCGCTCCCGTGCGGGATCCGTCGGGAGAGTTCACCGGATGGTGGCGGATCGATCGCCGTACGGGGGACACGCTCGGGGTCGCAGAAAACGGCTGGGGCCAGGCTGGAGAGCGTGCTGTTCAATACAACGTCTTCGTGGAAATGGCAAAAGGCTTTGTCTTCCAGGAAGTGTTCTGCCGGGTTGCTCCGCTCGCACTGGAACCTGCGCGACCGTTCATTCAACAGGCGGTCTACTTGTGGGGACCGAAATGGTGGGTGGATACGCTGCCGCCGCCGGGAGACGACAAGACAGCCTACGAAGGTGGCAAGGCGGCGTGCCTGTTCGGGTTCATGGCGCACGGTGTGTTGGCGACCCTCCCGCTGGTGATGATGACGCTCAGATTCAGTTCGCTCGGCCGGTTGGCGATGAAGCTGGGGCCGACCTTTCCCAAGTTCCGATTGCCTCGCCGACCTCCTTCGCGAAGGCCTCCGTCGCCGCGGAAACCCGGCAAGCCGACCCCGCCAAAACCGGCGGAGCCGAAGTCTCCTGCGGGACGTCCTAAAGCACCTCCACCGGAATGCCCGGACGGCGCACCGAAGGCGCCACAATCATTGAAAGGGCCGTATCGAGGCGATATCGGCGGAAGGGAACTGCTTGAAAGGCATCCGGACAGCGACTGGCTCCGAAAGGCTGGGATAAAGCCGCAGGATCTCCTCGACGCCTTCAAGAAGGCGGACAAGTTTGCTGAGACCGCGTACAACGACGCGATAAAGAACGGCATGAGCGATGCCTCGGCCCACAGGGTTTCTCAGGACGCGTGGCACACCACCTACGAACAGGTGAGGCCGCTGGGAAGAAGGTGGGACCGGCAGTTGGGAGAGTGGGTATGGGAAACACGACCTCCGCGGGCCGGTGAGACACAGGGAATTTCTGCAGGCAATCAATCTTCCGGACTAGAAAAGGGGCCGTATCAGGCGGATACCGTTGGAATGGCGCTTCTCAACGAAGTGCCCGACAGCGTTGCCATCGCGCTGATGGGTGGCGAAAAAACCGTCAACGCGATCAGAAAGGCCGATGCCGTCGCAGCGAGGTATTACCAGGACATGAGGGCAGCAGGAATGAGCGATGTCTCCGCTCATCAGGTGTCAAAAGATGTCTGGCACGATGTCTTCACCCGGAACCGCGGCAATCCTTTTGGCAGGCCGGTACCGCCGGTTCCAGTCCCGAATCAGACGATGCCGAACTCCGTACCAGGCCAGTGCGGTCCTTCGCCACTGGCGCAATCGACCCCCGGCTACGCGGCGGTGAACAACGCACTCGGCAAATGAATTGAGAGAACAGATATGCGGCTCGAACTGCGGTCTGAAGCTCTCGCCCTTGCGTTTTCCTTCGGCGCACTCTTGCTGTTGGAGGTGACGCGGGCTGCGTTTAGTGGGATCCCCCTCTGCCCCGGCCTCACCATCGTCACCGCCATCAACCAGCCCGAAGGGGACTACGAATCCATCAAGACGATCGATTCGATCGTCAACGGCGACGTCACCCTGCGCTACTCCGCCGAGCGAAAGATCGACGGTGCGCTCAGGAAGATCAAGGTCCAGCGCGTCACACCGATCGCTGACCTCAAAGCGGCCACCCTCTACCTGCACCACTTCGACCCGCGGAGCGCCGTCCGCATTCCCGGCGCGACGGCTATCGGGACATCGAGCGCGGTGCTGCGCGCGCTGAAAGCGAAGGGCGCCGCAGGACTCGCGATTCTCGACAATACCGGCACCGCCTCGCCGGTCAATCGAAATACACACCCGAATCTCTACGACTATCAGATGGTCGAAACGATCAAGCGCGTCGGAACCGCCACTGTCCCGATCTCACTGACGGTCAACGACAGCAAGGTCACGCTTCAAGCGATCCACGCCCGTGGCGACTACTTCGGTGACAAGGCCGAGTTCTATTTCCTCGACGATGAGCAGAACCCGATCGCGCTGAAATACCGCATCGGCAAAGACGCGTTGGATGTCGTCAAGGTGTCGTACGCCTGCGGTGCAACGCCGAACTCGGTGCGGACCGAGTTCAGCGCGCTGGAACGCGCGCTGGTCGACACGGGGCGCGCCGACGTCTACAGCATCTACTTCAGTTTCAACAGCGATGAGATTCGAGAAGAGTCCGAGCCGACGTTGAAACAGATCGCAGACCTGCTTTCGCGGCAGCAAGACTGGAAGCTGTCGATCGTCGGCCACACCGACAGCATCGCCAGCGACGCCTACAACCTCGAGCTCTCCAGGAAGCGCGCCGCCGCCGTCAAGAGCGCACTTGTCGCCCGCCACCAGGTGGACACGGGTCGCCTGACCACAGGCGGCGCCGGCGAAGCGAGCCCCAAGGACACCAACGAGACGCTCGAAGGTCGCGCGCGCAACCGGCGTGTCGAGCTGGTGAGGATGCCGTGAAGACCATCGCCATCGCTCTCACGCTGACCGGCGCCGGGGCCTGTTCCGGCGGAATCGCGGGGCAGGCCGGAGGCGCGCAAACGACGGACGCGATCGTCCAGCGCTTCGTCTGCGAACGCAGCTACACGAACTTCGCCTGGGGATACCAGCACGGCGGGATCTTCGTCGACCGCGACGGTCGCGTGCATCGGTTCGCCGTTCGGGGTACCGCCCGTCTCGCGCCGGCATCGACCGACGGGCTCGACGAGGCGGAGTTGGAGGCCAAATTCGGTCCGGGCCCGACGCTACTGCGCACCGTCCCGAAAGATGAGTTGCTGGCAATGTTCCGGCTGATTCCCGCTGCCGCCAAAGGCCGCAATTCGGAGGCCGCGTCAGTGAGCAGGGACCGCGGTGCATTCGTGAGCGCGTGCTATTTGTTCGACACCAAGACGCAGCGCTACCGGCGAATCGAGCTCGACGTGAAAGGTGACTGGGAATACCGAAACCTGGCGCCTGAAGCCCACAAGCTGGCGACATGGCTCGCGGCGCTCGATCAGCCGCTGCAGGAGAAGAAATGAGAGCACTCCTCCGCATCGTGGCCGCTGGTCCCATGTTGCTCGGAGCGGCTGTCGCCGCTGCGCAAACAACTGACGGCAGGCCAACCATTCCGCTCTGCCCTGGCCTCACCATCGTCACGGCGATCAGCCAGCCGCAGGGAGACTACGAATCCATCAAACGAATCGAAGCTGTGACCCCGGAAGGCGTTCGCATTAGGTACTCGAGTTACATGCCCGACCCATGTTGTGAATACTCCGGTCACCCGCTCGACCCGCCCTGGGTTCCCTTCGTCGTCTACCGCACCGTGCGCCGGGTAGACCTGGAATCATCGTCGGTGTACCTGCAGCAATTCACCTGGAAGGGAGTTCCTGAAACGGTCAGAGGAACGACTGCGCTCGGAATTTCCACGAAAGCGTTCCGCGACCTCAGGGAAAAGGGCAAGACACCTCTCACGATCTACCAGACCATCAGTCCGGCCGCTGGTCTGAAGGACGATGGCAGCCCCGGGATGTTCGGGATGGACTCCCGTCTGCCCGGAGAGCTCGCGCGAGCCGATCCGACACCGGTCCCGATATCTGTTCTCGTGAACGACCGGATGACGACGCTGCATGCCCTTCGCGCCCGCGGGAAGTTTATATTCGACGACGCCGAGTTCTTTTTCCTCAACGACGAAGCGAATCCGATCTCGTTGAAGTTTCGCATCGGCCTCAAGCAACCGATGCCGCCGGAAATACGGGAGTCGTTGAAGCAGGCTGAAGCAGGCGGCGAATGCCGGGGGTGTGCGGAGGTAAGACGGCAGTTCGAGGACCGAGACGTCCTTCAGGTCGTGAAGATCACGCACAACTGCGGAGAGCCGTCCGCCGTCAGGAAGCCGGGCGCTCCAGGAGGAGCGCCCCCACCAAGCGGCGGAACCGGTGCCGTGGGTCTCAGCCCAGGCGCCGGCAGCGGAGGCGCTGGCGCGTTGCTCGAGGAGTCGCTGACGACAACCGGCCGTGCCGAGGTCCATAGCATCTATTTCGCCTTCAACAGCGACGAGATTCGCGAGGAATCCGAGCCGACGATTCAAGAGATTGCAGAAATCCTCCGGCGTCATCCTGACTGGAAGCTGGCGATCGAGGGGCACACGGACAGCATTGCGACCGATGCATACAACCTCCAGCTCTCGCAGAAGCGTGCGGCTGCCGTCAAGAACGCGCTCGTCTCGAAGAAGGGCGTCGCGGGTGCGCGGCTCAGCACCGCCGGCTTCGGCGAATCGCGGCCGCAGGATACCAACGACACGCTCGAGGGGCGCGCGCGAAACCGCCGCGTTGAACTCGTTCGAATGCAGTGACAACTCGCCATGAGCTTCCTCGACACTGTCGTCTCCTTCTACTACGTGTTGGTGATGCTCTTACCATTTGGCTTCGTGTTCGGGTTCCTCTGGCTGGTAGCCCGATTCATCAACGCAGCCTGGCTCGCGCGCCTCCGCCGCCTCCTGGAGGAGCACGGGCTCCGCGTCCGGGAGATGAAACGCGTGTGGATCAAGACCGCCTTCCCCGGCGAGAAACCCCTGGCGCGCAATGAGTGGCTCGCGCGCGTCGTGGTCGAGGATCGCGAAGGACATGTCAGGTCCGGCTGGGTTCGCTGGCACCGGCTCCGGCCCTGGGACAAGGCGGATCGGTGGGCGGTCGAGTGGGACGACCATGGACGCTAGAGTCCGTCCGATGCCAAAGGTACCTCATGAGCAGACTGACTGACACCGAGACACGCTGCTGTTTGCTTCAAGACGCGGATGCAGCCCGCAAAGGGAGACTGATCATGCCGACGTGCACATTGCGCAGCGTTGCGGTTCCGGCGAGCGCGCTCGCTGTCGCCTGCCTGTTGCCGGCGTCTCCGCATGCCGTGAGCGACGACACCCTGGCCCGCAGCCGCGCGATGTACGCGGCTCTGAAGTCGTACGCCGACACCGGCACGGTAGTTTACGAATACGGCACCAATAGTGTGAGCCGTCACACCTTCAAGACGTATTACCGCGCGCCGCGGAACTTTTATTTCGAGTTCGTCGAGGACAAGGCGGACGGCGGCAGCAAGTGGGTCATCTGGTGTGAAGGCGCCGATTTTCAGGCCTGGACGTCGGAGACCGGCATCCACAACGTGTATCCGCCTGGGCAGGGTGCGACGGCGTTTCTCGCCGCCACCTACCCCAGTGTCGGCTCGGCGACACAGATGGCGTCGGTCTTGTTCGCGAAGGCGGGGCTCAACAGCACGCTCGCCGAGCTCACGGACATGACGTCTGGAGCCACCGAACAGATCAACGGCCGCGCTATGCACAAGCTGGTCGGTATTGCGCGCGGAGTCTATGGCGCCACGGGCCACATCCACAACGTCCGGCGAACGGCAGTGTGGATCGACGCGGAGACTCTGCTCGTACGGAAGATCTTCGAAGACACTCCGAAAGGCACCGTCGCTGGGTCGCGGCGCCTCGTCACGACCACGTTCGAGCCGCAGGCGAATCCGTCGCTCGAGAACAGCCGGTTCAAGTTTGTCGTGCCATCGCTGCAAAAGTAACCGCACATGCTCAGGACCATTCTAACGATTGTCGTCTTGTCGGCGTGCACACTGGCGTGTGGCCGCGGTGGTGCGCGTGCCACGGCGACGGATAGCAGAACCGCCCAGCCCACTGCGGCTGACCAAAAAACAGGCCAGCCACACGAGGCTGCCGTGGCGAACGCATCCACCCCTGGTGATGCTATCGCAGCGAAAATCCAGCGCGAGATCAGATCCGATCCGAAGATCACGAGCAAGGATATTCAGGTCACCTTCGAGCCCAAGATCCCGACGTTTCCATATGACTCGATCAAGCTGACGGGTACCGTCGCAAGCGACGACGAGCGCGTCGCGGTGCAGAATCACGCGCGCAAGCACCTGTTGCCCGAGATGGGGGTATCCAGCAGTCTGAGTGTGGTGCCAGAGCCATCGACGGAGGGGGACGATGCCAGGCCTGCGGCGTGGATCGTCCCCGGCCGCGCCAAGCCCGTCATACCGCTATGCGCCGGTCTAACGGTCGTGACGGCGATCGCTTCGCAGGGGGATTACGAGTCAATCAAGACAATCGAGTCGGCCGGCCCCGACGGCGTGCGCCTCAAGTATTCCTCCGAATCGGGTTCGCCCTGGTGGTCCGCGTCCATCCGCCAGCTCACGCAGCTGACTACACACCGGACGGTCCTGACCGCCGACCTGGAATCCGCCCATTCCTACCATCAGATTTTTGTCGGGACCGAGACCGCGCCCGAGACGGCACCCGGCACGACTGCGATTGGGACATCGGCGGCAGTGTTGAGAGAGCTGAAAGATCAAGGCGAGAGCGAGTTGACTCTGTGCGTGGCTGCGGCCGATGTCTTCATCAAGGGCTCCGACGATCAGCTGCGGAGAGCCCCTGGCGGCTGCACGAACTTCTCGGATTCAATCCCGATCACGCGAGTCGGAACGGGACCGGTGCACCTGCGCGTCCTCGTAGACGGGATCCCAACGGACTTGCCCGCGGTTCAGGCGCAGGGTAAAGCCCCCAACGGCGAGAGGGTAGAGTTCTTCTTTCTCAACGACGAGAAAAATCCGCTGACACTCGCCTTCCGCCTCGGCATCGGTGAGATGCCGGCGCTCGATCCGGACACACGCCGGCTGTGCGAAACGGACGGGAAGAAAGGCAATCTCGTTCTTGACGGCCTGAGCTGCGATCTCCCCAACGGCGGCGACCGGGATACGCTGCGGGTCATCAAGATTTCGACTCGGTGCGCGCCGCCGCCAACAACATCTAACGTCGGCGCTGAAGGCAGCGCCTCCCAGTTGCCGGCGGGCGGGATGATTGATGGCGCGAGTGCGCTCGAAAGGGCCCTGGTCGAGAAAGGCTCCGTCGATATCTACAGCATCTACTTCTCATTCAATAGCGACGTCCTGCGAGAAGAATCCGAGCCCACGCTCAAAGACATTGCCTCGGTGCTGCGTCGGCATCCGGACTGGAAGCTTCGCGTGAACGGCCACACGGATGGCATCGGCAGCGATCCGTTCAACCTCGACCTGTCCAACAGACGCGCCGCGGCTGTGAAAAAGGCCCTGCTGAAGCGGCACGGCATTGAGCCGAACCGGCTGGACACGGCCGGATTTGGCGAGTCTCAGCCCAGGGATACCAACGACACGCTGGAGGGACGCGCCCGAAATCGGCGGGTCGAACTCGTACGGAGCAGTTTATGAAGTTACTCGCCTTCGCACTCGCGCTCATCGCGCAACAGGCAGGCTCGGGGAACGCCGCCACAACCGGTTATCCGGAATGCGATCGGTTTATCCAGATGGTCAGCGAGTGTATTCGTACGAAGATGCCAGCCGACGTCCGCCAGGAGAAACAACAGCAGCTCGATGCGTTCCGCAGCATGATTGGGACGTTCATCAGCGGCCCCGTGCTGACCGAAAAGTGCACGGAAAACATCCGGATCGAGATTCAGCGGGACCGATATGGATGTTACACGGCCCATGCCGCGAAATCAGGAGTGCAGACGCCATGCTCACTCGTGACTCACGCCGAACTGGAGCAGATTCTGGGTCGGTCGTTCCGGCCGGGCGAGCACCAGGCGGCGCGGTGTATGTATTCGCCCGCGGGTGGGCCCCCACTTCCCGTTGTCATAGAAACGCACTGGACTGACGGACGGCAACATCTCGCGGCCGCGCGCGATGCTGTCCGCCAGCTCGAGAAGAACACACGCACTCAAGCCGGGAAGAAGACGGTCGCAGGCAGAACGGTCGAAGGGCTGGGCGATGACGCCTATTTCACCCTGGCGGGATTCATGCCGATGCTCCACGTTCGCAAGGGTGAGGCGGCGGTCGTCATCGAAGCGCAAGGCGCGAGCGACGCGCAACTAACAGCAATTGCGCGAAAGGCAGTCGAGCGGCTGCGCTGATGTTACTTGTTCGCTGGCAAGGCAAACGCCACGTAGACACCGCCCGAGGCTTCTCCCTTGCGTCCCTTGCCACCACCGGCACCGACGGCCACGTACTGCCGGCCATCAACCTCGTACACGGCCGGTGTGCCATTCGCACTGAATGGCAGCGTCGTCTCCCAGAGCAGCTCGCCTGTTTTCTTATCAAAAGCACGGAATTTTTTGTCGAAGTTCGTGGCGCCAATGAAGACGAGACCGCCGGCGGTAACGGCCGGGCCACCGTAGTTTTCCGTTCCGGTCGTCTTGATGCCCTTGGCTGCCAGTTCCGGGTATTCGCCGAATGGTATCTGCCACGCGTACTTCCCCGTGTGCAGGTCGAGCGCGTTGAGCGTGCCCCACGGCGGCGTCACCGCGGGATATCCATCCGGATCGAGGAACTTTCGATAGCCGGTGAAGCGATAGCGCACGTGGTGCGGCGAGTAGACGGGTTCCGCAAGCGGCGCCTCGTTGCCGGTCACGAGAAACTCGGCGATCGCAGCCACGGCTTCATCCGGAAGCGTCGGGAATCCCGCCATGCGCCCGGCCCCTTTGCGGATGATTCCTGCGATGTCCGCACGTGAGCGTCGATCGCCGATGCCGACGAGCGTCGGAATCTGCGGCGGCGTTCCCTGACGATCGTCGCGATGGCAGGCGGCGCAATCGCGGAGGTAGACGGCACGGCCGCTCTTCGGCGCCTCCGCAGGCGCGAGGCCGCCCGTCCACGGCAGATCGTTGGCGTTGATATACAGCAGGCCGGACTCCGGATCGAACGCTGAACCGCCCCACTCCGCGCCACCGTCGAATCCCGGAAAGATCACCGTTTGCTTGCCGACGGCGAAGGGCAGGAATTGTCCGTCGCTCCTGAACGTCGCAAACTGCTCGAGCGCCCACTTGTGTGCCTCTGGCGTTCGTGTCGTCAACATCTCCTGCGTGAGACGCTGACGCGAGAAAGGCGGCGGCGCCGTGGGCATCGGCTGGGTGTCGGCGGTCACTTCCCCGGGCACGTCGCTCGGCGGATACTTCCGGTATTCGATTGGATAGAGCGGCTTGCCCGTCACCCGATCGAACACAAAGACAAAGGCATGCTTCGTCGTCTGCGCCACCGCGTCGATCGATTGTCCGTTGCGGCGGATTGTCACGAGGCTGGGAGGCGATGGCAGATCGCGATCCCAGATGTCGTGGCGCACGAACTGAAAGTGCCAGAGGCGCTTTCCGGTTTCAGCGTTCAGCGCAATCAGGGAATTCGCATACAGATTGTCGCCCAGCCTGTTGGCGCCGTAGAAATCATCTGACGCCGATCCCGTCGGGACGAAGACGATGCCCCGGGCCGCATCGAGGGCCATGCCGGGCCAGCTGTTGGCGCCACCGTTGTACGTCCATGATTCCTTGGACCACGTGTCGTACCCTGATTCGCCGGGGTGCGGGATGGTGTGGAAGATCCATTTGAGCGCGCCGGTCCGCGCGTCGTAGGCGCGAACGTGTCCGGGCGAACCGGGGAGCCCTTCGTTGACGCGGCCGCCGATGATCAGCGAATCCCTGTACACGACGCCAGGTGAGGTGAGGCGGACGTTCTGGGTTTCAGGATCTCTCCCGAGGTCGCGCCGCAGATCGATACGGCCGTCTTCGCCGAAAGTCGGGACCGGTTTGCCTGTCTCGGCGTTCAGCGCATACAAGTACTGCCCCGAGGCGGCATAGACGCGACGGTCATCGCCAGCAGCCCAGTACATGAATCCGCGGTTCGGCCCCTGCCCCTTCGTGCCTGGATCAAAGGTCCAGAGGTGCTCGCCGCTATCGCCGCGCACGGCAAACGTCTTGTGGGTGGGTGAGTAGCCGTACAGAACCCCATCCACAACCATGGGCTGTGTCTGGAGCCCGCCGGATTCTCTGGTGTCGTACGTCCAGGCGAGTTGCAGCGTCTTGACGTTGCTGCGGTTGATCTGACGGAGCGGGGAGTAACGGATCTGCTCGGGACCGCCGCCGTAGAGCCACCTCGATCCGGGGCTCGTCCCTCGACTGGGCTCGGGACGACCCTGAGCTTGTCGAAGGGTCTGGGCTCGGCGCTCGGGGCTCGATCTTTGGCCGTAGGCCATCTCCAATGTCGAGCGATACGGATCGAGTCCAGAGCCCAGAACCCCGAATCCCGAGTCGGCCGCTGCGCAGACAATCGTCAGCGCGAGACAAGGAGCGGCCAGTGTCCTACTTCGTCCCACCCTTGACGCTCGGGGAATCGTCTGCTGGCAAGTCGCCGAGCACGTACTGCATCCCCAGCATGACGTGCTCGACCAGCGGCTTGATCGCGTAGATCTTTTCGTCGTGTCCGTGTGCCTCGTAGAAGACGCGGCCTTTGCCTTCACGACGAATCCAGCTCAAGGCGTAATCACCGTCAGAGCGCGGGAACTGCTCCTTGGCCTTGTCCTCCGCGCTCATCTTCGGGTAGTCGACACTCGTCAAGACGCGGAGGTTCTGGCGTGAGTAGGTCTCACGGCCGAACGTGTAGGTTTCGTCGACCACCTGGAAGTCCGACAAGCCTTTGAACGGCGCGTTGAGCGGGTGATTGGGTTCGTCAATCTTGTAGTGAATCAACTGGCCGTTGTTCCAGTGGAACTTGAAGAATCCGCCAATCAACTTGTTGAACTCCGGCCACGTGCCCACCTGGTCGTCCGGGCCGAGCTGCGTGGCGCGGGCCTGAATCGGGAAGCCTGTCGGTCCGAGCGGTGCTGGCGCCGGCGGTGGAATGACCAGCGCCATGCGCTGCGGGAATTCCTGCTGACTGATCCGCCCAGCCTTGGCCGTGTCCATCTTCTCGAACCAGGCATCGGCGAGCGCGCTGACTTCGTCACGGCTCAACTTCTGATCGCTGTTCTTGTCTCCCTGCGAGACGAGCTGACCCGCCAGCGAGCCGGCGAAGCCGCCGCCGGCACCTCGCCCGCCGCGACCCCCGCCACGTCCTCCCCGGCCTTCGCCGCTGAGGGACTGCTTGCTCGCGTGATACGAGTCGCTTGCCGCGTGAATTCCGGCCAGCCCCTTTCCACCCCGCACGAAATCGAGCAGTGCCTTCCTCCGCGCGGCAGTTACCGCCGCATCGTTGGGATCGTCAAGGAATTGTCCGGTCGTGCTGGCGAGGAAGATGGCGTCGTACTGTTTCAGGTTCTGTTCGTTGATGTCTGCGGCATCGTACGTGATCGTTGTCGACCAGGCGCCCGTCTTCTTCCCCATCTCTTCGACGGTCCGCGCGGCGAGCGGGATGGATGAGTGGACGAAGCCGGCGGCCTTGCCAAGCACGAGTACCTTGCGCGCCTGCTTCGGTTTCACTGCGGTTTTGGCTGGAAGCGCGGCCACCATCGCCGTTACGTCGTCAGGGTTGGGCGTCTGGTTCTGCACGGCGCGGCCACGGCCTGTTGGGAAGAAGCCGGCGCTTGCAGGCACTGGCAACGCTGCGTTGAGACCGAGGTTCACCTGCTCCTGAGTAAGCGCCCCACCCTTTTCCGAATCCCACTCGGTGAACCACTTATCGAACGCAGTCTTCAGCTCATCTTTGGTGACTGCGGCGTCCTTGTTCGCATCAACCGCCGTGAACAGCGAAGCGGACAGCCCGCCACGGCCACCCTGACCCTGCACGCCAACTCCGGCAACCGTCAAGGCAGCGACAACTCCAAAGACCGCAATATGTGTGGCTCGCATCGTCCTCGACTCCTCAGTTTTACTTCGACTCCGTCCGACGTGTGAAACTAATCCGCATTCGAACTCGCCCAGGTGCGTAGTGCCGGCACTGGCCGGCCGCGTCCCCCCGGCGATTATCGAGAAGACGACGACTTCGCCAGCAACATCGACACATCCCGCTTACCCGCCCACGCAATGCCGCGAAGCAGCAGCTCCTGGTACGTCGGCTGCGAGAAATTCTTATAGTAATGCGCTTGCATGGAGACGAACGCCCGGTAAGGTTGCCCACCTTGCTGCGTGTGCTCGTAGATCCACGCCTGCGGAACAACTTCCCCCTTCTGCGGTATCTCGGTGGTCACGAGCGCGCGCATCTGCGGCGTGGTTCGCAGCATGAAAAACGCCTCGTCTCCGAATTCGAAATCCTGCAGCCCGCGGGTGATCGGATGCGCGTTGTCCACGAAGTGCATCTTCAATACGCCGCGCGCCCAATTCGGCTCGCCGTGCTGCTTGGCGGCTCCAGCCACTGTCGAAAACCACGCCGCATCGTCCGAGCACATCCCGTCGTGGAGGATGACAAGACCACCGCCGCGTTTCGTGAACGCATCGAGCGTGGCGCGTTCCGAAGGACTGCAGGTGCCACCATCACCCTTGTGAATGATCATGACGTCCGTTTTGGCAAGCTCGTCGGCGGTTGGAAACCGTAGCGCGCCTTGCACCGATGCGCCGCGCCCGGTCAACAGCCTGGTCCAGTCGTTGAGGAACGTCGGATAGTCGTGCTCGCCGTTTCCGGCGGGCCCGTGCGTCTTTTCTCCCGCGCGAATGAAAACGCGGAGCGAGTCGCGCTGTGCAGTCATGGGCGTCCAGACAAGCACGGAGAGAGCCGCCAACACAAGCCAGAGCTTTTTCGTCATCGTATTCCCTCACAAGGGGTCAGATCTTGTTTCTTGCACGTCTGTCCTCTTTCCTAGAATGGGGACAAACGTGCAAGAAACAAGATCTGACCCCGTCTTTCACTCGACGGGAACGAGTCGCACGACGGTTCCGGTCGTGGACTGTGAAAGAGTCTGGCCCGGCAACTGCAAAGCCACATAGAACAGTCCGTCCGAACCTTGGATGATATCGCGCACCCGGCCGAACTGATTGAAAACTATTTCCTGGTGAGCCACCTTGTCCCCGCTCACCTCCAGTCGGCGAAGCTGCTGACCGCCAAGCCCGCCAACGAACAAGTTGTTCTTCCAACCGGGATACCGCGTGCCCGTGTAGAACGACATTCCAGCGGGCGCAATGGTCGGAGTGTAGTAGACGATTGGCTGCTCCATTCCCTCTTCCGCGCGCTTCGTTATGCCCGGTTGAATGCCGTGCGTGATGACACCCCACCCGTAATTGCGCCCACGCTCGATGATGTTGATCTCATCGCCGCCCTGAGGCCCGTGTTCGGATTCCCACAGCTTGCCCGTCACCGGATCCCACGCCAGCCCTTGAGGATGACGATGGCCGTAGCTCCAGATGGTTGGAAGTGCTCCGGGACGATTGACGAACGGGTTGTCCTTGGGCACCGATCCATCGTCATTCACGCGGTGGATCTTCCCGGTGGGCTTCGCAAGGTCCTGTGCGTCCATCGGGATCTGGCGCTCGCCAATCGTGTAGAAGAGATGGTTGGCCTTGTCGAAGATGAACCGTGCGCCATAGTGCGCGTTGACCGGCGTGTAGAGCTCAGGCACCGCGCGAAACAACAACTGCTGATCGACCCACTCGTTGTTCTTGTTGATCTTTCCGCGGACGATCACCGTCATCGAAGGAATGCTGGGCGGCCCGCTGGCACGTCCTCCCTGCGGAGGAGTCGCCTGTGGCGGCGTCTGATCGGGAGGAGGCGGCTTATAGCCGGGAAGCGTCTCCGAGTAGGCAAGATAAATCCAGCCGTTGTTTGCATACTGCGGATGGACTTCGACGTCGAGGAGACCTCCGTCCTGCCGCTCCCAGACCTGCGGGGTCCCTTTAACAGGATCCGGAACCAGCTTCCCTTTCTCCACGATTCGCAGCCGGCCAGGACGTTCGGTGATCAGAAGACGACCGTCGGGCAGAAACGCGAGGGCCCAGGGCGTTTCGAGTTCCCGCGCGATGACTTCGATTTTGAACGTCTGTTTTTCTGACTTGATGATCTGCCCGTCTGGATCCGGAACGAGTTGCGGCTTGGGCTGCTGATTCGCCGCCTGCGTACGGATGTAGGCCACGAGCTGCCAGATCTGCTGTTCGCTCAACACCTCCTTGAACGGCAGCATCTCCGTTTGCGGAATCCCGTGGGTGATGTTCCAGACGATGCTCTCGTCATCGCCGCCACGGGTCCATTGGTTATCGAAGAGCGTCGCGACACGACCGGGTATGGATTCCGTGCCGTGACAGGGTGCGCAGCGCTCGACGTAGAGCAACGCGGCTGCGCCGCGCCCGCCGCCTCGATTGCCGGACGGCGGGACAGGGGTGGGAAATGTCGGAGATCGGGTTGGCAGTCCCGGCGGCGGTGGCTGCTGGCCAACAAGAGGAATCCAGGAAGCCACGCAAAGAAACAAAAGGACGACGCGGCGGGGTGTCGGGTACATCGACGATAAAGCTAACAGCTTCCAGCTCCCAGCTTCCAGCACGACGTGCTGTTCTGGATGCTGGAAGCTGGAAGCCGGAAGCTGGCAGCCGCTAGAAGGCGAATCGAATCTGCACCTGCATATTGCGCATATCGAACGCGCGTGTCGCTGCGCCGAAGCCAGCATTCCTCGGCGTCAGCCGGGTCGGATTGAGTGTGCCGTCTGCCTGGAACTGCGCGTTGCGAATCGTCAGATCCGTCGGGCTGTTGAACTGAATCTGGTTCTGACGGTTGTCGATGATTGCGGTGTTGAACAGGTTGAAGACGTCGAGTCGGAACTCGAGACGCCGTCCGCCGCCCATTCTGATGTCCCGCATGACGGCCAGATCAACGCGCTTGTCCGGACAGCCCCTGAGGATGTTGCGGCCCGATTCGAGACCAACGCTTCGGTAAGTCGGTCCTGTAACGGCGGCGACGTTGAACTGTGCGTACTGATCATCCGAACAGCCGCTGCCAGGATCGCCGACATAGACGATGCGAGCGCCGTAATCCGGGGACCCGGTCAGGTTCACGCTGCCGCCATTCGCGTTGTACGAGTAATTGAGGTCGTACGCCGCGCCCGAACCAGCAGTGAGAACGCCGGCGATCTGCCAGTCGTTCAGGATGAGCCCGACGGCGCGGCCGAAACTGGACGGCACGTGCGGGAGCGACCACACCGCGTTTGCTTTCAGGTAGTGCGGGCGAACGTCCAGGTCCTCGTTCAGCTTTTCATATTCGGCCTGATCGGGCCGAACGGAAAAGCTGCCGTCGGCATTGTGCTGCAGACGCGTCTGCAGGCCGGTATTGCCCTTGTACGAGATGCCCCAGGTGTAGTTCGCGCCGAACGAGAACCCGCTCCGGAACCGCCGGTTCAGCGAGAACTGCATCGAGTGATACGTGTCCCAGAACTCCGTCGTGTTCTGCTCGATGTTGCCGAGACCTCTGTACGGCTTCAAGAGGTTGGCAGTGTAGGCCGTCGCACCGGGCACGCTGCTCGTGCCAAGTGTCGGATCCTGGTTCTGTGGCAGGTATGCCGCACCGATGTCCACCGCATTGAGGTTGACTCTCTGGCCACCCTGGAGCGCGCCAAGCCGGTTGTATCCGTGGTTACCGACGTATGACACATCGATCGAGGTGTACCACGGCAGCGCGCGTTGAACGCCCACGTTCCACTGCCATGACGCCGGGACCTTCGCGTCGTACTGGAAGATGATCAACTGGGGAACGGGAACCGGGCTGAGCCCCTGTCCAAGCGTCTGCAACATGCCGTTGCGCAGGTCGCGGGCAGTGGCAATCGGCGGATTGCCAGGGATCGAGAACACGGTGTTCCCGTCCGGCCGGTCATAGTACAAACCGCCACCACCGCGGATCACCGTTGACTGTTCCCCGGTCAAATCGTAGGCGATGCCGAAACGCGGCCCGAGTACGAGCTTCGGCCAGACATACCCGGTTTTCGCGATGCCGTCGCCGGCTCGCCGGATCCCGTTCAAGGCGTTGCCTGTATTCGGGATGGGTGTTCCGATCGCGGCCTGAGTATTGGACGCGCCCGGCGCCGTCAGGATTTGACCAGTCCGGGGATCCATCGCGTTCCGTGTATTTCCGGAACACGTCGCTGC
Organism: Vicinamibacterales bacterium; assembly: GCA_049642465.1. Lineage (GTDB taxonomy): Bacteria > Acidobacteriota > Vicinamibacteria > Vicinamibacterales > 2-12-FULL-66-21 > CAWDPQ01. Next base: position 42,583 of record JBAROV010000175.1, read on the forward strand.
ACCGTTGCTGCATCCTGCGACGTACATGATGGGCGCCTGCGCTGCATTCCACTGATCGGGGAAGAAGTTCGACATCTGCTGGAACCGGTCGTACTGCGGCTGCTGACGCGTGAATCGCACGCCGTAGTCGATCGTCATCCGGTTGTTCATCTTCCAGTTGTCCTGGATGTAGAACTCGGTGTTGTTGTAGATCATGTGACCTTCGACAAAGTCCGACGCCTGCAGGTACTGCGTGAACACGCCGGTCGCAGCATTCGCGTAGCCAAAACCGGTATCCAGCGCATTGTTGGTGTCGTTGCCGAAGTTGACAAAACCCTGGAAGCTGAGATTTGCGAGGCCGCCGGCGCCGGTGTTCTGCGCCTTGAAGCTGTGGTTGTTGTAGAAGCCGCCCTTGATGGTGTGCGTGCCCTTGACTTTCGTCAAACTGACGGCCACGTCGTTGGTCCGATTGATATTCAGCCACCCCGGATATCGTTGATTCGGAGGCGCCGCGCCGATGCGGTTACCCCAACCGAAGACTGGCGGAAGATTCATCGTCCGTGTCGAGGCGTCCCACCAGGAAGGCTTCACGTCGTTCAGCACCTCCAGGACGTAGTAATTGTCGTTGCTGACGCGCCCAGCCTCTGGGTAGAGCAGCGGGAAGTTCGGCATGCTCGCCAGCCTGTTCGCCGAATCATTGACCAGCACGCCGTTTTCGTTGCCACCCACCAACTCATTCCGGATGAACCCCCACGTGCCTTCCAGGAAGGTCGTCGAGTTGATGGTGTAGTTCACGGTCGCCGCGTAGTTGGTGATGTACGGATACGGCGTCTTGACGTCCGTGAATCCGGGGATCAGCCCTGGCGTAGTGATCGGCCGAGCGCGCTGGCCTGAGTACTTCCAGTTGAAACGCAGGTTCGGCGTCACCTGGTAATCGATGCGGAGAGCGGGCTGCTGCGTCAGGTTCTCGACTTTTGGCGGCTGAATCTCATAGTTGTAGTTCGTGCCCGCGCGCTGCTCGATGTTGGGAAGCGGATACCGTCCGAGCACCGCGAGCCCGGTCTGATATAGCCGATCGGCGGGAATGCGGTTGTTCGGGAACGGCTGCCGCGTGAGCGGATCGAGCAGTTGAGGGATCGGGGCGCCGTTCTGGTCCAGGCTCTGGGAGAAATCGCCGGCGCGCTCGAGCTGCGTAGGTACCCGCAGCCGAATCGGGTTGCCGTTGTTGATCGGGCTGTTGCGCGGACGATATTCGTGGCTGTAGAAGAAGAACAGTTTGTTGTTGCCACCTGGCTTGCCGATCGGCCCGCCAATCGAATAGCCCCAGTCGTTCTCCTTCGTCACCGGTTTTGGATCGCCGTTCTTCGCGTTCACCCAGCTGTTGGCGTTCCAGTCGGAATCCCGCTCGACGTCGTACAACGAGCCGCGGAACCGGTTCGTGCCGCTCTTGGTGACTGCCGTGACCTGCAGGCCGCTCGACCGGCCGAATTCGGCTTGGTACCCTTGGGTCAGCACCTTCACCTCACCGATCGATTCGACGTTGAGTGGAAGCATGGTGCCGTTATTACCGGTGTCCATCGCGGACACGCCGTCCATCATGAGGTTGTTCTGAGCGACGCCTCCCAGCCGCACGAATCCGGTCGACCCGCCCCCCACGACCCCCGGCGTGAACTGGATCAGGTTGACGAAGTTGCCGCGCGCGTACGGCAGATTCTCAATCTGCTCCATCGAGATGGCGTACGAGCGTTCACCGCTCTGCGACTGCACGATCGGCGATTCCGCCGTCACCGTGACGGTTTCCGCAACGCCTCCCGCTTCGAGAGTAATGGGGGGAACGCCGACGCGATCGGCGCCGCTCACGAGAATGCCGCTGCGCCTGACGGTCTTGAACGATTCCATCGTCACTTCGACCGTGTACGTGTCGGCCGTGACGTTCGCAACCACGAAGTCGCCGGTCGCATTCGTGACGACGGGCGCCAGCTTGGTGCCGCGTGATTCGCTGATAAGAACGACCGTTGCGCCAGGGATCACCGCTCCCTGAGCGTCCTTGACCGTACCCGTCACCGTGCCCGTCGTGATCTGCGCCGTCACTGGCCAGCTGCCGATGCACAACGCGATGAGCGCCATCGCGAGCAAACGGACCAACCTCACCTGCATGCCGCCTCCTCTCACCGCACCCAACATTGCACGCGGCTTGTCGCCATCGTGCTCCACGATTCCATCAAACAAGGGTCGCCGGACCGAGTCTCACTAACGAGGTCAGTACCTGCCGGTACCGATCAGCGGCCGAAGGTTAAACCAGATTGCATGCAGAGTCCATAGTACAAACCGCTAAACCTCCGCCAAGTGGCGCAGGATCCATCTTTTTGTATGCAGGGGAAGCGCGCTTCCAGTTAGAAGCCGAACGGGCGGATCCAGAAGCTTTCCGTCCACACCCCGCCTGGAGGGATGCTCTGGAGCTCTTTGTAGAGGCCTTTGTGCGCCATGTTCATCGCATTGGTTATGGCGGCCATCGGCTCGAAGCAGATGAAGTTCCGGTTGGCCGGGGACGCGTTCGGATTCTGCGATCCGACGGCAGGTTTCGGGGCGTAGACCACCATGGCACGGTAATTTTTCCCAACCACAACGTCCAACCGCTGCGACTTCCCCCTGACCGACATGATCGCCGAGCCGGACCCGTCACGAACGAGATCGCCAAAAACGTGATCCAGATCGACATCCTTCAGCGCGATGGATTTCGGATCGGGAAACACGGTTTCTATGGGCTGGGTCTCACCCGTCGGGACCTTGTTCGGCGCGAGGAGCCACTGCGTTTTGGCCCCAAGACTGACCGTCCACTCGTCGCGGGTCGAGTCGGTCAACTGGAAGTACGGGTGGTAGCCGATCGAAACGGGCATCGGTTCGCCGCTCATGTTTTCGATTCGGGTGGTTACAGCGAGAACGCCGTCTTCCAGGCGATAGGTCATGTCGATCGTGTGGGCGAACGGAAACTGTTTCATCCATTTCGGGTTGCGGAAGAACTCCAGGCGGCTGGTCACGCGCGCAGACGAACCCTCCGCCTTCGTTTCGACGACCCTCCAGCGATCGTTCGTCGTCAAGAAACCGTGAATGGGGATCGCGCCGCGCACGTTGCCAAGCTCCATATCGAACGGGTATCGCTGTCCGTTGGCGTAGAACGCCTGCTCGTCGAGGCGGTTCGCCCACGGCGCCATGAAGGGGATCCCCATCATCGACGGCTTCGCTTTGAACTCTTCGACTGACGCGTAAGGCCAACGCAGGATCTTCTGACCTTTGACCGTCATGTCGAAGGCAATGTTTCCGACCGAGGGAACGATCGAAACCGACACATCGTTCTTGGCATCACGCAGTTCGACTACGTCGCCGTGCTGCCGCGCACTGTACTGCTGAAACGATGCCGTTGGGGCGGCGAGACCGAGTGCGGTCAGGAGCCAAAACGCTGTCAATTTGGGCGTTGACATCCTTCTCCTCAAAAGCGCGGGATTTGAACCTTCTCTCCCCCCTTGAGCGCCGACTGGTGTGCGCAGATTCCCACCATCGTCCAGTTGACGGAGGTTTCGGCATCCGGCATCGCGGCCTGTTTGCCGAGGCAGGCCATCAGAAAGTTGTGTGCCAGGTGCGGATGGGAGCCGCCGTGACCGCCGCCCTGCAGGAATGAGAGGTGTTCCGCGTCCTGAATAGCGGCCGGCTGCGTGAAGCGGCGGACCGGCTCGGGCAGCAGGCGCGCGTAGTCAGGTACCTTCACGCGCTTTGGAATGTCGGCTTCGCTCAGCGGCTGCTCGGTCGTGCTCTTCGTATGAATCACCGGTTCTTCGTTTTCAACCTGCTGCCACTCGAACGATTTCTTCGAACCATACACATCGAAGCTCTCGCGGTACTGGCGCGCGGTATTGAACAGACTGCGTGTCACTTCGGCGCACACGTCCGAGTCGCGCAGTTTGAAGGTCGCCGTCTCGATCGCGAATGGACTCCCGTACTTCGGGATCAGTTTCTCGTCGATGCGACCGGACCCGTGGCAAACGACGTGCTCGGCGTGCTTACCGAGAATCGCGAGACACGGACTGACGCAGTGCGTCGCGTAGTGCATCGGCGGAAAACCTTCCCAATAGCCCGGCCAGCCGTCCATGTCCTGCTGGTGGCTGCCTCGGAGGAACTGAATCCGCCCGAGCTCCCCCTTGTCGTACAACTCCTTCGCAAACAGGTACTCGCGACTGTATACGACGGTCTCCATCATCATGTAGACCTTGCCGCTCTTCCTCTGCGATTCCACGATTTGCCGGCATTCGTCGATCGTTGTGGCCGCCGGTACGGTGCTGGCGACATGTTTGCCGGCCTGCAACGCGGCAATCGACTGCGGCGCATGGTCGGCGATGGGCGAATTGATGTGCACGGCATCGACGTTCGGATCCTTCAGCAGCGCCTCGTAATCCGTGTAGCGCGTGGCGACGCGAAATCGGTCGCCGCACGCGTCAAGCTCCTTTTTGTCGCGGCGGCAGAGTGCGTACATCTCGGCGTTTGGGTGGCGTTGATAAATAGGGATGAATTCAGCCCCGAACCCGAGCCCGACTATCGCGACACGAATCTTTCCATCGGATGCCATACTCTCGTCACTCCGCTCTTCGATCGCCCCAACAACTTTCGCCGCTGCCGTCACGTACCACAGGGGGTTACCACGAAGGCCGCGAAGCCACAAAGAACACGAAGCTTTTGGTGTTTCTTTATAGCTTCGTGGCCTTCGAGTCTTCGTGGCCTTCGTGCCGCGCGTCACCGGTGTCGTGTCGCACGCGACAGCCTGCTAGCGAACGTCGATCCAGTTTCGGCCGCTACTGCACCGCCCACCGGATCGCATTCCGGATCAGGCGGTGAAACATCGGGTGCCCCCACACACGCTCGTCGTGTCCATATGCGGTGTAGAACACGCGCCCCTTCCCATGCGTCCGCACCCATGTCCACGGTTCACGCCGCACATCATCGACGCGCTCCATCAGCACCACGCGATCCTGGTTGTGCATCGTGTGCACGTAGGTTTCGTCCCACACCTGGAACGGCTGGATTCCCTCCATGACGGCGTGATCCGACTTCACGATAGCGGCCGTGAACTCACCGGTGCCGTGGCTCTGGAACTGGGCCCCGACGAGAGCCACGTACGCTGGTGAGTTTCTGAAGCAATACGAAGCCGCGTGGATCGGCAGAAAAGCCTTGCCGCCTGCCACGAAATCGAGCAGCGCCTTCTCCTGCTCGGGCGTGATCGTGTTGTGGTTGGCGTAGATCATCAGCGCGTCGTATTTTGCGAGGTTTGCGGCGTTGAGGTCGTTCGGGTCGCCTGTGTAGGTAAACGTGATGCCGTCGGACGCCAGAGCATCGGCCAGCATGGGTTCGAATCTCGCCGAATCGTGATGTTTGCTGTTGTGACCGAGAAACAGCACCTGAATCGCTCTCTTTCCGGGCGCCTGTCCGGGATTCTTTTGCGGAGTGCCCAACTGCGATGATGGCGGCTGACCCTGCAGCGCGCCGAGTGCCACCCACAGGCTCACGATGCAGGCGACGATGGTGGTCATTATCTCGCTCCTCCGCGCCCGCGTCCTGCTGGCGCAACAACCCGAAGGATGCCGTTCATCAGTCGCCAATGTCCCGGGAACGTACAGACGTACGGATACTGCCCCTGCGTCGTCGGGGCCTTGAACTGGAACGTCAGTTTGTCCCCCGGATCGACGAGCTTCGTCGAGAAGAGAACCTCGGGGATCTCCGGAACGTATTGCTGCGCGACGGCATTGGGAGACTGGGCCAACCGATCGGCGGCCGTGCCGATAGTTTCGAGCGCGCCGGAGGCGCCGAGCACGAAGTTGTGCTGCATCTGATCGGGATTGTCGAACACGATTTCGACAAGCTGGCCCGGAGCCACGGTCAGTTCTCCGAGATCGAATTTCAGCTGACCAGGAATCACCGATAACCGGAGCGTGATGTCGGGTGCCTGCGGCGCGGGCGGTGGCAGCGCGCCCGCAGCGACACCGCCGCTGGCGGTGAATGCCACGTGCGCGGCAAGTTCGCCAGGTCGCGTGTAAAGCGCGCCCGCATTCGTCTGGCGTTCCACTCGGTACTTCCACGTGCCGGCGAGAGGAATCCGGTTGTCCCCCGCTTGAAGGTACATGGCATCCGGCGTCCCAAGAAATCCGCCATCGTTGCGGCTGTTCTGGATGCGCACGGTCAGGGTGTTCGCACCTGGTTTGATGGTCCCCTGCGGCAGGTCGTAGGTTGGCGGGAGGAAACCGCGACCGCCGCCGGTCTGTGCGCCGCGCCCGCCCCCAGGTTGCGGAACGACGGGCAGGCCGTTGACCCACACTTCGGAAATATTGTTGACGCGACCAAGCGTCAGGGCGGTCGCCTTCGCCTCCTGTGGAACCTCGACGCTCCGTGTAAACCACACCACGCCGTCGAAATCGGGCAGTCCGCGCGACTCCCAGTTGCCAGGCACCTCCATGTCTTTCCAGGCCGTCAGGTCTTTCGCGGGCGGGACTCGCCAGTCGGGCTTCGTCGTCCCAAGCCTGAGCGGCACCGGCAGGTCGGCGAACGGCAGTTTGTTCGTGTCGGACTGATACGACGTGAGGAAGGTGCTCTTGTGGCGAGTCGCCGCGATATAGAAGGCGCGACTGAGCCAGCGGTCACCATAGTTCTCGGCCTGCTGACTCTCTTTATAGAGAGCCGCGCCGATCTCGGGAGTAGAGGGCATCTCGGCGATCGTCAGCGTCGCCGCCAGCCTCGTGTGTAGATCCGGATCATGGAGGAGCCCAGCTGCGACGAGCGCGCTCGCTGCACCCGCCCCGTGAGGAAGAACCATCGCCGCAGCCTTGCGTACTCCTGCCGCTGGATGTTTGAGCGCGTCGACCGCGGCGCGGTAGGCTGGTGTAGTCGGGCTCTCCAGTTCTCCGAGGCCCTTCAGCGTCCACAGCGCGTGAAATGCCCCACCGCTGACCCCGACCGCATCGACGGTTTTGTTGTGGACCAGATCAATGAGGCGGGGAACGACGTCCTTCTGGCCGCGCTCGATGATCAGACGCTGCGCTGTCAGACGCCAGAACATGTTGTCGGCGTTGAGCGCATCGACGAGCCCCGCCGGATCATTCTTCGACAGGCTTCGGCGTTTGGACGGAGTCGCGTTCTTGTACGAAATGCGATAGATGCGGCCGCGCAAGCGATCCCGCAACGAGGTCTCGTAGGCGTTCCCTTTTCCGTTGCTGTAGCCGGACGGCGTGGGATTGTGCTGGGCGATGAAGTTGTACCAGTCGGCAATCCATACGGCGCCGTCGGGACCCACTTGCGCATGCACGGGGGCCACCCATTCTTCCGCGCCCGCAAAAAGATTCCAGCCGTCACGAGTCACGAAGCTGGCGCCCTGCTTCTCCATGACGCCCTGGGCAACGAGATGAGCCGTCGGCTCACTGATGAAGGCGATGCGGTTCCAATACTCCTTCGGGAACGAGCGCGCCGTATAGAGATGATGGCCGGCGGCTGCGGTAAACCCGCCGAACACGTCCACCTGACGGATATAAGGCGTTGTGGGATGAACCGCGTAAAACGATGCGAGACTCTGGTATCCCGGACCGCCCGCCCTTCCGGTCGGCAGGCCTTCGATGCCGTCGAAGTAGCGGTTCGGGATCGCCATATAAAAGCTCGGATCGTTGTTCGCGGTGGAGCCGAACACGTCGAACGTTTCAGAAAAGCCCAATCCCCACGTGTTGTTGGTCGAACTGGTCACGTACTCGAACTGGCTGCCGTCAGGCTTGAACCGGTACATGCCTTGACCGAACTGGAACTTCTTGCCGTTGATTTCCCCCTCGAATCCGGAGTAGCCGACCACGCCCCAGATGTAGTTGTCGGGCGCGTACTGCAGGTTCGATGGCTGCGCGTGCGTGTCGCGATTGCCCCAGCCGGTGCTCAGGATTTCGCGAACGTCGGCCTTGTCGTCACCGTTCGTGTCCTTCAAGAAAAGGATGTGCGGCGCCTGCGTGACGATGACACCGCCGTTGGCGAACGCCATGCTGGTGGCAATGTTGAGGTGCTCGGCAAAAACGGTGAACTTGTCGGCGCGGCCGTCGCCGTTCGTGTCTTCCAGGATCTTGATCTTGTCGTCGCCGGGTTGGCCGTCGAGCACTTCGTTGGGATAGTCGGTCGTCTCGATGACCCACAACCGCCCGCGCTCATCGAAGGAAAACGAAATCGGTTTGATGATGTCCGGTTCGCTGGCAAAGAGATCCATCGTGAATTCGGCCGGCGTTTGAATGAACTTCATCGATTCTGGCGGCGTGAACGGCAGCTGGAACTTCGGCGCCGGATCCCGGTTCTCGTAGTTCGGGACATTGAAGCCGTCCACGTAGACGACGCCCGGCGTTTCGAGGCGCTGCCATGCGAGCCTGGTGGCCTCCGGCAATGCTGAAAGGATGCCGCGTTCGACTTTGGTGTGGAACCCGGGATCTTTCCACGCATTCCCGTCCTGGCCGGCCGATGCGGCGAACACGGCTCCCTTGAACGCGGCCACCGCCTTTTCTTGTTCCGGCGTGAGATCCGTCCGGTTGCCCGGAATCAGGATGGCGTCGTAATGCGAGAGCCGATCGGCCGTGGCCGTCTCCGTGGTCAGGAGCGGCGTGATCTGGATTCCACGTCGGGCGAGCGCTGAGGCGAGCCCGGGATACAAGTCGGCGTGTGCAGGCGTATAGCCGACGAACAGTACCTTGATTGGCCGTCCCGGTGACGCTGCGGCGCGAGGCGGCGCGGTGGGCCGTGATTGGTCGGTAAACGTCAGCAGCGCAGCGCCGGTCAACGAAAGCGCAACCAGCCCAGCAGTGGTCAATCGCAGCGTTCGCAGGAGAGACAGGTCAACTCGCATCAGCCATCCTTGAAAAAAGGGGACTGTCCCCTTTTTATGAAAGCGCTTACATCTCGCGGCTTATATCTCTGACGTGACGGGCTCGTCAAGGCACCCGGATTCGGATTTCGCCAGCTCGATCAATTCGAGATTGCGTTCGTACGATGCTCCGGCGCCACGCACCGGTGGATACCGGTGAGATGAGTACACCGGATACGCTTCGGTCCGCAAATGCGCGAGCATGTGATGTCCCTTCCGCGTCGCCCGTTCGTGACGGAGCGCCGAGATATCCACCGGCGCGACGACGATGCGTTCGCCCGGACCCGGTGAGGCCTCTGCGAGCATGCGTCCGTCGAAATCGACGACTTGACTGCCTCCGGGCCAGGAATACGGTGGATAGTGGCGCAGACTCGCGCCCTGATTGGCGGCGACAACGAACGCGCAATTCTCGAGCGCCCGGCAGCGGTTGACGATGGACCACCAGTTCATCGGTTCCGTGGCCCCCCATGGATCCATGTAGGCAGACACACGAACGAGCACCTCCGCCCCATTCGCGGCCAGTTGCCGGATGGCTTCGGGAAAGAGCCAGTCGTAGCAGATCGCACACCCGATCTTTCCGATTGGCGTATCCGCGACGGGAAAGAGCGGCTCATCGTAGCCTTCGAGGTCGTGCGGGCTGGAGTGCACCTCGAAGGGAATCCAGGGGTTCACTTTCCGGTACTTATAAAGAATGCCTTCCGGCCCGATGAGGCAGGTCGTGTTGAACACCACCCGCGGCCATCTCGGATCCATTTCGATCATCGAGCCCGTTTGAACGTAGATGCCATGCTCGAGTGCCTTCTGATGCATCCGCTCCGTGTGCTCGTTCGGGATAGGCACCGCCACCCGGTCGAGCAACTGCTGCACCGTTGGGTAAATTGGGGCGGCATGGGCGAACTCGGGGAACACGACGAGGCGGACGGGGAGAAACGGTGCGCTCCCGGCCACGGCCGCATCGATCATCGCGAGCATGCGGTCCGTATTGGCGCGCATGTCCCGCCGATCGAGCGGGTTGGGCAGATCGGTCTGGCAGGCGGCGGCGGAGTATCTGATTAGGGAGGTCATACGCAGTAACGCTACAACGCGTGCACGACTTTTAACACGAAGAGCACGAAGTGACGAAGAGCACGAACGCGTGAGCGCAGCCGTGTGAGCGTTTAGCGGAGACTCGCATCGATTGCTGGCACCGCCCTGCTGACAATCCGCGTGTTGTATCGCTCCATGTACTCACGGTGCTTCGTGCTGCGCGGGTAGTGCTCGTTCTGGCCGTACGGATAGCCGCTCATCCCCGAAAACGGCAACGGCCCAATCGTGTCAGGAGAAGCGGAACGTGGATTCATCTCCTTGCTCCAGCCATAGGAATACACCAGAAACGTCCGCGTCCAGCCAGATGGCAGCCGCGGCAACGCGCGCTCGGCGAATCGCACCGACAGCTCGTCCCCTGGGCGCGAGATGACATACAGATCATCGACATCCTGCAGCAGCGGCCGGACGTCCCCTTCGCGCGTGTAGCGGCCCACCATGATCTTCCAGGGTGCTGCACTCGATACCCGCGAATGGTCGTACCCGAACGGCTCGCGTCCGTCGGGGGTGACTTCCGCCGAGAATCCTCGCCACGTCAGATCCGCCGACACGGGATCGAGCCTGCTCACGCGCGTCGCAGCTTCGGCACCCGACGCCACCAGGATTTGATCCCAGTAGATCCTCATGTTCGTGAGGATTCGCACCTGACGAGAGGCCGAGAGCCACTTGCCGGCGAGGTCCACGACAATCGTTTGCGGACGGCCGACTGGGAAACCGATCTCGGGGATCACCATCTTCCACCGCCCGTCGCCGTCCTGTACCTGGACGGATGGGGGCGCCATGGTCTCGCCAAGCTGCGAGGCGGCGACGTTGTCGTTGGAGAAGGCGTAGTCGGTCCACCCAGTCATCAGCAGGACGAGGCGGTCGGATGACACGCCGGGATCCAACTCGACAAAATGCGGCTCGGCATAACCACGAATGGACCGAAGACGAAAGTCATCGGGATACCGGCGATCGACGGCCGCAATCTGCGGGAGGACATCGTGGCCGTGCTCATCGACTGCTTTCGCCGGCGGACGCGCTCCCCGCGTCATCGTCAGCGCAAACGGCGGACGCGGCGGGGACCTCAGCCCTTCGTTTGGGAAAACGTCAACATCCTCGGGATGATCGACCGCAACGAGCTGCAAACGATCGACAAAGAGCGCCTCTTCGAGTTCGTTCGTGACCCGAAGTTCGTAGAAGCCATCTCTCGCTCGAAGCTGATGGCTCGCCAGCCGAACGTACTCGTCAGGATCCGGGTGGTTCCAAACCCCGGGCGCCAGCCACGCGCCCATTTCCCCGCCACCCATGAAGTCCGTGACAAACTCGAAGCGGGTGCCGTTCCACGTGAAGAGGTACGGACACGAGGACGGTTTTCGATCGAGTTCCGTGATGGTGGCGGTTCGTTCTTCGGGTGGCAAGGCCGTCTCGGCCTGCAGAATCCCGGATGGCCAGAGGACCCTCACCACGTCCGCGGTTCGCCTCGATCCGAGACCGAACACGATGTCTGCTGGCGCCACCGCGGGCGTGGAGGAGGCTGATTCGAATTGCTGACGGAGACTGCCGGCACGAATTTCGACGCGCGCGCCAATGCCGTTCCGATTGCTGACCCGCGCGGCCAGCCGGACGCGCAGTGATGCGTTCCGGTTCCCGCCTTCGTTTCTCCAGATGCGAACGTCACCGTCCGCCAGTCGGACGAGGGCATCGGTGTCACCGTCGTTGTCCACGTCTCCCAGAGCGAGCGATTCGAAGCGAGTCTGCGCGGACTTGGTCGCTGCGCTAGACGGCAGTCGAGCCGCAGTCGTCACGTCGGCCCACTTCCCCGCTCCGATGTTGCGGAAGAGATGCGCGCTCGCGTCAGAAAGCGTCAGCAGATCAAGCAGGCCGTCGCTGTCGTAATCGACGAACTGCGCTGCAATGGTTCCGGCGGTTTCTGCAGGCGCGGGTGTGTTCCGGAATTTCGTCTGGCCATCGCTCAGGGACAAGACAGACGGTTGTCCAGATCGTCCAAACAGGAAATCCGAAAAGCCGTCCTTGTTGACGTCGCCGATGGCCAGAGCCGAATACGAGCCGTCCGAGGGGAGCCCTGAATCGCTTGCCGCATCGCGGAATGAGCCGTCCCGCATGTTGCGGTAGAGAACCGGTGCGCCATCGCGCGGTACGACGACCAGATCGATGTCCCGACGGTTGTCGTAGTCGGTGGCGGCCAGGGCGACGGCACTCAGCGGGGCGCTGAGGCCAGCCTGGACCGCGACATCGGCGAACGTCCCATTGCCGTTGTTCCGCAGCAACCGAGTCGGCGAGCCGGTGACAACGAGATCCAGGTCGCCGTCGTGATCGACATCGGCGAATGCCGCCGCCGATGGAGCGGCATCGGGCTTTGCCGGACGCGCGCTGCCAATTCCTGACTTCTCGGAAACATCTTCAAAGGTGCCGGTTGATGTCTGATGGAAGAGCCGGTACCCGTCGGCTCGCACCAGAAAGAGATCCGTGCGGCCGTCGTTGTCGTAGTCGCCGCTTATCGCTCCAGCGGCCGGTCCAGTCTTCGCAAGGCCTGCCGCCTCGGTTACCTCGCGAAAGATGCCTTTCTCGTTCCGCAGAAACTGGAGGCCAGATTGACCCACCTCGATCAAATCCAGATCACCGTCCCCATCCGCGTCAAAGAGCACCACGGCTCCAGCACTCCCGACCTCCCGACCTCCCGACCTCCCGACCTCCCCGCCTCCGCGCTGCTCGCTACGGCGGGCAAGCCGCCCCCCCGGACCCTGCGTCATCGTCGTGGTTGCATCCAAGAATCTCACGTCTGGCGTGGCTGGATTGACGAGTTCCGGCTCCGCGCCGGTTGACGCGATCGCTTCAGCGTATTTGCCTTGCGCGAGATAGCTCTGCGCGTACGTCACGCCGTAGGCGCTGTCGCGCAGCGCCTCGAAGTGCTGCATCGCCTTGCGTCCTTCGTCTGCCTTGCCCGATCGGGTCAGCGCGAGCGCGGCGCTATACGCGGCGGTCACGTTGTACGGCTCGGCAGCCATCGCCTGGCGAAAGTAGTCGAGCGCCTTCTCGTACTGCCGCTGCTGCAACCCGATCTGTCCGAGATTGACGTTCGCGCCAGCGTCTCCGGCATCGATCTTCAGCACACGCTCGAAGGCCGGCTGCGCCGCTTCCAGATTGTCTTCGGCCCGATAGATGAGACCGGCGACGTAGTGTGCCTGCGGCAGATTGGCGAGGCGCGCCGTGGCTTCGCGTGCGGCAGCGGATGCTTCGGTGGTCTTCCCCGCATAGAAGAGCGCAATCGCGAGGTTCAGGCGTGCGATATCGAGCGACGGGTGCTGTTCGAGAGCCTCACGGAACGATCGAGTGGCGCCCTCATAGTCAAACTGCTCCAGCAGCGCGACACCGATATTGTTGGCGCGATACGCAGCCTCTCGCCTTGCCGTATCGGGTTGATAGCCGTAGAGGGCTGCCAGCATGACGCCGGCGACCACGACCGAGGAGAGACGCCACATCACGGACGCCGGCCCTCAATCGAGGTTGAGCGAACGAGGCCCTTCCCTTCCTGAACGGTGATCATCGTTCCCGCCGGCGCGCCCGGGATCTTCTCCGTCGTTCCACTGGGCCACGTGATCTCAATGCCCGTGACCTTGGCGGCCTGCCCCAGACCAAACGTCAGCGGCATCTCGCTCTGGGACAAGTAGCTCGAGCCCGTCTTCACCATGGACCAGCGTGGATGGCCGCCGTCCACAACGACGCGGACCTTCGCGCCAATTGCATCGCGGTTGGACGAAGTTCCGATCGCCTTCACTTTGAAAGCGCGATTTGTGCCACCGTCGTTGCGCAGCAGCCTGGCGGGACCGTTGTTCGTCGTGATCACCACATCGAGATCGCCGTCGTTGTCGTAGTCGCCATATGCGGCGCCTCGCCCGACGATCGCCTGTCGGAAGGCGGCACCCACAGACGAAGAAATGACCTCGAACTTCTTGGCGCCGCGATTGCGGAAGAGGTGAGGAGACTGCGCGTACGTCACATTTCGCTGAGACGTATTGATGTCATCTGCAACGTGGCCGTTGACGGCAAGAATATCCAGCAATCCGTCGAGGTCCAGATCAAAGAAGAAGCAGGCGAAGGTGAGCGTCAACTGCGAGGCTTTTCCAATCGTCGATCGAGGTGCTTCATCGATGAAAAGGCCCTGTCCCTCGTTCGAGTAGAGGGCCATCATCTCATTCGAAAAATTTCCGATCACCAGGCTCTGCCGGCCGGAGCCATCGTAGTCGGCCGCATCGACGCCCATTCCCGCACGCGCCACGCCGGCGTCGTTGAATGCCACGCCGGAGGCGAGCGCGACGTCCGTGAACATGCCGTCTCCTTTGTTGCGGTAGAGACGGTTGGGCTGTGTATCGTTTGCCCCCAGCAGATCGATGTGGCCGTCGTTGTCGTAATCGATCAGCGCGACGCCCAGCATCTTGTTCGACGTGTCGTAGACGCCGGCTTTTCGGGTCACGTTCTCGAACGTCCCGTTCCCCTTGTTCCGAAAGAGCGTTGGGCTCTGCCCTTTGTACGCTTCGGGTGTGCAGTACGACTTGGTACGACCGTCCAGCGTGCAGAACCGGTCCGTCTCTGGCGACCATTCGACGTAATTGGCCACGAACAGATCGAGCCGGCCGTCCTTGTTGTAGTCGAACCAGAGTGCGCCGGTTGAAAAACCAGGATCGGCGACGCCGGCGTGGGCACTGACGTCCTCGAACACTCCTTTTCCGTTGTTCCGGAACAGACGGTTGGGTCCCAACGCCGTGATGTAAACGTCCGTATCGCCGTCATTGTCGTAGTCCGCAGCGGCCACTCCCAGGCCGTACAACTCGACGGCGAGTCCGGCCGAGCGCGTCACGTCAGTGAAGGTCCCGTTCCGGTTGTTGCGGTACAGCGCTGGGTGAGAAGGCTTCGTCGGGCTTCCACGTCCGCCGGCGGCACGCCAGTTCATCGACTGAATGAAAAGCAGATCCTGCCATCCATCATTGTCGACATCCAGAAATGCCGCTCCAGAACCCATCGTCTCTGGCAGGTATTTCCTTCCGGCTGCGCCGCTGTTGTGCTTGAAACGGATCCCTGCGCTTGATGTCACGTCGGTGAATGTGGGGGTGGCGTCCGGCGGGAGCGGAGGCGTACGGCTGAAGCCCGAAGCCACAAGCACGATGATCAAGGACGATGTGACTCTATTCATCGCGATGACGCGCGTCCTCCCGACTTCCCGTCCTCATAAAGCCTCATGCTGCGCATGAACCATGGCGGGAGGTTGGGCGCCGTCGAGGTCTGGGTAATTCGAACGAACTTCGCACGGACCGGCGCGAACGGGATCATCACGGTGCCGCTGGCGGCGTCTCCTTGTGCAACTGGGTCGCTCCACGTCTGGCCATCAGCCGACACCTGCACTCGGTACGCCCGAGGGAACATCGCCACTGGCGGCGTGCCGTCGCGCCCGCCGGGCTGGGGTGGGGAATCGAACTGAATCTCCGTCAGCATCACCGGCGTGGGCAATTCAAGTTGAAACCACATGCCGGCCTGTTGCGGGACCTTGCTCGACCAGCCTGAATAGTTCATGGCGGCCGACGCCCCCTGAGGATTGTGGCTGGCTGTTGCCTTCCATGTTGGATCGGCGACGAGCAGGCGGGGCAGCGACGCCTCGAGCTCGGAAACGGTCCAGGGCGCTTTCCGTGTGGCGCTGGCGGCGCGCACGCGCGCGACGTCCTTCGGTGAAATATACCAACCGCTATTGCCGAACCCGCTGCGAATGTATGAAGCGATCGCCGCAACCCATTCGTCGGGGTTCGCGCCCATCGGCACCATGACGCCGCCTTGATAGGTGCGGCCGTCGAGCGGGCCGGTCAGCCCGTGCAGCAGCGTCTTGATTACATAGTCGCGATGCCCCTGCACACGGCTGGAGTTCACAAGCGGCGGCCCCATCAGCGAGCCAGGCGCTCCCTCGACGGGAGTGCCGCGCCCATCCGGCCCGTGGCATGTTCCGCACAACTCGTTGTAGATCGTCGCGCCACGCTCGACCGCCGGCTGAACGTCCGCTGGCACGCCGCCACTGCTGCGTGCGCCCGCCCGCCCGGCAAACGTCAGCGTGTTGACCGGCTGGAGAATCTGCCGCCCGACCTCCTGGACTCCACGCGCGTTGTTGGCCGCCTGCGCTGATTGGATCGTGGTGTTCAGGTCAGCGACCTTGAACAGATTCAGCGTCAGCATCGCTTGTATGACGACATCGGTATCCGGATCTCTCGCCATCCGCCGATAATCATCCGCAAACGATCGATCTCCGGCGCGGTACAGCGTTTCGCTGGCACGAATCGCCTGAATCCTCATCTTGGGATCCTGATCCTTCATCAGGTCCCGGAGGAGAGCGGCGTCGAGCGCGGCGAGCCCCTCGAGCGACCACAACGCGTGGACGCGTGCGAACAGATTTGAAGACGTCCGTACCATGTTCTGCAGCGCGGGCACAACCGACTTGTCCTGCTTCAAGACGATCAACTGCTGCGCGGTGTCTCGCCACCACCCGTTTGGATGGGCCAGATGCGTGACCAATTGCGCAGGCGTTTCATTCAGCATCCGCGGCTGGGTGCGGTTCCGCTGGATGCCGTCATAGCTCAAACGCCACACGCGGCCGTGGCCGAGAATCTTGTGGAGCTGATATTGGTCGATTTTCTTCCGAAGGTAGGTGCCCTCCTTCGCCCATGGCGCCCCTTCGATGACGCCGCGGTACATGTCGGAGATGTAGATCGTCCCGTCCGGTGCCGTCGTGACGTCGGTCGGGCGGAACAGCGGATCCAGCGAGCGGATGAACTCAGACAGTGGATACGCATTCCGCAGCTGCGTCAGCCCTTCGGTTGTCACGGGTTTGAGACGCCGGACGATGCGAGCGACGACTTCACCGTAGAGATAGTCGCCGACGAGATCGGGCGGCAGGCGATCGCCGCGGTAGATGTCATTTCCGGCGGCAGCAGTGGCCATGATCAGCGAACCATCCGGCAATCGCGTGCCCGGAAGACCCGCCTGAATGTCGCCAATCAGAATCGGCGCGCCCCACGTGATGTTCAGATTTGGCTCGAGTTGGTCCCGGACCGGAAAGTTGCCGTAGTGAATCGGGAACTGAAAATATCCAGGAATCCCGGCGGCCCCCGCCTGAAACCAGATCTTGCCGAAGTTGTCCTGCGTCACGCCCCATTGCGCGCCGTTGGCGCCCGTTGGCTCTCGCAGCACGCCGTTCGGCGTCCACCGAACGCGGAAGGAATTCACCGTGCTGTACAGCCAGTTGTCCATCCCCCAGAAGAGACTGCTTGGCTGGTGCTCGATGTTGCCGGCGCGGCCGAAGCTGGTCGTAAACAGCTCTTTCTTTTCGGCTGTGCCATCGCCATCGAGATCCGTGAACTTCCAGACCTCGTCGGTATGCGATTCCATCGTCAACACGCTGTTCGCGCCGAGTGGCAACACAAATCGGGGGAACACGAGCTTGTCCACGAACACACGGTGATGCTCGTAGATGCCGTCGTTGTCTTTGTCTTCGTGAACCGAGATGCGGCCGATCGGCGGGGTCAGGTCGAAACCGTCGAGCGTTTGATCGTAGCCGCGCAGTTCCACGACGAACATGCGTCCATTGCCATCGAAGGCCAACTGCCCAGGTTCCTGAATGTCGGGCTCGGCGAGGATCGGCTCCAGCCGATAGCCGGGGGGCAGCCAGAAGCGCTTCGCTTGTTCAGAAGGCGGCAGCGGAAGGACCGGAGCCTTTGGCGACAGATCGGCTCCCGCATTGAGCGGATCGTCTGCCGCGGGGGCCTCCACGACGCGCGCGGACTGCCCGCGCATCTGCACCTCGATGACGAGAGGGACAACAAGGATGACGAGAAGACACAGCCGGCGGAGCCACTGAGACATACCTGATCCTTGAACGGGTGATTCTACCGCCGAAAACCCTGGATGAATGACACGACCTGGTCGCGCAGGTCGCTCTCCGCTCGCGAAGAAAACGGCGACGTGCGCGGCTCGTAGCCGCCTTCTTCGAAGCCCTTCGCCGTTGGCAGGTATCCGAACCATCCGTTTGTGTAACCGAAGTAGAACGTCTTCGAGAATGGGGACCGGTCGCGGACGTCGATGGCAATCTCGCAGAACATTTCGATCGGCGCCGACCAGATCAGCGTGTCATTGATGCGTACGAAACGGACCGGAAGCCGTACCAGCGGAGGGCTACCGCTCGAGGTATAAGCGGTCAGTTCCACGGGCCACGCGAGCCCTTCCTTGCGAGGGCTCTCGATGAGCTTCTCGGCGTGGCGGATCGCGACGTCGCTCGTTCCCGGTGCCATGGATTGAACCGCCGCGAGCACGCGATCGCCGAGCAACACGCGAAATTGCGAGAGGTGACCGCTCTGCGGCGTCGGGTAGACAGAGTAGATCGGCGCAAGATTTCCGGCAGCGCCATTGATGTACAGGACCGTGCCACCGAGTTTCTCTTCGAGGTAGCTCGTCACGGTTCCAGGCGCGTCGCCGCTGATCTTCAGGTTCTGCCCGCTCATCACGGTTCCGTGCATCGCATAGTTGACGATCAGTGCGATGAGCGAGCCATCGGCGCGATCGAGCCGCATCAGATTAATCTGTCGATCCGACGGACCATCAGGATTCAACCCGAGCGAAATGCGGCCGTCGACGTCACGCGCGCGCCGATTGATGTTGGCAAACGCGATGCCCGCTCCAAACGCGATGCGAGCTGGCTCCAGCTTTTCACGCGCGGTGCGGACCGCATCAATCAACGCCCGGGACACGCGGGCGGTGTACGCCCGATCCCAGTCATGGTCGGACCGGCCGAGCAGCGCTCTGTACATGTCTGACGGTCCGACTTCGGGCGCCGCATGCGTGTGCGTAACGCTCCACAGCACCTGCTTGGGATTGATGCCGGTTTCCTTTTGCAGATCGGCGGTGACATTGTCGTAGAGCGTCGGCGAGAACAGGCACAGATCGCTCGAAATGAGATAGAACTGCGTGTCGCCCGCCTCCATCGCCACGACCCGATGGTAGATGTTGTCGAGCACGCCGTCGGACTGCCGTGGCTGGTAGCCGGAGAGCCATTTGGAGTCCTGCGGCGTGATATCGACTTTCACTGCCGCGGCGCGGAAGACACGGGATTGCGTGGGCTCGGCGGCGAGATACCGCTGGCCTGTGACAAAGAGAAGCCATAGCGCCGCGAGAACAGCGGGCTGTCGCAAACGACTGCGCCTCCTCACGGTCGTAGAAATGGCCGACGACTCTTCACGAAGGCCACGAAGAAACGAAGGACACGAAGACGCCAAACGAATCGCGAGGCGGTTGCGGCCCGCGCTCCGCGCGGGAGAGGAAGAGGAATTCCGGAAAACACAAGCCAAATCATAGTCCTTCGTGTCCGTCGTGCCTTCGTGTTCGTCGTGAAAGACGCCGTGAGCCCGGCTCAGCCAGTCAGCGAACTGCTTTCGACTCAGATCGCCGCTGCAGCGTCACCAGCCCCTGGCTCTTGATCTCCGTGAATCGCTCTCGTTCGCCGTCGGGCCACAGGACGACCACGGCATCGACCTTGGTGGCCTCTCCCAACCCGAAATGCAGCCTCGTATCGTTGGCAGAGAGATAACTGCCGTCGCTCTTCACCCGGCGCCACAGTGTCTTCCTGCCGCTTCGTTCGACGCCGACCCACGCCCCGAACGCATGCCGGTTCGCCCCTGGCTGCTGCAGTCGAAGCTGCAGCGATTTGTTCGACCCGGTCGCCTGATTGAGAAACAACCGTGGCGGCCCGCCGTTGTTCGACACCAGGATATCGATGTCGCCGTCGTTGTCGATGTCGCCGAAGGCTGCCCCGCGCCCGATTTCCGGGCGTGCGAAGGCTGGGCCGGCAGTGCCGGTAACCTCCTCGAAGCCCTGGTCCCCTCGATTGTGGAACAACTGGTTCTTCATCCGGAACGGCGTAGGCTGACCGCGCTGTGTCTCGATGATGTTGACGGCGCCGTTCGTGATGAACAGATCAAGCCAGCCATCGTTGTCGTAATCGAACCAGTCGGTGCCAAATCCCGTGGATGCGGCAGTCGGCCGGCCAAGACCTGCCCTGGTGCGAACGTCTTCGAAATTGCCGCGGCCGTCGTTCTGGTACAGCACGAACGTTTCGCCGATGATGTTGGTGACGAAGAGGTCCTCGTCGCCATCCTGGTCGAAATCTCCGGAGCCAATCCCCATGCTGCCTTCGGGATTTCCGGCAGCGTTCACCGCCGAACCCGAGATCATCCCCTCGTCCGCGAAAGTTCCGTTGCGACGGTTGATCCAGAGCTGGTTGGGTGTCGCATCGTTGGCGACGTACAGATCGAGCCAGCCATCGGCGTTGTAATCGCCGGTCGAGACGCCAAGGCCGGCACCATCCGCCTTGATGATCCCTGCCGGCTCAGACGCGTTGGTGAACGCGCCGCGGCCATTGTTGTGATACAGGCGATCCGGAACAGGGTGGTAGACCCGCGGACTGCAGTAATCGCGGGCGCCGACGGGGTCAGCACAAGGCTTGTTGCCGGCCAGCGTGAAATCCACGTAATTCGCGACAAACAGATCGAGATGACCGTCCCGATCGTAATCGACGAATGCGGCACTGGTACTCCACAAGTCGTCGGTGACGCCCGCCGCTTTGGTGACGTCCGTAAACGTGCCATCGCCGTTATTGCGATACAGCGTGTCGGGTCCAAACGAGGTAATGAAGAGATCCAGATCGCCATCCCCGTCATAGTCGCCAGTCGTCGCTCCCATGCCGTAGCCATTCAGCGCGATCCCCGATCGCGCGGTCACGTCCGTGAACCGCAGCTTTCCGCCGGCACTCAGTTCGTTGCGGAACAAGCGGTGGCTGGGAACCTGCGCCACGGCGCGCTTCGCTGGTCCGATGTTGCCGCTTTGCACGAAGAGCACATCGAGATCGCCGTCGTTGTCGTAGTCGAACACGGCCAGGCCAGCCCCCATGACCTCTGGCATGTAGTACTCGCCGGTTGCACCGGTATCGTGGGTGAAGTTCAAGCCAACGTCGGACGCACCTTCGATGAAAAGCGGCCCCGCTGCAGGCATCGCGAGATCGAGCAGCCATACCGAGAACGCTGCCACTATTGCCGGACGTACTAAGCACTCCGGCCAACCTTTGCGCTTCGCGCTCCGGCGGGCAAGCACCCTGGCACCTTGGCCCACCTTCGCGCTTCGCGCTCCGGCGGGCAAGCACCCTGGCACCCTGGCACTGTGGCACCCTGGCACCCTGGCACTTTGGCCCACCTTCGCGCTTCCCGCTCCGGCGGGCAAGCACTCTGGCACTTTGATCTGATTCATTTCAGCAGCGCCAAGTCGCGCTCGATGGCGGCCGCGAGCTCTTTCTGCCCGAATTGAATGGCCAGCTGCTTCGCGTCACTGGCCCACTTGATCGCTTCCTCTTTTCGTCCCGAACGCATGTACGCCACCGAGAGTCCAAACAAGTAGCGTGGGGCCTCGGCGTCACGAGGCTCCACAATCTTCTGCAGCTCCGTCGCGGCCTCTTCTGTGTTGCCGAGCGCCAGCAGCATGCGTCCCACGTTGAACCGCGCCAGACGAAACGCCGGACTGACCTCGACGGCACCGCGGTACGCCTTCAGCGCGTCCTCGACCATTCGGCGGCGCTCGAACGTTTCCCCAAGATTGTTGCGTGCGCGGGCATGCGACGGGTTTGCGATGATGGCCTTTTCATAGGCTGCGGCCGCCTGTTCCCATTTCTGCTGCAGACCCAGCAGCACACCGAAGTCGTAATGCATGTCTGCGGTGTCGCCGCCGAGCTTGACGGCTTCACGGTACTGCTGTTCCCCTTCGGCATAGCGTCCGGCGCGTCCGTACAGTGAAATCAGATTCACATGCGCTTGCAGGAGCGAGGGGTCCTGTGCGAGCGCCGCTTCATGCGCGGCGAGGGACCCGGGCAAATCGTCAAGCTCCGCGAGCCGAATGCCTCGCAGTAACAGCGCCCGCGCATCATTGCGCACTTCCGACAGGGCAGACAGGATCGGGTCTTCCAGAGTCGGCCACTGTGCACCGTATTGCGCGTGCCGTTCGAGGGCCCGCCGCGCCTCGTCCGAACGACCGAGGGCGCGATACGAGAGCGCCAGCGCGTAGTACGCGGAACCCCACTCGGGAAAACGAGCCAGGGCCTGCTGCAGGAAGTCGATGGCCTGTTCGTGACGCTTCTCGATGGCGGCGATACGTCCCAGTCCGAACTGGCCGAGTGGTTCGGTGGCGGGATCCTTGGCAAGCGCCTCGTACAGACGACGGCTCTCAGTGAGGTTGCCAGCCTCGAACAGGGCATCGGCCAGCTTGACGATCGCCGGCTTGTAATCCGGCGAGATTCTGAGCGCGTCCCTCAGACGCGTGGCGGCTTCGGCGTGTCGCGCAAGACGCTGCAGAACGACCGCGTCCAGGTAGGGCCATTCGAAGGTTGTGGGGGCGAGGGCCGCCGCCCGGGCGTAGGCGGCGTGCGCGGACTCGTATTGGTCCCACGCCTGAAGCACACGACCCAGGCGGCCGACCACCCGGGCATCAGTCGGGTGCGCCTTCGCGTCGGCGAAGGCGCGGGACACCGACGCCCGCGAGGACTCAGGAAAACGTTCGAGCGCCAGCTCGGGCAGCGCAGGCGGTGACTGCGCCGACGCGGCGCCGGCAGTCAGGAGCGCAACGAGCGCCGTGACCACACCTGGGCGTCGCATCGAAAACATGGTGACTGAAGGAGCCACGAAAAAAGGGCCGCCGAAACCATCTGGTGGAGTGTACTCCAGTGGCTCCGGCGGCCCGGCTGGGTCTGCGGGGACAGGTCAACCGCCCTCAACGGGCGGCACTAGTGGACAGCAGCAGCCACTAGAAAACCGCAGACCCAAACTCACGTCTTACGCTCGTCAGTCGCTAGTCGTCAGTCGCTGGTCGCGTCTCACGCTTGTCAGTCTCTCCGCTCTAGAAGCTGAAGCGGAGCGCGAGACGTCCCATTCGCTCCGGATAGTTTCCGTTGATCCCCGTGATCTGCCCGAAGGTGCCCGAGGTCAGGCTCCCGTTCGGATTGCCGAACACTTCATTGTTCGTCACATTCGCGGCTTCCAACCGCAGCTCGAGCCGCCGGCTTCCGCTAACCGGAAAGACGCGGAAGACCGAGAAATCGAGGTTCCAACCGCCAGGACCATGGAATTGATTCCGCCAGACATTGCCGAAACGCACTCCCGTCGGCTGGGCGAATGCGCGGGTATCGAACCACGCCCCTTCGGCGCCGATCTTGTCGGTGATTGAGAAGGTCCCTACCAAGTCGGCCGTTTGCATGTTCGTGGGTGTATTCAGCTGCGTGCCACTTGCCGTGACGGTAAAAGGGGTGCCGCTGAAAATCGCCAGCACGCCGTTCACCTGCCAATCGCTGACGATGGCAGCCCCGACATTGCTGTAGCCGCTCCCGTTGTTCTGCCATGGCAACTGATAGGCAAAACCCAGCTGGAAGTTGTGACGGCGATCGAATCCGGCTTGGGCCCAGTTGCGGTGGAGCTCAGTCGGCGTGTTGTAGCTGAGCGTCGCCCTGCCATCTCCGTCGGATTCGTTCATGGCCTTGCTCAGGGTATAAGCCCCCTTGAAGAGCAGACCGTGAGTGAATGGTTTGTTGAGCGCGACCTGCAGCGAGTTGTACCGCGTTCTAAGACGCTGCCCCCACGAGTTGATGGCGATGAAACGCCCGAACGACGCGTACGGGCGGCCCGCCGTGCCGACACCCAGCGCTTGCGGCGCGTTGATGTCGAGCGCAGCGTACCCACCCGTCCCCTTTGCCCCCACGTAGGCCACGTCAACGGACACATCGAGCGGCAGGCGCCGCTCAAACGCGACGTTCCACGTGTGGACGTACCCGCGGTCGATGTTGTCGATCTCCGGCGTGTATTCTGCGGCCGACCGATCGAGCGGCACGCGACCCGAGCTCACATCGGGACCCACGATCGTCGGGATGCCTTGCTGGAGCGTGCCGTAGTAGGCATATGGCTCGGGATTGACGAAGGTCGATGCAATCGTGATCGGATAATCGTTGTCCCCACGCACGGCACGCGCCCACGCCTGCGCGTTATACGTCAAGCCGTAACCGGTGCGGAGCACGGTCTTCTCGTTCAATCGATAGATCGCGCCCAGCCGCGGCGCGAAATTGTCCAGACCCGCTTTCATCCCGTTCGCCTGCGGATTGCCGCCGCGACCGGCCACAATCACCTCGAGATTCGTCAGATCGAGGCGGTCGAGGCCGCGCCCGTCGGCACGGCTCATGATCGGGTAGTACTCCCAGCGCAGGCCGAGATCAAGCGTGAGCCGCGAGCTCACGTTCCACCGGTCGCGCAGGTACAGCGCGTGCTGCCATTCACGCGAGGTCATCAGCTCGTTCTGCACGCTTTTGTTAACCGTGCCAACGAACCCCAGCATGAACGACGCCCACTGGTTGTAGAAGTTCGTTGTCGATCCGCCGCGAAGTCCCGTGGTATTCCCACCAAAGCTGAATCGGCCGCGGGGGTTACCGGTTTCCGGTTGCCAGTGATCCAGATACAGGAAATTCAGGAAATAGCCGCCGCGGATGTCGTGGCGTCCTGCGAGCTTCGTGATGTTGGTCGCCACGGAATAGGTGCGCTCGTCTCGGAAGATGGGGTTCCAGCCATCGCGGTTGCCCACGTCGCTAAAGCCCGTTTCGAACTCCGGATACCCCGCATAGCGCTGGTCCCCAATCCCCTGATCGTTCGCGCCGGGAATGCCGAGCACATCGAGTCCGAAATTCCCCGCGTTGAAATCCGGACCCAACACATCCTGATCCTGACGCGAGAAGCCGAAGGTCTGGTCCATTAACAATGTCGGCGTGAGCGTCCACGTCTGGCCGGTCGTGAACTGATACACCTTGGTGAATCCGCCGTCCCCCTCCGCGTTCGGATCCGGCCCCAGGTAGTTCGTGAGGTCATCGACGACGGCGTTCATGTGGCTGTACTTGCCCCAAATCTGGTGCGCCGACGTCCGATTCCAGTTCAGTTTGAAGTCGTAGTTGTCGCGATCCACATGACGCGTCTCCTCCCGCCGGTAGTTTCGCGTCAGACCGCCCGCTCCGATCCCCGGCTGATTGGGCAACGGAAAGAGCTGCAGGATCTTCAGTGAAATCGGATTCAAGCGGGACGTGGGGATCTGGTTGCCGGGAAACGGTTGCCGTCCGGTCCCATTGGCGGCACCGGTCGTTGGATCGAATATCACTTGCAGGGAACCATTGGTATTCCGCGCCTGGCTGAAATCTCCGGCGCGCAGCGCGGCGTCGGGCACGGTGAATTCCGTAAACAGGCTCTGCGTCCGCTTGTACCCCTCGTACGACCCGAAGAAGAACAGCCGGTTGCGGCGAATCGGCCCACCGACCGTAGCTCCAAACGTGTTGGCCGTGACCGGCAGCTTCGAGAGCGGCGTCGTCGTGAAGGAGAACGGCGTCGCGTTGAGTTTGTCGCTGTTGTAAAACTCGAATGCGGACCCCTTGAACTGATTCGTGCCGGACTTGGTGATGACCGTCACGGCCGCGCCGCCGGCCATGCCCTGCTCGGCGTCGAAACTGCTCGTCGAGATATTCACCGTGTCGATCGTTTCCGCCGGCGAAATGTACATATTGTGATTCGGCAGCCAGATATTCATATTCGTGGCGCCGTCGGTCCGCGTCGAGTTGTTGGTGTTCGCCTGACCGTTGACGTTCGTCGCAAGCGACCGCGCCGGCGTATCCGTTTCCGCATTCCCGAACGCCATGGGTGTGGTCCCCGGCACGAGGTTCATGAGCGCCTGGTAATTGCGAAAGCGGTTGAGCGGCATCTGGGTGATTTCGGTGGACTTCAGCTCGGTGCTGACATCCGCCTTGTCTGTTTGCAGCAACTCGGCCGCCGACTGGACAGTGACGCTCTCGGTCAAGGCGCCAACCTCCAGCGTCAAATCCACCCGCGAGATCTGTGCGATCGTCACGGGCACATTCGTGCGCACTGCCTCGCGAAAACCAGTGAGTGACACCTTGACGTCGTAGGGCCCGGGAAGCACGTTGACGAAGTTGTAGGCGCCTTGCGAGTCAGTGACCGCTTCACGCGTGAGGTTCGTGTTCTTGTTCACGATGGTCACCGTGGCACCCGGCACGAGTCCCCCCTGAGCATCTTTTGCGACGCCGACGATGCTCCCGTAGAGGATCTGGCCGGCGAGCGGGGTCGCCAGGGCGATCACGCTCACGACGCCAGCACCCACAAGGGCCCGAAGACGAAGACGGGACGCCGACACCACTTCACTCACGGTGTTTCCTCCTCGCGGTTTTCGAGCGGGTTTTTAGGACGCGTATTTACTACTACCCAGTACCACCAATGTCAATAACTAATGTTGTAAGTGGCACCTGCGGCAGACACTCGGTTCTTGCGGTGCGGAATGCGAGCGAGTCGGCCGCCTGGGGAGGGTCTCGGGAAAAGGGGGGAGGAGCGGCAGCACCGGCAACCGGGGCAAAACAGAAAAGGCCCGGCAGGAATCCCTGCCGGGCCTTCGACTACCTGCCGCCTGGCGGCGGTGATTAGAAGCCGAAACGCACGCCGACGCGAATCTGCCGTTCGACGTACGACGCGTTGGCGTTGATCGTGCCCCCGCCGCCGGGGATCCCGAGGATCTGCCCGAACGTGCCGTTCTGCAGCCCAGTGTCAGGGTTCGCGAACACCGGGTGGTTCAGGATGTTGCCGGCCTCGACGCGCAGTTCGAGCCGGCGTGTGCCACCCATGGGAATGGTGCGGAAGAGCGACATGTCGAGCGTCCAGCCGCCAGGTCCGCGGAACTGGTTGCGCGTGACGTTGCCGATCGTCACGCCTGTCGGCTGCGAGAACATCGTCGTGTCGAACCACTTGCCCGCGGCGCCGATGTTGCCGAGCACCTTGAGGTCGCCGCCGACGTAGTTGGCGGTCTGGGTAATGCCCGGCGTGTTCAGTGAGGTGCCGCTCGCGGTCACGGAGAATGGAGTGCCGCTGAACGCGCCGAAGAGACCGTTCAACTGCCAGTCGCCGAGGATCGCCTTGACGACGTTGCCGTAGCCGCCTCCCTCATGCTGCCAGGGCAGCTGGTACACGAAGCCCGCCTGGAAGTTGTGCGGACGGTCGAAGCCGGCAAGCGCCCACGAGCGATCCTGGTAGAGCGGATGCGCGCCGAATGCCAGGCCGGTGCGGCCGTCGTTGTCGGACTCGTTCATCGATCGGCTGTAGGTATACGCGCCCTTTAACATGAAGCGCTGTTTGAACGGCCGGTTGATCGCCACCTGCAACGAGTCGTAGTCGGTGTCGAGCCGAGCGCCCCAGAGATTGATATCGAGCTGACGGCCGTGGCTGATGAAGTACGGACGGCTGGACGTACCGCCCCCGAGAGTCGTCGGCAGGTTGACATCAATCCACCCGTACCCGCCAACACCCTTGGCGCCGACGTAGGCCACGTCGACCGAGATATCCAGGGGGAGCCGACGCTCGAACGCCACGTTCCACGTGTGGATCTTGCCGCGATCGACGTTACCGACTTCTGGGGTCGTCATCCCGACCGAGTTCGGAAGCGCTACGCGGCCGCTGCTCTGGTCAGGTCCGACGACTTGCGGGATCCCCTCGCCGAGGCGGTTGTACCACATGAACTGCAACGGCTGCGTGAAAGTGGTCGCCAGCGTGATCGGGTACTGCAAATCACCACGCACCGGACGGCCCCAACCCATGTTGTTGAACGTCACGCCGTATCCGGCCCGGAGCACCGTCTCGGCGTTCAGGCGATAGACCGCACCGAGACGCGGCGCGAAGTTATCCAGGCCAGCCTCGAGGCCGACGTTCTTCGGGACGCCGCCGCGGCCGCCAATGATCACCTCGAGAGTGTCCAGGTCGAGACGCTCGAGGCCGCGCCCTTCGGCGCGGGACATGAGCGGGTAGTACTCCCACCGGAGCCCGAGATCCAGCGTCAGCTTCGACGTCGGCGTCCAGCGGTCGCGGAAGTAGAGCGCGTGCTGCCACTCACGGCTGGTCATCAACTCGTTCTGGACGCTCTTCCCCACGTTCGAGGTGAGCCCCATGAGAAAGGCCGCGTACGTGTTGTAGAAGTTTGTGACCTGTCCGCCCGAGAGCGCGGTCGCATTGCCTGCGAAGTTGAACGCGCCACGGGGGTTGCCGCTCTCGGGCTGCCAGTGATCGAGGAAGAGATAATTCACCGTGTAGCCGGTCCGCAGGTCGTGGCGCCCCATGTTCTTCGTCAGGTTCGCCGCCAGCGAGTACGTCCGCTCGTCGCGGAAGATCGGATTCCAGCCGTCGCGATTGCCGACCGCGGCGAAGCCGGTATTGAACACCGGGTACCCGGCATACCGCTGGTCGTTCAGCCCGGCGTCGTTAGTGCCGGGAATGCCGAGCACGTCGAGACCGAAATTGCCGACGTTGAAATCCGGCCCGTAGACGTCCTGCTTCTGCCGCGCGAAGCCGAACG
This sequence comes from Vicinamibacterales bacterium, assembly GCA_049642465.1. Lineage (GTDB taxonomy): Bacteria > Acidobacteriota > Vicinamibacteria > Vicinamibacterales > 2-12-FULL-66-21 > CAWDPQ01. Next base: position 71,057 of record JBAROV010000175.1, read on the forward strand.
TCGCGTCAAACAGCGTGGTCGGGTTGATGGTCCACGTCTGGCCGTGCGTGGCCGAGTAGACCTTCGTGAAGCCGCCATCGGTGTCGACTTCCGTGTTCGACGGAGTCCCGAGGTAGTTCGACAGGTCGTCCACCACGGCGTTCATGTAGCTGTACTTGAACCACAACTGGTGCGCCGACGTGCGATTGAGGTTGATCTTCAGGTCGTAATTGTCACGCTCGAACGTGCGGTCCTCGCGACGCTGGTAGTTGTTGGTCAACCCGCCGACGCCGATGCCCTGCGCGTTTGGCAGCGGATACAGGTTGAGGACTTTGAGCGCAACCGGATCGATGAGGCTCGCAGGAATGCGGTTTCCGTCGAATGGCGTGCGGCCGGTCCCGTTCGTGAGCGTCGTCGAGAACGGGTTGTAGATGGTCTGCTGCGTGCCCTGGTTGTTGGTCGCGGCCGAGAAATCGCCGGACCGCAGCGCGGCATCTGGCACGTTGAAGAACCGGAACTCGCTGTTCGAGCGGCGGAAGCCGTCGTACGATCCGAAGAAGAACACTTTGTTCCGGCGGATCGGACCGCCGAAGGTCGCGCCGAAGATGTTGGCTTCGACTGGCAGCTTGTTCGGCTTGCCGCTCTTCGGATTGCAGTTGATGCTGCAGGGCGTGAAGTTGTATGCCGTCGCGTTCAGATCCTGATTGTTGAAGAACTCGAATCCGGACCCCTTGAACTGGTTCGTTCCCGACTTCGTGATGACCGTGATGGCGGCCCCGCCGGCCATTCCCTGCTCGGCGTCGAAGCTGCTCGTGGAGACGTTCACCGTGTCGATCGTCTCCGCGGGGGAGATGTACATATTGTGGTTCGGCAGCCAGATGTTGACGTTGGTGGCACCGTCGGTGCGCGTGGCGTTATTCGTGTTCGCCTGGCCGTTCACGTTGGTCGTCATCGAGCGCGCGGGCGTGTCCGTTTCCGCATTGCCGAACGACATCGGCATCGTTCCAGGCACCAGGTTCACCAGAGCCTGGTAATTGCGGAACCGGTTGAGCGGCATCTGGGTGATCTCGCCGGACTTGAGCTCGGTGCTGACGTCGGCCTTATCCGTCTGCAGGAGTTCGGCCGCCGACTGGACCGTCACCGTTTCGGTGAGCGCCCCGACTTCGAGCGTCAAGTCAACGCGCGAGATCTGGCCGATGCTCACCGGCACGTTCGTTCGAAGGGCCTCGCGGAAGCCGGTCAGGGTGATCTTTACGTCGTAAGACCCCGGCAGGACGTTGACGAGACTGTACGCCCCTTCGGCGTCCGTCGTGGTGTCGCGGGTGAGGTTCGTGTCTTTGTTGACGATCGTGACCGTCGCGCCGGGGATCACGGCCCCTTGCGGGTCCTTGACGTTGCCAACGATGCTCCCGTAGAGGACCTGCGCCCTCGCCGGGGTGGCCCCGAAGATAATGCCTGCGATCGACAGGCACATGATCAGACGAACGATGGATCGCGCTGAACGCTCGCGCACAGCTTCCTCCTGACTCAGTGTTGCCGGACTACATGTAAACGTTGACAGCCCGGGCTACCTGCCCGGTATGAGACGGTGGTAGTGGCTTTCTACTACTGTCTTTGCACTAGGTCAACGATTACATGGCACTGCGCAACGAATGTTTCGCACTGCACAAAATCGGGCTCCGGCACCGAGAACTCCCTCGTCTCCCGCTAAAATCGGGGAATCGGTGAGTTGCACGGTTTTGCACCCCGCAGGAAGGCTCTGTGCGTCGCTGGCTTTCGCGACCGCGGTCTCGATGGCTGCTTTCGGCCAATCACCTCCACCTCCCCCCGCCCTGAGCCTGTCGAAGGGCCGAGCCGCCCTGCGGGAGATCGGCCGTACCGCAGGCCTCGACTTCGTGCACCAGCACTCCCCCACGCCGGAGAAGTACTACGTCGAGAGTGTCCCGGGGGGTCTGGCGGTCTTCGATTACAACGGCGATGGCCGGCCGGATGTGTTTTTCACGAACGGCGCGGTCACGCCTTCGCTCGAGAAGGCTTCGAGCCGCTACGCGAATCGGCTGTATCGGAATGATGGCGCGATGCGGTTTATCGATGTCACGGACGCGGCGGGTACGCGAGGCATCGGCTACGCCATGGGCGCGGCGGCGGCCGACTACGACAACGACGGCCACATCGACCTGTTCGTGGCCGGCGTGCGCCAGAACCAGTTGCTCCACAACCGCGGCGACGGGCGATTCGAAGATGTCGCCAGCCGGGCCGGGATTGCGAGCGGCGAGTGGTCCGTAGGCGGCAGCTGGTTCGATTACGACAACGACGGCAAACTCGATCTGCTCGTCGTCAACTACGTGCAGTGGTCGGCGGATGCGAATCGGTATTGCGGCGACCAGGTTCGGCGCAACCGAATCTACTGCCACCCGCGGTTCTTCACGGGACTCGCGAATCGGTTGTATCGGAATCGCGGAGATGGCACGTTCGAGGATGTGTCGTCTCGCGCGGGTCTGCAATCGCACATCGGCAAAGGTATGAGCGCCGCCGTCGCCGACTACGACCACGATGGCCGCGTCGATGCGTTCGTCACCAACGACACCGTGCCGAACTTTCTGTTCCGCAACACCGCCAATGGAACCTTCGCAGAAACCGCACTCCTTGCGGGCATCTCGGTCCCGGCATCGGGACGGCCTGTCTCTGCGATGGGGGCCGACTTCCAGGATTACGACAACGACGGGTGGGAAGACATCTTCTTCACCGCACTCTCCGGCGAGACGTTCCCGCTCTTCCGCAACGACGGCAAAGGGGCGTTCGTCGAGACGACCCAGTCGTCCGGGTTGGCAGCGCTCACCACCAAGCGCTCCGGCTGGTGCGCGGCGTTCGCGGACATCGACAACGATGGCTGGAAGGACATCTTTACGTCGAACTCGCACGTGAACGATCGCATCGGCGAATCGGAAGCCGTGGGATGGAAGCAGGCCAACAGCCTGTTCGTCAACGACACCCGCGGCCACTTTCGTGATGCCACCGCGGAATCAGGGCTGGACCAGGCTGTTGCCGTTCACCGGGGATGCGGTATCGCCGATTTCGATGCCGACGGCCGTCTCGACATCGTCGTGCTGTCGCTTGGCGATCGCGCGGAACTGTGGAAGAACGAGAGTGCACCCCAGCACCACTGGCTCATCGTCCATCCGGTTGGAACGAAGAGCAATCGAGATGGCATCGGTGCGCGCATCACCATAGGAAAGCAGGTCAGGACGATGACCACGGCCGTTGGATATGCGTCTTCAACGCTTGCGGGAGCGCACTTTGGGTTGGGCTCTGATGACCGACCTGTGTCCGTCGAGATTCACTGGCCTTCAGGAATCCGGCAAGTAGTGAACGACGTAAAGCCGAATCAAGTACTGGAAGTGCGCGAAAAGTAACAAGCTGGAAGCTGGAAGCCGGAAGCTACCTGGGCGGCGTAATCGTCCGCTGTGCCGCCGCAGCATTGCGCGCCTGTGCCGCTCGCTGCAGCTCCTGCGACCGCTTCAGCAGCGTCTCTGCCTTTTCCTTCTGGCCCAGTCCTGTGTAGGCGCGCGCGAGCTGGACGTGGAGACTCCCGTCCTCGTCGCCTTCCAGCTGTGGCTCGAGCAGGGGCGTCGCAGCGGCGAACTCCCCTTTCTGCAGGTACGCCCGGGCCAAGGTCAAGGCGGGCGCTGCTTCGCCAGGACTGAGCTCCACCGCACGCCTCAGCAGCGGCAGCCCTTCGTCCACACGCTGAAGTTGCGCGAGCGAATCGCCGTAGACCACGAGGAGGGTGGGGGTGTCGGACTGGGTTTTGAGCAGCGGAGCAAGCGTCGACGCGGCGTTGTCGTAATCGCGCGCGTAGTAGTACGCGCTTCCAAGATCCTCGACCAGCGCGGGATCCCCGGGCGCGAACTTCAGCGCCGCCTTCAGCTCGACGATCGCGTCGGCATACCGACGCTCGGCCATCGCCACAGTCGAACGGTATTGACGCCGTTCGCGTGAATCAGGAAGAGTGTCGAGCCGTTTGAATGCCGCACGCGCGAGCTCGGTCGCCGCGCGCACGCGCCAGTAGCGCGACTCGGGATCGCGGCCCGAGAGAGCGGCCGAGAGGGCCGTGCGAAATCGAGCGGCGCGAAATTCGCACATCGCTTTCCGTTTCGCGCACGCGGCCGGCGAGACCACACCCGCCAACCGTTCACGAGCCGCCCAGTCGGCGTGTCCCGTCTTCGCGTAGATCTGCGCAATCGAGTCATGAATGGTCGCCATCGCTGGCAATTGATCCAGCGCCTCGCGGTAAATGGCGAATGCATCAGTGAATCGACCGTCAACGAACAACGCGTCGCCCACGAGCAGCTGCCGCCATGGACCTTCGTCGGCACCTTCGGAGAATGTGGCCATCGCCTCCTGCGCCAGCTCGTTGTACGCGTGCCCCAGTGCAAACCACGCCGCAGGCAATCGCGGATCGAGCTGCGTGATCGTCCGCAGCTCTGTGACGGCATCCGCCGGCCGCCCCACCGCCGCGTAGGCCTGCGCCAGGAGCTGGCGTCGCTCGACGTCCTTCGGTCCACCCGCGACGGCCCGTTCCAGAGGCGGAATGGCTTTCAGCGGTTCGCCAACGGCGAGATAGCTGGACCCGAGAAACAGGTGGGCCGGGACCAGCGTCGCGTTGAGCGAGACAGCCCGCTCGAGCGGCGGAATGGCTTCGGATTCGTGTCCTCCCATCGCGAGCGCCATGCCGAGGTTCATCAGCAGTCCCGGGTCGTCTGGCAGCGCGTGCGACAACTCTTGGTAAATGCGCGCGGCCTCATCAAAACGGCCCTGGCTCATCGCGCGCGAGGCTGCACGGCTGCGCGCCGCGAGTTCGGAGGATTGCTGCCAGACGGTGCTGTAGTTACCGTCAACGCCCGCAAAGAAGGAGGCGCTGAAGAGAATGAGTCCGAAGATCGTAAATGAGGGTGTCAAAAGGTCGAGCCTAAAACAAAATGGCCGGAGCGGCTGTGCCGCCCCGGCCATCAATCCTAACTTCTAACCCGGCTCTCTTAGAACGCGAAGCGTATACCCAGCTGAACCGTGCGAGGCGGACGCGCCAGGCTGCGGATGCGCATGAAGTTCACGTTCGTGAAGCCCGTTTCAGGGTTGGCCCACTGCGCATGGTTCAAGGCATTCTGTGATTCGATTCGGAGCTCCAATCGGCGTTGACCGATCGGGATCACCCGGAATAGCGAGGCATCCAGGTTCCAGTTCGACGGTCCGCGGAAAGCATTCCGTCCGCTGTTGCCCCACTCGTTGCCCGGCTGGGTGAAGATATTCGGATCGTACCAGCGTCCGTTGGGGCCGGCTTCCTCGAAGCCTCCCTTCGGCTCACCCTGCACGTTGATCGACTGGAAGCCGCCAACCTGCTGCAACAGTCCGTTGTCCCCACCGATGGAGAACGGCGTGCCGGACAGCCACGAGGCGATTCCGTTGATCTGCCAGTTCTTGACGACTTGCGCCACGGGGCTCGAGCTCTCACGCGCGAACGGCAGTTCGTAGACAAATCCCATCTGCAGCATGTGCGGGCGGTCGAACCCGGCGCGCGCGTAGTTGCGATGCAACTGCGACGGTTGGTTCCAGGTCAGTCCGACCCAGCCGTCGTCGTCGGTTTCGTTCAGCGCCTTGCTGAAGGTGTAGGCGCCCTTGAGCAGGAATCCGCCTTTGAACGGGCGATTCACTGCCATCTGCAACGAGTGGTAGCGCGCGCGTGTGCGGGCGGCCCAATCGAGAATGGCGGCGTTACCGGCCTTCGCAAAGAGCTGTCGGTTCGCGTTGCCGCCCGTCTCCGCGTAGTTGATGTTCCAATCGGCGTAGCCATGGTTAGTGGCCGTGCCGACGTATCCCGCGCTGATCGAGATGTCGAGCGGGAACCGGCGCTCGATGAACGCGTTCCACGAATCCGTGTGGCCCCGTTTGACATCGTTTGGATCCGGGGAGCGCATGTCGACACCGCGAGGCAGCGGGATGTTGCCGCTCTGGATGTCCGGATTGGGCGCACCCGGAATCCCGTCCTCCAGCCGGCCGAACGGCGTGAAACTATTCGGTCCTGCGTCGCTGTAGGCGATCGTCGCGGGGTAGAAGCCGCGCATCGGGCGGGACCATGGCATCGGATTGAACGTCCTGCCATACCCCGTGCGGAAGACCGTGTCATCGTTGATGCGGTAGGCGAGACCCAGGCGCGGAGCGAATAACGCCTTGTCCACCTCGATGCCGAGATCTTTCGGGTTGCCGCCGAGGCCGCCCAGTTTGATCATGAAGGTACCGTAATCGAGCTGCTCGAGGCCACGGTCGGCGCGCGACATCAACGGGAAGTACTCGTAGCGCAGACCGAGGTTCAACGTGAGCTTTTCGTTCACCTGCCAGCGGTCAGACACGTAGAAGCCGTACTGATTCTCACGGCCGGTCATCTCCTCGAACTGGACGCTCTTGCCATAGCCGCTCGTCAGGCCGAGGAGGAACGCGGCGTAGCTGTTCCACGCGCCGACGCTCGTCTGCGAGAAGCCCGGGATGCCCGTGAGGCCGCTGCCAAACGACAAGGTGCCGCGCGGGTTGCCCACTTCCGGCTGCCAGTGATCCAGCGTGAGCCGCACGAAGTCGAACCCGCTCCGAATTTCATGCCGTCCATGAACCTTGGTCAGGTTGACAGATGCCGTGTAGCTGATTTCCTTGCGCCACACCGGTGTCCAGGTGGAGTTGTTACCCAGCGCCGAGAGGCCGGTGTTGATAACAGGCATGCCGCTGTATCGTGCGAGATCGGCCGAGCCAGGACCGGTGACGCCCTCCGCGTTCAAGCCGCGGATACCGAACACTTCCGACCCGAAGTTGGTGCCGTAATCCGGCCCCCCCGACTGGTGGGTCATCTTGTTCGATCCGCCATTGGCGTCCAGGACCAGGGTCGGGCTGAGCGTCCAGGTCTGGCCGACCGTCCACAACGACACCGTCGTCTCACCACCGCCCGGGTCTTCGAATGGCAGGTAGAAAAGGTCGAGCACATCCGCCTGCATCAGCGAGAACTTGCCCCAGAACTGGTGCGACGGGTTCCGGTTCCAGTTGACCTTGCCGTCGTAGTTGTCCCGAATCGCCTTCGGGAATCGTGGCACCAGCAGGTTGTTGGAAAGACCACCGTTCGTGCCGGTCGCGTTTGGCATCGGGTAGGTCGCCTGGATGCGCTTCGCGATTTCGCTGACGCGATTGGCGGGAATCATGGCGTCCGGGAACAACGAACGCTCGGCACCACTCGGAAGGCCCGTGGTCGGATCGTAGATCCGGAAGTTCGGGAAGAGCGCCAGCACCTCGCCGAAGTCCCCGTTGCGCATCCGCGCGGTCGGGACGCTGTATTCGTTGTAGCGGGCATTGCGCTCGTCGTTCCGTTCCCAGGATCCGAAGTAGAAGAGTTTGTTCCGGCGAATCGGCCCACCCACGGTGCCGCCAGCGATCGTCACGCTCGCATCGAGTTTGGTGGGGTCGAAATACCCGCGGCGCGCGTTCCATTCGTCCTGCTGACGAAAGAAGAACGCGGACCCTCTGATGCTGTTGGTCCCGGACTTCGTCTGCACCGCCGTCGCGGCGCCTCCGGTCATGCCCTGCGCCGCATCGAAGTTGTTCGTCGAGATGTTGACGTTCTCGATCGTCTCGACCGGAGCGACATAGCCGACGTGGTGCGGCAACCACACGTTGATGCTCGCCGCGCCGTCGATACGAGTCACGTTGTTGTTTCGGTTGGTCCCGTTGATGTTCGTGCTGAGCGCGCGACCGGGAGTGTCCGTCTGTGCGTTCTGAAACACCGGTGGCGTCGCACCCGGAACCAGGTTCAGCAGCGTCTGATAGTTGCGATACTGATTCAGGGGAAGATTGACGACTTCTTCCGGCCGCAAGTCGACACTCACGTCCGCCTTGTCGGTCTTGAGCACCAAAGCTTCGGAAGTCACGGTGACCGACTCAGTCAACGCACCGATTTCCAGCTTGCCGTTGACGCGGACGATGCCGCCGACTATGACTTGGACGTTCGTCTGGGCGAACTCCTTGAAGCCCTGCAACGACGTCTTCAGGGTGTACGTCCCGCCCGGAACGTTTCGAATCGTGTACGAGCCGGTCTCATCGCTCACCGTGGAGAGCTCGAGACCGGTATTGTCGTTTTTAATCGTCACCGTGGCACCGGGAACGGCGGCTCCCGATGTGTCAGTAATGTTCCCGGTCACGCTCCCATAGAGCGCTTGCGCGTTCGCCACAGCGGGCGACAGCGTGAGTGATGCAGCCAATGCCAACAGCATCAGCGGCTTCAAGGCGACAACAGGCGTCTTCACATTCACCTCCGGGTCTGCGACGAATTAATTAATAACAAAAAATCGCTTACCGATCACAGCTGACCGGTTGCACGCCACACATTCAAAGACAGGGATCGCCGGCGGGAGAACCCACCACGTGTCGAGGCCCGTAAATCAGGGTCGCCGGATTTCGCTTGTAAGCGCCCACACGCCGGGCCCACTTGAGGCTGGCGGTGAGTAGTCGGTTTGTACTACTGCTTGACAGCCGGGTCAATGAATACATGGCACTGCACAACGTCCATTTCGCACTGCGCAATGGCCCCCGCCGGAACTGCTCGCGGGCCTGGGAATTACTCAGCTTCGAAAGGCTTCCCTGCCGACTCCCTGAATCGGAATTCCCTGCGCCTCCAGCACCTCGTGCTGCAACGAATACATGCACGCGGCGGCCTCATCTATGCGCCGGACAAATGCCACTGATCCCTCCAGAATCGGCTTGAGCCGCCTGCGATCCTGAATGCGGGCTTTTGGGTATTCGTGCTCCACAACCAGGTGCGTGTTGGCGACATCGAGCTTGAGCAGTTCCCGCGCCGCGAGCTGGTGATCCAGCCAGTCAACCGTGCGGTTCTGGAGGTACGCCAGGGGATCGTGTCGCGCAGTCCCCGGCAGCTCGTGCTCGCAGAGAACGATCTGCTTTTTCCACGCATTCAACTGATCCGCGGGTTTCGGTGACGGCTTGCCGTCGATCCAGTCGCCCCGTTCCACGGTTTGTCCGCCATAACCCCACGCGCTCACACCTTTCGCATCGGTTACCTGTCCTTTCACGTGGAACCCGCCAATGAGGAAGTTGTAGCCGGTGTCTTTCAGGTACTGAAAGATCGATCGCGTGTCCTGTCCCATCAGGATGGCATGCGACGGGTCGTAGTGGATGCGGAAGTTGTCGCCCAGTTTGTGCTTCTCGCAGATGCGATGCAGCGCAATCCAGGTCCCCGGAGCGTACGCGATGTTGTTGTGGAAATTGTCTCCCGTCGTCCAGCCAGGCATCGGGCACTGTTCGACGCGATACGTAATCCCACGATCTTTGGCCTGCTTCAGCAACGGAATCAGCTGTTCTTCGAAATCAATCAGGTTCTGATCCATGCTGCGCTGCTGGTTGCGCCCGACGAAGCCGCAGACGGCGTCCACGCCGAGGAGCGCCGCCGTATCGAACACGCGGAGCATGAAGTCGTGCTTCTTCTTCCGGATCGCGGGGTCGTGGTGCAGCAGATTGTCGAAGTAGCCGATGTCGGACAAGCCGATGCCCGTCGACTTCAGCGCCGCCTGGACCCGCTTCGCGCGATCTTTGTCGAACGGCTTGCGCAGGTCGAGCGTGTTGGCCACGGGATCGAGCATCGCCTCGGGCGGAACGTCGGTCTCGGTGGGATGCAACGCCGCAGACAGTTGCATGTAGCTGGCGCCGATTTCCTTCGCGAATTCCGCCCACTCCTCAATCGCGCGATCCGGATCGGGATCGCGCACCTCGCGCGGCGTGAGTTCCTGCAGCGCCGCCGTCAGGATCCCCACCTTCATGAACTTCGGTTCAAAGGCTTTGATTGTCATCAGTACGCCACCTTGGTCCATGAGCCCTGCTTTGCGCTCTGCAGAATGGCCTCGACGATGCAGTTGGCTCGGTAGCCATCCTCGAAGGTGGCAAACGCGGGCGGATGCGGGTCGCCTGGCTTCTTCCCTTCAGCAATGAAGCCGTAAATGTCGCGCATCAGGTTGCAGAACGCATCAGCCCACGCCTCCTGATGTCCGCCGGGGAGGTGCGCGTAGCGGCGTGCGTCGGCGTCAATGAGCGACGGATCCTTTTGCAGGATCTCATTGGCCTTGTCGCGCTGGCCAAGCCACAGCTCGTTTTGGTGTTCCTGCCGCCAGCGGATCGAACCTTTCGGCCCGCAGATTTCCAGCACCAGATCGTTCTTGTGTCCGGCGCAGACCTGACCGACAGAGAAGCTTCCCTTCGCACCGTTGTCGAACCGCACGAGCACCGACGCGAGATCCTCGACCTTGATGTCCACGAGATCGAACGCCTCGTTCGATCCTCCGGTCTGGAATGCTTCGCGCGATCCCTTTGGCTTCTTCCGCTTTGCCACCGTCGTCGTGATGTCCCCGAGCACGTCCGTGATGCGCAGACCGCTGATGTGTTGCGCCAGATCGCACCAATGGGAGCCAATGTCGCCCAGCGCTGAAGAGGCGCCCCCCTTATCAGGCTCGAGCCGCCAGGAATAATCGGTGTCCTTGATCAGCCAGTCCTGAAGGTAGGTGCCGACGAGAAAGTGCGGCTTCCCGATCTCGCCGCGCGCAATCCTGAGCCGCGCCTCCTGGACGAGCGGATTCCCGCGATAGTTGAACGTTACCGCATGAACGATGCCCGCCCTGTTGGCAGCGTCGAGCAACTTCTTGGCTTCTTCTGCCGTCATCGCCAGCGGTTTGTCCGAGACGACGTGTTTGCCTTTGGCGATCGCGGCGGCATTGACGGGATAGTGCAGATAGTTCGGCGTCGCGTTGTGCACGACTTGAATGTCCGGATCGGCCAGCAACGCTTCGTAGCTCCCGTAGGCGCGCTTTGCGCCGAGCGCTTCAGCCTTCTTGTCCGCGGACGCCTGCGAACTTCCCGCGACGGCCACCACATCGACGTAGCCGAGACGCCTGACAGCATCGACGTGATGCGGCCCGACAAAGCCGGCCCCCACGATCCCCATACCAATGCGTTTCACGATTCCTCTTTCCTCAGTGCCCTCAGCACGCTCGTGGCCCAGCCTGGTGGGCCTCCCTCCAACCTTCGCGCCGCAAACTCTCGCGAAGGCTGCCGGTGCGATCGGCGGTCGAAAGTATAGTGGCTCCGACTTCTCGTAACATAATCCTTCTATGCTGTCGCCGATTTCCAGAGTTTTGCCCGCCCTCGTGCTCGCGATCGTCCTCGCAGCCTGCGGAGACTCGCCCACGTCGCCCAACAATGCCGATTACTCGCAATCCGACTTGCGCGTCGGAACAGGCGCGGATGCGCTAACCGGGCGAGTGGTGACGGTCAACTACACGGGGTGGTTTTACAACGCCTCGGCACCGGAAGGAAAAGGGGTGCAGTTCGACTCGTCGGTCGGTCAGACCCCCTTCTCGTTCACACTTGGCGCCGGCCAGGTGATCCGCGGCTGGGAACAGGGGGTGCAGGGAATGAAGGTCGGCGGCATCAGACGGCTTGTCATCCCGCCGTCGCTCGCTTATGGCCAGAGCCGATACGGCCCGATCCCGCCGAATGCCACGCTCGTATTCGAGATCGAGCTGGTTGAAGTGAGTTGACGGACATCGGGAGACCAGGAGATCGGGAGATCGGGAGGTCGGGAGGTCGGGAGGTCGGACCGGGGCGATTCAGCGCCACAGTCTCACTCGGCCCCCCACAACAAAGTAGGTGAGCCCCTCATCCAGACTTCCGTCCCCCCCGTCCCGCGCGGAGCCCTTGAGCGCCAGGCGCCCGCCTTCGGTGTAGAGCGCGAAGGAGCGCGCCAGCCAGATTTCAAGCCCGCCACCAATCGACCAGCCCCAGCCGCCCGTGTCGAGACGATAGGTCTGCGTGCCGCCAGGAACGGTCACCGTGCCGGCATCGGTGGTCCGCGTCACTGGATCGATGGTCTGTTCGGTTTCCCAGGTGGCCCGATGATATGTCGCTCCGCCTTGTCCATACAGCCGAACGATTTTGATTGGAACGCCGACTTTGCCGGCGATATTGAGGACGTGCGCGTCGAGCGCGCTGTTGAAACGGAAGTTGCTGCCGCTGCCGTCTGCCGTGGATTCGGCTGGCCTCGTGTAGCTGACCTCCGCTGCAATGATTCGGGAGAACCAGAAATTGATGCCGGCCGTGTATCCAAGTCCAACATCATCGCCGGAGCACTCTGTCAGATCCCCGCACGAGAGGGCGCTCGTTTGCGGAAATCTCGTCAGCCCGCCGCCGCCAAATAGCACCAAGCCAAAAGGCGTGGGCCCCCAGGTTCGTTCAGGTCCCTTGTGGAGATCGTACGATCCCTGCCGCAGCAGCACGGTGGGCAGGGTCCCACTGACATTCACGACGATCGTGGTGATACTCCGCACAAGAAAGAGCCCCGAGAGGGTCCGGTTGCATCCAGCGTCCGGCGCCGGCGGCAGCATGCCACTCTCAACGACGAACACCCGCCGAGCCGCATCGCAGGTGTCCACGTAGATGTAGGCATCCATGTCGGCCTTCGTCGCGCCCGGCTGACTCGCGATGACCGCATCGCCGTCCGTATTGACCGTTGCCGAGCCGATCGTTGACGCGTTCAGGACGAACTCGACGGTCGAGTTCGGAGGCGCACCTCGTACCACCAGGGTCTGCGCACTCGCGGCCGCCGCGACACTCACGCACAAGCCGGCCGCGAGCGCGCAGACAATTGACGACTGACGACTGAAGACTGACGATTGCATTGATTGAAGATTGGCGATTGTATTGAAGATTGTGGATTGTATTGGAGATTGACGATTGTATTGACGATTGGCGATTGGATTGATGATTGGCGATTCAATCCGCAATCGTCAATCTAATCCGCAATCGCCAATACAGTCCGCAATGCAATCCGCAATCCCCAATGCAATGCGCAATCCCCAATACAATCCGCAATCGTCACTCAGTTGCAGTCCTCAGTCTGCAATCGTCAGTCGTCAATTGATGGTATGGGCTAAGATCGTTGGCATGAAGATTGGGTTGGGGATCGGAGCGGTCGTGGTTCTTGGGGTGATCATGTTGGGGACCTGGCACCCCTCGGCGCAACAAGCCGGTAACCCGGCCGGAAGCCCGTGTGCCGTCAACAACGGCGGCTGCGCGGATGGTGTCGCCTGCAAGGACGGCGCGAAACCGGACACCTGGCAGTGCGGCGACAGCTGCCCTCCGGGATTCACCGGCTCTCCGGCAACGGGGTGTGTGGACATCAACGAGTGCGCCGTCAACAACGGCGGGTGTCACCTGTTGTCAGCCTGCCGCAACACGCCAGGATCCCGCACCTGCAGCTCCTGTCCGAAAGATTTCGCGGGGGACGGTTACGTCGGATGTTTCGACGTCAACGAATGCCCCGCTGGCGATTGCAGCGATCGCATCCCGGTTGGCGCCGAAACCGCAACACCCCCGACCGTCACGACATCGGGCGACGTCACGGTGGTCGCAACATCCGAAGCCGGGGCGGTGGCGACGTTCACGGTCTCCGCGACCGATAAGGTCAGCAAAGCCAGAACGGTGCACTGCCTGCCGCGCTCGGGCTCGACTTTCCCCGTCGGCAAGACGACGGTGAGTTGCTGGGCGATCAACAGTGTTGGAAAGATCGGAAGGGCGACGCTCACGGTGACCGTCAATAGGCCGCAATTCTGAGTCGCATTGACTGCCCCGGTCGCCGAAGGCGATTCGTATGTCGCGTTTTATCTTCGTCGCACGCGAACCACAATTTCGACCACCCCATCGTTGAACACCGTACTCCACTGATCCGAACCGAAGCGTCCCACCCCTGAGAGTTGATTCGGCCGCGGCAGTGACAGCATCGCCCAGTCCACGTCTGCGACAAGGACCTCCCAGTCGGCCTCCGATTGGGAAGCGACGAGGATGCTGAGGAAATGCTCGGGCGGATAGGCCTGCAGCCGGCTGTCCTGAAAGATGCGGACGCGCGGATACAACGTCCAGGCGAGGTATCCCCCAAGATTGTGGCTGTTGAAGACGTTTCCCTCCAGACCAGCCTTGTGCACGAATGCGATAGCGTCCTTCGAAAAGAACGCCTGCGGCGCGACCGCGGACTCGCCCACTGAAAACTGTGTCACGAGCCGATCGACAGGCGCGCGCGAGACAGCAAGCCCTGCGATGATCGCGGCGGCGACGATTCCGCGCCGAATAATTCTGTTCACCGCGACGGCCGTGAGTGCCGCTGCAACGGTCGGCGCGCTGGCGAGCAGTACCAGGGGTGTGAGCCGGAGGTAGCGCGTGCCCACTATCGCGAACCCCGCGATCGCGACGATCTGCCAGAGACGGACGTCGCGCCAGCGCAGAGCCATGGCGAGCGCGCAGACGAAAACGTAGAAATAGAAGGCGCGATACGGCACGAATGGAGGTGGCAGCAGTTCCGCTATTGTCAGGATCTTCGGAACCGACCAGTTTTCATGGAGGTACCGGATCAACCCCCACCCGTACGGATTCCCCATCGTCGCCATCGCGCCGAGGACGGTAATCAGGACGGCGGTGCGTGCCTCCTCCCGCGTGAGCGAACGTGGCCGGACCCATTCCAATCCTGCAAAGGTGCCGAGCAGAATCACGCCGAAAACACATTCGACGTGAAAGTTGCTCCAGACGGCAATCCATGGGATGGCCCACCACAGCGGCCGCGCCGCGCGACGAGCCAGGGCGCGCTCGATCAACAGCGTGCAGCCGGCGAGGCCGGCAAACGACACCAGGTGTGGTCTCGGGATCGCACGCGGCTCGAGCACGAAGAAACCCAGCAGCAGCACGACGCCTGCGCTCCACGCAGGCGAACGAACACGGCAGGCACGATAGAGAAGCAGCAGCGTCAACCCGAGGAGGGAGGCCTGCAGCACCTGAATCGCGATGGCGCCGCCTGCTTGCCACGAAGCGTACGCCACCGTGTCGAAGAGCCATGACGTGTAGGGCTGTCGATAATCCGGATAGCCGAAGCTGAAAACGTTGGTGCGGACGAAACGGCCCTCCGCCGTCTCGCGGCCCTGCGCGAGGTGCCACCAGAGATCCGGTTCGTAGATCGGTCGAAAAGCAAGAACCAGCGCACCGACGAAAATCAACACCGCGGGCAGGAGCGCTGCATCTTTATGCGAGCGCCTAATCAGGAGGATTGGTGTCATCGTCGACGGCGGCGACTCATCGAGTGGTGCGGCACAACGGTCCGAACACCATATCGCGGCCGCGACAACGGAGCGGGCGCGCGTGATTCAAAAGTCACGCTCTACTAGGGTATGATTTTCCGCGCGTGTCGAACATCCATGCGGTCGCGAAACGTGCGGGGGTGTCCACCGCGACCGTCTCACGCGTGCTCAGCCGCCCGGATGTGGTTGCGCCCGGCACGCGCCTGAAGGTGCTCAAGGCTGTCGAACACCTTGGCTATACGCCCAATTCGGCGGCCAAACACCTGCGCACGCGCCGCTCGGGCAAGATTCTCGTCACCGTACCCGACATCTCGAATCCGTTTTTCTCGCTGATTCTCCAGGGGATCGAAGACGCAGCTCAGCGCGAAGGATACGCCGTGCTGCTTGGCGACACGCAGCACAACGAGGCGCGGGAGGAGCGCTACGCGCTGATGCTCCGGCGCAAGGAAGCCGATGGCCTGATTTTTCTTGGGCACCGGCTACCCAAGGCCGCCGCCGAACTCGTGCAGTTCATGGCTCCGCAGTGCGCACCGATCGTCAACGGGTGCGAGTTCAGTCCGAGCCTCGGAGTGCCCGGCGTACACATCGACAACGCGATTGCTGCTGCCGAGGCCATGGATCACCTGTATGGTCTGGGCCATCGGCGGATTGGGGTCGTCACCGGCCCACTCGAAAGTCCCCTCAGCCGCGATCGGCTGCGCGGCACGACGACCGCTGCAAAAGCGCACGATGCCGAGAACGCATTGCTGGTGATGACCGGAGACTTCTCGATCGAATCAGGATTCGCGGCCGCGGAGCAATTGCTGGATCGCCCGGATCGGCCCACCGGCATTTTCTGCTTCAACGACGAGATGGCCATCGGCGTGATCGATGCGGCGCGGCGCCGCGGCGTCAACGTGCCTCGCGATCTTTCGGTGGTGGGGTTCGACGACATCCGCTTCGCTCGTCACGTCGAACCGCCGCTGACAACCGTGGCGCAGCCCATGCGTGACATCGGTCACGGCACGGTGAGGCTCCTGCTCGACATTCTGGGCGGCCGGATCCTCCCGCCCGCCTCCATCACGTTGCCGCACGCGCTCATCGTCCGGCGCAGTACTGCGCCGCCTCGGGATTAGCCGCCGAGTCCCAGTCGAGACCCGCGTCGGTGACGCAGTTGCCGTTGCTGTCCGTATTGATCCCTTGCTTCAACGAAGCCGCCACACTCGACACGATTGTCGCTCGCGTCCTCGACGTGCCCCTCGACCTGCGCAAGGAACTGATCACGTCGACGATGGGTCGACAGATGGGCGCGTCCTGCAAACTCTGGTTGCGCACCGGCTGAAAATGGGGACTGTCCCCTTTTCCCGAAAGTGAGAAATGGGGACTGTCCCCTTTTTCCGAAAATGGGAAAAGGGGACAGTCCCCATTTTTCAGGGCGCGCCGGCGCCAATCCGCTCGCCGTGTTCGTCGATGAAGAGTGGCGGGGGCTCTGCAGCAATCAGGTACTCGAACTCACGTTTGAAGTCGGCCAGGGAGAGGCCGACGGTATTGGCCAGCTTGGCCAGCTCGTGCGGATCCTCGAAGTCGTCGCGCCGCAGCCGGATCATGTAACGACGTGCGATAGCGTAGCGAGTGGACGTGATGTCCACCAGCCGCACACGCGCGCGGCCGGTTTGCGGATCGCTAATCTCGTTGAACGGAATCGGCACGAAATGCCCGCCCTGGAGCGAGACCATCGCGGAGCTGCCCCCGGCAATCAGGTACTTGGCCGCGCAATATCCCAGATCGCGGGTGTATTCCATGTCGAAGGGAATCGGATCCGCGCAGCGCAACTCGTAGCCGATGTTCTTGGCCGCGATCGTCGTCTTGACCCCGAGGTCGCGGAGGCGGGTGGTGACCTGCGACTTGAGAATCTCGCCGAAATTCACCTCGGCGATGCGCAGGTGCCCGTGACTGTCGCGCTCGACCTCGTCCAGTCCGGCAAGATCCTCCTCGGCGACGTCGAGGACCAGACCCTCTGCGATGACGGCCACGCCGTCGCGCCGTCCTTCACTGAGTCGCTTGATGATTGCCCCTGCCAGCGTATCGACAATCGTCTTCAAGCGGATAGGTGAAGTGAACTCTTCGGTGATGAGCGTCAGCGTCGTGCCTGCGCCTTTGCCGATGCCGAGCGCGAGGTGACCCGCCTTGCGTCCCATGGCCACCACGAAATACCAGCGCGACGTGGTCTTCGCGTCCACCATCAGGTTTTTGACGATCTCCGCGCCGTAGTGACGCGCGGACTGGAACCCGAAGGTGTCCACCTGGGGTGGAAGATGCAAATCGTTGTCGATCGTCTTCGGAACGTGCACGACACGAATGGCGCCGGCCGACCGCTCTTCGAGCCTCATCGCGGAAAACGCGGTGTCGTCACCGCCAATGGTAATCAGCTGCGAGACGTTCAAGCGAAGCAGCGATTCGAGCGTCTTGTCGAGCAGCGCCGGCGACTTCGTGGGATTCGCGCGCGAGATACCCAGATACGACCCGCCGCGGAAGTGAATGCGGCTGACGTTTTCAATGGTGAGCGGAATGACGTGATCGATGTCGCCCTGCATCAGCCATTCGAATCCGTCACGAATCCCCAGGACGTGGAGGCCCTGCAGCCGTGCGCGGATGGTGGCGGCGCCAATGACGCTGTTGATGCCGGGGGCGGGACCTCCGCCGACGAGGATGGCCAGGTTGTTGTGATGCTCCACGGGTCGTGCTCCGTTCCCGATCTCCCTGTAAACGATTGCAGGATTATAGCCGCGGAGACCGGACTTCCTCAATTCGATACAGATGCGTTCGCGTCCGCAGAATCAACGCGTTTCCGACGACCGCCGGCGACGCCATGAACCCGTCATCCAGAAGATTCTCGGAGAGGACCTTGAAGCTCCGTCCGGCTTCGATCACGGCTGCCTTGCCGTCCTCGTTGAAGAAGTAGATCCGCCCCGCTGCCGAAATCGGCGAAGCGGAAAACGTCCCGGCGATTCGCGATGTCCAGACGGACGTGCCGGTCTTTGCCTCCACACAACTGGTAATCCCCGTGTCGTTCACCATGAAAATCAGGTCGCCGACGAGCAGGACCGATGGTTTGCTGGGCACACCGCGCGTGATCTTCCAGACCACTTCTGGCGGCGCGTCGCGCGTTTCCGCGAGACGAATGGCCAGCAACTGGCCGGTCGGAAAGCCGGTCGGATAAAAGATGAGACCGTGCCCGGGCACGGGTCGCGTGCTGCCGGAATGACTGCTCCGCTCCTCGAGTCGCCACAGTTCCTTTCCCGTGCGCGGATCGTAGCCGTAGGTCGCCTTCGATCCAATGCTGATGAGCAGCGGAGCGCTACCGTGCGTGACGATATGCGGCGTGGAGAACGCCTTGCGAAAATCACCGTCGGCCTGTGGCTTGCCGTCCGGGCCGAGGTCCTGAAAATCAATCGAGCGGTCGGTCTTCCACACGGTCTTTCCGCTGGCTTTGTCGAGCCCCACGAGATACTGCCGATCGCTCCCGTCGAAGTGCATGATCAGCAGATTGTCGAAAATGATCGGAGACGACCCGGCGCCGCGGAAGTGATTGCACTCGAGATCCCGCCGTTGCCAGAGCACCTTGCCGGTTCGCGTGGCGAGCGCGGCGGTCCCGGGCGAGCCAAACGTGATGTAGACGCGTCCGGGCTCGATGACCGGCGTCGGTGACGCGTAGCTGTTGAACGGGTGCGCATACTGCGGATTGGGCACGTCGAAGAGTTTCAAATCGTGCAGGATTTTTCCCGTTTCAACGTCCACGGCCAGCGCAGAGAGTTGCCGGCCGTCGGGGGTCGCGGTCGTCACCCACACCTTGCCCTCGAGAACCACCGGCGACGACCACGCGCGGCCATGAACAGGCGTCTTCCACCGGACGTTCTTGTCTTCGCTCCAGCTCACTGGCGGGTTGGCTGTGGTCGACACGCCGGTGCCGTCGGGGCCGCGGAACTGCGGCCATTGCGCGTGGATCGGCAGCGACGCCGCCGCCAGGGCACTCAGGATCCCGAAGAGGTATCGATACATGACCATCAAAATATCGCAGATAATGTCCCGCCTGTAATCGGGGTGATGTCCCTGGCTCAATCAAGGAGGTTTCTGTGACTCTGCGGCCGTTTGCGCTGGGCCTGCTCGCGGTTGTGGCGCTCATCGCGCCCCTCAACTCAGTTGGCGCACAGCCAGGACGAGGCGGTGGACCTCCGGCGCCAACCGTCGTCTCTCCGGAGCTCAGCGCCGATCGACGCATCACCTTCCGCATTCATGCGCCGAACGCGCGGGCTATTCGCCTCAATGCCGGGGATATCCAGGGGCTCGGCCAGGCGACCCAACTCGCGTCGAGCGACAACGGCGTGTGGGAGATTACCGTCGGTCCGGTAGAGCCCGGCGCGTATCGCTACACGTTCAACATCGACGGCGTGGCGACCGTCGATCCGCGCAACCCGCAGACAAGCGAGTCGAACAACAACGTGTGGAGCATGTTGTACGTCCCTGGCTCCGACTTCATGGATACCAGGAACGTCCCGCACGGCGCCGTCGCGGAGGTGAGCTATTACTCGACCACGCTCGGGGCCTTTCGCCGCATGCATGTCTATACACCTCCAGGCTACGAGTCGCGCAACGACAAGTACCCGGTCTTCTACCTGCTGCACGGCGCAGGCGATACGGATGATGCGTGGCCGTCGGTGGGTCGCGCGGGGTTCATTCTCGACAACTTGATCGCCGACAAGAAGGCGAAGCCGATGATTGTCGTGATGCCGGCGGGGCATACCAGACGCACCGGAACGGCACTTGGCCGCACGGGCACCGAGGAATTCGTCAAAGACTTTCTCACCGACGTCGTGCCAACGATCGAGAAGCGATACCGCGTGCTGACGGACCGCGCGAACAGCGCGATCGCGGGGTTATCCATGGGAGGGAACCACACACTCCACATCGCGTTTCCGCACCTGGAGAAGTTTGCCTACATCGGTGTCTACAGCTCAGGCCTGCTCGGAGCGTTTCCTGCGCTGGCCACCGGTCGCGGCAACGCCCCTGCTCCGCCCGCCGGAGCCGCCGCGCCCGCGCCGCCGCCGCTGACCGCGACGGACTGGGCCACCAGGCACAAGACCAAACTCGACGATCCCGCGCTGAAGAAAGGACTGAAGTTGTTGTGGTTTGGGACGGGTGAGGCCGATCGGTTGATGCCGACGACAACGGCAACCGTCGAACTACTCAAACAGCACGGCTTCGCGCCGGTCTTCAAACAGACGCCAGGCGGCCATACGTGGATCAACTGGCGTAATTACCTGAATGAATTTGTTCCGCAGCTGTTCAAATGACTTGGGCTTCCAGCTTCCAGCTTCCAGCGATCCCTTGACCGGGGGCTGGCAGCTGGAAGCTGGCAGGCGGCAGCTATTTCACGATAAGGTTACCGCGCATGCCTGCCTGGAAATGTCCCGGGAAGGTGCAGAGAAACGGATAGCTGCCCACCACTTTCGGCACCGTGAACGTCACTTCGACCGTCTCGCCCGCGCCCGCGAGCGGCGTGGCCGCAAGTACCTGATCCTTGGTCTCCGGCGCGATGAAGTCGGTTTGACGCGCCTGCGCCCCCGCGGTGACGAACTTGACGGGGTTGGCAGCCAGCTTCAGCAGCACGAAATTGTGTGCCATCACGATCTTCGGCATCGTTCCCTTGGCCGTGAGCCGAACGCGCAGCTGTTCGCCGCGTTTCGCCGGAATGTCGGTGACGTCGTACTTCATCTGATCGTTTCCCACTATGTCCACCGTGCGCGCCGCGCCCGTGGCCGCCGGCTTGGCCGCTGAACTCGTCGCGGGCTTCGTCTGTGCCAAGAGCGGAGCCAGGAACAGTGGGGTTATGAGAATGGCAGTCGGTAACAGTCTTTTCATGTCCTCGATCCTCATCAAAAATACGTTCGCCAGCACCCTCGCTCAGGTCGCCGGCCACTCCAGCGACTCGGGAATCCGGTCGGCCGCGCGCGCCACGATCCAATACTCTACGGTCGCCTGGGACGCTGCCGGAATCCATCTGAACGTGGGCGTCTCGAACATCCGTCCTCGTTCAATCATCTCACGACGCGTTTCCGGAAAGGGCGAGGCGCCGAACTCCATGCCCCGGGTGATGCTCAGGCCGTTCCAGGGGGGCTGCGAACGGCTGAGATTCTCCTCCCAGATTCCCATCCACGGGAAGTCGTCACGCTTCCACACGTAGCCGAACGACAGGCGTTCCGGCGGAGCAAAGGCCACAAAGAACGCCTCCCGGCGACGGGCATCCATGAGGTGCGCCGTGTAGCCGCCGGAAACGGCCAGATCGGTAAAGACACGCAGATCGGCAGTACCGCCCGCGATCCGCGGCGCATGCGGCCAGTCGAACTCGGCCCCGGTCTTCAGATAGTCCGCCCCGCCAAAGGTCTTCTCGAACACCTTCGACCGCGTGGCGGAGGTACGAAATTGCGTGACGCCTTTCTGGAGAAAGGGAGGCCCTAGTGTGACATGTTCGGTCCATCCCACAGGGCGATCCGTTCCGCTGACGTTCTGAACCCGCTCCTCGACACGAACCGCGTCCCCGCGCAGTGACAGCCGGCGTTCGACACGGAGTTGGGCGAGCGGCAGCTCGGCCATCATCAACAGTTCACCCTCCGCGCGTCGCACGTCGTAGCGAACAACCGACGCTTCCCCGTGCACCGGAAGTCCGGCAGCCTCCTCCTCGGCGGACGGTCCGCCAAAAATGTCGAGACACAGGTTGTGGCCCATGATCCCCGACAGCAGCGACGCGTCGACGGCGCCCCCGTAGACCGTATCGCCGGCGCGCCGATACGTAGACGGCTCAATCGATGGCCACGGCGGCGTCCACAGCGGGTTGACGCCGCTCGTCTTGTGCAGCACTTCCGCGATGTGCCCGCCTTCGACGAGTACCGTGACACGCAGGTGTTCGTTCTCGATTCGTTCCGCGCGACGGCCGTGGTAACGGTCGGATAGCGACATGGGTCGGTATTATGACAAGGTGCCAAGGTGCCAGGGTGCCAGGGTGCTTGCCCGCCGGAGCGCGGAGCGCGAAGGTGGGCCAAGGTGCCAGGGTGCTTGCCCGCCGGAGCGAAGCGCGAAGGTGGGCCAAGGTGCCAGGGTGCTTGCCCGCCGGAGCGCGAAGCGCGAAGGTGGGCCAAGGTGCCAGGTCCCGGAGACGGGCTTGATCGCGCCCTTGCTGGTTATATATCGTCCTCATTTGCGCGCGTCGTTTCTTCCACAGAAGGATTCTTGATGGCCAACCGATCGCAGGTGCAACAGGCGCTGGAGGCAGGCAGAGGGTTGCTTCGACTGGAGCCAACCTGGGTGCCGCGTTCGTTCATGATCCCGGGTCGCCGCCTCAAGCTCCATCCCGACGACCTCTATGCCTGCGGCGCTCACCGCGGCGGCATCAACGAGCGCTGGTTTTCATCGACGACCAACGCCGACAACGGTCCTGGCACACCCGCGGATGAGGGCCTGAGTTATGTGCGGGCCGGGAACGCCCGCTTCCTGCTGAAGGAGGCGGTCGAGCAGGCCGGCGATCTCCTGCTCGGCGCCGCGGCGATGGAACGCGAAAAGGGCTGGAACCTGCTCTGCAAGTTTTTCGACAACTGGGGCGCGATCCCGCATCACATGCACCAGAGCGATGCCCAGGCCAAACTCGTGGGAAGACGAGGCAAACCCGAGGCGTATTACTTTCCACCTCAGTACAACGAAACCTTCAACGCCTTTCCGTACACGTTCATGGGCCTCGAACCAGGAACCACGAAGGCAGACGTGCGGCGATGTCTCGAGCACTGGAACCGCGGCGACAACGGGATCATCAATCTGTCACGCGCGTTCCGACTGGAACCGGGAACCGGCTGGCAGATCGACCCATGCATCCTCCATGCGCCCGGCTCGCTCGTCACCTACGAGCCGCAGGTCAACAGCGACGTCTTCGCGATGTTCCAGTCCGAGGTGGACGGCCGAATCGTGCCCTGGAGCCTGATGACCAAAGACGTTCAGCCCGCGCATCACCAGGATCTGGACTATCTCGTCGAGCTGCTCGATTGGGACGCGAACGTCAACCCAACATTCGCCGCCGACAATCGGTGTTTTCCAAGACCCGTCAAGCCGGCCGCGGAGAGCGAATCCGAAGGGTATCGTGAAGCGTGGGTCTGCTACGGTACGGGATGGTATTCCGCGAAAGAACTGACCGTGCTGCCGAAACGCACCGTCACGATCAAAGATGCGGCGGCCTACGGCATCATTTTGACGCAAGGATTCGGCAAGTTTGGAGCACTGGCCGTCTCCACGCCGTCGATGATTCGCTACGGACAAATGACCGAGGACGAGTTGTTCGTCTCAGCCGAAGCCGCGAAGGCCGGCGTACGCATCGAAAATCTGAGCGAATCCGATCCGCTCGTGATTCTCAAACACTTCGGCCCGGGAAACCCGGACGCAGAGCCCTTGAAACGAAAGAAGAGCCGGTAGGAACCGCATGCATAAACATCCAGCCATCCATAACGCGATGTGGCCTGGTCTCGTCGGCAAGGGCGGTCCAGGCGCCGAACCGCCGATCGACCTCGACACGATGCTGAATATGACCGCCGCGGCGCAGGTGAACGGCACGAGGTTCGACGGCGTGGACCTCTTTCTATTCGACCCGCACGTCAGCATCGACTCATCGGACGATGATCTGAAGCGACTTGCGGACAAGATTCACGCGAAGAATCTTGCCGTGGGTTCGCTGGTCGCGCCGGTGTGGCCTCCAACGGGCGGCGGCTCTGCGATGGGCAGCGAAGAAGAGCGCAAAGCGTTCGTCACGCAAGTCCGCAAAGCCTGCCAGATCGGCAGGAAGCTGCGCGATCTCGGCGTCCGCAAGTACGGGGTGATTCGCATCGACTCGGCAGCGAGTCCAGCGGACTGGGCCAAAGATCCTTCCGGCAACACGAAGAAGATCGCCGACACGTTTCGCAAAGCGGCCGACGTCGCCGAAGAGTTCGGGGAGCGCCTCGCCGCGGAAGGCGAGATCTGCTGGGGCGGCATGCACAGCGTCAAGCGCAACGTCGAGTTGCTCGAGATGGTCGGCCGCCCGAAAACGGTGGGATTCCAGGCCGACATGGCCCACACGCTGCTCTTTACGATGGGCTACAACGCGCCGGACGACCGCATCCTCCCGGAGAACTTCGACTGGTCCGATCGCAAGACGCTGGACGAGGGCTTACGGAAGATGACCCGCGCGTTGCGGCCGTGGACGATCGATTTCCACGTGGCGCAGAACGACGCGACCGTCAAGGGGTCGGGCTCGCACGACAAAACCGGCCGGCACTGTCAGCCCTTCGATCCCAACGGCAAGCTCGACATCGTCGAGCACGCGGGTTTCTGGATGCGCGACGACAACGGGCAGGTCACGCGAAAGTTCGAGCACATCTGCTGGGATGGCTGCATGTTTCCCAATGCCGTGATGATGCAGCAGAAGACGTGGAACGACATCCTGGGTGTGATGGCTGGCGTGCGCGACGCGCACGGGTGGGACTAGGACGGCAGGACGGGCGAACGGGAGGACGGGAGTTACGGGAGGGCCCCACGCGCACTGAGTGATCGAGCGTACCGAATTAGGTATCGAGGATTTCATGAAGACTCTGAATATAGGGCTCATCGGCTATGGCTTCATGGGGCGGACGCACTCGAATGCGTTTCTCCATGCCCCGCGCTTCTTCGACCTTCCGTATCGGCCGGTCCTCAAAACGGTCGCCGCCCGCAACAAGGATCGCGTGAAAGCGTTTGCGGACAACTGGGGCTACGAGTCCTACGAGACGGACTGGCGCAAGGTGGTCGATCGAAAAGACATCGACCTCGTCGACATCGCCAGCCCCAACGACACGCACCACGAGATTGCGTTGGCGGCCGCGAAAGCCGGAAAGATGGTGATGTGCGAAAAGCCCTTGGGCCGGAACGCAGCCGAGGCCGAAGCCATGGTGTCTGCCGTCGAAGCGGCGGGGGTACCGAACACGGTCTGGTACAACTATCGTCGAGTGCCGGCGGTCGTGCTGATCAAGCAGCTGCTCGATGAAGGAAAGTTCGGCCGCATCTTCCACTATCGCGCGAAGTTTCTGCAGGACTGGACGATCGCGAAAGATCTGCCGCAGGGAGGCGAAGGCCTCTGGCGGCTCGACGTCTCAGTGGCCGGGAGCGGCGTCACTGGCGATCTCCTCGCGCACAACATCGACACCGCCATGTGGCTGAACGGTCCAATCACCGAAGTCGTGGCGATGACCGAGACGTTTATCAAAGAGCGCAAGCACAACCTCACCGGCAAAGTGCAACCTGTCGGAATCGATGATGCGAGCGCGGTGCTGTGCCGCTTCGAGAATGGATCGCTGGCGATGTTCGAGGCGACGCGGTACGCGCGCGGGCACAAGGCGCTCTATACGCTCGAGATCAACGGCGAGCATGCGTCCGCCTTCTGGGACCTCCACGATCTCCATCGTCTGCAGTACTTCGACCATAAGGATGAGGGCAAAGTACGCGGCTGGCGCAGCGTTCACATCACGGATGGGGATCATCCGTATATGAAACACTGGTGGGTACCCGGCCTCCAGATCGGCTACGAGCATACGTTCATCCACCAGTTTGCCGATTTCGTCCACGCAGCGGCCGGGGGCAAGAGCCTGCCGCCGACATTCCGCGACGGACTCGCGACTGACTACGTAACCGATGCTATTTTGAAGTCGGCGGCGACGCGTCAGTGGG
>JBAROV010000195.1:0-3909 GCA_049642465.1 Vicinamibacterales bacterium
GTCTCGAGCGCGCGCGGCATTCTGTCTTCCGTGATCATCCCGCTTCGAGCGATGCGGGCATAGCCGACGATCGCGTTCAGCGGCGTTCGGAGCTCGTGCGAGAGGGTGCCGAGAAACTCGTCCTTGAGGCGGTTGGCGCGCTGGAGTTCGTCGTGCGAGCGGGCGTTCTCCACGGCCAGCGCGGCGCGTGCCGCCAGATCCTGCGCAAACCGGAGGTCGTCTTCACCGTAGCGGCGACCGGATTCGCCGGTGGCCAGGGTCAGCGCGCCTCTCGCGCGCCCGCCGCTCACCATTGGCACGCACAGGTATGACTTGAGGCCCAACGAGCGAACCAGTGCGATGCGCTCCTGGTCCCCTTGCGCCGCGGCGACGATCATCGCATCGGTCACTTCGGGAATCAGCGCTGGCGTCCGGGTTCGAATCACGTACTGCACGCTGTAAGGCGCCGAGGGGTTCTCGTACTTGCGGCGAATCTCGTTGGCCAGTTGGACCTTGGCCGGATCCACATGCGCCACCGTGAGGCGGGACAGCTCTCCATCGTTTTCCACGACGTCCACGGCACACCAGTCGGCGATACGTGGCACAGCCAGTGCGGCGATGTTTTTCAGGGTTTCTTCGTAATCGAGCGAACTCGACAACGTTTCCGCGACACGCGCGAAGAACACGACGCGCCGGTGTTCTCGATCGCGTTCTTCCTCAGCCCGTTTCCTCTCGGTAATGTCGCGAGCAATCTTGGAGGCGCCGATCACGACCCCTCTCTCGTCGAATATCGGCGAGACCATCAACGAGATCGGCAGACAACTGCCATTCTTGCGGCAGCGGACGGTTTCGTAGTGATCCACTCGTTCGCCGCGACGGATTCGATCGAGAACAGCCATCTCCTCATCCTGGCGATCTTTCGGGATGATGATTCGAATGGATTGCCCGATCGCCTCGTCGGCGGTGTACCCGAACATCCGTTCCGCGGCGGGATTCCACGCCAGAATGACACTTTGAAGGTCCTTGGCGACTATCGCGTCGTCTGACGATTCAACGATTATTGCCAGACGCCGCGAGGCGGCCAGCGCTTCGTCTTTGAGGTAATCCGCGCGCTTCCGCTCCGTGATGTCGCGGCTGATCTTGGACACGCCGACGATTGCACCGTCGGCGCGGCGTAAAGGGGATGCGCTCAGCGAGACGTCTACGCGCGTGCCATCCTTGCGAGTACGAACCGTCTCGAAGGAGGAGACGAACTGCCCGTCGATGACGCGTTGTCGGACCTCGTCCGCTTCGGCGATGCGGTCCGGAGGAATGGTCAGACGTTCGGGCTGTCCGATGGCCTCTGATGCAGTGTATCCGTACAGTTGTGCGGCGCCGCGGTTCCAGGATGTGAGAACACCGGAGCGGTCGGTGCTGAAGATCGCATCCTCGGAAGACTCAACAATTGCCGCTAACAGCGCCGCTGTGTCAATTGCTGACTCGGGTGGCTCCGTCATCCGCCCGCACTGCCAAAGCATGTTCGTTGCCAACAGATATAGTGCGGCTCGTCAGGCGATCGTCGTTCCGAAGAGCTTACCGACGGCAGCAGTAATCGCCATGGCGAGGGCTCCCCAGAAGGCGACGCGTGCCGCGCCAGCCCACGCTGATGCGCCACCGACGCGGGCGGCGACGGCACCCAACATCGCCAGGCAGATGAGTGAGGCGACCGAGACGATGATGACGAGCTGGGACGGTGCGGCAAGCATGACGGTAAGGACGGGCAGTATGGCGCCGACGGCGAAAGAACCCGCGGAGGCGACCGCCGCTTGAAGCGGGCGAGCGGCAAGCTTGTCGAACAATCCCAGTTCATCTCGTGCATGCGCCTCGAGGGCGTCGTGCGCCATCAACTGCTGCGCGACGGTTCGCGCCAGTGATGGCTCGAGGCCGCGGCGGGCGTAAATGGCGGCCAACTCCCGTTCCTCGGCCTCGCTATCGGCCGCCAGTTCCCTTCGCTCGAGTGCGAGGTCGGCCCGTTCGGTATCCGCTTGCGAGCTGACCGACACGTACTCACCGGCAGCCATCGATAGCGCGCCAGCCACCAGGCCTGCCACGCCGGCCAACAGAACGTCGTCTTGTGTCGCCCCACCGGCCGCGACGCCAATCACGAGGCTGGCCGTGGAGACGATTCCGTCGTTTGCTCCGAGCACCGCCGCGCGCAGCCAGCCGATGCGCTCGCTTCGGTGCGTTTCGCGATGTCGCGCCATGTCGCAACTCCTGCCGTGCGGTACCGCTCCTATCATGTGCGCAGCATGAGGCGGGCTGCGGGATTTCCGGCGCACCATCGGCAAAAATACCGGGACCTTGGTACTAAGCGGCAAAAACAACCGAATTTCTCACGGTTTTTGCCGCCGGCTGCCTGGCCCGACTCTTGCCTCAATGAAGGAGAACCCTGTCGTGTTTCGAGCCACCGTCCTCTCAATCGTCCTGAGCTTCTTCACGGGGCAACACGCCGCGCTCCTGTGCAAGATGTGGTGTGACCCGACCGAGGCGCGGACGACTGCGTGCGACCACCTGGACACGACAGGGTCAACTCGCGTCAGCAGCGGCGTGATCTGCACCGACACGGAAACGGGCTTCCCAGCGTTCGTTCGCGAGGATATTCAACGCATTCAATCCCCGCTGGCCGCTCATCATGCGGCGGCCAATTTACGGTTGGCCGATACGCTGCCCGACGCCTCGCGTGATTTCGACCCGCTGGGACTGTCGCTCGGGCAACACCCTCCCCACATACCACTCCGAATCTGAATTAGAACCCCTGCGTCTTCACTGCAGGTGCGTTCGATAGTCGAATTTCGAGTGGTGGTTACATGACCCGTTCCCTGAGTTGTTTCGTTCTGCTGATAGCAGTCAGCGCGGCGCCTCGTGCAGCCGCACAGGATATGCCGGCCCTGCCCTCACCGCTCAGGCTGGGGGACGCCATCCGGATAGCGGCCGAACGAAGAGACGAAATACAAGCGGCGCGCGCGCGCGCGCGTGCTGGCGAGTCACGGCCCGTGATTGTGTCCGCACTCGGCGATCCGATGATCTCACCGTCTCTCGATCACCTCCCGTTCATGTTCGGCGGGGCCGACGTCAGCATAACCATCGAGCAGCAGATTCCGGTATCGGGGATTCGCGGTCATCGGCGCGCGTCCGCCCTGGCCGACGTCGATCGGCTGCGCGCGGAGACGGATCGCACCACGCTGGACGTGGCGATCGAAGCAGCCAACGCCTTTCTGATGCTGCAGGAGCGACGCCGGACGGCGGCACTGGTGACCGAGCAGGTGGCGTTTGCCCGTGATGTCGTCAGTGCCGCGAACGCCCGGTATGCCAGTGGCACCGCACCACAGTCCGATGTGCTCCGCGCTGAAGTGGAAGTGGCGCGGCTCAATGCGATCACGCGTGCGCTGGCCGGAGAAATCCGCGGCACCGAAGCCATGCTCAACACCAGTCTTGGGTTGGACGCGGATAATCCCGTGCCGCCGCTCGCACCACTCGCACCTCTTCAGCCGGTGCCTTCGTGGTCAGACATCAAGAAGGCCTTGACGACGCGGCCGGAACTGGCGGCCGGGCATGCCGGCATCGCGCGAGCCGAAGCCGAAGTGCAAGTCATGCGCGACATGTTCCGGCCGATGGCAACGATTCGCACGGGACCGTCTTACACGATGGCTGAAGGCCGTGGGTGGATGGCGATGGTCGCCCTGAGCCTGCCAATCTGGCGCGGGAAGCTCCGCGCAGGCGTTGCCGAAGCGCAGGCGATGCGGGCGATGGCGGAAGCGGACCTTCGCGCCATGACTCGCGTGATCGAAGGCGAAGCCGCTGTTGCCGTCAACCAGCTCGAGGCGGCCCGGCAGCGCCAGTCCGCACTCAACGCGGACGTGCTGCCGCGCGCGCGTATGGCTATCGAACCCG
>JBAROV010000199.1:0-3680 GCA_049642465.1 Vicinamibacterales bacterium
TTGCGGCGGGCCAGGTGCGCGAAGATCTCGAACAATAGGGCGAATGCCAGCGGCTGCGGATGATCGAGCGCGCGCGCCTCCGCAACTGCCCATTGCACATGCGCCAGACCCTGATCCGGATACCCGATGAGCGTCATGGTCCGCGAGAGTTCGGCCGCGCAGAAGATGCCGGGCTCAATCCCCGTTTCCCACACGCGCGGACGATGAAACGCCGGGTCGTAAAGTTCGCGTCCTTTCAGAAGATTCGCGTGTGCACTTTGGAGTTCTCCGAGGTGAAACTGCGCGACCCCAAGCGCCCAATGACCGATCATCCGCAGGTTGGGATCGCCGAGCTTTTCGAAGAGCGCTCGCATTTCGAGTGCAACGTCACGCGAGGTCTCGATCTCGCCGGCGACGATGTGGTGAGCCGACAGGCCGATGAGTACCGGGATCACCTGGGCGGGATGCTCGACTTTTCGGCACAATTCGCGTGCTCGCGCGTAGGCTTTGCCCACGTCGACAACCGCATAACCGCGGCTGGTCTTGAGCGCCAGACCGTAAGTCATCTGCAACGCGCATTCGACCTCGGCGCGTGCCGGGGTGTCCGGTTCTGACTTGAGCAACTCGAGTCCCCGCTGCGCCAGGCGGACCGTCTCCTCATGTGCGTAAAGCCGCGCAGCGGCCTGCGCGGCACGGTTCCAGAAGTGGGCGGCACGGACGTTGTCACGCGCCGCCTCGAAGAGCAGCGCGACGTCGCCCGAATGCTCTCCAATCTTCTCGCCGTACCTCGCGACCAGGCGTTCGGCAATCGATCGGCTCAAAGCCGCGCGACGCGTCGCGCGGAGCGAATCGTAGAACGCGTTGTGATAGAGGTGATGCGCGAAGCGGTAGCGCAGCGTCAATGTCCGGTCGGGCGCTTCCCATTCGTCGACGAACTGCACGAGCGCGTGCTCGCGCTCGAGTCGATCGAGCCGATCTTCGACTTCCTCGGCACCAAGTTGAAGCGCCGCGGTAATCAGCGCCGTGTCGAAATCCACGCCCTGAACGCTGGCCGCGGTCAACAGCCGCCGGTCTTCATCGTCGAGCGCCTCGAGCTTGCGCTGCACCGCGCTCCGAACCGATTGAGGCAGTTCGCGTTCAACCGCCGAGATATCCTCGGACAAACGCCAGCGTCCATCCACTTGCGCAATCACCGATCGCCGGCGGAGTTCGCGCACCAGGTCGGACATGAAGAGCGGGTTGCCCTCCGTGCGAGCGTGAATAACCTCGGCCAGTGCTGCGGGAAACGCATGTTCGGGGAACCGCAGCGTCAGATATCGAGCCACGTCTTCGACACGCAGAGACGAGGGCAGCACCTCGCGGCACATGCCGCGCGACAACAGGTCCAGCTTCATTGTCAGGAAGGGATGCTTCGCCTGGACCAGATGAGACTGCCGCGCCGTCGTGATAATCAAGAGCCGCGTGTTGTCGATCCGCCTCGCCAAATAGCCGATCAAATCCGTCGTCGACGGATCCGCCCAATGCACGTCGTCAAAACAGAGGATGACAGGTGACATGCGGGCGACTTCTTCGAGCAGCACCGCGATCTCGCGCTTCAGGCGGTCCTGCGATCCCGTTGCCGTTTCCGCGGCAAGCCTGGCGGCAGACGAGTCGTTCTCTGTCGAGGGGATGATTTGCGCGTACCAGTTCGGCGCCACGGCACGCATCAAACGCGAGAGACTGCCAAGGTGCTCGTTCTGCTGGAGGCTGTCGAGTGCCTCGAGCACCGGCAAGTACGCTTCGCTTCCGGCGAGACGCTCGGAGCATCGCCCACGGCCCACGCGGACCGGTTCGTCAGCGGCCATCAGTTGCCGCACGAACTCGTCCACGAGCGTCGTCTTTCCCATACCCGCTTCGGCGGAAATCGCCACCAGCCGTCCCTTGCCTCGCTGCGCACGATCGAACTCGTGCATCAGCGCGTCCATCTCGACCTCGCGTCCGACCACTTCGCCCGCAACGGGCAAACGGTGCTTCGACACGGCGACGGATGCGAGCGCCACTGCCACTGTTGAATCGTGAGCGAGGCTGAGGCGGTACATCACCTCGCCTGATCCTGGCCGCAGTCGGGGGTCCTTCTGCAGCATCTCGAGAATCAGTTGATCGATCGCTTTTGGCAGCTCCGGATTGAGGAGCGACGGCGGCTCGGGTGTCTCGTACAACAAGGCGTGGAGCGTGCCCAGCTGCGAGGGTGCCGCAAAGGGATGCTTGCCGCTGATCAGTTCATAGAGCAGGACGCCGAGCGCAAACACGTCCGCCTCGGGGGCGACAGGCTCGCCACGTGCCTGCTCGGGTGCCATGTAGGACACCGTGCCGAGGACAACGCCGGGCTCGGTCATCGGTCCGGTTGATCCTGCAGCAATCGCCTGCGGCTGCACGCGCGCGAGCCCGAAATCCAGCAACTTGATGTAGCCATCGGGTCGGAGCATCACGTTGTCCGGCTTGATGTCCCGATGAACGATCTGCGCCGCGTGGGCGACCGCCAGCGCCTCCGAGACCTGTCGCGCAATCCCAATTGTTCGACCGAGCGGCAGTCCTTGCGCGGCGGCCTTGCGCAGGGTGGTTCCTTCGATCAACTCCATCGCGATGTAGCGATCGCGCTCGAACACGCCGGTTTCGTAGATGGTGACGATGTTCGGATGGTTGAGAGCAGAGGCGAGCATCGCCTCCCGAAGCAGCCGATCGAGCGCGTCTTCCTGACCGTTGTCCCCGAGTACGAGCAGCCGACGGAGTACTTTCAGTGCGACGTCGCGACCGAGACGCGGGTCGCGCGCTCGGTAGACTTCACCCATACCCCCGGCGCCAAGATGGGCAACGACTTCATAGGGACCGACCTGGGTTCCGGAGGGGAGACTCATAGGCGGAGGGAACCCTGATTATAACAACGGACGAACTAGGGGAGGGTGATTGTTGCGATGAGTGGATAGTGATCGGATCCGTAGTTGGCGTTCGCGCGATGGAAATCTGCGCGCCACCCGTCTGGCAGACGGAAAAAGAGGTGATCGAGCCGGAGAAGCCCGCGAAACGTCGCTCGACGATCGGTCACGCGGGTTTGGGGAAACGCTCTGGCCGCCTCGCGAAACGCCTGGTCCGCAAAACCAAACCAGGTATTGAAATCCCCACCGACAACGATGGAACGAGAGTCGGCGAACTGACTCAGCAATCCGCGGGTTTGACGCACGCGGCCGAATTCCGCAGCGAGCCAGAGCCGTCTGGGTCCAGCCATATTGTCGAGGTGGGCTGACACGACGCGGAGGTGCCACGGTGAGCCGTCTGCGGTGCTGCCGCTCACCGATGCGCCGACGGCCACACGGCGCTGCCGCTCGAAGGGCAGTTCGAAGGCCGAGAGGTCACTCATTGGCAGACTGGAGAGGATAGCGTTCCCGCGATCCTCGTCCGAAAAAAGCGGACTCCCGTTTCGCATTGATGGGACGTAATACGCGCTCATGTCAAGTCTTGATGCGATCGATTCAATCTCGTCGCGTCCGCCGTCTTCACGCTGACCCCGCAATCGGGACGCGAAGAGCGCAGACTGGGACAGGACCGAGGGGACTTCAGGCCCCCCTCGATAGACTTCCTGTAGCAGGAGGACGAGAGGGGAATCAGGCTGCTGCCGGCGCAGATCCTTTACAAAACCGACGATATCGCCAGCACCGAGCGCGGTA
>JBAROV010000218.1:0-7231 GCA_049642465.1 Vicinamibacterales bacterium
AGCGCTTCGTCCAGCATCCCGATTGCTGGGTCGTGAAGGGCCGATGCTCGAAACGCCGCATTGGCTGTTGCCCCAAGGCGCCAGGTTGGAACGGCGCCCTTGCATGCACGAAACCAGTGTCTGTTTACTTCGAGCGGTTCGAAGCCTTTGCCAAGCCCGCCGTAGGCCTCAAACCGGCATTGCGCCTCCGTCTCGAGCTCCAGTGGCAGCACCTGACCCGTGACAGCGGTGACCTCTGGCCGCGCAAACGGCGCGACGAGACGCTCGATCCAGTCCGGTGGCGCCACGGCGTCATCGTCTGTGGCAACGAGGATGTCGCCGTGCGCCGCGAGGAAGCCCGCGTTTCGCGCGTAAGAGAGCCCCTGACGTTTCTCCTCGACAAGCACCACGTGTGCGAAGTCACGCGCGACCTGACGCGCGGGCCCCCGTCCAGGGCGATTGTCTACAACCACGATCTCGAGCGGCCGCGCCGTGCGCTGCGCACGCAGCGCCTCGAGGCAATGTCGGAGATCGTCTGGCCGGTCGCACGTAGGGACTACGATCGAAACAGAGACGTCATGCGGCAACGCTTCAACCGGCCCGCTTTCACCAAGTTGTCGCGTCAAGCCGCGTCGTGCGAGCTGATGTCCAAGGGCCTGGGCGATGGCCTGGCGCAAGCGAGGAGCGGCGATCGTGCGCTGCGCATTCCAGATGTCCACGCTGCCGATCAAGTCGGGACCGTCGGTAACGAAGACGCGAACACGCGGGTATGCCGTGACATCTGTCAGCGGGCGGAGCGACTGACCGACATCCACCATCCGTATGCCGATGGGCCAGTGAGGCCCGTTCACGTGCTGGCTCCGGCGAGCGGCGGTTGTGGACCGTATGCCTCGGTAATCGCGGCGGCGCGACGCCGCGCGGCCGAATAGCGGCGCAATCCCAGGAGCGATCCTCGTAATTCCGCCACGATTAGATCGGCCGGGAACCGATCGCGCCGCCAGAGCGACGCGATGAGACGCCGAACGTTCCAGTACCAGAACCACCACATGCCCAGACGAATGAACGCGCCGCGCTCTTCGGGGTACGCCAGGAACGAGCGAACGAGATACGAATAGAAGCCGACGCCGTGGTCCGTGAGCTGGCGTCGAAGCTGGCCGTACTCGCGACGGTGGCGATGCCGCACGATTGCTCGCGGCTCGTAGACGAGGAGATGGCCGGCCCTGACGATCCGGAAGAACATGTCGAGATCGCCTCCACCGTTGGTGACCGTTCCGACGTCCAGCGCCGGATCGAAGAGTCCCAGCGCGGTGAACACCGACCGGCGAAAGGCCATGTTCGCTCCGGTGCCGAATTTTCCCGACCCGCCGTGCTCAGAGGCTGCCCGTCCCGGATCGCTGGCAGTGGTGTAGACGCGAGTGAAACCCCGACCGAACCCTCCGTATTGTTCGAACAATACTTGAGCGCGCGTGTCGAGTTCGTCCGGCACGACGAGCCCCGTGACACACATCGCAGTGGGCTCGTCCCGGAACGCGGTGGCAATCGCCCGTATCCATTCCGAATCCACACTCACGTCGTCATCGGTAAATGCGACGAGTTCACCGCGCGCTTCGAGGACGGCACGGTTGCGTGCCCAGTCGAGGCCCGGCCTCGGTT
Source organism: Vicinamibacterales bacterium (assembly GCA_049642465.1). GTDB lineage: Bacteria > Acidobacteriota > Vicinamibacteria > Vicinamibacterales > 2-12-FULL-66-21 > CAWDPQ01. The sequence goes on from JBAROV010000218.1 coordinate 1,633, forward strand.
CAACGACGTAGCGAATGCGCGGGTACGCCGCAACCAGCTTCTTCGTCGCGTCAGTCCTTGGAGCGTTGTCTACGACCAACCGGTCCAGGCGCTCGGCAGGGTATTCCAGCGCGTCAAGAGCCGTCAGGCATTCCGCCAGTTGCTCAGTCCGATCGCGCGTACAAACGGAAACCGTTACGCTCGGCCAAGGCGACTCGACTTCCCTCTGCGGGCAATGCGGCGGCAGAGCGGTAATGGCTTCGCCAATCGACGCGAGATTGCCGGTAGCCAGTCCATCTTCGACGAGGTGCTGGAGGATCGGCGATGAAAACCGCGCGATGATCAAACGGCCAAGTTCGGTGTTCGAGTACGCGCGCGAGGTATCCAGATTGAGCAATCCGAGCGGCTGCCCATGGAGACGTACGAGTGCCCAAAGCTGGCCCTCGTCGTCGGGGCCGCCGAAGCCGCGCCCTACGCTGGCGGGCAGCGGGGACTCGAGATCCACACTGATGAGCTTCATCTGAGACGTCCCGGGACCGTATCCGGCCCGGACGGCGGTCGTCGGCTGTTCCTACAGCGCTGCCTCTGGATTCGCCGCCGGCGTGTTGTCGAAAATGACCGTGCCCCGCTCACGCGGTGGGGTCAGTCGCCGTTTCGCGGCTGCGTTTTGCAGCCGTGTCCACCACCAGGCGCCGATCGCCGAGCCAATTGCGGTTGCAAGTATGCCAAGAGTTCGTCTCGTCACGATGCCTCCGGCTGCGAAAACGCAAGTTCGATGCCGGGGGATTTACAGGAGATAAGGAGATCAGAAGGCATAAACAGGAGATCAGGAGATCAGGAGGCATAAACAGGAGATCAAGAGATCAGGAGGCATAAACAGGAGATCAAGAGACCAGGAGAAGTCCGCGTGAGGACCGGCCCGCGTTTCGATGGCCCTGGCGACGCGGACCGGTCCTGACGCGGACAACCTCCTGATCTCCTGACCTCCTGTCCGTTTCTCTTGATCTCCTGATCTCCTGTTCATTTCTCTTGATCTTCTGACCTCCTGTCAGGATTCAGCCCAATCAGCTGCATCAATCGCAGCGCATTGCGCGATGTGGCGAGGCCCGGCCGCAGCCGGTAATCGAACGTCATCCTGCCGCGCTCGTCAACGGTCTCAGTAAAGTGCACAAGACGCGCGGCGCGTTCGAGGGGTGGCTGGGAAGCCACGGAAAGATCGTGGGTCGTCAGGGCGCCGATCGCGCCGGCGTCAAGGAGGTGACGGACCACGCCGCGTACCGCAATGCTCCGCTCGATGCTGTTCGTGCCCTGCAGGATCTCATCGAGCAAGTACAACAGCAGACGATCCTGGCGTTCATGTTCCGCGGCATCAACGATTCCCTTCAGTCGCGCGAGCGCGGCCATGAAGTACGAGAGGCCCAGCTCCAGCGAGTCCTGGACGCGGAGGCTTGCCTGCAGATCGCACGGAGGCAAGCTCAAAGCAGAAGCGCAAACCGGCGCCCCGGCGTGCGCCAACACCACGTTCAACCCAATCGCTCGGAGCAGCGTGCTCTTTCCGGACATGTTCGATCCAGTGATGACCAGAACCGTTCCCGGTGGGCCAACTTGAACGTCGTTGGGCACCCGGCGGTCGTCCGGCAGCAGAGGATGGCCGAGCGCGACGGCATCAAGTTGCTTCGCGCCGTTGAATTCGGGCGTGCACCACGCCGGATTATCGAACACCACATTCGCGAGAGAGCTGAGCGCATCCAGCTCGCCGGCCGCCTCGATCCAGCCGCGCACATGGGCGCCGACGCGAATCCGCCACCGGTCGAGCGCGAACATCACGTGGAAATCCCATAGCGTCAATGCCTGGATGAGAAAATGGAATATCCCCGCTCCGCTCCGAAGCTCGGCAAAGCCCAGAATCCGACTGAGTTGCCTCATACACGCTGGCGCCGGGCGCTCGCCATCGGTCAGATGAGTGCGTAAACTCCGCAGCCGTTCCGAACTGCCGGGTCCTGCGACGGCATGCTCCAGGAACGCGGCGTATCGAGACAGCGCCCGCTGGCCTGCTCCGGCCCGGGTAAACGTGCCGTGAATGACGCCCGTCCTGACGAACGACAGCACGAGTCCGAGGACAACGGGAATCATCCAAAGCGCAACATCGAGGGCCCCCGCGATCTGCAGTGCGAGGAGGAGCCAGATCGACAGCGTCAGCAGGACGATGAGAATGCGCCAGGCGGATTCGCGGCCGGCAAATACTGCCGGCCCTTCAGCCCACGCAAAAAAGCCACTGAGATCCGGTACGGGCTCGCCCGAAATGAGGACGCCGTGGGCAAACAGTTGCTCACGCCACTCATCCTCGACGGCCAGTTCGCGGACTGCCGCTTGCCGCGCGTGAATCTCCGGTACGGCGGCACCCTCCAGAAGCCATGATGAGAGGCGCGCGTACCCGGTCGGAGTCGCCGCCGGCCCCAACCACTGCGCCAGCGATGCGCGGCCAAAGAGATCCAGATCGAGTGCGTAAGGATGATGTGACAGATCGATGTGCTGAGGCGGTTCGGGCGAAGGCAGGCGGCTCCAGTCCCGTCGCAACCTCGCCAGCGACCGCTCGTTGACGATGCGCAGAGCGTCGAACCACGCGATTCGTTCTTCTATGCGGGCGTGCCGGACCACGAGCCCGCCGAAGGCCAGAAACAGCGTCACGGCGACGATGGTCAGAAAAACGGACGGATGGACGGCAAGCATCCAGACGACACAGGCGGCGGCTGGGAGAAAGGTGAGCAGGCGCAGTCTGGAAATGCGAAGAGAACGACGTCGTTCGACGTCCGCCGCGGCCGCATGGGCGACAGCCCGCTGCTCGTAAGGATGCATCACCGATTGGCCCATGGAATCAGTGTACAGTCCACGTTCGGTCGGGATTCGTCATACCAGACGTGATAAGAATCCCAGCGAGGTCTCCATGCGACTCTTCATCGTTTTTGCTCTGATCGCTGCGACGCAGGGCTCGACCCTCGGACAAAGTCAACCGGGAACAAAAGCCGACCCAACGGTTCGCGGCATCCGGCTCGAAGATGTGTCATGGTCCGAAGCGGAACGACTGCTCCAGCCTGATTCGATCGTCGTGCTGCCCCTTGGGGCAGGAGCCAAAGAGCATGGTCCACATCTCAAACTTCGCAACGACCTCACGATGGCCGAATACCTCACCCGCCGGGTCATCGCGGCTGCGCCCGTCGTGGTGGCTCCGACGCTGACCTACCACTTCTATCCCGGCTTTCTCGAATATCCGGGGTCCACTTCTCTCTCGCAGGCCACAGCACGCGACATGACCGCAGATGTTGCCCGAAGCCTGTCACGTTTTGGACCAAAACGCTTCTACGTGCTGAACACCGGGATTTCGACGCTTCTTCCGCTCGGTGCCACGGCGAAGCTGCTGGCCAACGAAGGCATCCTCCTCTCCTACACGGATCTCAAGGCACGCACAGACGAAGTGGTGCGGAGCATTCAACAGCAGCGCGGAGGAACCCACGCCGACGAGATCGAAACCTCCATGATGCTCTACATCGATCCATCGGTTGTGGACATGACGAAAGCGGTGCGCGATTACACGCCGGCTCCGCCGGGTCCGTTGCGCCTCACACGTCAACGAACGGGGAGCGGCACTTACTCCGAAACAGGGACCTGGGGAGATCCAACGCTCGCAACTGCCTCGAAGGGACGGCTCGTCGTTGAGGCGCTCGTGAAAGGCATCCTCGAAGATCTGGACGCCTTGAGCAAAGCGCCGCTGCCACAGGCGACGCCTTCGAATCCGCCGACCCCAATGCGACCCGATGCTGCCCCACTCCGACCCGGCATGCGTCCTAGAGGCTGTTCCGAAGGAGACGACCGCAGCATTCGAGCGATCGGGCCGGCATTCTCACTCGCGTGGACCAACCACGACGCCGAACGCCTCGCCTCCCTCTGGACCGGCGAAGGGGACATCGTCCATCCCGACGGATCCGTGGAGCGCACAGCGCAAGTGATCCGGCAGAACCGCGCGTACCTGTTCACGCTCGCCGAGTACAGGGCGTCACGACACTTCCTCGGTATAGGGAATATCCGGTGCCTCACCAACGACGTCGCTGTCGCTGACGGCAAGTGGGATTTGCGCGAGGTCGCGGATGCGAATCGAAAGACCGTTCCTCCGATGGACGGGCTGTGCACACTCGTCCTGAAGCGAACCGGCGGAGGTTGGGGGATCGAGGCGTATCGCTACACGATCACGCCCCGGGCAGGTCCAGCGCCAACCGTGCTGAAAAAGCCTGGATTCGTCGATAAATAACCTCAGGATCATGCGCGTGACCCGAATCGTGCCTTTAGCCCTCGTCTGCCTGCTGTTCTCTGCAATCCGGTCAGGCTCGATCCCGCCATTTCAGCCCGGGGCCTACGACGTGCTCATCACTGGCGGACTGGTCTTCGACGGCACGGGCGCGCCAGGGCGGCGTGTCTCGGTCGGATTACGCGGGGATCGGATCGCAGGCATCGGCGATCTGCGCGCGGCTCGAGCGACAACGGTTATCGATGCGAGCAACCTGGCAGTTGCTCCCGGTTTCATCAACATGCTGTCGTGGTCCACCGAGTCGCTCCTCGTTGACGGCCGATCGCAGGGGGAAGTCCGGCAGGGCGTCACGACGCAGATCTTTGGCGAGGGAAGCTCCATGGGCCCGCTCAACGATGAGATGAAGAAGCGGCTCGTCGAGAACATGGGCGATCTGAAGTACGAGATCACCTGGACGACGCTGTCTGAATACCTCCGCGATCTCGAGCGGCGCGGCGTCTCTCAGAATGTCGCCTCGTTTCTGGGCGCGACGACGGTGCGTGAACACGTCATCGGACTGGAAGACAAGAAACCGACGCCTGAACAACTCGAGGAGATGCGGGCACTCGTCAAGCAGGCAATGGAGGGCGGTGCCCTCGGCATCGGCTCCTCCCTCATCTATGCGCCGGCGTTTTACGCCACGACCGAAGAGTTGATCGAGCTCTGCAAGGTCGCGGCGCAGTACCGCGGCAAGTACATCTCGCACATTCGCAGCGAGGGTAATCGGCTGGAAGAAGCGGTCGCTGAACTGATTCGAATCAGCCGCGAAGCGGGTATCGCGTCGGAAATCTACCATCTCAAGGCCGCGGGTCGGTCCAACTGGCAAAAAGTCGATCGCGTCATCGCGATGATCGCGGACGCGCGCAAGAAGGGACTGAAGATCACCGCCGACATGTACACCTACACCGCCGGCGCGACCGGTCTCGATGCGGCAATGCCGCCGTGGGTGCTCGACGGCGGTTACGACGCGGCGTATCGCCGGCTGAGCGATCCTGAGATCCGAAAGAAGATCGCCCAGGCCATACGGACGCCGTCACCTGACTGGGAGAATCTGTATCTGGCTGCCGGTTCGCCCGATCGCGTGCTGCTCGTGGAGTTCAAGTCCGACGCGTTAAAGCCATTGACCGGGAAGACGCTGGCGGAAGTCGCCAAGACACGTGGCGAGGACCCGGTGGACACGATCATGAACCTCGTGCTCGAGGATCGATCCCGCGTGGGAACGGTGTATTTCATGATGAGTGAAGACAACCTGCGGAAACAAATCCGCCTCCCGTGGGTCGC
>JBAROV010000233.1:0-49073 GCA_049642465.1 Vicinamibacterales bacterium
CTCACCGATGCCGAATTGCAAGGCCTACAGGATTCGTCAGCTCGCCAACACCTTGTACCTTGATCGTGACACGATCGCCAGGCGCGAGCGGCCCAATTCCCGATGGCGTGCCGGTGGTAATGATGTCCCCCGGCGGCAGCGTCATGATGGCCGAAATGAACGCGATGAGCTTGGCCACGGGAAAGATCAGCTCGCGCGTGCTCGAGAACTGCCGCCGCGTGCCGTTGACCCAGCCCTCCACGTCCAGCCCATCCGCCGAGTCATAGGGAAGATCGGTGGCAATGCATGGACCGACCGGCGCGAACGTGTCGAATCCTTTCGCGCGCGTGTACTGGATGTCTTTCGCCTGCAGCTCGCGCGCCGTGACATCGTTGACGCAGGTAATCCCGAACACATACTTCGACGCGTCGCGCTCGAGCACGTACCGTGCCGTCGATCCAATCACGACTCCCATCTCGGCTTCATGATCGACACGGCCGGCGCCGTCGGGAATGACAATTGGATCCCCTGGACCAATGACCGCCGTGGAGGGTTTCAAAAACAGCAACGGTTCGGCGGGCAACGGCTTCTTCACTTCCGCCGCGTGATCCTTGTAGTTGAGACCGACGGCGACGATCTTCGACGGCACGACCGGCGCAAGGACGCGCTGCCCCGAAGACGGAACGGTGGCCCCCGCTTTCCACGATCCGAAGATGTCTCCTTCCACGAGCTGCCAGACACCGCTGCTGTCTTCTTCGACCACGTGCCGTGGAGCTCCCCGATGTTCGATTCGATAGAAACGTTTCATCGTGTACTGCCCGCCCCATACCCCGCCTTCGCGCGAAGCGCTACGGCGGGCTGCCGTAGCCTCGCGAAGGCTGGCCGGCTCGGTCGATCCGTGGGGCCCCAACGCCCACTCCGCTCCCGCGCGGGATGGCCGTGGGCGCCTTGGAGCCAGTGAGGGGTCGTCAGTCGGGTTCCCAAGACTATCGCGTCGCCACGCGCACGACTTCCGACGGCTGGCTTCGGTTGGGTGACGCCGCCGAATCCACGGCGACCACCGCGTAGACGTATTCCGCGCCGGCCGTAACCGCCGTATCGCGATAGACAGTATCGCGGATTGGCGTCGGCGTGAGCGGCTGCAGTGTCTCATCCGGCGAGTTGGCGCGCAAGACGAGGTAACCCGCAAGATCGGCCTCGGTATTCGCGTCCCAAATCAATTGCACGGCACCCGGCGTGGCGGTTGCCGCAAGATTCTTCGGCGGCGCCGGAGCAAAGACATCCTTCGGTGTGACGCACGCCAGATCCGACATCGGACTTTCCACGAGCGTGCCTCCCGCCACGTCAACGGCGCGCACCCCGAAACAGGCCTCCACTCCGGGCTCGGCCGCAACGTAGTCGTAGGAAATCTCGCCGAGCGGCTTCGGATTGAGCGGCTCCTCGGGGACGTCCGGCCGATAGATGTTGTAGGTCGGGGCCGATGCGCCCAACGCCGCGACGGCGGGAAGCCACTCGAGCACCACGGCTTTCTCGGTGTTCCGGGCTGCGACACCGCCGGGTGGCTCAGGACCCGGGCCGAGCGGTACTTGCAGCCGCGATGAAGGGGGGCCGCTGCGGCCGTTCCGCGCGACGCCGCGCAGCACGTAGACTCGGACCGCGTCCGCCACTTTAATACCGGCGACGACGGGCGGCGTCGTCGGAAGCGCCAGTTGGACCTGTGCGGGGTCGAGTGGTTTAGGGGGCGGCGCCGCGGCCTTTTTCTTCACAGCCGCCGGATCCACGATTGGCAGCGCGGGCATGCGATCGACGAAGGTCGCGATTTCACCCGGCGCGGGACGCTGGTCCTTCGCGTCAGAAGTTTCAGGCGCCCCTTCAACTGGCGCCGGCTTCACCGCAATCTGTCCGACGAGGTACGCCTTGGTCAACAGCTCCCGATTGGGCGGCGTTTGACCGCCCGGGGGGACGTTGACTGCAAAGATCTCCACCCGGTCGAGATCGATGCCGGGTCCGTTCTGATTGCGGCTTGGAAGCGCAAACCGCAGCCGGATGGTGCCTTCGACGCGCCTGACCGAGATTTCGGTGACTGCCGAAGGCACGAGGTAGAGCGGCGCCAGCGGAGGTCCCTTCTTGCCGCACCCAAACGCCGCGCCAGCCGAGAGCAGGAGCAGAAAGAGGAAGCGCGCGGTCATCAAAGGACGTAACGCGACAAGTCCTCGTTTCTCACGATGTCGGCAAGCATACGATCGACATACGCCTCGTCTATCGTGACCGACTTCTCGCTCATTTCCGGCGCCTGAAAGGACACCTCGTCCAGCAGCTTCTCCATCACCGTGTGAAGGCGTCGAGCGCCAATGTTCTCCGTCCGCTCGTTGACGAGGGTCGCGAAGTCGGCGATGCGTCCGATGGCTCCATCGGTGAACCGTAACGTGAGACCCTCGGTCGAGAGCAGGGCCGTATACTGCTTGATCAGCGCGCTCTTTGGTTCGGTGAGGATGCGGACGAAGTCCTCGCGGCCAAGCGCTTCGAGCTCGACGCGGATCGGGAAGCGCCCCTGCAGCTCGGGAATGAGATCGGACGGTTTCGAGACGTGAAATGCGCCGGCGGCGATAAACAGAATGTGATCCGTCCGCACCATTCCATATTTCGTGTTGACGGTCGTCCCTTCTACGATCGGCAGGATGTCACGCTGCACGCCTTCGCGGCTGACGTCCGGCCCGTGTCCTCCCTCGCGGCCGGCAACCTTGTCGATCTCGTCGATGAAGATGATCCCTGATTGCTGCACGCGATCGACGGCCGCACGCGCGACCGTCTCCATGTCGATGAGCTTCTGCTCTTCTTCCTGCGCGAGTGCCTCGAGCGCATCGGGCACGCGAAGCTTGCGCTTCTTCATGCGTCCCTGGAAGAGTCCTGGCAGCATGTCCTTGACGTTGATGTCCACTTCCTCCACCGACGATCCGGCGATGATCTCGAAGGACGGGAAACTCTTTTCGCGGACGTCAATCTCGACCTGCTTGTGATCCAGCCGCCCGGCGCGGAGCTGCTCCCGCAGCTTCTCGCGCGTGCGTTGCGCCTGCTCGCGAACGGCGGCCGCCTGCTCGTCGTACTCGGGTGCAGAGGGCAGCGGCGGCAGGAGCAAATCCAGCACCCGTTCCTCTGCGGCTTGCCGCGCCTTCTCGTGGACTTCGGCGCGCCGCTCTTCGCGAATCATGTCCACCGCGATCTCAGTCAGATCCCGAATCATCGACTCGACGTCGCGGCCGACGTAGCCCACTTCGGTAAACTTCGACGCCTCGATCTTCAGAAACGGCGATTGGGCGAGCCGCGCCAGGCGGCGAGCGATTTCCGTCTTTCCCACGCCGGTGGGACCGATCATCAGGATGTTCTTGGGCGCCACCTCCTCGGCGAGATCGGGAGACAGTTTCTGCCGTCGCGTACGATTGCGGAGCGCGATCGCCACCGCCCGCTTGGCCTGCGTCTGCCCGACGACGTGTTTGTCGAGTTCGGCCACGATCTGCCGCGGCGTGAGCGAGTCTGACGTCGAGATGGTGGTTTCAGGAAGATAAATCGGCATTTCGAAACTACAGCGCTTCGATCGTGATGTTGTCGTTCGAGTAGATGCAAATCGCGGCGGCAATGCTCATCGCGTCGGCCGCAATTTGCCTGGCGTCGAGCGTCGTGTGACGCGCGAGTGCCTTTGCTGCAGCCATCGCGTACGCGCCGCCCGATCCAATGGCAATGATCCCATCGTCGGGCTCGATGAGATCGCCGTTTCCGGACAGAAGGTACGTGGCGCGAGGGTCCATCACGATGAGCATCGCTTCGAGCCGTCGCAGCAGCCGATCGGTTCGCCAGTCCTTCGCAAGCTCGACGGCGGAGCGCTCCAGGTTGCCGCGGTACTGCTCGAGTTTCGCCTCGAACCGCGAGAAGAGCGCAAAGGAGTCGGCCGCAGAACCGGCAAATCCCGCCAGGATGCGATCGTTGTACAGACGACGGATTTTCCGGGCAGTTTGTTTGACGACGGTCTCGCCAAACGTCACTTGCCCGTCGCTTGCCATGACGGCCTGATCGCGGTGTCGGACGGCCAGTACGGTTGTCGCGCGCAGCATGGGACCTCTGGCGAGTCTATCAGTTTCATCCGGCGAGATTGTTCGTGAGGGCGTAAACTCCACAGGCCGCCCCGCGAGTACCGATAAAGGAGCTGACCGTGCGACGCTTTCTTGCCTTTTCCCTGGTGGGTTTTCTTGCCGCTTCGGCCGCCGCTCAACCGCAGCCGCGAAATACGCTCAACACGACGCCGGTCGAAATTCTGTTGTGGGAGCACGGGGCGCCGGGCACGCTCGGCGATACCGACGCGGACCGCCCCACCCTGACGATTTACCGCGCGCGCAATCCCGTCGGAACGGGCATCGTCGTCGCACCGGGCGGAGGGTATGGCGCGCTCGCCTTGGATCACGAAGGACGCCAGGTCGCGGCCTTCTTCAATGCCATGGGTATCAGCGCGTTCGTTCTCAAGTACCGGCTGGGGCCCCGGTATCACCATCCGATTCAGCTCGGGGACGCGCAACGTGCGCTGCGGACGGTCCGGGCGCGCGCGGACGAATTTGGCGTCTCCACTGATCGCGTCGGCATGATGGGATTTTCCGCGGGTGGGCACCTCACCGCGACTGCCGGCACTCATTTCGATGCGGGCAAGGCTGACAGTTCCGATCCCGTTGAACGCGCAAGCAGCCGCCCCGACTTTTTGATTCTCGGATATCCGGTGATCTCGTTCGACCCTGCGATTGCGCACGCCGGATCGATGCGAAACCTGCTCGGGGAGCATCCCGATCCAAAGCTCGTCGAATCGTTGTCGAACGACCTCCAGGTGACTCCGCAGACTCCTCCGACCTTTCTCTTTCACACGACAGCTGATGCCGGCGTTCCGGTGGAAAACAGCGTGCGGTTCTATATGGCGCTGCGGAAGGCGAAGGTTCCTGCGGAGATGCACCTCTTCGAAAACGGCCCGCACGGGGTCGGCCTCGCCCTCGGTGACCCTGCGTTGAGTACCTGGCCGACGCTGCTCACGAACTGGCTCCGGGGTCGAGGGCTGCTGACGAAATCGAGAGCGCCTGCGGCGGAGGTGGGACCGCTGACCAATGTCCTGTTTCGGGGCCAGAGCGTCCCGTCGGAAGGACAGGACTTCCTCAGAAATCCGCGATAAAATGTAAGAAACGCCGGCGAGACGAACCCCATCCGCTGGCAGTCGTGTTGCTTCCGCCTCCTGTAGGAGCGTGTGTGATGACCCGCTACAAGTTATTAGTCGGCGCCACGGCCATGGCATTCGCGTTGAGCGCGCTGCCGGCATCTGCTCAGCGCCCCGGCGGAGGTGGCGGCGGTGGTGGTGGTGGCAGTGAACGCGGTGGTGGGGGTGGCCCCACGGGCGGAGGTGGGGGTGGCGACCGAAGTGGCGGGGGTGTCGGCGGCAGCAGCGGAGGCGGCAGCAGCTCGTCAGGCTCACCCTCCTCGGGCGGCGGCGGATCGTATAGCGCTCCCAGCCATCCATCCGACTCACCGTCTCGATCTCCCCGTGCGGGCGGCGCGCCAGAGCGACGGTCCGGCGGCGATCGTGCTGTTCCGCGCGGCAGCGCGGGCAGAGAGGAATCTCGCGGAGCCGGCAGAGTAGGAGCCGCAGGCGGAGGATCGACCGCAAGCAACCCGGATAGGGTGACCGTTCCGGCCGATCGCGCCGTTCCGGCCTACAGCCGTCCGCGTGAGGGGCGCACGCCGACAGGCACGGCAGTCGAGCGACGAACGCCTATCATCAGGGACGGAGATTACAGGTATTACTACCCTGGCTACTCGCGGTACTACTGGCCCGGCTACGGGTTCGGCATCGGTTACTACTCATACGATCCGTTCTGGTTCGACCCGTACTTTGATCCGTACTACGGCGGCGGCGGCGGTGGTTATTACGGTGGCGGGGGCGGCTACGGGTACAGCCGCGGTTATCGCGATACCGGATCGTTGCGTCTGAAGATCAAGCCGCGCGATGCCAAGGTCTACATCGACGGCTACTTTGTCGGCGTCGTTGACAGCTTCGATGGTCTGTTCCAAAAGCTGGGACTCGACGCGGGCGGACATCGAGTCGAAATCCGAGCCGACGGCTTCGAAACGTTACAGTTCGAGGTGCTGATTACGCCGGGCGAGAGTGTGACCTACAAGGGTGAATTGAAGCGCGTTCAGTAGTGCTCTCCAGAATCGCGGCACTTTCAGGCCTCTACGACGGTGTCGTAGGGGCCTTTTTGTTGCTGGCTGCGAATCGTCTGGCATCGCTCTTCGGCGTGCCGCCCGCCTTTCCACCGATCTTTTCCGATCTCAACGGATTGTTTCTGCTCGCGGTGGCTGCCGGTTATTACCTGCCGTGGCGGGATCCGGAACGATATCGAGGCTATATGTGGGTGATGGGCCCAGGCCTGAAGGGAGCCGGCGCCCTGCTCTTCCTCATTCACTACAGTCTGGGGAATTCCCCGAGGTCGTTTCTACTTTTCGCGTTCAGCGATGGGGCACTCGCGGCGCTGACGCTCTGGGGGTTGCTCACTCCTGCACGGGTCGCCGAACGAGGTAATACACCGGCAGTCCCGCGCCAATAACCAGGAACCCCGCGGCCGACGGCCCCCACGGCTGGTTGTGGACGATGGGCAGGACCAAATCGGTCCAGAGAGCGTTCAACACGATCATCGCGCTGGCAATCGTGAAAATCGCAGGGGCGACTGGATAACCCCATGCGCGGAAGGGTCGCGGAGCATTGGGTTCGCGCGCGCGCAACACGAACAACGCGGCCACCGCGATGCCAGCAAACAACGTAATCGCAAATCCCACGTATGTGGTCAGCTTGTCGAGGCTGCCCGTCAAGATCAGGACCGTGGTCCAGATCGCCTGCGCGACGATGGAAATCGACGGTGTCTTGAAGCGCGGGTGCACTCGCGCGGCAGACGGGAAGAACGCGGCGTCGCGCGCCATCGCGTAATACACGCGCGGACCGGCAAACGTCCACGCGTTGATGCCTGCCGCAAGACTGATGATGGAAACGACGCCCATGATGTGTCCGGCATTCACGCCCAGCAGTTTGTCGGCAATCACGTCCAGTACGCTGCCCCGCACCGTGGCCAGCGCGCCGACCGGCATCACGTACAAATAGAGGGTATTGAGCAGCAGATAGATAGCAATGACCGCCACGGTGCCGAGTCCGAGCGCGAGCGGCACGTTCCGTCCGGGATCGCGAATCTCTTCGGCCATGTAAGCCGCCGCGTTCCACCCTGAGTAGGTGAACATCACCGGGATGAGTGCGAACAACCAGCCGCTCATCAGCACCGGCCCGGCCACCTGCTGAAGGTTCGCGCTCGATCCCGCGCCGAACGCAAATCCAATGGCGATGAAGACGAGCAGCGCCGTCACCTTCAACGTGGCGAGAATATTCCCCACGACACGTCCTGGTCCCACGCCACGAATGTGCACGAGCGCAAACAACCAGACGGCGGCAATGGCTACCAGCGTCTGACGGGAAAACGAGAGCGGCACGAACGAAACGGGGATCACGAAGAACGGTGTGGGATCAGCCACGCCTGGCACAAAGCGGTCGAGGTAGAGCACGAACACGACGGCACTGGCAGCCATCGCGCCGGCGAACCCGGCGACAAAGGACGTCCAGCCGGTGAGAAACGCCGCGAGGCGACCGTAGGCCGCGCGGAGATACACGTACTCACCGCCCGCTTTTGGACGGAGCGCCGCGAGCTCTGCGTACGCCATCGCACCGGCAAACGCGAGAAGCCCGCCCGCCGCCCAGACCGCAAGAAACCACATCGGCCGCGGCACCGCGGCTGCGACTTGCGGGGGCGTGAACAGAATGCCCCCGCCGATGACGTTCGAGACGATGATGGCCGCGGCGTCGAAAGGACCAAGCCGACGCTCGAGCGCAGGCGCAGTTGGAGGGGGCGGAGTGGACGGGGAAGGTCTCTGCAACACGCGTTGGGGCTACTGAGTGAGGAGTTGCCGCTTCACGTCGATCCAGCCGAGATCCGTCCACTGCGACGAACCCAGCTTGACCAGGATCTGGACGCGCATGTCGCGGAACTGGCTGTGCTTCAGCATGTCCGCGCGGCTTTGCGGTGGCTCTGCCGTGTATCCGTTGTCGGCACGAATGGTGAGCGGGGCGCTGTCTCCGCCGCTGAAATCCACTCGTTGCACGAACACGTCGTTGTCGAGCTCGCTCTCTTTGCCGTCAACGGCGCGAAAGAGCGCGTTGACCGAGACGCGATCGAAATCTGCCGGCGCTTTCTTCTTCAACCGGAACATCGCGCTGGGCACGATCTTGTTGCGTCCGTTGACCACGCCGACGTCGAACCAGCCGCTCGAGATGTCTGTCATTTCGAGCGCTTGCTTGAGATCGACTGGTTTGGTGCAGGAGGCGGTACTGAGCGCGATGGCCAGGCAGCAGACGACCGGGAGGCTGGAGGCGACTAGCCGGATCCGCCCCTGGCGGCCTCCGGCGCTGACTGCAAACATCCCGGGATTCTAGATCAGAACTTCGACACCTTGACGCGGGCCCGCACTTCGCTGCGTTTGGAACGGTCCGAGGCATACGTGGCCAGATCGCTCCCCTTGACGCGGAGCACAATCGTGCTGGCATCGTAGATCTCGTCGGGCGTCAGGGGACCCTCGCTATCGCGCGCCGCGACGGTCAGCCATTCGTCCGCTGCAAGATCCATCGCGACGCTGTAGTCCAACATCGCATCGATCAGCGCATTCTGTACGGCTTCGGTGTAGGAGGTGTGCGGATCGTCGGGCGCAGCCGTGTCGGCGGTCGCCGCCGCGACGTTGCGATCGCGATCGGTATTTGCGGCCTGGCCCCTGGCGGGCAACGCGGGCCCGAGCTGCTGGACGTACTTCAGCGCCTGCTCGGCCTCGAGTCTGCGCGGGCTATCGGGCAATGAGGTCAACGCCTGTCGAAGCGCATCAATCGCGCTCGCCATCGCCGAGTCGCGCTCGACCGTGCGCATCGCCCAGATCACGGTCGGCCGCAACGCGGGGATCTCGACATCGAAGAAGACGCCGTAGTTTTCGAGCACGAACCCACGCGCCCGGGCTTGACCCGTGAACAGCATCAAGCTGGGATCGCGGCTCTGCATCCGTCGCGCGAGATCCTCCGCGCCCGAACGAACAGCCCGCGTGAGCACGCCTTCCATGATCTGTATCTGATTTCGGCGCCGCTGAGCCGCCTGATCCTGGACCGCTGACCCCTGCGGAGGGGCCGCAGAGGGCTGGACCGGTACGGCCTGCAAGCCGATGGAAATTGCCGCGGCCAATAACATTCCGTTTGTCACCACTGCACCTCATTAATCAATGCTCGCGGGGCCCCACCCCCGCTCGCTCTCGCTCGGCGGCCCGCCTCCGGCGGGCTTCCCTCCAACCTTCGCGCCGGGTTCTCGCGAAGGTTGCCCGCCGGAGCTCAGCGAAAGCGGGCCGGCGCTCCGGCTGGCAAGCCGGCGCCTCGCTCGGGCCGCAGGCGCTATCGCTGCTGCGTCACGCGCAACAGATGGTTGAGCGTGTCGCGATGCCGAATCAACTCCGCGTCCGTCAGCCCCTGAACCTGACGCAATCCTTGTTCGATCCGCGCGAGATCTCCCGCACGCGTCGCGTCGAACTCGCGGACGACCTGCGT
Organism: Vicinamibacterales bacterium; assembly: GCA_049642465.1. Lineage (GTDB taxonomy): Bacteria > Acidobacteriota > Vicinamibacteria > Vicinamibacterales > 2-12-FULL-66-21 > CAWDPQ01. The sequence goes on from JBAROV010000233.1 coordinate 9,677, forward strand.
CAACCGCATGGCCAATTCGCGCTGCTGGCGTGTTTCGCTCTCGGCGATGATTCTGCGAAACGTCCGCAACAGCTCGGCGTCCGACATTCCTCCCGAGGCCGTCGCCTGCGGCTCGCCAGGCAAGGTCGCCGCCTGAACCCGCCGCTCACGCTGCTCGAGTTGCTGCAGCCGCTGGTCGAGAAGGCGTAGTCGTGACGCCCACTCTTCGGACGTCAACGAAACCGGAACGGTCGCGGCAGCCGAATCGCGCGCAGCCTGGACGCTGGCGGATTTGTTCCATCCGGTGCGAACGACCAGGCCGTCGTTCCCGTAGCGCAATTCGATGTTGGAGATGGCCGCGGCCACGGCGAGCACGAGGATCGCGGCCGCCGCAAGTCCCCACGCCGGCCCTGCCCTGAGGCCGTCGAAGGGACGGAATGCCCCCAAGGACCGGCGTCGCCCGGAGGGCTGTTCGCGAATGATCTTGAACCCCAGCTCGGAGTCGGGAGGAGACCATGCGGCCAGCGCGAGCCGGGTGCCTCCGAGGTCCGACAGCTCGGTTTGGCAGTCAACGCATTCGCGAAGGTGCAGCTCGAAGGCTGCCCGATCAGACGCCGGTAACTCGTCGTACAGATAGTCGAGCAGCCGCTCGTGGTTACACATGTTTCTGGTCCTTCCGCGTCGCGGATCCGAACGTGCTCTCGACGCCCGCCAGCTCCAGTTGTCTTCGGAGCACCGTGAGCCCCTGATATAAACGTGTCTTGACGGTGCTCAGCGGACAGTCGAGCAAATCCGCGATCTCCTGAAACGTCAAGCCGTGGTATTCCTTCAACACAATCGCCGTCCGTTGTTCGTCGGGGAGCATGGCCATCGCTTTCGCGACGGCGCGTCCGAGCTCGCGGCGTGACACGAGATCTTCGACCGTCTCCGCCGGCTCCGCAGACGAGGCGAGCTCGAGCAGATCCACACCCTCAGGCGCTTGCGCGACTGGCGCCCGGCGCTCGCGCCTGATCCAGTCGCGACACAGGTTCAGCGTGATCCGGTACAGCCATGACGAGAACTTCGCCTGACCTTTGAAACCGGCGAGCGCCCTGAAGGCGCGGAGGAAGGTTTCCTGAGCGACGTCACGCGCGTCTTCCTCGCGTCCGATCACCCGATAGGCGAGGGCGTAGATAGGCCTCTCCCAGCGCAGGACGAGCTGGTTGAAGCTGTCGAGATCGCCCCCCATCGAGCGGGCGACCAACTCTTCGTCTGTGGACGCCATGCTTGGACCAAAACGGCCGCCCGGTCCGGGAGTCCCCCGCCGTTCAAAAAATTTAGACGTTCGAAGGGGGCGGTCAGCCTTGGACCATTTTACCTTTTGCCATCAACACCTTAGAATGCCTGCCTCCGTCTTCACACCGTTATGCGGCGCTCCTGACGGTTCCTCCTTGTCGCCGCATCAACGGCGGCGCGCACCGCACGCCCGCGAGGGAGCGGCGCGGGGGCGAAGGGGTCCCCGCAAGCGACCGAGCCGGGGTGTGGGGCGGAGCCCCACTTGAATGATGGACATCCCGCTTCGCGACCTCCTGGGCGCCTTTTCTCGCGTCGTGTCGGCCACGCTGCGCGTCAGTCCCGCGCTCGAAGCGTTCGTCCACGAAGCCAACACGGTCTACCACGCGCGGAGGACGTCGGTGTGGCTACACGAGCGTCGCGCGCGTACGCTCAATCTCGATGCCACTACCAGTGAACGAGCGGAGCAGCCAACCACCATCAGCGCAGACGACCCCGAGGCGCCGGCGGCTCGCGGCCTTCGTCTCGAACACCCCCAACTCCTGCGCCATCGTGATGAAACCATCCTCATCTCGCCGCTGCGCGGGTGGCGCCGTGCGCTCGGGACGATCGTGATCGAGAACCCGCGGTTCTCAGACGAGGCCCGTCTACTCGTTCAGACGGATGAACTCGCGCGGCAGCTGTCTGTCGGACTCGAGAACGTGCTGCTGCTCGAAGAGGTCCTGCGTCAACGCCAGCGTCTGGCGCAGTCCGAACGACTGGCCTCGCTGGGACAGTTTGTCGCAGGAATCGCCCACGAAATGAACAACCCGCTTCAGGGCGTGCTCGGCCACCTCGAACTTCTGATGCGGAGTTCGCGCGCGGCGCGCCCGCTCAGAAAAGACCTTCGAGGGATTTACCAGGAGGCAGATCGCGCGGCAAAGATCGTCCAGAACCTGCTCATCTTCAGCGGTTCGCGGCCGCTCACCCGTAAACGCCTCCGCCTCGAACGCGTGGTGACGCGCGCGGTCGCGAGCCGGCGCGCGGCCTGCCGCAAGCTGGCGATTGAAGTACTCAGGTCGGACGAGGAGGAGTTGGCCCCGATTAGCGGTGATCCGCTCCTGTTACACCAGGCTCTTCTCAACGTGCTGATTAACGCCGAACACGCGGCATCAATCGGCCAGCCGCCCGCCAGGATCTGGGTCAACGTCCGGCATGACAGGGAGCGTGGCGTGTTGAGCACAAGCATTCGAGATAGCGGTCCAGGGATCCCGGAGGAGGTCCTGCCGCGCATCTTCGATCCGTTCTTCACGACCAAGGAAGTGGGGCGCGGGACCGGGCTCGGCCTCGCGATCACGTACGGAATCATTCAAGAACACGGCGGCGCGATTCACGCGTCGAACGACCCGGGCGGAGGGGCGGCCTTCACAATCGAGCTACCGGCCACGGTGTGAAAAGCCTGGCCATCGCCTGGAACCGCCGTAACACGAGCGACCCGCTCACCGCTCCGGCCTTTCAACGAAAGGCCTTCCATGCCCGGCGAAACTCTGCAATTACACCATCATGTCTGGTAAAGTACGTTCTTCCTCATGGATGAAGGATTTCTGACGACCGAGGAGGTACTCGAGTACCTGCAGGTCAATCTCAGGACCGTCTATCGGTTGATCAAGGCGGGCCGAATCCCTGCTGTCAGGGTCGGGCGCCAATGGCGCTTCCGCAAACGGGACATCGACGCGTGGCTCGAAAGTCAGCGGCCGCGCGGCGGTCGGGCAGCGGCCGCGTCGACCCGCGCCATCGCTTCGCAGGCAGGCCGGCCGCGCGTGCTCATCGTGGATGACGAGGCGAGCATTCGCGATCTGCTGTCCAAAACACTGGCACTGGCGGAGTACGACGTAGACCTCGCCCCCGACGGCCGAACCGCGGTCGAGCGGCTTCGCATCATTCCTTACGATCTGCTCATCACCGATCTCAAGATGCCGGGCGTGGACGGATTGTCCGTCATCCGTGAGGCGCGCCGCCTGAAGGCGGACATTCCGGTGATCATCATTACGGGCTTCTCGACCGAGGCGAGCGCCATCGAGGCGGTGAATCTCGGGGTGTCCGGTTATCTGACGAAGCCATTCAGGGTACCCCGCGTTCTCGCCGCCGCGTCGAAGGCGCTCGGCGAGCAGGCGTCGTGATCCAGCTTTCATCCGTCACCAAAGCGTTCGGCGACCGCGTGCTGCTCGAGTCGGTGAGCTGGCAGATTGACGACCGCGAGCGAGTCGGCCTGAGCGGCCCGAACGGCGCAGGGAAGACCACCCTCCTCAAGATGCTGGCCGGCATGGAAGAACCTGATGCCGGACAGATCATCAAACCGTCGGCGCTGACAGTTGGCTACCTCCCGCAGGACGGCCTGTTGCACTCCGGCCGCACCTTACTCGAAGAGGCTGGACTCGCCTTCAAGCCGCTGCTCGACATGCGCGCCGAAATCGCCGCGCTCGAAGAGCGCCTCGCCGCGGATCACGCAGACGATTCAGAACACGCGTCGATGCTCACCAGGTACAGCGAGCTCCAGGAGCGATTTCGCCGCGAGGAAGGCTACAGCATCGACCTGAAGATCTCGACCGTGCTGCGAGGGCTCGGCTTTTCGCAAGAGGATCTGAGCCAGCCGACGGAAACGTTCTCGGGCGGATGGCAGATGCGAATCGCCCTCGCAAAGCTCCTGCTCGGGCGTCCTGGACTGCTGCTCCTCGACGAACCGACCAACCATCTCGATCTCGAAGCCCGCAACTGGCTCGAAGAGTACCTCGCCGAATATCCGCACGCCGTCATCCTCGTCTCCCACGACCGCTTCTTCCTCGATGCCGTCGTCACTCGCATTACCGAGATCGGGTTGCGGACGCTCACCGACTACACGGGAAACTACACGGATTATCTGCGCGAGCGCGAGGCGCGCATGGAGCAGCTTCGCCAACGCAAACGCGATCAGGACGATGAAATTGCGCGGATGCAGGCGTTCATCAACCGGTTCCGCTATCAGGCGACGAAAGCGGCGCAGGTGCAGAGCCGAATCAAGATGCTCGACAAGATCGTCCCGATCGAGATCCCGGCGGAGCGCAAACGCGTCCACTTCTCGTTTCCCGCGTGCGCGAAGAGCGGGCGGACGGTGATCGATCTGCGGGGCGTGAGCAAGTCATACGGTCCGCGACGGGTCTTCGACCGTGCGAGTCTGCACATCGAGCGGGGCGATCGCATTGCCCTGATTGGGCCGAATGGAGCCGGAAAGTCCACGATGATGCGGATGCTTTCAGGCGTAGAGGCGCCGGACGCCGGCACGCGCACCGAGGGCCACCAGGTCATCATGCAGTATTTCGCACAGGACGAGGCGACTCGCCTGGATCCCACACTCACCGTCTATCGGACCCTTGCGGGCGAGGCGCCCCTTCACATGGTCCCGCATATCCGCAATATTCTCGGCGGGTTCCTGTTTTCCGGCGACGACATCGAAAAACCTGTCCGCGTACTGTCGGGCGGCGAGCGAACACGACTGGCGGTTGCCCGCATGTTGCTCCGTCCATCGAACACGCTGGTGCTCGACGAGCCGACCAACCACCTCGATCTCGATTCGAAAGACGTGCTCCTCGAGGCGCTCGAGGACTTCGGAGGCACGCTCATCTTCGTGTCGCACGATCGATACTTCGTGGACAAGCTCGCGAACAAGGTCGTGGATATCGGTCATGGGCAAGCGTTGCTCTATCCCGGGAACTACGAAGAGTTCCTGTGGAGCAGACGCCAGCAGGCGCACGCCAGTACACCTTCACCAGCTCCCGCGCCTGCCCATGTCCCAACGGCCGGTGCCAAGCCGCGCGCCGCATCGAGGCTTGCAGTACAAGCTCCAGCGGCCAGGCCGCCGTCCAAAGCAGAGGCGCAGGTTACCTACGCCGAGCGCAAAAGGCAGGAAGCGGACGCGCGGCGAGACAAGAAGGCCTCCGACGCACGCCAGCGGCGCATCGACGAACTCGAGGCGCGCATCGCTGACCGGGAGCGAGCCATTAAAGAGATCGAAGCGACAATGTCCGCGCCTGGCTTCTACGAGGATCACGAAGCTGCCAAGCCAGTCATCGACCGGCATCAGGCTTTGATGTGGGAAGTTGGTGATCTGATGAATCAGTGGGAAGCTCTGCAGACAAAACTGTAATCATGTTCCAAAATCGTCTGCACCTCAGCCGAGTACAACTAACCATTTCCGAAATTTCCTAGAGAAAACAGGGGAGTTTGGCTGAACAGCCGGGCACATCCTTTGCCCCCGTGCTGTCGGCGCACCATCAGCCTGCCCACTTCCGCGGCATGGCCGACGTGTGCGTCTCTGGCTCGCTAACTAAAAGATGGAAAAGAGCTTGGCTGAACTGCAGGGCTTAATTACAATCTTGCCATCCGAAGCCGCCGGCTTCAGCCTCAGCCCAGTTATGCCTGACCGGAAGTTGCGCGGCGCTTCGCCGACGCCTGCGGCATCTGCTAAACGAGGGGCGAAGAAGCCCGCTGCTCGTCGCAAGCGCTCCGTCGACGAAGTGGCGGCCGACAGTTTTTACCGTGATCTCGTGTGGACGCTGAGAAATGGCGTCCTGGCCATCACCCGGGATGGTCGAATCGCGGTCATGAACGAGGTGGCATATCGCATCCTCGGATTGAACCCCAAGCCCAACGACATTGGCAGCCCGTTCACGGCGGTCCTCCGCGACCGGCCCGACGTGTGCCGGATCGTGGCTGGTGCCTTCGATTTGTCGCACTTGCCAAACCGGGCCGAACTGAGGCTGAAGAGCACCGGGAAGGTGATCGGCTACACCTTGTCCCAGGTGCGTGACCGTCGCGGTCGGTTGACCGGTGCCACCCTCTTCTTCAAGGACCTTACGAGGGTCGAGCAACTGGAAGAGCGCGAACGGCTCCGCGACCGCCTGGCAGCGCTCGGGGAGATGGCGGCGGCGATCGCCCACGAAGTCAAGAACCCGCTTGCCGGCATCGAGGTCATGGCCGGCATTCTCAGGCGTCAGCTGGCGGAGTCGCCCGACGCTCAGGCCATCCTCGAAGACATCATCAAAGAAGCGAAGATGGCCAACGCCATCGTCCTCGAGATCCTGGACTTCGTTCGACCGATTCGACTGCAAGTCGAGCGCATCACGCTCGCCGATGCGGTCCGCGACGCGATTTCCATGGCGGAAAGCCATGTGCCGCGAGGCGAAGTGGCCATCGATGTGTCGCTCGCGCCGGACCTTCCGAGCATTCACGGCGATCCGCATCAGCTCCGGCAACTGTTTACCAATTTGCTCACGAATGCATTCGAGGCGCTCGGCGGGCGCGGGACCGTTCGGATTCTCGCGGCGCGACTCGCGGACGACCCTATTTCGGGCGGAGAACCGCAGGCCGTCCCGAGTCTGCAGATCGAAGTCACCGATGACGGGCCTGGCGTGCCGGCTGACGTGATGGACAGGATTTTCAGCCCGTTTTTCACAACCAAGCCGCAAGGCTCCGGGCTGGGGCTGGCAATCGTCCGAAAGATCGTCGATGCACACGATGGACGCATCGACGTCAGCGCACCGCTCGCGGGGGGCACCCGTTTCCGCGTGACGCTGCCGGTCACGAGCGGTCACGAATTGTTTCGATGAGGAAGCTTCGAGCTTCCGGCTTCCAGCTTCCAGTTGACGATGTGACCGGAAGCCGGAAGCTGGAAGCTGGTAGCTGGAAGCTGGTAGCTGGTAGCTGACGAAGAGAGGGACAGAATGGGCCGTATCCTGGTCGCCGATGATCACGATTCCCTGAGACGAGGCATCGTGCGCGCACTTTCTGATGCGCGGCACGAGGTCGACGAGGCGCCGAACGGGAATGTCGCCATAGAGAAGCTGCACGAAGGCCAGTACGACGTCGTCCTCAGCGATCTGAAGATGGGGGGCAGCGACGGACTCGACGTGCTGCGGACCGCGAAGTCTCTGCATCCGTCAACGGCGGTGATCCTGATGACGGCGTTCGGGTCGGTCCACACGGCCGTCGAAGCGATGAAGATCGGCGCGTTTGACTACGTGCAAAAGCCGTTTGAAATCGAGGAGATGGAACTCAAGGTGGAGAAGGCGATCGAGCATCGCCGTCTGCGCCATGAGATCGAGTACCTGCGTCACACTCAGCAGGACATCTACGACTTCGATCGGATCGTCGGCGCGAGCGGTGCCTTGCAGTCGGTGCTCGCGATCGTCAAGAAAGTTGCCAAGAGCAACACGACCGTCTTGATCCGCGGCGAAACGGGAACCGGCAAGGAGCTGATCGCTGGCGCGATCCACCACAACTCGCACCGCGCGAGCCGCAACTTCGTCAAGGTGAACTGCGCCGCGCTGCAGGAAAATCTCCTCGAATCGGAGCTGTTCGGCCACGAGAAGGGCGCGTTCACCGGCGCCGACAAGCAGCGCGTGGGCCGCTTCGAGCAGGCCGACGGGGGCACGCTGTTCCTCGACGAAGTCGGGGACATGAGCGCGAATACGCAGGCGAAAATCCTGCGCGTCCTCCAGGAGCACGAGTTCGAGCGCCTTGGCGGCACGCGGACACTGCGGGTTGACGTCCGCGTGATTGCGGCGACGAACCGCAACCTGCCGCAGATGGTAGCTAACGGTCAGTTCAGGGAAGACCTGTACTACCGGTTGAACGTCGTCTCGATTGACATGCCGCCGCTCCGCGAGCGCAAAGACGACATCCAGCAATTGGCGATGTTCTTCCTGAAGCGCTTCTCGGGAGAGTTGAAGAAGCGGCTCGACGGCTTGTCGCCTGACGCCGTCAAGCTCCTGATGCGCTACAACTGGCCCGGCAACATCCGCGAACTGGAGAACTCCATCGAACGGGCGGTGCTTCTGACAGAAGGACCGTTCCTTTCGAGCTCCGATCTGCGTCTCGGTGAGCTCTCCACCACACAGCCGTCGGGCGACACCAACCCGGTGGTGAAGATCCCGCCAACCGGGATCCCATTGGAGGAGATCGAACGGCAAGCGCTCGTCGAAGCGCTCAAGATGTCGAACTGGGTGCAGAAGGACGCGGCGGAACTGTTGTCCATCAGCCCGCGTGTCATGAACTACAAGATCAAGACACTCGGCATCGACTACTCTCGCGGCCGCCGGCCGATGGTCGAGCAGATCGCGTAGGCACCTTTCAAACCAGGAGCAAAAGATGGCTGGGAGTCGTGTGCGGTCGGGCTGGTTTCTTTCGCTGGTGACGCTGACACTTTTCTGCACGCCGTCGTACGCGCAAACGGCCGGCGGCTCGGACATCGACTGGCAGGATGGACCTTCAGTGGGTCAGCTCGGCGACATCGCCCAAATCAAGATTCCCGAGGGGTATCGGTTTGCCGGGCAGGAAGGCGTCAAACGTTTCCTGGAACTGACTCAGAACCCGGTTTCCGGTGACGAGTTGGGCGTGCTGATTTCATCGGGCGGAACGGCTGACGAGGGATGGTTCGTAATCTTCGAGTTCAACCCAATCGGGTATGTGAAGGATGACGAGAAGGGGAAGCTGGACGCCGACGCGATCTTGACATCGCTCAAGGCGGGCAATGAGCGCGGCAACGAAGAACGACGCAAGCGTGGCTGGTCGACGCTGGACCTGGTCGGGTGGAGCACACCGCCCCGCTACGATCCGGTCACCAACAATCTCACGTGGGCGATTCGCGCTTCCAGTGAAGGACACGACGTCATCAACCATTCGGTGCGCCTCCTCGGCCGCAAAGGCGTGATGGACGCCGACCTCGTCCTCGGTCCCTCTCAGGTGAGTTCGGCGGTTCCCGAATTCGACACCCTGCTCACGGGGTTCGAGTTCTCCGCTGGAAATCGCTACGCGGAGTGGGTCAAGGGCGATCGGGTCGCGGCGTATGGGTTGACCGCCCTCGTGGCCGGCGGCGTGGGGGCCGCGGCTGTCAAGAGTGGCGCGCTCGGAAAGCTGTGGAAGGTGATTGTTTTCGGGGCGCTCGCTGCCGTCGCCGCAATCAAGAAGGTCCTGGCGTCGGTCTTCGGCTCGAAGGAGTCGACGACTCAGGCCACCACCACGGCGCAGTGACCGAGGTTCTCGGCCTCGTTTTCGTCGCCTGGCTCGTCTACGTCTCCGATGCGGTCTGGTGGATCAAACCAGACCGCATCGTGCTGTACGGGCGAAAGAACGGGGAGTTGCTGGCACAGCTCGGCCCGGAATTCGTCCTGCGAGGCACCAGCGGAGTGTTCGTTCCCCGATTGATTCCACCGTTTCACTACCATCTCGAGGTCGACGCGACGTCCGAAGGAACGAGGCGGATGAAAGAGCGGGAGATCGTTGCCGCATCGGACCTGGCAGCTGCAGCAGCGAAGCGGCTCAATCGGGTCGGCACGATCCTCTGGGCTTATTCCTTTGTGGCCGCCCCGGTGCTGCTGGTGACCTTCGGTCTGCGTCGTGTGTGGATCCCGCTCGTCGGCGGGCTCTTTCTCGGGGCGATCGCGATCGTCTCCTGCTTCGCGCGCGCGTGGCGGCAACTTCATCGAACCAATCCCACGGGCTGGAAGAATGAAGCCGTGCCAATGATTCTCTCGCCGCTCGCCGCGATTTGCGCGGGCGACACGCTCACGCGTTCGGTATTTGGTTCAGTGAACGGGCTCGCGGTCGTCCGCGCGCTTGCCAGGCGCGACGACTTTCTCAGGATCGCTCGCCTCTACTACTACGACAGCGGTCGGAATCCTGCACTGCAGGCGCTTCTCGCCAGGGAGCTTGAAGAAGCCGTGCGCATACCGCCGGAACGCGCCGGGATCGAAATGGAGGGCTACTGCCCACGCTGTCACACGCAATTGGCCCGTCCCACGGGAACTTGCCCGGAGTGCCTGGATATCTCGATTGTCTCGTTTGGCGCGGTCACGCCTTCGGGTGAGCCTTCCGATACGTTTCAATCAGTTGCGCGGCATTGACGTGCGTGTAGCGCTGCGTGGTGCTCAGACGCGCGTGCCCGAGCAGTTCCTGAATGGCTCGGAGGTCGGCTCCGCGCTCGAGCAAGTGTGTCGCAAACGAGTGTCGCAGCGCGTGGGGACTGATACCCAATCGCGTGCTGCACGCGGCAACGTACCTGCGCACCAAACGATCCACGCTCCGCGTGGAGAGTCGCCGGCCCTGATAGTTGAGGAACAAGGGGTTGGCGAGTCTTCGCCCGCGAGCCCCCGCCTTCGCGCCACGAGCCCCGAACCCCGGGGCCCGAGCCCCGACGAGCGTCAGCTCCTCCCAGTCTTTCAGCCACTCGCGCATGGCTGATTCGGCAGAACGATTGAACGGGACGATCCGTTCTTTCCGCCCCTTCCCCAGCACACGCACGACGCGACTGCTCAGGTTCACATCGTCCACGTCAAGACCAACCAATTCACTCAAGCGCAGACCTGACGCGTAAAACAATTCGAGGATGGCCCGGTCGCGACGACCGAGCGGCTGTGACGTGTCCGGCATCTCCAGTAGTTGCGAAATCTCCAACTCGCCAAGGTGCGCCGGCAGGCGCTGCTCCTGCTTTGGCGTGCCCACCAGCGCCGCCGGATCGTCGTTCACCAGCCCTTCACGCCTCAAAAAACGGCCGAACGCGCGAATCGCCGCGAGCTTGCGCGCCGCAGAGGCGCGCGAATTGCCACGGCGATGGAGATCCGACAGAAACCCGCGGACTTGCGCCCGATCGATGTCCTGCGGCGTCACATCAACCTTGCGTCTGGAGAGCTGGGACGCGAGGAAAGACAGAAACTGCGTCAAATCGCCCTCGTACGCGCGGACGGTGTGAGCCGACGCGTTCTCATTGAGCGCGAGGTGCTCGAGAAATGCCTCGAGTTGCTCCTTCATCTCACCGCCTCGGGCAACGCGGGCTCGGCTCCAGCCTCAGCCTCCCATTTGGCGAGTTCGGACAGCGCTCTCGTCCCGTAGGCGGCCTTTCGATCGGCTTTCTTGAGTTTGGGTCCTGGCGCAGCGGGTGGTTCCATGATGCCGAACGTGATGTTCGTGGGCTGGTAGTGCCTCGGGTCCGCATGAGACACGTAGTAGGCCAACGCACCAAGAGCTGTGGTCCTCGGAGGCACGCGAAGCGGACGGTTGAGCGCCAGGGCGGCGGCGTTTCTTCCCGCCATCAATCCGGACGCGGCTGATTCAACGTAGCCCTCGACGCCCGAAATCTGCCCGGCCAGGAACACGTCCGGTCTCATTCGTGTCTGCCAGGTTTCGTGCAACACGGTCGGACCGTTGATGTAGGTATTGCGGTGAATCATCCCGAAGCGGACGAACTCCGCATTCTCGAGACCGGGAACGAGCCGTAGGACTCGCGCCTGCTCGGGCCACTTCATCTGCGTCTGAAATCCAACAAGGCTGAAGTGATCGCCCGCGAGATTGTCCTGCCGGAGCTGCACCACGGCATACGACTCGCGACCGGTGCGCGGATCCACGAGACCTACTGGCTTCATCGGCCCGAAGCGCAACGTGTCCACGCCACGCGCGGCCATCACTTCAATCGGCAGACAGCCCTCGAAGAATCGGGGATCGTCGAATTCGTGCAGCGGAGATTTCTCTGCGGTGATTAGGGCGTCGTAAAATCGCGCGTACTCCTCTTTGGTCAACCCACAGTTCAGATAATCGCCGTCACCATCGTCGACGCCACAAATCTTGGAATCGACCCCGTCGCGGCGCAGGCTCCGTCCCCAACGCGACGCACGAAACACCTTCGACCTGTCGATCGAATCGCCGTGCACGATTGGACTAATCGCGTCGTAGAAGTAGAGATGGCTGCTGCCCACAAGTGCAGCGATGTCGGCGGAAAGCGCTGGTGACGTCAGCGGGCCGGTCGCCACGATGATCGGAAATCCATCGTTTTCCGGGACACGGGAGACTTCTTCACGGGTGAGCGTGATCAGCGGATGAGCGCTGATGGCCTGGGTGACAGCTGCGGAAAAACGTTCGCGGTCCACGGCCAGCGCCGCTCCGGCTGGAACGCGTGCCGCGTCGGCAGCCCGCATGATGAGCGAGCCGAGCCGCCGCATTTCCTCCTTGAGGACGCCAACGGCATTATCGAGCTTGTCGCCGCGAAACGAATTGCTGCAGACGAGTTCCGCGAGGCCGTCAGTTTTGTGAACGGCCGTCGAGCGCACCGGTCGCATCTCGTGCAATACGACCGGCACTCCCAGCGATGCGGCCTGCCAGGCAGCTTCACTGCCAGCCAGGCCGCCGCCGATGATGTGAATGTGCATGATATTTCTTCCGGCCCAAGCCGAAAGCCAGGGGGCAACACCTCAGACCGGCGCCAGCTCCTCAGACCGCACGTACGAACAATCATCGTTGTTGCACACGAGTTGCCGGCCGTGTTTCTTCGTGACCTTCTCGACCAGAAACGCCGCGCCGCAGTCCGGGCACTTCTCGGCCACCGGTCGATTCCACAACGTGAAGTCACAGTCAGGATAGTTCGCGCAGCCGAAGAACACCTTGCCGCGCCGCGATTTCCGCTCGACGATGTCGCCACCGTCCTTGGGGCAGAGGACACCCGTGGACTTCTGCTTGACGAACTTGCATGCCGGATAGCTGCTGCACGCGGTGAACTCACCGAACCGGCCGTGCTTCAGCACGAGCTGTGACTCGCACTTCGGGCACTTCTCGTCCAGCAGTTGATCGGGCTTGGCCGCCGTCAGGCCTTGCTTGGTCGAAATCAGCTTGCGCGTCGTCTTGCAGTCCGGATATCCGGTGCAGGCCAGGAACTGACCGAACCGGCCGCGTTTAACGGTCATCGGCTTGCCGCAGTTTTCGCAGGTTTCCTCGATCTCCCCTTCGGCACCTGGTTCCGGCGTTTCGAGTTCGCGCGTGTTCTCACAGTCGGGATACCCGCTGCACGCAAGGAAAAGCCCGAACTTGCCGGCCTTGATGACCATCGGCTTTCCGCATTTGTCACACGTCACCGGCGGCGTTGGTTCCACGCCTTCTTTCAAATTGATCATCTCGCGCGCGGCGCGCTTCAGATCCTTTGCGAACTTCTTGTAAAAGCTGGAGAGCGTTGACTCGTAGTCCTCTTTGCCTTCTTCGATCTTGTCGAGGTCCTCTTCGAGGTTTCGTGTGTACTCGACGTCGAGTATGTCGTCGAAGACCGGGCTGAGCAGCTTTTCGACGAGCATCATGCCGAGCATCGTCGGCTTGAAGCGCCCGTCGATTTTGTTGACGTACTCTCGTGCCTGGATCACGCTGATGATCGAGGCATAGGTACTCGGACGCCCGATGCCGTTTTCCTCGAGCGCTTTCACGAGGGTGGCTTCACTGTAGCGCGGCGGAGGCTGCGTGAATTTCTGCTCGGGCTTCAGTTCTTTCAGCTCCAGACGATCGCCCTCGGCGAGAACGGGAAGAACGCTGGAGCTTTCCTCGTCCTCTGCCGTGACCGCGTCGGGTCCAGGACCTTCGGTGCGCGCCTCGGGAACTTCCTGGTTGTAGACGGCGAGCCAGCCGGCAAATTTCGGGACCGACCCTTTGACGCGGAAGAGATAGCCTGGCTGCCCTGACGTGGGATCCGCCGTGATGTCGACTGTCGTTTCGTCGAACGTCGCCGGCGGCATCTGCGACGCCACGAAGCGGTTCCAAATGAGTCGGTAAAGATAATACTGGTCAGGCGTCAGGTTCCCGCGGATCTCGTCCGGGTGATACTGCATCGCCGTCGGGCGGATGGCTTCGTGGGCATCCTGCGCGTCCGCTTTCGCGCGGTAGAAGTTTGGCTTCTCAGGCACGTAATCCGGACCGAACTTCTGGCCAATGAACTCACGAACGTCGGTAATCGCCTGCTCCGACACGCGGGTCGAGTCGGTTCTCATGTAAGTAATGAGTCCGACGGATCCTTCGCCCGGCAGCTCGATGCCCTCATAGAGCTGCTGCGCGATCATCATCGTTTTCTTGACCGGATAGCGCGACGCCTGCTGCAACTTGCTCGTGATGAACGGGGGAACGGCATTCCTCTTCCGCTCCTTGGTTGTCACGGAGCTGACGGTCCACGCCGCGTCCCGCAGGTCGGCCAGGGCGGCATCCGCCTCCGCCTGATTCGACACCTTGATCGTGGCGCCGTCGCGCTTGATCAACTTTGCGTCGAACTCCGGTGGCACTGGTCCCGCAAGCCGCGCGGTAATGTTCCAGTACTCCTCAGCGACGAATCGCTCGATTTCCCGCTCGCGATCGCAAACCAGCTTCAGCGCGACTGACTGGACTCGTCCTGCACTCAAGCCACGTCGAACTTTGTCCCACAACAGCGGACTGATCTTGTATCCGACGAGCCGGTCGAGCACGCGTCGCGCCTGCTGCGCGTCGACCATCTGTTTGTTGATGGCGGTGGGATGTTCGAGCGCCGAGAGCACGCCTTTCTTCGTGATCTCGTTGAACATGAGGCGACGGATCTTCTTGCGGTTCCCGCTCCCGAGTTCCTCGGCGAGATGCCAGCCGATGGCCTCGCCTTCGCGATCCGGGTCGGTTGCGACGAAGATCTCGGACGCGTCTTTCGCCGCGTCCTTCAGTTCCTTGAGAATCTTCTTGCGACTGGCAATCACCTCGTACGACGGCTCGAAGCCGTCTTCGACGTCCACGCCCAGTTTGCTCTTGGGCAAATCCCGGACGTGCCCCATCGAAGCGACGACCTTGTAATTGCGGCCGAGATATTTGTTGATGGTTTTCGCCTTCGCCGGCGACTCCACCACGACTAATGCTTTCGCCATACCAGAACCTTACCTTCGCCGGAAACGGGTTCCCCGTCAAACCCGGCCTGGCACCGCCGCCTATTGAAGTCGCGAGAACCGGCCGCGAAAGGCGCCGACCAGCCCCTGCAGCTCGAGTTCCATCAACCGGGGGAGCAACCGAGCCCCGGTCACGCCGGCCATCTCGGCCAGCGCTTCCAGTTCGTACTGCTCGCCCGGCTCCATTTGAGCCAGTAAAGGGTCTTGAATCAACGGTTTACCTGGTGTGGCTTTGCCGAAAGTCGATTCGGCCCAGCCCAGCCCTTCAAGAATATCGTCCGCAGACTCGACGACCTTTGCGCCGTCTTTGAGGAGGGCGTGCGACCCGCGGTTTCGACCCGTCAGAACGCTCCCGGGCACGGCCATGACATCGCGGCCCTGTTCGAGTCCGCATCTGGCGGTTATCAGCGATCCGCTCTTCTGGGAGGCTTCGACGACGACAACGGCGAGAGAGATCCCGCTGATGATGCGGTTTCTCAACGGAAAGTGCTCGGCAAGGGGCGGGGCGCCCGGCCCCAGCTCAGACACCAAAACCCCTTGTTTTGAAATAGATGCCGCCAGTTCCCGGTGCTCGTACGGATAGATGCGGTCGAGACCCGCACCGAGAACAGCGGCGGTGAACCCGCCGGCCGCCAGCGACCCGCGGTGCGCCGCGGAATCCACGCCTCGCGCCAATCCACTTGCCACCGTCACTCCTCGTTCGGACAGTTCCCGGCCGAGTCGCTCCCCTACCGCCAACGCGTACTGCGACGCCGCTCGCGATCCGATCACGGCTACCGTGGGGTGACCGAGCACCGCGGCATCTCCGCGCATCCAGAGGACCGGCGGCGGATCCGGAATGCACGCGAGCAGCGGAGGGTATTCAGAATCTCCTGGCGCGCACGCGCGGATACCCAACGCCGTGCCGCGTTGGAGTGCCTGCTCCGCCCCGCGCATCGCGAGATCCAGAATCTCCCGATGCGCCTCCGGTGGGAACCCGAGGACGTTCAGGGTCGCGTTCAGCGCGGTTTGTCCGTTGTATCGATGCCTTACGTCCTTGAAAATGGCGCCAACGAGGCTTCGAGAGGCGGGAAGCATCGAGGCAGCCACCGCAATCTGAAGGTCCATGATTCCTCCAGCGCGGAGGCGGCCGCCCCAAAAACGCGTCGAGGGGCCGGTCCGCAGCTGCCGCGCAGCTCATCGGCCCGACCCCTCTACGGCCATTATAAAGGACAGTTCTGTCCAACGGTCAATGGAAGACGCTTACGCGGGATGTTCAGGCCTTACGAATTTGCGCGGGATTGGAAGACGCTGGCTGCCGATTCAGGCGCAGATTGCGTGGTACGTGCATTGCTGTAATCGCGGGGCTCGAGCCGCGGAAACCGCTTGCGGCCTCCCATGTCGGCCGCTATAGTGAACGAGTTATCCATGCATTTCCGTCCGTTGGCGCTGGTCGTGGCGTTGGCGTTTCTCAGCGCGCCAGCCTGGGCACAGGATCGATCCGCCGCCAAGTCGCAGGTCGAATTCGGCATCCGGGTGGCGCAGAACGGCCTTTGGAAAGAGGCGCGGTATCGCTGGGAGAAAGCCGTCGAACTTGATCCCACCTACGCGCAGGCGTGGAACAACCTCGCGATCGCGTACGAGCACGAAGGTAAGTTCGACGAGGCTCGGAAAGCGTACGAGAAAGCGCTCGAACTGGATCCCAAGAATCTGCTGATTCGACAGAACTACGATCTCTTCAAAGAAATCAATGATCGCACCCAGAAACGCCGCGGCGATCGCTAGTCTCGTAGTGTTGTGCGGGTCAATGGCCTGCACGAATTTCTACGAAATCCCGATTGAAACCCCCATCCAGCCCAAGATGGACGTCTCGGCGTTCAATCGTGTGCTGGTCGCGGGATTCATCGGCGGCGGCACGGAGGACGTCGACGCGAATCTGGAGACCGTCAGGCTGCTGCGCAGTCAGTTGCGATCGAAATCGAATTTGCGCGTGATTGAGGCAGAGGTGCTGCCGCTCGTGGAGATGGCGCGCGATCAGTTGAAACCAGCCGCCACGGAGGGTACTGCAGCCGTTGGCGCCGACGCGCCGGCACCAGTTCCGCCCCTGCCAGCTCCCGCAGCAGCGCAGGAACAGGATCCGCGCGTGCGCGGCGAGAAGGACCTCGAACGCTACCAGGGGATTTTTGCCGACGTTGCGTTCTGGAAGAAGATCGGCGAGGAGTACCAGAACCCGCTGATCGTCACGGGCACGGTGCTCTTCACTCCCTATCAGTCGAACGCGTTCGTCACGAGAAACGTCGAGAGCTACGACTCCCTCGGGCGCCGCATCGTGATTCCGCAACGCACCTACATGGAGCGGCGCGGCTTCATTCTCTCTCCGAACTTCATCTTCATCGATGGACGCACGGGCGCGCAGCTGCACTCTGAGAAAATGCGCGAGGAGATCCTCTACACGGCCCAGCAGAACGTGCCGGCGCTGTCGTCGTACTTCGAGCTCATGGACCGGATGATCCCGGCTTTCCTGAGCACGCTCAGCACCCAGCGCATCCGCGGCACACGAGTTCTTCTCAAATAGCGCGGTTGTCGCCGTAGGGCGGCCGGAGCTTCAGCTCCCGGCGCGAACGCTCCAAGTCTTTTCTGCGGAATACCTTCCGTGCTACCCTAGGATCTTTGCGTCTGGCCTGAAAGGCTCGTCCGCGGGACGGGCGGAGGTTTCTCACGTGTTCGCAATTATCCAGAGCGGCGGCCGTCAGGTCAGAGTGGCGCCCGGCGAAGTCATCACCGTTGACCGCGTCGATGCCGAAGCGGGACAGGAAGTCAGCATCGATCAGATTCTCGTGGTCGAAAAAGAGTCGGGCGATGTCCTGGCAGGCTCGCCATTTGTGGCAAATGCCAAGGTTTTGGGTGTCGTCGAGGGTGAGTCGCGCGGTCCCAAGATCCGCGTCTTCAAGAAGAAGCGCCGAAAGGGGATGCGGCGAACGAAGGGACATCGCAGCACGTACACTCGCGTGCGCATTACAGACATCGTCGTGTAAGCTGCCAGCTACCAGCTTCCAGCGTTTTTACTTGAGCCTACTGGAAGCCGGAAGCTGGAAATTGAAAGCTGAAAGCTGAGATATGGCAACAAAGAAGGGTCAGGGCAGCTCACGCAACGGCCGCGACAGTAACTCGCAGCGGCTTGGAGTCAAGCGTTTCGACGGCAACATCGTGACCGGTGGATCGATCCTCGTGCGCCAGCGGGGTCGCCGCTTCCGGCCGGGATTGAATGTCGGGCTTGGCAAAGACGATACGCTCTTTGCGAAGATTGACGGACGGGTGAAGTTCGAGGATCACGGCGCGAAGGGCCGCGTGATCTCCGTTCATCCGCTCGAGCGACTAGCGACCAGCGACTAACGACCAGCGACTAGCGACTGACAAGCGTAAGACGCGACTTTGTTCGTCGACGAAGTTGACATCCACGTCGCGGCGGGACACGGCGGCCGGGGCGCCATGAGCTTCCGGCGCGAGAAGTTCGTCCCCCGCGGTGGCCCGAACGGCGGGGACGGCGGACCTGGTGGATCCGTTTACCTCGTCGCCGACGCCAACCTGAACACGCTCCTCAACTACCGATACAAGAAGGAATTCTCGGCGGGCCGAGGCGGGCACGGCGAAGGCTCGAATCGAACCGGCCGTAACGGCGAAGACATCAATCTGAAAGTCCCGGTCGGGACTGTCGTCTACGAGCGCCGCGGTAGCGAACTGCTCCTGCTCGCTGACCTGACGAGCGACGGCCAGCGCGTGTTGCTCGCGAAGGGTGGCTTGGGCGGACGAGGGAACGCGCAGTTTGCAACCTCGACGAATCGCGCGCCGCGTCGCGCCGAGCCGGGACTGGCGGGCGAGGAAAAGGACCTGCGGCTGCACCTGAAGCTTCTGGCCGATGTCGGGCTCGTCGGCTTCCCCAATGCCGGCAAATCGACAATGATCGCCCGCATTTCTGCGGCGCGGCCGAAGATTGCCGACTATCCTTTCACGACGCTCGAGCCCAACCTCGGTGTGGTCCGTCTGTCAGACGATCGAACGTTCGTCGTGGCGGACGTCCCGGGCCTTATCGAGGGAGCACATGCCGGACAGGGACTCGGCCATCGCTTTCTGAGTCACCTCGAACGCACGCACGTCCTGGTGCATGTCGTTGATGTGTCCTCTGGCAGCGCTCGGGATCCGGTGGAGGATTTCAACGTTATTTCACGAGAGCTGGCGTTGTTTCCCGGTCGCGATGCCTCAGGTGAGCGATTGTCCGACAAGCCAATGATCGTCGCCGCGAACAAGATTGACGCGCTCGATGCCCCCGATCGTCTCGCGCGGCTCGACGCACACGCGCGTCGGGCTGGCATCGATGTGTTTCCCGTCTCGGCCGCCACGGGCGAGGGAGTGCCGGCGTTGCTCGAAGCGGTCTGGCGCGCGATCGCCAATAGACCTGTCGCCTCCAGCCCCGATGCATGACCGCTGACGAGCGCATCGGCATCCTCGGAGGCACATTCGACCCGATTCATCTCGGTCACCTCGAGACCGCGCGTGCGGCGCGCGTGGCGCTCGGACTCGATCGTGTGGTGCTCGTGCCGTCGCGACTGCCGCCACACCGCCCGGGCGAACCCGTGGCGTCTCCCTTCCACCGGTTTGCGATGGCAGCGCTCTGTGCCTCCGATTGCGGCTGGATGTCGGTGTCCGACCACGAACTGCAGGCGCCCGGACCCTCGTTCACCGCCCGCACGCTGGACCACCTCAGAGCATCGGGTTTGCGACCATCGCAGATGTTCTTCATCACCGGTGCGGACGCGTTTGCAGAAATTGAAACCTGGCACCGCTACCCTGAGGTTCTCGACCTCGCGCACTTCGCCGTCGTTTCGAGACCCGGAATACCGGTGGCGGCGCTGCCCGAGCGTTTGCCCTTGCTCCTGGAGCGATTCATCGCAGCCGACCGACGCGTAAACACTGGTGATTCGCGACGGATCTTCTTGATTGACGCGCAGACTCCGGATATCTCGTCCAC
Source organism: Vicinamibacterales bacterium (assembly GCA_049642465.1). Classification (GTDB taxonomy): domain Bacteria; phylum Acidobacteriota; class Vicinamibacteria; order Vicinamibacterales; family 2-12-FULL-66-21; genus CAWDPQ01. Next base: position 29,645 of record JBAROV010000233.1, read on the forward strand.
GGACGTTCGACGCCGGCTCGCCAAAGGGGAATCGGTCAGTGAACTGCTCTGGCCTGCCGTCGAGCGACATATCCTGCGTCATCGTCTCTATGCGGCCTATCACACGGCGGGGTCTTCTTCCGGCGACTGATTTGCATGGCAAAGACTGACAAGCGTACACGGCGTGCGACGGGTGGAAAGCTCACTGGCGATGTGCTGAAGGCGGTACAGGCGGCGCTCGACAAGAAGGCGTCGAACGTCGTGGTGCTCGACCTGCGGCACACGCCGGCATTCACGGACTACTTCATCCTGTGCTCCGGGCAGAACCAGCGGCAGGTCAAAGCCATCGCCGATGCGATCGAGGAGTCGTTGCGCGCGGCGCGTGTGAAACCGGCGCACATCGAAGGTTACGACCGCGCGGAATGGGTGCTGATGGACTTCTTCACCTTCATCGTCCACGTCTTCACGCCACAGACGCGGGAGTTTTATTCGCTCGAGCGGTTATGGGGTGATGCCGAGCGTATCGACGTGGACGAGGGCGGCATCTGACGCCGTCATCAGCGTTCTTCTCTCACCGCTGTGTGCCGCGTGCCGAGTCGCTCTCGACACTCCAACGCGCAGTGCTGTATGCGCTTCCTGCTGGCGTGAGATCCCCGCGCTGGTTCCGCCGCTCTGCGAGTGCTGCGGCGACGCGCTGAGGTCGTGGCGTGCGTCGAGCACTGAGGAAGGCCGTTGCAGCCGCTGCCGGGAGATTCCACCTTCGATCGTCAAGACGAGGGCCCTTGGTATCTATGACGGATCGCTGCGAACCATCATTCACGCATTGAAATACGGCGGCAGGCGTTCCGTGGGACGTCAGCTCAGCCTGATGATGCAGCAGCGATGTGACGCCCTCCTGGTCGGCGCAGACATGGTCGTGCCCGTGCCACTGCATCCGTTTCGGCGCCTCACGCGCGGGTTCAATCAGGCTGACGATCTGTGTGCGGCCCTTCGGTTACCGGTCTCACAGGCCCTCACACGAACGAGAGACACAGGCGTGCAGGCGGACCTTCCCGCTTCAGCCCGTCAGGCGAACGTCCGGGGTGCGTTTCGACTCGCGCCAGGTGCCGACGTTCGCGGTGCATGTCTGGTTCTCGTGGACGATGTGAGCACGACGGGAGCAACGCTTGAAGCCTGCGCGCAGGCGCTGCTGGCGGGAGGCGCCCGAGAAGTACGCGCGCTTATCGCCGCGCGAGCCGTGTCGCAATCCCGCTGAGTACGGACGCGGTCACCCGCTCGGGCGGCTGTTCACCGTCGATCAACAACCATCCGGGCGCGGTGGCCTGCCGGCGGTAGCTCTCGCGCACGCGCGAGAGCAGCGCCAGGTCGCGCTCGTAGCGGTCGCGTCCTGACGTCTTGCGGCGAACGGCGGTTTCGGGCGCGATATCGAGCAGGACGGTGAGATCTGGAGAGGGCAAATACTTCTGAATGTCCGCAAGCCAGGTGGGATCGAGGCCCTGGGCTTCGCCATAGGCAATGCTCGACGCGACATACCGATCGCACACAATCGTCGCGGCAGATGCGAGCCACTTCTGGAGGCGGTCGCGCAGCTCGTAGCGATTTGCCACATACAACAGCTGCATCACATCGGCGGCGTAGTCGCGTTCGCCGTGCAAGGCGCGGTGCAGCTCCGTCCCAATCGGCGTCGTGTAGTCGGGAAAGGAGAGCAGGTGGCACACTGTACCGCGCGATCGCAAATGGTCGTGCACCGCCTCGGCCTGCGTCTGCTTGCCGCTCTGGTCGAGCCCTTCAAAAACGATCAACTGCCCGCTCACCAGATCACCCTAACCGGCAGGTCGGACGTCGCACGTGGCTCAGATCTCCAACGCCACAAGGTCGTCAATTGTCTGCCGCCTCCGGATCAATGCCGCGTTCCCGTCCGTGACGAGCACTTCGGCCGGCATCGGCCGGCGGTTGTAGTTGGACGCCATCACAGATCCATAGGCGCCGACGTCAAAAACAGCCACCAAATCGCCCGCCCGAAGTTCCTGAAGCGTGCGGTCTCGCCCGAGCGTGTCGCTCGACTCACAGAGCGGGCCGACGACATCGGCGGTGATCGTGGGGCCGCCAGCGACGTCCAGCACCACGGGTTCGATGCGATGGTAAGCGCCGTAAAGCATCGGCCTGATCAATTCCGTCATGCCGGCATCGAGGATGACGAACCGCTTCCCGCCGGGCTGACACTTGACGTCGATCACTTGCGCGACGAGCACAGCCGAAGGGCCGAGAATGGCACGGCCAGGCTCCAGGATGATGCCCAGCCCGGAGTCACTGACGAGGGGCAGCAAGGCCGCGGCGTAGTCATCGGCGCCAGGGGCCGGTTGACCGTCGTACGAGATCCCGAGGCCGCCGCCAAGATCCAGGTGATCGATCGTGATGCCGTCGTCGCGCAGCTCGCGGGCAAGTGTCACGAGGGCGCGCGTTGCGTTGCGCAGCGGTTCGAGGTCCACGATCTGCGACCCCACGTGAACGTGCAAGCCGGCGATCTCCAGGCCGCTTCGAGACCGGAGCGTTCGGCACAGGTTGCGAACCTCGTTCAGCGGGATGCCAAACTTGTTTGTCTGAAGACCGGTGGAGATGTGCGGATGACTTTTCGCGTCGATATTGGGATTGACTCTCAGCGCCACTCTCGCCCGCGTGTCTCTGCTGCAGGCGATGCGGTCGATTCGCTCCAGCTCCCCTCGGGATTCTGCATTGATGCTCTTCACCCCAAGGTCGATAGCGTGCGCCAGCTCGGCATCCGTCTTCCCGACGCCGGTGAACACGATCTGTTGAGGGATGAAACCAGCACGTAACGCGACTTCGATCTCGCCGCCTGAGTTGGCGTCGGCGTTGGCGCCCAGGCCGCGCAGCAGGCGAACGATCGCGATGGTCGAATTGGCCTTCAGCGCGTAGTGGATTGCGTGCGGATACGACGCAAACGCAGCGTCCACCGCCTGATAACGGCTGACGATGGTTGAGGCGCTGTAGACGTAAAGAGGCGTCCCGTGGAGGTCGGCGAGATCGGCGAGGGGTGCGCCGTCGCACAGCAGCGCCCCGTCGCGGCGATGAAATCCGGTCACGATACGGCACGATTGTACCGCACGGTCCCTCGTCTTCGCTCGGGGGCAGGACGTCGGCGTCGCTCGGGGCAGACTCGCACGTCTGTTCACTCCCCGCGCACGTTTGATATCATCCAGCTTGTTCCCTGCTGTGCATTTCACGCTGATGACGCATGTCTGTTGAATCCGCGGCCGCGCAGCCGGCAACGTCTGACCGCCTCATTGAGCAGTGTCTCACCGGGGATCAAGCCGCATGGGAAACGGTCGTCCGGCAGAACTGGCGCAAGGTCTTCAACGTCGCGTACAAATTCGTCGGCAAGCATGACGAGGCCGAGGATCTCACCCAGGACATCTTCCTGAAGATCTTCAAGGCGCTCGGCACGTTCGATCGGCGGGCGAACTTCCAGACGTGGATTATCAGCATCAGCCGCAACCTCTGCATCGATCACTACCGCAGCGTCCGCAAGGAGCGCCAGACGATCGCGCGGGAAGTTGATGCCGGGGATCTTCAGCCGGTTTCCTCGGACCGCGGGCCCTACGCGTCGGCCGAACACCAGGACTTGAGGATTCTCCTGCGGCAGGCCCTGCAGGTGTTGCCAGCGACGCTCCGGACCGCAGTGGTCCTGCGCGATTTGCAGGAATTGTCGTATCAGGAGATTGCGGATCGCCTCGGGCTGCCGGAAGGAACGGTGAAGTCGCGCATCAATCGTGGCCGCCTCGAGCTGGCTCGACAACTCAAGCGGTTGCAGGACAAACAGCCGGTGCCGCGCAGACGGCGCGGCGCGTCCACCAAGGGACGCACCCGGCGCCCTGGAGTATCGTCATGAATCTCACCACCGAACGCGCCAATGGTGTCGCCGTCGTACGGATCGGCGAATCGCGGCTGATGTATCCGCTGCTCTCGGAATTCTCTTCGGCCGTCACGCAGCTCATCGCGGCGGGGGAACGCCGCGTGGTCGTCGATCTCTCCTCGGTTGGATACGTCGACAGCGCCACCATCGGCTGTCTGATGGATCTGTACCGCCAGGCGAGCGCCGCCGGCGGCGCGCTCAAGCTGGCCGGCGTGCAAAAACGCGTGGAGACCATGCTGACCATGACCGGCGCACAAAACTTCATCGAGGTACACCCCGACGAACCCAGCGCCGTCAAAAGCTTCGGAGCTTAACCATGCGCCAGATCAAAATGACGACCGGCGCTCAGATGCCCCTGGACGGCGATCTGCTGGCCATCCTCGAAGTCCTGTACCACGAGATGACGGCGAAACGGGAGCTGGAGCGGACGTTCGAAGATACCGTCCGTGAAATCCAGCATGTCATCGACCAGATGACCGAGGAAGAGCGCCGGCAGTACCTGGCCGAGAGCCTGTTTCTGAACTTCGTGTCCTACGAGAACGAGAGGCTCGGGGCCTACATGAAGAAGCTGGTGAAGAAAGCGTGAACTGATCGTCGGATTCTGCCACCGCCGGTCCACTTCTGTGTCCCTCAATTACCTCGCGACCCGCTTTACGTGCAGCTGGCCCTGGAGCACGATGATCTTGCTCTGCGACGGACGCCTCGTCTGCGGATGCGCGGACCCGTACGGGCGACGCGTCCTGGGCGATGCACGCGCCGATACCGTCTCCGCCGTCTGGACCGGCACGGTCGCCACGTCCCTCCGGCGTGATCTGAATGCGGGTGGCTCCACGTTCTGCGGCGATTGTCCGCTGAAGCTCCCGCTGAAGAAAGACGAACAACCGCCGCAACGGTCGGTGTCGGTCGCGCCGTTACCGTCGCGGCTCTACATCGAGTGCACGGCAGCCTGCAACATTTCGTGCGATCAGGCCTGCTGCGCCCCGGAGACGGGCATCACTCGCACCCGTCAGGCGGGGATGCTCGACTTCGAACTCTTCAAACGCGTGGTCGACGAAGCCGGACCGTCGCTGCAGCGGATTGATTTCTTCAACTACGGCGAGGCGTTCCTGCACAAGCGGGCCGTGGAAATGTGCGAATACATCAAGGACGCCTTTCCACACATCTATCTGTACACGAGCACCAATGGCCTGGCCTTTTCCGAGGAGCAGCTTCGGCGGCTCGTTCGATCGGGCATCGACGAAGTGACGTTCTCGATCGACGGCGCGACGCCCGAGAGCTATGCGAAATATCGCAAGCGTGGCGATTTCGGCAAAGCCATCCGCAATTTGCGTATCGCCACGACTGAGAAGCGCTCACTCGGACGCGATGTGCCGGTGATCAACTGGCGCTACATCCTGTTTGCCCACAACGACAGCGACCAGGAAATGGCGAGCGCGCGCGCGCTGGCGGCCGACCTCGGCGTGGACCGCTTGTGCTGGGAGCTGACCGACCATCCTGAAAACCTGTTTTCGCGCCGATTCGTTGCCGGAAGTGCCGATCTCGCGGCCATCGAGCACGAGATCTGGGACCACAACAATCTGGGCAACGCGATTCCCGGGGCGACGCCACGCGCCGAGATTGCGATACGTGGGCCGCTGCCGGCGCTGCCAGTGATAGCACGAGCGGGACAAAGAGTGACCCTCAAGGCGCGCGTCCGCAACGTGTCCTCGCGTCCGTTTCCGGCGCAGGCCAGTTACGGGCGCCGCCTGGTCCGGCTCGGCGCGCAACTGTGCGATGGGAATGGTTCGTTGATCGAACGGGATTTCGAGCGAGCGTGGTTGCCGGCAACGCTCGCCCCCGGCGATACGGCGGAAATCCCGATTACCGTGACAGCCCCGGCACGCCCCGGACGTTATGCGCTGAAGTTCGACCTCGTCAGCGAAGGCATCGACTGGTTCGAGAAGTGCGGATCTCCGACGACGACGAAGAAGATGGTGGTGATCTAGTTCGCCAATCTCGCCGTGGCGTCCGCCGTATTGCGCGTCGGCAACGACATCGCCGGGACCTCGGCCGGCGCCTCCACGAGTCGCCACGCATCAGGCTCTTCCAGAATCCGCGCGGCGAATGCCGTGTGCAGGGCATGCCCGCCCCGATGCGCGACGAGGTGACCGATGACCGGATAGCCGACAAGCGACAGGTCGCCAATCACGTCGAGAATCTTGTGGCGGACGAACTCGTCTTCGAACCGCAGCGCGTTGTTGAGCACGCCGGACTCGCCGAGGACGATCGCATTGTCGAGCGACCCGCCCAGCGCGAGGCCGCGTTGCCGCAGCATCTCGACCTCCTTCAGGAACCCGAACGTCCTGGCCGGCGCGATGTCTTCGACGAAGGTCTCCTCCGTCACGCGAATGGTTCGAGATTGATGACGCAGCAGCGGATGGTCGAAGCTGATGCTGTAGGTGACCTTGAAATGGTCTGAGGGGTACAGCGCGATGCGCTTGTCCCCCTGCGTCAGCGAGATCGGTCTCAGGACTTTGAGATAGCGTCGTGGCGATGCCAGTTTCTTGACGCCCGCCTCGTTGACAATCAAATAGACGAAGGGCGCCGCGCTCCCATCCATAATCGGCACTTCCGGATGATTCAGTTCGACAATCGCGTTGTCGATCCCGAGCGCCCGGAGCGCCGCGAGTAGATGCTCGACGGTCTCTACTGAAACGGCCTCCCGGGTCAGGCCGGTCTGATACTGAATCCCGCCAAGGTGCGTGACCGTGGCAGGGATCTCCAGACCGTCAAGATCGCTGCGCTGGAATCGGATGCCGTAGTCCGCAGGAGCCGGCCTCAGCGACAGCGTGACTTTGTTTCCGGAATGAAGACCAATTCCGGTGCAGGAGACGGGGCGACGAAGAGTACGCTGCGAGTACATGACCTCTCATTGGGCCTGGGAGAGCCGCATCGAGCTCAGCAAAGCACCTGCCACAGCCAATCGAGCGGATTTCACTCCAGTAAGACCTCTATTTGCAGTTACTTGCAGTAATACTCGTGAGGCGATGGAACCCGGGGGGAGGAGGGGGTGTGGTTTCTGAGCCACAGTGGCGACTGACAGAAGTGTGGTCGTTCTGCCACAGCCACCGCCGTCGGTATTACTCGCCATAAGGCCTCACGACGCCAAAGCTGGGCTCGCACCCAGGATGTCGGCCAGAAAGCGGCCTGTAAAGGATTCTCGGCTGCGGGCGACATCCTCAGGAGTCCCCTTCGCAATCACCCGCCCGCCCCCTTCCCCACCCTCGGGTCCCAGGTCGATTACAAAATCCGCCGATTTGATGACGTCCAGGTTGTGTTCGATGATGACCACGGTGTTGCCCTGGTCGACCAGCTTGTTCAGGACGTCGAGCAGTTTGTGGGTGTCTTCGAAGTGGAGGCCGGTCGTCGGTTCGTCGAGGATGTAGAGCGTCCGGCCCGTGCCACGCCGCGACAGCTCTTTCGACAGCTTCACGCGCTGGGCCTCTCCGCCACTGAGTGTGGTGGCTGACTGGCCAAGCTCGATGTATCCAAGACCGACTTCCTGAAGGGTTCTCAGTTTGTTGGCAATCGGGGGGAAGTTCTCGAGCAGCGGCGCCGCCTGATCGACCGTCAGGTCGAGGACATCCGCAATCGACTTCCCGCGATACTTGATCTCCAGCGTTTCCCGGTTGTAGCGCCGCCCCTTGCACTGTTCGCAGGTGACATACACGTTGGGCAGAAAGTGCATTTCGATGGCGATGACGCCGTCACCCTGGCAGGCTTCACATCGTCCGCCTTTGACGTTGAACGAAAACCGGCCAGGCCGGAATCCGCGCGCTTTCGCCTCGGGCAGCATCGCGAACAATTCGCGGATGAACGTGAAGAGACCCGTGTACGTCGCCGGATTGGATCGGGGCGTGCGCCCGATTGGAGATTGATCGATCTGAATGACCTTATCGAGCAGCTCGATGCCGTCGATGGAGCTGTGCGACCCTGGCTCGTCGGCGGCGCGATAGAGCAGGCGCGCCAGCGATCGGTACAGGATGTCGTTGATGAGTGTGGACTTTCCCGAACCGCTCACCCCGGTGACCGTGGTCAGCACGCCGAGTGGGATCGCGACGTCAATATCTTTCAGATTGTTGGCGCGCGCGCCTTTGATGAGAATTTCGCCGCGCGTGGCCGGTCTGCGTGTTCGCGGCGTCCGAATCGCGCGTTCGCCTCGCAGGTAGGCGCCGGTCAACGAGCCATGCCCGTCCTCGAGGAGCGCCGCGGGCGAGCCTTGGAAGATGACGTGGCCGCCGTGCTCCCCCGCCCCCGGGCCGAGATCCACCACGTAGTCGGCGGTACGGATCGTTTCTTCGTCGTGCTCGACGACGAGAACGGTGTTGCCGAGGTCGCGCAGCCTCCCGAGTGTGGACAGCAGCGCACGATTGTCGCGCTGGTGCAAACCAATCGACGGCTCGTCGAGCACGTAGAGCACGCCGGTCAGGTTGGATCCGATTTGCGTGGCGAGACGAATGCGTTGTCCTTCACCGCCGGAGAGCGTTGCGGCGCTGCGGCCGAGCGTCAGATATCCAACCCCCACGTCATTGAGAAAACGCAGGCGATCGCGAATCTCCCGGAGGATTCGGCTGGCGATGAGCGTCTCCCGATCCGTCAACTCCATCGTCTCAAACACACGCACGGCTTCGACGATCGGGAGATTCACGTAATCCGAAATCGTCCGCCCCTTCACTCGGACGGCGCGGCTTTGCGGTTTCAGCCGCTCACCCTGGCAAACCGAGCACGGCCGGAGCGCGCGGTACGGCTCGAGGTTCTCCTGTTCGAGCCACGTGCCCTCCTCGTAACGTCGCCGGAGATTCGGTATCAGACCTTCGAAACCGGCGCCGAACGGATCCTTTTCACGCGCGCGCGACTTGCGCGACACCTCGTCTGCTCGTCGAGCCGCCCCGTAGAAGAGCAGGTCGCGAAGCTTGCGAGACAGCCGGCGGAACGGAAGATCCAGGTCGATGCCAAACGTGCGACTCAACGAATCCAGCGCTTCGCGGACCAGCCTGCGGTCACCCTTTGCCCACGGGGCAATGGCGCCGCTCTTGAGCGAGATCGATTCGTCGGGCACCAGTCGGGCGGGGTCGAAGTCGTAGACCGCTCCGAGTCCCTGGCAATCGGGGCACGCGCCGTGCGGCGAATTGAACGAAAAGGCACGCGGCGTCATTTCCGGCATGCTGACGCCGCAATACGTGCACGCGAGACGCCGCGAGAACAGTCGATCGCCGCCGTCATGGGTATTGATGACGACGATATCGTCCGCAAGATTCAGGGCAATCTCGACGGACTCGGTGAGCCGTCGCTCCACCCCGGGTTTCAGAATCACGCGGTCCACGACGACGTCGATGGAGTGGTTACGCCGTCGATCCAGCTTGATGTCCTCGTCGAGCGTACGCAGCTGACCATCGACGCGCACTTTCGTGAAACCCCGCGCGCGGAGCGCCGCGAGTTCCTTCTTGAACTCTCCCTTGCGTCCACGGACAACGGGCGCGAGCACGTTGATGCGTTCGTCGTTTGGCGAGAGCATCACCATGTCGATGATGCGGTCGAGCGACTGCGAGGCAATCGCGCGCCCGCAGAGATGGCAGTGGGGGACGCCGATGTTGGCGAACAGCAGCCGCAGGTAGTCGTAGATCTCGGTGACGGTGCCGACCGTCGAGCGCGGGTTCGAGGCGGTCGTCTTCTGCTCGATCGATCTGGCGGGCGACAGGCCCTCGCTGAGATCGACGTCCGGTTTTTCCATCTGCTCCAGGAACTGGCGGGCGTAAGACGAGAGGGACTCCACGTAGCGCCGCTGCCCCTCGGCGTAAATCGTGTCGAACGCCAGCGAAGACTTTCCCGAGCCGGAGAGGCCGGTAATGACGACGAGCTGGTCCCGCGGCAGGTCAACATCGATGTTCTTGAGGTTGTGAACGCGGGCGCCGCGCACCGCAATCCAGTCGTGCGCCATATTCAACCTAAGGCGGGGCTCCGCCCCACACCCAACCTCGTTCGCTCGCGGGGACCCCTGCGCCGCGCGCCGCTCCCTCGCGAGGCGCACGGTGCACGCCTCCCTGTCGCAATTTTCGTCATCTACGCAAACGGAAATTTTACCACGCGAGGGTGAGAACCCGGCTACGGCTGAGCCCGCAGACGGCTGCGCCGGAAGCCGTACACGAAGTAAAGGATGAGGCCGATTGCCAACCAAATACCGAAGCGCTCCCAGGCGTGAACGGGGAGACCAAACATCGTATAAACGCACGCGGCCGCGCCGACGAGCGTAACCGGCCACACGAAGGGGACGCGGAAGGGCCTGGGGCGCGAAGGATCGATGAAGCGCAAGGCGAGCACGCCGATGCAGACGATCGCGAAGGCGGACAGCGTCCCGATGTTCGTCAGATCGTAAATCTCGTTCTCATCGGCGACCAGCGCGCCGGCCGCAACAAACAATCCGGTCACCACCGTCGTGACGTGCGGTGTGCGGAATCTCGGGTGAATCTTCGAGGCCCACTTCGGCAGCAATCCGTCGCGCGCCATTGACATGAAAATGCGCGGCTGACCGTACTGAAAGACGAGCAGCACCGACGTAAGCGAAACCACCGCGCCGAACGCGACGATCCAGCTCGCCGTCTGCAACCCGGCAACGTCGAGCGCCTTGGCCAACGGATCCGCGGCTCTGAGGTCCGTATACGGCACGAGGCCGGTCGCGACGAGACCCACGACCACGTAGATCAAGGTGCAGATCGCCAATCCGCCGAGGATGCCGATGGGCATGTTCCGCTGCGGATTCTTCGTTTCTTCCGCCGCCGTGGAGATGGCGTCGAAGCCGATATAGGCGAAGAACACGATCGCGGCCCCTTGATGGATGCCGCGCCATCCGTTCGGCGCGAACGGCGTGTAGTTGTCGGTGTCGATGTACATCGACCCGAGCCCGATGAAGAGACCAAGCACGAGGAGCTTTACAACAACCATCACGTTGTTCGCGCGCGTGCTCTCCTTGACGCCGATATAGAGGAGCACGGTGATTCCTAGAACGATGAGCGCGGCGGGGATGTTCAGGAGAATGGGAATCCCGGCAATCCGCGGGGCGGTCTCGAGCAGACCGTGGACCGCCGGATTCGAGCTGAGAAGCGCCGTGCGGTAGCCGTGGGTCAGCCATTCGGGAAAGGTGACGCCGAATCCGGACAGGAGCGACGTGAAATAGCCGCTCCACGCGATGGCTACCGCAATGTTTCCGACCGCGTACTCGAGGATCAGATCCCACCCGATAATCCAGGCCACGAGTTCACCAAGCGTCGCATACGAATACGAGTACGCGCTCCCGGCCTGGGGAATCATCGCCGCGAGTTCGGCATAGCACAGACCGGCGAGGGCGCATACGCCGCCGAGCAGGATGAACGAGAACACCAGCGCCGGTCCCGCACCGTAGCGGACGATCTCACCGCTCGGCAGTACCTCGCCCGCCGCCGCCGTCCCGATCGACGAGAAGATACCCGCCCCGATCACGGCGCCGATGGCCAACATGATCAGATCGCCCGCACTCAGCACTCGTTTCAGCGATCGATCACTTTCGACAACGAGGTCGGCGATGGGTTTGCGGCGAAACAGCTGGTTCATGAGATCGGGTCTGGCATTATCACGTGTTTCAGCCCCGATTCGTCAGAAGACCGTGGAGCGGCACATTGAGGCGATAGGCCGTGTCGCTCGATGCGAGGACCAGTCCGCCATGGGGATCGAACGCTAAACCTATAAGGGAACCGCCGACCATCACCTGCTCGGGTGCGGCTCGATCCGAGGAAAACCGGTACAGACCACTCGAGCCGGCGAGTGCATCGACCACGTACAGGCGTCCCTCGGAATCGAACGCCAGTCCCTGCGGCCGCCCGAATCCCTCGTAGAAGACTTCAACGACTCCGGACGTCGGAATGCGATAGACCGGATCGCGTGATGAGAGCGTCGGTGCAGTCACATAGAGAGCCTCGTCTGGCCCGAAGGCGAGATGAAACGCCGCAACGCTGGCAGGCAGCGTCGCAAAGAGCGAAACTTCCCTGGTGGCTGACACCCGAAGCACCGAACCCGATCGATCGCCGACAAAGACCGAACCATCAGGCCCGAACGCGATCCCGCATGCCACGCCGAGATCGGTGGCAAACGGCGACGCGGAACCATCCCGCGCAATTCGATGAACGCTCCCGTCGAAACGGGATGAGACGTAGAGGTGACCGTCAGGACCGAATGCCATCGACGTCGGATTCGGCAGACCCGAGACGAAGGGTTCGCGCGAACCGTCACGCCGGACGACGAAAATGGAAACCGGCGATTCCTGTCCGCGCGATCCGCTGAACGTGACGTAGAGGTTTCCGGTCTCGTCGAACACGGGATTGTCGACCTGGTGGAGCCCCGTCGCGAGCGGGGCTCCAATCTCGACGAAGGCCGTCTCACCGGTTGCGCCGTCCACTCGGATCGGCGTTCGGCCGCCGTCGAGCCCACCCGGGACGATGGCGGCGAGTGCCTGGCTCGACGCGCGCACCAGCCGCGCCGGAACACCGCCGATCCTGACATCGGGGAGCGGATCGACCGGAAAGCCGGACCCGGCGATGGTCACCACGCCGCCCTCGACGGCCCAGAGCGGGTGAACGGCAGCGATACCGGGACGTCCAGCAGACATCAGGATCAAATGTGCAGCCGACGCGATCAAACTGGGGGAAAGCCGGGCGGAAGCGCGCGACCGGAGTCTGCCTCGCCGGCCTTCGACGTTGCTCAGGCCGGCCCTGAGCTTGTCGAAGGGCCGGAGGACAACGCGCCAAGGCGGGAGTGCCGTCTCAGGTCTCGTCGAGCTCCATGTTCCAGTAGAAGTAATCGCGCCAGCTGTCCGGGGCGTTCTTCAACCCCACCGTAATCCGGATGGCCGGCGCTCTATCGGGACGTTTCGGCATCCGAATCAGATGCATGCCCGCTTCTGCGGGCGTGCGCCCACCTTTGCGTCGATTGCAGGCGACGCAGCAGGTCACAATGTTCTCCCAATCTTTTCGTCCCCCGTGGGCCACGGGCACGACATGGTCGAACGTCAGTTCCGCCGTCGGGAACGCCCGCCCGCAGTATTGGCACGAGTGGTCGTCCCGGGCGTAAATATTCGCCCGGGAGAACGGAACGTAGTCAATATTGCGCTTGATCTTGATATACCGGAGCAGGCGGATGACCGAAGGCAGTTTGAAGCTGAAAGAGACAGACCGAACCTCGCGGTCGTAGACCGAAATGACTTCGACCTTCCCCTGGCACCACAGCGTGATCGCCTTCTGCCAGTGGACAACCTTGAGAGGTTCGTACGTTGCATTGAGCAGCAGAGTCTGCTCCATAAGCTGAGTCATTCTGACCGATTGGGCTCAGCTCTGTCAAGGCTGAAGATCGTCTAAAGGGATTGTTTGCAGCGGCTTAGCGCCGAAATGCACGCCACTTCAATCATTGACCGATAATGAGGACATCTCCCGTGATGCGACTGCCCCTTTCGGTCGGCGTCCTGATCATTGCGTGCGGGGCTGGGGGCTGCGCGTCGACAGGGGCCGTCCCCCAACCGTTCCCCACACCCGGAGCCGCCAAGCGCACCCCCCGCCCGTCACCAGTCGCCGTGGCGACGACCGGCACGCCGCTTCCGTCCGACGGCTACGCGATCGTCGGCACCGCCCTCGATCTTCGCGGTAGCCCGTACCGCGACGGCGGAGCGGATCCGAGCGGCTTTGATTGCAGCGGTTTCGTGGAGTACGTCTTCAGCCAGCACGGCATCGCGGTGCCGCGAACGGTTACGGATTTGTACCGGAGCGGACGGGACGTATCCCTGAACCACCTGCAGCCGGGCGATCTCGTCTTCTTCTCGACGACTGCGCCTGGTCCCACCCACGTCGGCATGGCCATTGGTGGTGACTCTTTTGTGCACGCACCGAGTTCGGCGGGCGTCGTACGGGTGGAACGCCTCAGTCGAGGCTACTGGGCGTCACGGCTGGTCGGAGCGCGCCGCGTGATGTGAGCGTCTTTTTCCCTTTTCCCTTTTCCCTTTTCCCTTTTTCATGCGGCGCGATGCGCTCCCTTGCGGGTCAGCCGTCGGGTCGTGCACTCGGTGAACTGCCGGATATGCAGATCATCTTCCGTATAAAGCACGGGCTGCGTCGGCGGCTTGAGCGGCTCGATCTTGATCTCCGGATCGGACGGCGGTGCCGCGAGCGCCTGCATGTAGCGCTGCGGGAACGACGGAAAATTCCGGAACGTCGTCGCCACTACTCCTCCGAAACGCGAAGTCAGCCCGCCGAAGCCTTCCTCAAGGAACTCGTAGAGCGATCGATCGGGGCACGTTGAAAGATATGAATGAACCATCTCCGCAACCTCTTCATAGAAGTGCGGGCCGTGCGAGCGCGGTGAGTGAGTGCCGTCCGCCCGCGCCACTCGTCTGATGCCCGTCTCGTCGGGATCGATGTGATACAGCTCGTGCACGACGGTGTCGAGCTTGGCCATCCAGCCGGGCGTCCCTGGCGGATAAAGATCGCCCTTTCTCGATCGCTCCAGCGTTTGATCGCAGAAGCGCGGCAGCACGAACGAAATGAGGTACTTGATTCTTCGCTGGCCGATGTGGACTTGTGGGGATTTCGTGACGAACCACTCGGAGCGTCGGGTCAGTTCTCCCGTCGTTCGATCGCGCCAGAAATAATAACCAGGCTCGCTCTCGGGAAGCGTCAGGCAGTGGCAGGTTGCGAACGCGCCCTCGGCGTCCGATCGGCCGAACCGGCCGAATACGAGCACTTCTCGGAGGTCGATGAAGGAGAGCCGCGGCGTGCGGCGTACGACATCCTCCATGAGAAGCGCTATGCGCTCCGTGTAATTGATCATCCGACACACGCCGAGCCAGGCCGCACGGCACACACGCGTCCAGGCCCGCGTCCTTGCCGCTTCACCCAGGGGAGCTTATTGAAGCAGGAACGGGGCGACTATAAAGGGTATGTTGGTCCGGTGTCAAGGTGATCTAAATGGCCGTTAATGGCAGAGGTGATAGGACTTAGCGGCAGGGTGGAACTGCACATGGTTTCACGGGCGTGGGCGGTTCTGCAGGAACGGGCTCCCCCGGCAGGACCGCTGGCAGCTCCTCTGGCTGCAGGGTGGGAACGGCTGGAATATCGTCGTTTCCCTCCTCGCCCGTCGGCGACGCGGCGGTTTCCGCGACGACGGGCGGGGGGGTAACTGCGCCCATCCGGCTCAGAATCAGCTGCTGGCGCCTTCGCAAGAGCGCTGTCGGATGTGCAATTGTGAGCAACCGAGGATTGGGAATCGCTCCGGCGAGCAGCGCGGCCTCCTGCGGACCGACCTCAGCGGCGGACTTACGGAAATACGTCCGCGCGGCCGCCTCAGCGCCGTAAATCCCGTCTCCCCATTCAATCAGATTGAGATACAGCTCCAGAATGCGCTGCTTGGAGAGTTCCGCTTCGAGGCGTCTGGCGATCAACAGTTCTCGGAGCTTTCGAACCGGATTCTTCGACGGTGACAAGTACAGATTTTTGGCGAGCTGCTGGGTGATAGTACTCCCGCCGCGCACGAACGCGCCGCGGAGGAAGTTCGTCTCCATCGATTCCTTCAGCTGCTCGTAATCAACGCCGTCGTGCTGCCAGAACGCGCTATCCTCTGCCACGAGGACCGCGCGTTTGAGGTGCTGCGAGACGCGTGCGTAGCTCACCCACCGTTGCACGCGGCGCGGCGCTTCGCCGCGCGCGCGCGCCTCTCGCGCGCGAAGTTCAATGAAGGCCGTGCTTGAGGGTGTCGACGTGCGCAGCGGCCGGACGTCAGGAAGCGTGAGGTACAGGTACGCAGCACAGCCGAACCCGATGCCGGCAAGTGCGGCAAGCCCCTGGCCCAGTCTGCGCATTTACCACTATTTTAACCTTGCACGACGATCTTGATGCGGTCTCCCACGCGCGGCGGTTGGCCAGGCTCGTAGTTGTTCATGATCGCGACGGTGGAGGCCTTGACTCCGGCGCCGCTGCGTTCGGCGATCGATTCCCATGTGTCGCCAGCGCGCACGGTATAGAGGTCCACGAGATTCGGCCGGATGTTCGCGGCTTCCTGCCTGCTGAGTTCTCGAAACGACCGGATGCTCTGGGCGAAGGGCCGCTGTACCCCTTCGAACTCATTCGCTGGTGCGAGTCCGGCAAACAAGTAGACGGTGCGATCGTGGACAATGTGGGCGGCGAGCGTCACAACGTTTCCGAGACCTTGCATCTGACCCTGGTAGGTGCCCACGTACGCGTCGAGTCCGTTCACCCTGGCGGTTTCGCCGTTCAACTGGCGGAAGCCGGCGTTGGCCATCGTGCCGCGCGCAATCTGCTCGATTGATCCCGACGCATTCGGTACGAGCTGCAACAGCATGTAATCCTCACGCTCGGGCGCCTTGGCCATGACCTGCGCGGCTGTGTTCCGGATCTCCCATCCCTGCGGAAACTCAATGGCAAAGCGCAACTCGGGGTGGAGGAATGCATTTCCACGGACGATGCCTTCGCGCGGGCTGTCGCCGTAGACGATTCCATCCACATGCCTAAGATAATCCGCCTCGTCCACTTCTCCTGCCGTGCCAACGGCACGCGGCGACTGTTCGATCGACGCGCGCAGCTTGGTGACGCGATCTGCGGCTGCGGGATGCGTGGACAGCCAGTTGGGAACGCCCTTTCGGCTGCCGCTTGCTTCATCCAATCGAGCGAGCGTCGTCAGCATGCCCGCAACGCCGGCGGGATCCCAGCCACCGCCGCGCGTATATTTCACGCCGAGTTGATCGGCCTGTAGCTCGTCGTCACGTCCGTACTTGAGAAACAGCACGCCCAGCGCTGTTTCGGTGAGATTCTGAAACGGGCGGGCTTCAGGTACGAAGATACTGAGCAGAGTGACGCCAATCCCCGCGGTGGTGGCTTTGGTGTACTGCTGCGCGGAATGACGGGCCGTGACGTGCCCGATCTCGTGGCCAAGAACGCCAGCGAGCTGCGCTTCGTTGTCGAGGAACGGAAGAATGCCGCGGGTCAAATAGATGTAGCCGCCCGGCAGCGCAAAGGCGTTCACCGCGGGTTCATCGACCACCGCAAAATGCCACGGCAACGACGGGCGTTCGGATGCACGAGCGAGGCGCATCCCGATGCTTTCGACGTACCTCTGCAGCTCGGCATTCTCATAGACGCCCATCTGACGGCGGACTTCGCCATCCATTTGTTTACCCAGTTCGATCTCCTGGGCTTCGCTCATTAGCGAAAACTCTTTTTGGCCGGTGGCAGGGTTTGTCGCGCAGGCGCCAACCGTCAGCGCCAGGCAAGTGATGACAGCAGACTTCTTAGCCGGGGCGAACATAGTCCGTTCCTCCGAGCGTCAACGCGCAACAATCTGCGCGGCAGCGACTGACCTCCGAGGGTGCAACTGATGTGCCAGTGGACTCGTCTGTATCTCGTCTTCTATCGTGCGCTCTCGACCGCGGCCACGGCTGCGCTCGCGGTTCGTGGCGTGTACCCTTCGGCGCGGAGGCAGCGTTCGAATGCGCTCAAAAACAGCAGAACGTTGCCGAGGGTCGAACCTGCGCCCATCAATCCGATGCGCCAGATGCGGCCGGCAAGCGGCCCCAGGCCCGCGCCGATCTCGATCTGGAACTCTTGCAGAAGACGACGTCGGACGGCCGCCTCGTCGATTCCGTCCGGAACCCGCACCGCATTGAGCGTCCACAAGCGTTCACCCGGCGGAGGCAGGAGCGAAAGTCCGAGCGAGTCCAGTCCGGCGACCAGCGCACGGTGATGTCGTTCGTGACGCGCATAGCGAGTGTCGAGGCCTTCCTCCTCAACGACGGTCAGTGCCTCACGCAGGGCGAACACGAGAGACGAACACATCGTGTGGTGATACCGGCGACGGACCCAATAGTCCTGGAGCAGATTGACGTCGAGATAGAAGCTTCGGCAGGGAATGCGTCGGTCGAGCACGCGCGCCGCATACGTAATCGGCGCGAGGCCTGGCGGTGCGCCAAGCCCCTTTTGAGAGCAGCTGTAACAGACGTCAACATCCCACGCCGCTGTGGTAACCGGGATCGCGCCAAGTGACGTCACCGCATCCACGACCGTCATCGCACCATGACGTTTCGCGACGGCGGAGATGTCGGCCACTGGATTCAACACTCCCGTTGACGTCTCCGCGTGGACACACCCGACGATCTCCGCCCCATTGGCTCGCAATGCACGTTCGACAGCCGCGGGATCGATCGCCCGGCCCCATTCGCCTTCCACGCGCGTGACCCTTGCACCGTACCGTTCGAAGACCTGAGCCAGGCGGTCGCCGAAGTAACCCGTGACTACCACAAGCGCGGGCGCATCAACACGTGTGACATTTGCGACGGCGGCCTCGAGCCCGGAGGTCCCGGTACCGGAAACGGCGAAACTGAACGCGTCGGCAGCCGCGCCGAAGAGACCGTCGAGCCTGCGCCGCACATCGTCCAGCGCGTTCACCATCTCGGAATCGAGATGGCTCACCACGGGACCCGCGAGCTGCGAGAGTACTCGCGCAGACACTGGACTGGGACCTGGGCCGAGGAGAAGACGTTCGCTAGGCATATTGCTCGCACACCTTGCGCACTCGATCGAGTTCGAGACGAATGTCGTCGATGGCGGCGGCCGTCGCCGGCCCGAGCGGCGAGCGAGGCTTGCCCCCGACGTAGCCCGCGAGATCCATCGCGGCTTTGAGCCCTGGCACACCGTGCGTGCTCGTCACGAGCCGCCCGAGCGGCGTCAATTCCTGCTGTAACGCGCGAGCGGCCGAGTGCCTTCCCGCCAGCGCGTGCTCGTACAGCGCAACGCACGCTTCGGGCATCACGCATGCGAGCGCGAGGATTCCTCCAGTAGCTCCCACGCACAACCACGGATAGAAAACCAGTGCGGATCCAGCGATCACCGCGAAAGACGACGGCACCGCGGCGACGAATGCCGCAAACTGCGCCGTGTCCACGCCGGTCTCCTTCATGCCGACGATGTTGGGATGTCCGGCCAGTCGGCCGACTGTATCCGGCGTCAGGTTGACCCCCGTCAGCGCTGGATAGTTGTAGAGCAAGACCGGAACTGGCGACGCGTCCGCAACCGCCGTGTAGTGCCTCAGGAACGCATCGGGGGTCATTCTGGGCTTGAAGTAGGAAGGCGTTCGGACCAGCACTGCATCAGCACCAAGCTGCGCGGCGCGCGTGGCCGCCGCGATCGTCGCGCGAGTCGACTCCCGTCCGGCGCCGGCAATCAACAGCAGCTTCGATCCGAGGGCATTTCTCGCGGCCTCGAGTACTCGGTCGGATTCCGTGTCGTCGAGGAGGGGCGCCTCGCCATTCGAGCCGAGCGCTACCAAGCCACCCACCCCCGCGCCTGCCCATTTTTCGACGTTGGCCCGGATCGCGCGGACGTCCACTTCGTCGTTGGTGAAGGGGGTGACCATCGGAGGAAAGACAGCCGCGAATTTCACTGTGGGAGCGTACCACAG
>JBAROV010000257.1:0-16621 GCA_049642465.1 Vicinamibacterales bacterium
GCGCAGAGACCGATGCTGTTTGTTTTTCCGGATTTCTCACCCAGCCACCGCGCGAAGCGCGGCCCGGCACGGCCTGCTCAGTGCTCTGGTTTTCTTCGTGATCGTCGTGCCTTCGTGTTCGTCGTGAAGAGCGCCGTCAGCTCGTCTCAGTGTGACGGCGAAAGCTGTCTCAATCCCAGACGACGGCAAGTGCCGCGAGTGCCGCAAAGGCCGCCGCATCTGCTCTGAGCGTCAGCGGTCCAAGCGTGATGGGCACGAACCCCGCCGCAACTGACGCCCGCACTTCGTCGGCAGACCACCCGCCTTCGGGGCCCACAACCAGGGTCGCCGACTCCGGCTGCTGGGAGGCCAAACTTCGAATCGGCACCGGTTGAACGTCCCCAACGGACGGTTCGACGAGCAGCAGTGTTGTCCCTTGCCGCGACTGCCCTCGAAAGGCGTCAAAGCTGATGGGCTCTCCGACCTCAGGCACCCGCGCGCGACGGCACTGCTTCACCGACGCAATGGCCACTCGCCTCCACCGCTCGGCACCGTGAGACGACGCGGCGCGTTTGGCGATCGTGTGCGCTGTCACGAGCGGCACAATGCCCGCCACCCCCATCATCGTGGCATCTCTCACCACGTCGTCCATGCTCGAGCCCTTGAGGACAGCCTGCGCGAGTGTCAGTGGCGCCTTGCGTTCCGGTGCGGGCGCAATCGGCGCATCGAGTTGCAGCCACACGTCCCCACCTGCGATGCGTTCGACCCGCGCCTCGAATTCGCGCCCGCGTCCGTCGAAGATCGCGACACAGTCTCCTACTCCCAGACGCAACACGCGCGTCAGATGACGCGCTTCGCCTTCGGTGAGCGTCGCGGTTCCACGCGAGGGATCGAGATCGGCAGCAAGAAACCGCGGCAGCATGGCAGGCGTGTGTGTATACTCCATCCTAGTTGCTTTTTAGAGGCCAAACCCTCGGCAAGTACAAAATCGTGGCGCCGCTCGGCAGCGGCGGATTCGGTAGCGTTTACCTCGCGCAAGATACCTGGATCGACAAGAAGGTCGCGATCAAGGTTCCTCATCGTCAGGGGCTCGACTTCGGCGAGCTTCTTCGCGAGCCGCGACTCCTCGCAAGCGTCAGTCATCCCAACATCGTCGCCATCACGACGGCTGAGAAGCAGGACAACGTGTTTTTCATCGTGATGGAATATGTCCAGGGTGAAACGCTCGAGAACCTCATCGCCGCGCAGGGAGCGCTCGACGTCAATCGCGCCCTCGACTTCGCCTGTCAGATCTGCAACGCGGTCGATCACGCCCATCGTCAGGGGGTCATCCATCGCGATCTTCGTCCGGCCAACGTGCTCGTCAGTGACAACGACATGCTGAAGGTCGCCGACTTCGGCACCTCGCGATTTCTGGAGATTGCGGCGCACGGGACGACTGTGATCGGCAGTCCCCCTTACATGGCGCCCGAGCAGTTCCATGGCAAGGCCGTATTCGCCTCCGACCTCTATTCGCTGGGTGTGACGATGTATCAGATGATGACCGGGGTGCTGCCGTACGACTCGCCGGCCCCGGCGGATCTCGATCGGTTGATGTCGGGCGAGCTCGTGACGCCTCCCCGGCTGAGGAATCCAGCGATTCCCAAGGCAATCAATGACGTCGTCCTTCGCGCCATGGCCCCGGACCTCACCGAGCGTTACGCCCGCGCGTCCGATCTGCTCGAAGACATCCTCGCTGCGCGCAAAAAAGTGCGCCGCACGCCGAACCGTCAAAACACCCCCGCGGCCGCGCGAAACGAGGCGCAAGCCGTCCAGGCCCGGCTCCGCCCGCGTGAAGTCACGCCGGCGCGATTCTGCTGGCAGTGCCGGAAACCGTTGCACGCACGGACCGATCGTTGCCCGTTCTGCGGGGAGAACCAGTAACCGGTCCACCATCGACAGATCCAGCGGCTGGGACTCGCCGGATAAACGACTTCACGGACCGGCCTTCGGCCATGGCTTCGTGATCGTCGTATCTTCGTGTTCGTCGCCCCGCGGCGTAGCTCGGGGCGACCCTGAGCCTTGTCGAAGGGTCGTGAGAGCCGGAGGCTCACTCGTCTCATCGTGCGCCGCCGCGTCTGCCGCGTGGCCGGGTTAATGCTAATATTTTGGAAGAGGTTCCTTATGTCTTTCGGCTCCGGCAAAATCTGGATGAACGGCAAGCTGGTGGACTGGGCCGACGCGAAAATCCACATCGCGTCGCACGTCGTCCACTACGGCAGCGGGGTGTTCGAGGGCGCGCGCTGTTATGACACACCGCGCGGGTCTGCCTGCTTCCGGCTCGACGCGCACATGCGCCGGCTGTTCGACTCCGCAAAGATTTACCGGATGGAACCGCCCGTCGCGCAGGCGCCGCTCACCGAGGCCGTTCTCGAGACGATCCGGACGAATCAGTACAAGGCCTGCTACATCCGGCCGATCGTGTATCGCGGATATCACACGCTCGGCGTCAACCCATTCCCGTGCCCCGTGGACGTCGCGATCCTGTTGTGGGACTGGGGCGCCTATCTCGGACAAGATGCGCTGAAGAACGGCGTCGATGTTGGCGTCAGCTCGTGGTCGCGCTCAGCGCCCAATACCTTCCCCACGCTCGCCAAGTCATCGGCGAACTACGCCAACTCGCAACTGATCAAGATGGAAGCGGTTGCTCTCGGTTACAGCGAAGGGATTGGACTCGATACCGGCGGGTATCTCAGCGAGGGCAGCGGGCAGAATCTCTTCATCGTCCGCGACAACGTTATTTACACGCCACCGTTGACGGCCGCTATTCTTCCGGGCATCACACGCGATAGCGTCATCACGCTTGCGCAGGATTTGGGGATCCAGGTTCGGGAAGAAATGCTCCCTCGCGAGATGCTCTATATTGCGGATGAAGCGTTCTTCGTGGGCACCGCGGTTGAAGTGACTCCCATCCGCTCGGTGGACAAGGTTGCGATTGGAAACGGCAAGCGTGGCCCGATCACCGAGACGATTCAGAACGCCTTTTTCAAGGTGATTAACGGCGAACTCCCCGATCGCCACGGGTGGCTGACCTACGTCTACCCCGGCGAGCCGCTCCAGGCCGTCGGCACCGCCGCCGGCACGCGCAACGCCGTGTAGGTGCCTCTCGCAGACGCGCTGACACGAGCTGACGGCTCATTTCACGACCCTTCGACAGGCTCAGGGTCGTCCCGAGCCATGTCGAGGGACGACGACACGAAGACACGACGACCACGAAGAAACCGGAGCGCTGAACGTCTTCGTGAGCTTCGAGTCTTCGAGATCTTCCGCCTTCGCTGAAGCTCCGGCGGACTCGCCGTAGCCTTGGCGGAGGCGGTCGTGGGTGCCGCAGGCATAGCGGGGCTCGGGCGTCGTGTCGTCGTGTCGTCGTGCAAGCCGAAGGCTTTGCCGTCACAGCGTGACAGCCTTTCAGCGAATTCAGCATCAAACCAGCGTCACACCTGCGCTTCGCACGTCGATTCAGCTGAGGGTCTACCGTCCGGACCCCTTCCGTCCGAAAAGCTGATAAACGTTTGCTTGTTCGCGCGGGAACCCATGCACATCAACGATCTCCTGAAGATTGCGGTCGCGAGCGGTGCGTCCGACCTCCACCTCAAAGTCGGCAGCTATCCGATGATGCGTGTCAACGGCACGCTCATGGTTGCATCAGAAGAGAAGCGGCTCGAGCGCACCGATACTGAAGCGATGGCGGCCGTGCTCTTTTCGCCGGACCATGTCGAGAAATTCCGCCGGGCCCAGGAAGTGGACCTCGCCTACAGCCTCGCCGGGCTTGGGCGCTTCCGCTGCAACGTGTTCCAGCAGCGCGGAACCGTTGGCCTCGTGCTGCGCGTCATTCCGACACGCATCCGAAGCATCGATGAGCTCGGCCTGCCGGCGGTCCTCAAGCGGATTGCGTCCGACGACCGTGGCCTCGTCCTCGTCACCGGGACGACCGGAAGCGGCAAGAGCACGACGCTTGCCGCCATGATCGACTACATCAACACGACCCGCGCCGCGCACATCATGACCGTCGAGGATCCCATCGAGTATCTGCATCGGGACCACCACTCACTCGTCAACCAGCGCGAAGTGGCCGTGGATACCAAATCGTTTGCCGCGTCCTTGCGCAGCGCCCTTCGTCAGGATCCCGACGTCATCCTCGTCGGCGAAATGCGTGATTTCGAAACTGTTGAAACCGCGCTTCTCGCCGCGGAAACCGGCCACCTCGTGTTTTCAACGCTGCACACGCTCGACGCAACCGAAACCGTCAATCGAATCATCACCGTGTTTCCGCCACACCAGCAGCGCCAGGTTCGCATCCAGCTGGCGTCTGTGCTGAGAGCGGCAATCTCCCAGCGTCTTCTGCCACGTGCCGACGGCCTCGGCCGTGCCGCCGCCGTCGAAGTGATGGTCGCGACGCCATTCATCCGCGACTGCATCGTTGACAAAGACAAAACAGCCATGATCCACGGCGCCATTGCCGCCGGCACGTCGCAGTATGGGATGCAGACCTTCGATCAATCGATCTTCGGCCTGTATCAGCAGGGGTACGTCACCCTCGACGAAGCGCTGCGCTGGGCATCGAACGTGGATGAGTTCAAGCTGAAGGTCCAGGGTATCTCGACGACCGGCGACATGGCGCGGGACGAAATGGCCAAGCAGGCCGGCACCGGCATCGCCGGCGGCATGCCGGAGATTACGAGGTTTGGCGGCTAGCGCCTATCTCACGGCCTTGAAACTCCTCGCCCGGCGCGAACTGTCGGTCGAAGGAGTTCGCGCCCGGCTGAAGGACCGTGAGTACCCGGACGAGGAGATTGCAGCCGCGATCGATCGCCTTCTCGAAACCGGAGCCCTGAACGATGCGCGAGTCGCGCGGGCGTACGCGACGACGGCAGCCAAGGTGAAGGGGCGAGGGCGCCTGCGTGTCGTCCGCGAACTGCAGGCGATGGGAATCGATCGCCAGACGGCCGCACAAGCCGTCGGTGAGGTATTTGGAGATCTCGATGAGCGCTCGCTCATTGCGAAAGCCATCCAGAAGAAACTTCGAGGTCGGCCCAAGCCGAAAGACACGGCCGAGCGCGCCCGGCTCTATCAGTACCTGGTTCGTCAGGGCTTCTCACCCGCGCTCATCGCCGACGCGCTAAAGGGGACAGTCCCCTTTTTGCCGGAGTCATAAAACGCAAAAAGGGGACAGTCCCCATTAATATATTTAGATGCGCTCACGCGAAATTCGGGGAAGTTTCCTCGAGTTCTTCCGGCACCATGGCCACGCCGTCGTACCGAGCTCGCCGCTCGTGCCGCACGACGATCCCACGCTGCTCTTCACCAATGCCGGGATGAACCAGTTCAAGGACGTGTTTCTCGGTCGCGAGAAGCGCGCGTATACGCGCGCCGCCACATCGCAAAAGTGCATGCGCGTGAGCGGCAAACACAACGACCTCGACAACGTCGGACCGTCACTGCGTCATCACACCTTTTTTGAAATGCTGGGAAACTTTTCCTTCGGGGACTATTTCAAGAAAGAAGCCATCCCGTTTGCCTGGGAACTGCTGACGGACACATGGAAGCTCCCTGCTGACCGACTGTTCGCAACCATCTTCAAAGGCGAGGCGGGGATCCCGCGAGATGACGAAGCGCACGCGATCTGGGCGAAGCTCGTGCCGGCGTCGACGATTACCGAACTCGGGCTGGCAGAAAACTTCTGGTCCATGGGCGACACCGGTCCGTGCGGTCGCTGCTCCGAAATCCACTACTTTCGCGGCAATCACATACCGTGCGAAGAGGAACGCGCCGGACGTGTGTGCCGAGGCCTCGACTGCAGCTGCGATCGATTCGTCGAGATCTGGAACAACGTCTTCATGGAATTTGACCGCCAGAGCGATGGCACGCTGAATCCGCTGCCGGCCCCGTCAATCGACACCGGCATGGGGCTCGAGCGGATCACCGCCGTCATACAGGACAAGCTGTCGAACTACGATACGGATCTCTTCACGCCCATTCTCGACGCCATCGGCCAACGCGTTGGCCGATCCTACGAAGCAACTATCGACGGTTCGAAGGATATCTCGATGCGCGTCATCGCCGACCATCTGCGCGCGATGACGTTCCTCATCGGCGACGGGGTCGTGCCGGCGAACGAACATCGCGGATATGTGCTGCGCAAGATCATGCGCCGCGCGATGCGTCACGGAAAGAAGCTGGGATTCACCCAGCCGTTCCTGCACACGCTGGTCGATGTCGTCGTGAGCGAGATGGGTGACGCCTACCCGGAACTTCGCGGTGGGCGCGACACGATTGTTCGCGTCGTGCGCAGCGAGGAGGATCGCTTCGATGCCGTGCTGACGGCCGGACTGCCGCGGCTCGAGGAAGTGCTCGATCGCGCAGCCGCAGGCCATCGCGTCGTTTCTGGTGAGGATGCGTTCAAGCTGTACGACACGCTCGGCGTGCCGATGGACTTCATCGAGGACCTCGCCGGCCAGCGGCAGTTGACGATCGATCGCGAAGGATTCGAGCGCGCGATGGCCGGGCAGCGCGAGAAAGCGCGGGCTGGAAGCACCTTCAAGGGTGGGCTCAAAGACCTGGCGTGGACGACGAGCGGCGATACCGGCCAGGAACTGCAGCGGGTCAAGGAGGAATTCGCCGGGTACGAATCGACTCACGTCGCCGGCGTGCCAGTCCTGGCAGTGTTCGGCGAAAGTGGTCAGCAGGTCGACGCGCTCAATACCAAGCAGCGCGGATATGTTGTGCTTCCCAAAACCCCGTTTTACGTGGAGGCGGGAGGACAGATCTCGGATGTCGGAACCATCACGGGCGCTGACGCAGAAGCGCGAGTGCTCGGCGTGGTCCGCGCACCAAACTGGCCTCGACTCCACTTTGTGGAAGTCTCCTCCGGCACCCTTCGTCCGCGGGACATCGTCCGGGCCGATGTGTCAGACGAGGTGCGCGATGCCACTCGTCGCAATCACACCGCCACTCATTTGCTTCATGCCGCCTTGCGGCAAGTTCTCGGATCGCACGTGAAACAGGCCGGGTCGCTCGTTGCGCCGGATCGGCTGCGGTTCGACTTCGCGCACTTTTCGCCGCTCACCCGTGAGCAGATCGAAGAGATCGAGCGCATCGTTAATGCGCACATCCTGCGAAACACCCAGGTTCAGACCGAGGTTCGCTCGACTGAGGACGCGATTGCCGCAGGCGCGATGGCGTTGTTCGGCGAAAAGTACGGTGACCGCGTGCGCGTGGTGTCGGTGGCAAATGTGAGCATGGAGCTCTGTGGCGGCACGCATGTGCGTGCGACCGGCGATATCGGCCTGTTTGTCATCACGGAAGAAAGTGGCGTGGCGGCCGGCGTCCGCCGAATCGAGGCCCTCACGGGGGAAGGGGCGGTCTTGTGGGCCCAACGCCAGCGGTCCGCCCTCGTGGGTGTGCTTGCCGCGCTGAATTCCACGCCGGAGCATGCGGCCGACGCCATCCAACGGCTGCAGGCGGATACTCGCCGTCTTACGCGCGAAGTCGATCAACTCAAGTTGAAGCTCGCGCTCGGCGGGACCGCACGGAGCGGCGGATTGGGATCGGAAGAACCCGCGCAGGAAGTCTCGGGGGTCAAGCTGATTGCGCGACGTGTCGAGGGATTAGAGAAAGCCGCCCTCCGCGGTCTCTCCGATTCCCTTCGCGATCGCCTTGGAAGCGGGGTCATCGTCATCGCGTCTGAAAACGACGGAAAGGTTTCGCTTGTCGTGTCCGTCACCAAGGACCTGACGAGCCGGATTCAAGCAGGCCGTCTAGTGAAAGAGCTGGCGCCCATCGTCGGCGGTGGTGGCGGCGGACGTCCGGATTTCGCCGAGGCGGGCGGAAAGGATCCGTCCCGGATCGCTGAACTGCTCGCGACTGCACCGCGCGTACTCGCATCTCACCTTCAAAACTGATAGCGGGCAGTTCAATTTCTGCACACTCCGGTCGAGAAATCCCCGTAAATCATTGATTCTAGTGGGGCACCCCCTTTGCCTCACACTGCTCTCTTGTAGCTTCGGCCATCAGGCGGTAGCTCCGTTTACGTACGCATGGATATCAGAGCGCTCGGCACGCGCGCGCTGCTCGTTGCAACGGTCCTTTCAGCGGCCCCAAAGGCGGCCGACGCGCAGATCTACACCTGGCGCGACGAGGCAGGCAATCTGGTGCTGTCCGACAGGGCCAAGCACCCTGAGGCGCAGACGTATCGTGTGGCCCGTGCAGGGCTGTTTCGAACGACGCGACCGATCAGCCGCCGGGCGATGCAGTACGACGGTCTGATCGAAGAACACGCCATCGCCAACGCCGTCAATCCATCGCTCGTCAAGGCGGTCATCCAGGCAGAGTCTGCGTTCAACCCGCGCGCGCGGTCGCACAAAGGGGCGATGGGCCTGATGCAACTGATGCCGTCAACGGCCGCGGAACTGGGCGTTCGCGACCCCTACGACCCTGTCGAGAACATTCGCGCGGGCGTCATGTATCTCAAGCAACTGCTCGTGAAGTACGCCGATAACGTGTCGCTGGCTCTGGCCGCTTACAACGCCGGTCCAACGGCCGTCGCGCGGTACGGGACGGTCCCGCCGTACCGGGAGACGCGAAATTACGTCGAGAAAGTGCGCAAGGCGGCGGATGCCGCACCGGCCGGCCCCCGCACCCGCATCTACAGGATCGTCGAGGTCATCGACGGCCGCGAGGTCGTGCGGTACTCCGACGTGCCTGCCCCTGGCGCCGAAGTGGTGAAATCCGCCGTCCGCCGCTAGTCGGTCTTCAATCTCTTGTCTCTGCTCTGGTGTCCCGTCCCTGTGTTCCAATCGCGCTCATCGTGTGCCAGCATAGGACTCGAGCGACACAGCTACTTTCTCGCCCTTTTTCGCGAATTCCGACGGCAAACGCCGTTTCGGCCGCTCCACTTCGGAACAGTTCGGCTTTCACTTACCGGTGTCGCCTCCAGTTCGAAACATACCTATAACACTTAGAATCAATTAGTTACTCATTAATGCCGCACATCGGCACATGAGTTGCGACTGAATCCAGCGCCCCCCGAAGGAGCGATCGGCCCATGACGGAAATGGATGAACGCCTGGCCAAGTACGAGACCGAGTTGGCGAGGCTGAGAATTGAGAACGATCAGCTGCGCCGGTCTGCGCAGGCTTTTGGGGAACTCGCTGAGCGGCTGAATCGGGCGCTGCTCATTGCAACGGCGGCGCGGCACGCGCAGGCCAGCTTTGGCAACCTGCCCGTCCAGCGGCGGCTGCAAACAGCCGGAAAGGACTAGTCGACGAGTTCGCAGCCGGAGGCGGCGTCGGAGGCCTGAAGAGCGCACTTCAACCGGCGCTCGGCTTCGAGGAGTTCGCGTTGAATCACCTGCGCGACCGCGTGACGGGCTTCCCCTTCGGGAAAGGCGTCACGTAACTCGCGGCCGAGCTCGATCAGCTGCTCGTCGTGGCTCCGGCGGATCCAGGTCGGCCCATGCAAGTTGTCATCTGTAGCGGCGACTGTTAGAAGATCTTTCAACAGATCGCAGGAATACTGCCTAAACAGGACACCGGCCAGTTCCTGTCGCTCGACCACACTCCCGTCGTGGTCGGCAAGCTGGCCGACGGCCAGAACACGTGCTTGGGCGGCCCTTTCCAGCATTCGCTGGGAATCCTCTTCAGTCGTTACGGTTACCGGGAGCCCGGGTTGGTGCGTCATCATGTGCGCCATTCGCCCAAAACGAGGATCAAAGCGAAGCAAACTCTACGCCTTCTTTATTTGACGTGGATATTGACCCGGTAGACCCCCTCCTATGCCGGCTGAACAGGGAAAGTACGTAATTTTTTCCGACTTCCGTCTGGACAATGCGCGCAGCAATTGCGTGCAGGCCTGCGCAATATCAGCAGGTTAAGGGCAGACGCCTGACTTGCTTTGCAGCAGCTTGAGTGTTCGTATGCGTGCCGAGCGTATCTGCGGTGGACCGGCGCAAAACCTGTCAGGAGAGCTGGCTCCGATCGACGAGCTAGCGTCCGCACACGCCCGCACACTCCAACGCGCCGTCGCGCGCGAATTCGATCGCCAATCCCGTCGCATGGTTTTCGCATCTGCCGCGGAGGTCTGCGGTCTCGCCGCTGAACTGCTGCAGGAGTTCGCTGAAGATCTTCTGAACGACCTGTTAATCCTCGCGGAGCGCCACGCCTCTCCGGGAGCGGAATGGGTGATGGCCCAGTTGACGAGCGCATTGGTCGATGCGGCCACCGCGCTCGAGGAAGCCGCGCCTGCCGGCGCGCGCCTGAGCATCGCCAACGTGCTGCAAATCACGCGCGTCGATTTCGAGTGGCGCTGTCGCGCTGCTCTCGGCCTGCCGTCTTCGACGATGTTGGAGGAGGCCGGAGGGCTACTTTAAAGGCGTGCCGGGCGATCGCCGACAGAAGAAGGTCTGGTGTCGTGGCGAACTATCAGTCTGCGACTGCCGCGGCGGAGCCGTATCGGGGACGCGGCGCGATGCGGCCGAGGGCGCCCTGCGGCAGTCCGAAAAATGCGCCGGCGGCGTCTGAACCCGCGGAGACGCCGCATTCGTCACAGTTGATCGAATCACCCCGTTGCCCAACTGATTGTGCACTGGCGAGCGAATCATCCGAGCCGGAGCGGCAATCGTGAGGTCATCGCCGAAGGCGCATTTTTCCGCCCGTGCGCCGCGGCGCCGCGGACCCGATGCGGCTCCGGCGCGTCACGCCTGACGAACGTCCGCCCATGACTATTCCAGCGAACGCGGTTCTGGCCGATCAGTCGCGCGCCGCTCGAGCATGAATTTCACGCGCACCGCCGCCGCATACTGTCGCCACACCGGCACGAGCTCAGTCAGATCGCGAAGCTGTTCGCGATAGCGCGGAGAGCCTGAGTTGAACTCGCCATCGAGCTTCAATCGATGGACGAGACTCTCGACGGCGCGAGCCATGTTTTCATAGTTCGCCAGGAGCTGAAGGACTTCTTCCCGCTCTTCGTCCGTCAATCCGTGAGCCTCGCGGCGCTATTATAGGCGCCTGCGGCCCGAGCGAGGCGCTGGAGGGAAGCGGCGCGGAGCGCCGCCGCCGAGCGAGAGCGCGCGGGGGTGGGGCCCCGCGCGCATTGAGAAATGACGACGCGTCGCACAAATGCCCCCGAAGCCAACAGCAGCTCGTTGATTGAAACCCTGCGCCTGGACGTCTGGCTCGATGTCGCGTGTCTGTTCCGCACACGGTCGGAGGCGCAGAAGGCGTGCAAAGGCGGAAAGGTCGATGTAAACGGCGAGCGTGCCCGGCCGCATCGCCTCGTTCGCGCCGGCGACACGATCGTCATCGGCCGGCCGTCGCATCGAAAGCAGCACGTCATCGTTCGCGGACTCGCGGAACGGCACGTGCCGAAAGCAGAAGCCAGAAAGCTGTACGAGGATGTGACGCCGCCGCCGAGTCCCGAAGAGCGAGAACTACTGGAACTCGAGCGCCTCGCGCGCCCTTACCGTCGTCCGAGCGCGGGCACGCCCGATCGACGCGAGCGGCGGGAGTTGAGGCGGATGAAAGAGGGCCAGTGACACAGAGATCGGTTTCGGCGCGGACGCGCAGCGTCGGCCCTGGCCGGCTGCGTCCCGCTTCCGCAGGGCGGGAAAACGGTCTCAGCTCATACTCTCGCTTCGCTTGCTGACGCGGCGAGTACGGGTGCGTGTGGACGACATATGCCAGGCGCACTGATGCGCCGGTGGTTGCTTGAGGTCTACGCGGATCACACGTGGGGAACTCGCCGCGAGGAATCGCTTCGCCCGTTTTCCGGCTTCGCCGCCCTGAGCCAAAGGCGGCTGCGCAGCGGGCGCCTGCTCCAAGGGCCGCTGCCGGCCAGCGCCGTCGCTGCGCGGGTGTGGCGATGAACAGTGAGGCGGCATTCGCACCCGCTCCGAGCCGGCTCGTTTAGTTCGCGCAGGAAACGATTGCGCGCAGGCCGTTATCGCTCTGAAAAAATGACGCGCAGGCCTACGACAGCGCGCGCGAGCCTTAATGGTCGCGCGCGGCGTTCGGACGACGATAAGCCGGAGCGTCATTTTTCCGGCCTGCGGAGCAGTTTCCGGAGCGAACAAACGAGCCGGCTCCGCAACGGGTGCATCGCACCCGCCCATCCAGGTCGTCGTTGGAATCCGTCGAACTGGCTCAGTTATCCAGCGGCTTCGGGATGACGAACGTCGCGGTCAATCCGCCGCCTTCCGTTGCCCGCGCGTGCACGCGGCCGCCGTGCAACCGCGCAACGTGGGCCACGCCCGCAAGGACGAGCGCACCGGAAGGGCCGGCTGGGTGCTGCGAGTAATCGGCGTCGAAGAAGCGATCGACCGCTGCGGGCGTGATCTCGCAATCGTCCTGCGCCACCGACACGATGAGCGCAGGGCGGACGGAGGTGCCGCTGGCTTCGATACGCAACGTGGATCCGGATGAGGACAGCGCGAGCAGAGACTGCACGAGTCCGGTGAGCGCGCGACCGAGCAACGTCGCGTCAGCATGCAGCTGATATCCGCTCAGCGTGGACGAGACGTCGAGTGTGACTCCCTGGAGCCGCGCTTCAGCGCCGATAGCGTCGAGCACCGTGTCGAGGACGCTGGCCGCTTCGACTGATTCTTTCGCCGGCGTAATTTTCGACGACAGCCACTCGACCGCGGCCGCAGTGCTGCGCGCGCGTTCCATTTCGACCTTCATCAGATCCGTGAGGATGTTCCAGCGCAGTGGATCGTAGCCGGCGACATCGAGCGCGGGCATGACCGCGGAGACGAACGCCAGCCGCGCCGTCACTTCGCGCAATCCGGCGGCTGGTTGTACCCGTCGTGACTCATCGGACGCCTTGGACATGGCAGGCTCCGGCGAAACCGGTGGCGGCGTTGCGCGCCGGGCTGCCGCTTCACGCAACGCGTCCACGCTGTGGGTGCCAGACTCGTAGACGACCGAAGGGACCGTGCGGAGCCCAAGCTGCACGGCGGCGCGGTATCGATTGCTCCCGGCGATGATGCGAAAGCGATTGCCCTCGGGCACGAGGAGCAGTGGCTGGAGAATCCCCACGTCCTTGATCGAACGCTGAAGCTCTGCGACATCCACGGTCTCTTCGACCTCTGGGGCATCGATGTCGCTCAGAGGGATCTCGCGCACCGTTCGTAATGGTGCGTCCCCCATCAACTGCTCGACGTAATGCCGCTCACGACGCATCTTGAACGCCGCAGGAAGCCCCTCCCGGGGCGGACGCTCGGTTGCTTCGGTTGACGCGATGTTCGCCGGGCGATCGAGCGGATGAGCGGGAACGTTGAGATTGGTTTCAGCCGATTCGAGGTGCACGCAGTGAGTTCTCCTGTAGCAGAGGTCCTCATCTTATCGCACGTGTGCGGGTGTGCGATCGACCTATTGTGGTAAAATCACGAGTTTGATGGAGCCCGTTTCCAGCTGGAAGCTGGAAGCCGGCAGCCGGAAGCTGTCTTCGAAAGGACTAGAATTGGCGAGCCACGAATCGGCACTCAAAGCGCATCGGCAGAATGTCAAACGGCGCGAACACAACCGTCAGCTTCGTACCCGACTTCGCAGCGCGCTGCGCGACATCCGCACCGCGATTGACGCCGACGATCCCGCGAAAGCAAAGGATGCGCTGCGGGAGACGATCTCGCTCGTTGACAAGATGGCTGGCAAAGGTGTGATTCACCGCAACACCGCCGCCCGCTACAAATCCAGGCTCGCCAGTCGAGTCTCCCGCAAGTCAGCAGCGGCATAACGCGGGCGACTGTCTCCCCGCCTCAGACAAAAGCCCGGCGCGACGCAGACTTCTGGCGTCGCTCGATTCAATTCCACTCGCTTTTTCGCCAAATCTCGAATGGCTCGGCTATTGCTTCATGAGCCATCCGTTGGGCGTGATCTACGTGTCTGCCCACACGGAGTCCAGATGCTGAATCGTCGTGCGGCGTCCCTGCTGAAACCATCCCGTCTCCTGCTCGTCCTGGGAGCGTTCAGCATCGTATTCTCGAGCCCGGCTCAAGTCGCAGCGGGTCCCATCACCCTGTCGGTGACGACCCCCGACTTCTTGATCCCGCTCGCTGGCCAGACTGGCAGTCTGACCGTCTATTCCGACGGCAGCAGTCCGACCGTCACGGGATTCAATTCCCTGGGGACCCAGACGTTCACGCTCGCAGCCGGCGCCACGAGCACGGGCACCCTCACGCTGAACCTCTGGTTCTCTGGTTTCCCGCTTGGCGATCCGAACTACGAGGTCACCGACGCGTTTCTGCGCTTCACCCTGGACGACTTCGATCTCATCACCGATCAAGTCACCCGGTATGTCACGTTGAAGGAGTATGCGGTCATCAAGTCGATAAACGGTGATCCGCTGTATTCCCCGATCAACCTCGCGAACTACTTGCCAGCCGGAACTACGAGCACAGACGACAAGTTGATCACCCTCAACCCGATCGATCTGATGCCGCCTTTGACCGCGGCCGATTTTACGAATCCGTTCATCATTTCCCTGAAACTGACCGCCGTCGCCAAGAACACCGGCTCGACCTCCGTCACGCTCATGAACACTCCGGAAGCCGTCGTGACCAGCGCGAACCTCACGGTGAGTGTCGCTCCCGTGCCCGAGCCTTCCACTCTTCTCCTGCTCGGAAGCGCGTGCTTGGTTAGCGGCTGGAAGCGTTCTCGGCGACTAGCGACGGCATAGCTCGACGACCAGCCGCTCGAGCAGCACCCGCGGATCGCCTCCCGAACTCTTCAGATCGAGATCCGTCCGGAACAAGGCCTCAACCGCGGCAGGAACCCGCCGCGGATCTGTCGCCGACAGCTTTTCCCGTACGAACCACCCGAGCTGGCCAAGAATCTTGTAGGGCACTCCGCCGGAATCCATCGACAGCGCGATCTGTTTCAGGGCTTCGGCGGAATCGCCCCGCTGAATTGCCGTCGTCACCGCCCAGTCGTCCTGCGCGGTCTCGCCGCTCACCACCTGCTGCACGTCGTCGAGCGTAATGCGGGAGTTCCCGACGGTGTAGAGCAGCAGACGCTCGATGTCGCCTCGAAGCCGAGCGATGTCCGTTCCCGCCCGAGCGGCAATTAGCCGTACCGCCGGCGGATCGATGTGCTGGCCCGTTTGGGCGACCGCCTGACGCACGAGCATCTCGGCCTGGCGTGCCGCCTGACGCCAGTCGCCGCCGTCGCGCGCCCCCTTCAGTCCCCAGCACTCGACAATCGTCGCCTGCTTCTGCAACGTCTTGTAGAGGCGGCGGGTCCGATCGACGTCAGAGGCGACGAGCACCAGCGTGGTTTCCGACACCGGCGCCTTCGCGTAGGCATCAAGGACGTCGGTGTTGGCGGGGGGCTCCTCCCCTGCCGCAAATAACTCTTCCTCTCCGCCGCGGCGTTTCGGTTTGAGAATTCGCTCCGCGCGCAAAACAATGACGACCCGTCGATCCGACATCATCGGGAGAACGCGTGCCGATTCGACGATGGAAGCGGGGGTCACGCCTTTCTCGCCGGCGTAGATCCGCTCGACGTTGAACGCACGCAGCTCGTCTTCGACAACGCCCGAGATGTCCGCTGCCAGCCGCATCACCTCCGCATCATCGTCACCGACGATCAGATAGATCGGGTCAGTTTTGCGTTGGGCGATTTGCTTGCGAACGGCAGATGTTGTAGAGCCTGGCATCAGTCGAACATATCCTGGAACGACAAAACGGGCCGCGATTCGGGATTATTCATGAGCGCGACAAGGCGATTCGGGCCGTTCGCTTCGGAAACTGCTCCGCACGCCGGAAAAATGGCGCTCCGGCTTAACGTCGCCCGAACGCCGCGCGCGACCATTAAGGCTCGCGCGCGCTGTCGCAGGCCTGCGCACCATTTTTCGAGAGTCGTAACGGCGTGCTCGCAATCGTTTCCTCCGCGAACGGCCCTTCATCGCCGGCAGAGCTCATGAATAATCCGGTTAGAAGGCTTCCAGAATCGCGCTGACGACCGATCGGGCAAACTCGGAGGCGAGGCGTTCGAGTGCGTTCGCATCCTGTCCGAGAAACGCGTTCGGATCCACTGAGGCTGTGTTCGTGAGTTCGTACTCCTCCCGAAACGGCCACGCGGGATTGGCCCATAGGACCTTGTTCGCCTTCAGATCCTTGAACTCCACCTTGGCGATGAGCGTGAGCACGTAGCGCGACGCCTGCTGGTTCTCGGTGAATGCGGCGGGCGCGAGCGTGATCGAGGTGATTTCGCCAGACAGGACTGCATCCGCGCCGGTCTCGGCCAATTCCACCTTGTATTTCCCGCGACCGCGGAACTCCGCGCGGACCTTCTCGGTGATCTGCCGTTCGACGTCGTAAACGGCCGTCTGGTTCTGAAAGAGCGGCACGCCAATCACGCGAATGTACGCGGGCAGGAACGAGCCGCGGCCGGCCAGGGAATAGCCGCAGCTGGTGCTTGCCAGAGCAGCCGTCAGAGCGATTGAGAGGAGCGCAGTGCGCATCAGTCGGTCACGATCGAAACCATTCGGCCGTTGACGGCGACGACTTTCTTGATGGTCTTGCCGACCAGGTATTTTGCGACTTGGGGTTCCGCCAGCGCGATCTCCCGCAACCTATCTTCCGATACATCCGTTGGGACGGTCACCCTTC
>JBAROV010000003.1:0-5216 GCA_049642465.1 Vicinamibacterales bacterium
ACTCCAGGTTGCTCAGCGCCTCACGATGGCGAGGGGTGAGGTACAAATAGCGCGGGTTCGGTGTCAACTCGAATGGCAGCTCGCGAAGACCGTAGAATCGTTGATACATAGGTTGCAGTCCTTAGAACTGCAGCTTCCAGACGACGGCCGCCGCGGACACGATGAGCACGAGTGTTGCGGTGCAGGCCATCACGAGTTTCCGCTTCCGCCGCCGTTGATTCTGCCGACGATCACTTTCCGAGATCATGACAGGCACGAGCGCCAATACCGGCAGCGTCAGGACCCGCAGGACGTCTTCTTCGCTCTTGAAGCTCGAATCGCGGGTTTCGAGGAAACCAACAAACGCCAACCCCAGCGCCAATCCGCCAATCGCACCGCCAGCAAGCGCCATCAGGCGTTTGTTCTGGTTGTACGGCCTCTCGGGCAACGAGGCGGGGTCGAGAACCTTGAACTGTTCGCCAATCTGTCGACGTTCCAGATTGGCCGCCAGCTTCGAGTCCTCCCGCTTCTTGAGCAGGCTCGAGTAGGTCTCTTGGAGCGTTGCGTAGTCTCGCATCAACTCGACCAGGTCTGATTCGCGCGACGGAACAACGTCGACCTTCGCCTGATAGCTGGCAATCACGTTCTTCAGGCGCACTTCTTCAGCGAGTCCTGATGACACTTGGTGGTCGATCACGTCGATATCGGCCTGCAGATCGCGAACACGCTTTTGCCGCGCGGCCTCAGCAGCGGAAAGTGGCTTATCTGCCGAGGCCGTCGGTGGCTTCTTCGCCTCTGCATCTGCCTTCACCTGCAGTTCAGCAATGGTCCGCTGCAGTGATTTCACGTCGGGATGATCCGGGGTATACCGCAGTCGGTACTGCTCTAGTCGAGCTTCCGCGTTCTCGAGTTGCTGTGCGGCCGTGGGGGCAACACCATCAGGACTCGCAGGCGTTACGCCAGGCTGAATGACGGCGATTGGAAGCGTTTGCGCATCGACAAGTTGTCGTTCGAGTAACAGCCGGCGTTCGCGGGCGCGGTTAATGGACTCGCTGACCGCTTGCAACTGCAGCTGGGCGTTCTGGATCGCCTGCAAATTGCTTTGTAGCTGTGACGGTAGCTGTCCGGTGTGGGCGCGCCGGTACTCTTCCAGTTTCTTCTCGTGCTCGATGAGACGCCGCTTCGCGTCCTCCAGCTGTGATTCGAGAAACTGGTTCGTGCTCTCGGCCAGATTCTCGCGATCGCGCAGATTCTCCTCGATGTAAAGCGACGCAAGCCGTTCAGTGACTTTCTGCGCCGTCTTGGGCTCCCGGCTTACGTAACTCACCCTGAAGGAGGTCGCTTCCTTGCCGTCAACCGACGGCTTGATGTCTCCCCGCATCCGCTGAACGACAT
The DNA here is from genome assembly GCA_049642465.1 of Vicinamibacterales bacterium. Classification (GTDB taxonomy): domain Bacteria; phylum Acidobacteriota; class Vicinamibacteria; order Vicinamibacterales; family 2-12-FULL-66-21; genus CAWDPQ01. The sequence continues at coordinate 1,375 of JBAROV010000003.1, forward strand.
CCTCCATGATGCCGTTCGCACGCATCTCCTTGTAGAGATCGAAGTCGAGGATGATCCGCTCGAGCCTCGAGCGGCTCAGAATTTGATCGCTGATCGACGTGAGGCGATCCTGAACCGTGGCGGTGATCGTGGACTTCACATACGCGTCGGGAACGCGCTGTGGCACGACCATGATCAGCGTTTCGGACCGATAGAGCTTCGGCATCTTCCGAAACACCACGACGCCGGCGACCGAGCCAACGACTAATGGCAGAACGATCAGCCACTTGCGCCGCAGCAGGATGCGAACAATCTCTTCGGGCGTGTACTTCTTTCCTGGCAGCACGGCTTACCTTTGCACGACGGGTAGCCACAACATGAAGCCGGCACGAACCGCGTTTCGCTCCAATCGGGGAGCCATACCGCCAGCCAGTTGCGTGTTCCCGCCGAAATCGTAGAAGTAGTAGAGATATTGAACGTAAGTAGCCAGCGTACGGTTCAACGCGTAGCGAACCCGCACATCACCGTTGTAACTGTCGAACGCGGACGTGCCTTGAAATACAGATTCGCCGTTCGAATACGCTCCCGAGATCGTCAGATCGAGACGACGGGTGATCGCGCCGTCGATGCTCGCCGTGACACCGTCCGTGAAAACTGGCTCCGTGAGAGCGGGCACGTATTCCATACCGCGACGGTACAGTGCCCGCGTCTGCCAACCCTGCGAGAACTGGTAACCCGCGGACAGTTGACCATCGACCAAATAGCGGCGGCCAGTCGCCGAAAGAAGCAATGACGCCGACGGCGGCAGTTCCACGGCAGAAGACCCCAGGCGCAGCCCGAAGAATGCACGCCGCGTCGCCGAGAGCGGCCGGTTATGATCGAAGCTGACCTCGACGCCGTGCTCTGTCGTGGAGTCCGGCACAAACCCCACATCGCCAGTCCTGAACCGGTAGCCCAGACTCACCACAGTGTTCCGCTTCACGTTACGCGAGAAATGCCCGCGGAAACTCGCCACCCGAAGGTCTCGATGCGTGTCGCTCTCGTGCAGATAATCGGTGTAGCTGTAATCGCCGGACAGCGACAGCTTGTTTCGGCGCGTGAGACTGTGGGACAACCCGAGCGACGTGCTGTATGAGTACGTGTCCTGCGTTTGCACCGCATACTCAGGCGCCGCCGGTACGCCGTCGCCCGGATCAACAGTCGAGTCGCTGGGGAACAATCCGTAAAGATACGAGGGTGAATACGCTGCCGATTGATTGACGAGTAGGGATGTTTTTTGAGACAGGCGCGCATTGAAACCGATGCCAATCGAGTGGCTTAGATTCCGGGTGGCGCTCAGGTCGTTGTAGTACGCCAGCGCTGATGCGCTGTTCACCGCGAACTGCCCGCTCGCGCCGCGCCACGCGTAGCTCCCATTCGCCACGACCATGGTCTGCAGCCCGCCGGCCTGACCGGCGGACGGATCGACGAGGCTGCCTAATTGCGGAGACGTGTCGTCGTTGTAGCCCTCGGCCAGCGACACCGTGAAACTGAGCGACTGTCTCGAATCCGAACCAGCACCCCTGCCGCCGAAAAGCCCGCCGTAGGGACGCGACGAGCCCGTTTCCGTCGCCTGAGCCCCTGCGGGTCTGCCGCCGGCGCCGATCAGAGCGAGCGCAAGCGCGCCGGTGAGCAAGGAATGCTGCGTCACTTGACCACGACCGTATCGCCGGGCTTGAGCATGATGTTCTGTTCGGTCTTCTTGCCCTTCACGACATCCTTGTAATTGAACTTGAACCGCCGCTCTTTGCCGTTCTCCATCCGCACGATGGTGATGTTCTCTTTGTCCGCGTACTCGAGCAGACCACCAACGGTAGCGATCAGCTGAAGCACGTTCATCTCACCGATGAGCGGAACTGTGCCCGGTTTCGCGACTTCACCAAGCACGTACACCTTGCGGCTGCGAATCTCCTTGATGATCACCGTCGCGGTTGGATCGGCGATGTACTTCGTCGCCGCTTTCACAAGAACATCAGCCAGCTGTTCGGGCGTGTAACCAGCAGCCTGGACATCGTTCAAGAGCGGCACGGAAATCTTTCCATCAGGGCGAACCACCACCTCGGCCGAGAGCTCCTTGTCGCGCCAGAAGACCACCGACAACACATCTTCCGGTCCGATTACGTATCCGACGGGGAGCGGCACTCCTGCCGGCGCGACCGGCTTTCCATTGGCCGGCGCTTGTGGCGCCGCGACAACAGGCTTCTGCGTGGCGACCTGGGCCATTGCAGATGCCGCGAACGAGAGGGTGCAACCAATCACGATCGACGAACGAACGAAGAGCGATTTCATGGGATCAAATCTCGTATTGCTTCGGTCTCAGGCGACGCGCAGCTGACGCCGCGCGCTACTGGCGATATTCCTTGAAGGGCAACTGACAGTCGTGCTTCCTCAGGAAATTGAGGAACCGCTTGTAGTCGCGCGACTCCATGTTGAAAATCTTCGCCACAATCTTGTAGTTCCCGCGCGCGTCCTCGAGCCCCTTTCGCACCAGGTCGCGCACGTTGCCACGCGTGATTTCACGCTGCATGTAGAGCGGATAGACGACCGTCCAGAACGACTCGCGCTCTTCGACCAGCTTCTTGTAGAGGTCGTCTGCCACAGTTCGACGCCGTTCGCGCTTCGGACGGAGACCGACGCCTTGCTGCTGCACGCGAATTTCCATCGGCAGATCGTCGGGGGCCACGGTCTCGTTGCGGCCCGTGACGACGAGGCGCTCGATCACGTTCTCGAGCTCTCGGACGTTGCCTGGCCACGAGTACGCGGCCAGCAGTTCGATCGCCTCCGGGGCGATGTGGTGCACCGGTGTGCCGTTGTTGCGGGTGAACTGGGTGAGAAAGTGCCCAACCAGATCCGGAATATCTTCACGACGCTCGCGGAGCGGTGGCACCGTGAGGTGAATGACATTCAACCGATAGAACAGATCCTCCCGGAACGTGCCTTCCGTGATCATGTCGCGCAGGTTGCGGTTGGTCGCGGCGATGACGCGGACACTCACCCGGCCGGCGGCGCGGTCGGCGCCCACCTTCTGCAGTTCGCCCGTTTCCATGAAGCGGAGCAGCAGGCCCTGCATGCGCAGCGTCATCTCGCCGATTTCGTCGAGGAAGATGGTGCCGCCATCCGCCATTTCGAGCTTGCCCTGCTTGTCGCGATAGGCACCGGTGAAACTGCCCTTCACGTGACCGAAGAGCTCGGACTCGAGGAGCGTCTCAGGCAGGCCGGCGCAGTTGACCGCGACCATGGGTCGCTGCGCGCGTGGACTGCGCTGATGAATGGCGTGCGCCACCAGCTCCTTGCCGACACCGCTCTCCCCCGTCACGAGGACCTTCGCGTCGGAGCGTGCGATGCGGTCGATTTCCTGAGACAACTCGGCAATCGCCGCGCTGGTGCCGATTAACTGCCCCGATCCCTGGCGTCTCATATTCGTTCCTTCTTACGCTTCCGCGGGGCTACAGCCCCGCGCTACAGGCTTACGTCGTCGCCTTCTTCAGAAACGCTTCCAAACTCTTTCGACTCTCATCGTCCATGCCGAGAAACACGGTGCCAAGTTGGGCGCCTTCGTTCCGCGGCAGCGACACGGTTCGCTGAACCTTCAACGTCGGCGAAAACCGGGTCGACGTCAGCACCGCTTTGAGCTGCCCGGCGGAATCAACCGGCAGCGTCGCGTCCGTTGCCAGGAGAGCGCCCGTGGCGCTGATGTCCACCAGCCTCACCTTCGCGCGCATCTCGAAGCCGCAATCCACTCGCGCCTCAACGTTGACGCGTGGCCCTCGTCGCCGTTCGTGTCCATCCCAACCAGGTGTCATGATCGCCAGTGCCTCATAGCC
>JBAROV010000006.1:0-19882 GCA_049642465.1 Vicinamibacterales bacterium
TCGTAGTGGTACCGCAAGCCCGCGCCGGCCCAGAGCCGGTGCCGGTACAGAGTGCAGAAGGCGAAATCGGGCGCCGAGCGGCCCTGCCCGCCCACCAGCTCCGCGCCCCGGCGCACGTTGTCCTGCATCCAGGCGGGCACGAGCAGGTGGTAAGGGTTGCGTTGCACCTCGCCGACATGGAAGGACAGCGCGGCCATGAGGTCGCCGACGTCGGCCGCCGTGGATTCGACCATCAGGTTCGGGTCGGCCATCGCGCCCCAGAATTCCGTCTCGACAACCCGGCAGCTGAAGCCGGCCGGCTGCCGCGCGAGCGCGTCGGCGAGCAGGTGATGCGTGCCGATGTGCGTGCTGTTCCAGTCGGCAGCGTGCGGGAAGAACACGACGGCTGGCGCGTGTCGCGCGATGATGTCCGCGATGATGTCGACGGACTGGCGCCAGCGGGACGGATCGCCGCTTCGCGTCTTCACGTTGATGCCCTCCAGCCCCCTTGCCGCCGTCCGCACGAGCTCGAACCCGAGGTAGTTGCACGCCTCCGTGAGTTCCTTCCACCGCGCCTCCTGACGCGCCTGGTTGCTCCCCTGCGTAACGGCGACGTTGACGATGCGCATGCCCGCCTCGCGCTGGAGTCGCAGGGCCAGTCCGCCGATGATGCACTCATCGTCGGGGTGGGGCGAAAAGATGAGTGCCGCTGGAGCGTCGGCGGCCGGCCTCTGTCGCGGCGGCGGCGCGAATCCTCCGAGCGGAAAGCCGCGTCCTTCCCGCTGCAGCCGCGCGAGCTCCGATACGAAGCGGTGGTAGGGCGTCTCGGTCATCGTCTGATTGCGGCAAGGCTTGCCGCGGCGATGGCCTGCCCATGCCGCTTTTCGTGCTCGTTGGGGACGTTGAACGCGATCCGCCGGGCGAGATCCGGGAATTCGACGTCGAGGACGTGCCGCGCGCCGTTCACGATGTCGTCTCCGCCGGTGCCGGAGGTGACGCGTCCGAGCACGAGGACGTGCCGGAGATCGTAGAACGCCGCGAAATGCGCGACGCCATAGCCAAGATAGGTGCCGATCGTCGCGTAAATCTTCTGCGCGCGCGGATCGCCGTTGGCCATCAGCGACTGGACAATCTTGAGTTTCTCGGGCAGCGGCAGCGTCCCTGGCGCGTCGATTCCCGCCGCCGGCATCAGCCGACCGACGCACTGCTGTGAAAAATACTGGGCGCCGACGCCGTAGTCGCCCGACCACTCGTCCACCGGCGCCGCCGGGTTGTAGTCGATCGGGACGAACGCCAGCTCGTTGAGCCACGACGTCAGGCGTCCCTCCGGCGTGACGTAACCTGCGGCAGTGCTCGTGCCGAGCGCGACGCCAAGGATCGCGTTTTCTCCAAGGGACATCGATCCCGCGAGCGCGGTGACTTCCCCATCGTTGACGACTTCGAACGGGACGTCGTGCCAGACCTTCCGGATATCGAGGAACATGTTCGTGACGCGGGCTTTGAACAGGTCCTCGGACACGCCGCGGAAGAGCGACCCCGCCTTCACGCGGTTATTCACATACACCCCCGCCGCGCTACCGCCGATCGCATCGACGCGCGGCAGGTGGGCCGCAGCTTTCCGCAGCGAATCCATGATGCCGTCGTAGTGGTACTGCGGATCGGGCTTGTGGTACGGATCCCACTCCGTCTCGTCGCTGAACACGACGCGGCCGTCGATCAAGGCGGCGACTTTCCTGTCGCTGCCGCCCAGATCGAAGCCGATGCGGCAGCCGTCCAGGTATCGGCCGAGCGGTTTCGTCTCGGAGCGCGCCTGCGGCACGTCGCGCGTGTGCAGGACGGTCAGACGGTGACCGAAGATGCGGCCGCCCACGAAGTCCGCGTCGAACCGGCCCGTCCCGGAGTCGCGGTAATGCGCCTCGAGATACGCGGCGAGCGCCGCCGGTCCGTCGAGATAGAGCCGCCATCCGCCCCGCGACCAGAGGATGAACTTCACGTAGCGCTCGACGAACGCCGCGTTGGCGGCAGACTGCGGGTGCGAGTCCGGGAGCACGCGGAGATCGAACCGGAAGACCGAGCCATCTTCTTGCTCGAGGGCGAGTCGGACCGGCACGCCGCCGCCAGCCGAGTTCGCCAGCTGCTCGAACGCTCTGATGGTGAGGACGGCCGGGCGGAATCCCGGATCGAGTGCGGGCGCGACGCGGGGTGTGACGAGCGGCAGCGTAGCCTGGGTCTGCATGGGTGAACGATCGCGAGATGCGGAGATGGCAGTCGGGATTTTACCGCGCTCCGCGCGCCGAGTGGTGCCGTTCGAGACTGTGGGCGGTCTGCGTGCTAGATTGCTTCGTGATGCTGACCGCCGAAGGCTGCCGTGAACGCCGCGCACGACTCTGGGCCGCACTCGAGGATAAGCCCGAGTGGATTCTGCTCTCCGAGCCGCGCCATCTGATGTACTTCGCCAACTACTACGCGCCGCCCTTCACGTTCCGGACGCAGAACGCGTCCGCGCTCCTCGTGCTCGGTGCGAACGGCGCGAGCGCACTGGTCACGGACAACATGCTCGGGGCGTACAGGGACAAGGCGCACGTCGGCGAGCGGATCGTTGCCGAGTGGTACAACGGGGTTACGTCGGCACCCGGGCGACAGGGTGTTTTGGTGAAGGCGGGCAAAGACGCGATGCAGGCACGTCAGGGCGCACGCATCGGCTTCGATCAGATGGTGGCACCCGAGCTGTGCCTGCATCTCGCCGAGTCGCGCGCAGGCTTTCAGAAGACGTTCATCGATTCCGTGGCGCACCACCTGATGCGCCGGAAGGATCCCGACGAGGTCGCGGTGCTGCGCCGCGCGATCGACGCCATGGAGACCGCGTTCACGCGCGCCGCCGAGGAGATTCACGCCGGCATGACCGAACTGCAGGCCTACGCGCTCGTCACTGCGGTCGTGAACGACCGGCTCGGGGAGCAGGCGCTGGTCTACGGCGACTTCGCGTCAGGCACGCGGACCGTGGAGAAGGGGGGCCTTCCGACGCAGCGGAGGATTGAAAAAGGGGAGCTGTTCCTGCTCGACTACTCTGCCGTCCTGTACGGGTATCGCGCCGACTTCACGAACACGTGGGTCGTCGACGGCGCGGCCACCGCTCGCCAGCGCGAGCTCGCAGCGTTCTGCCTCGAGGCGATGGAGGCCGGCGAGCGCCTGCTGAAACCCGGAACCCGAGGGCGCGACATCGACACGTCTGTCAGGCGCGTCTTCGCGAGCCACGATGTCGTCCAATACTTTCCGCACCACAGCGGCCACGGTCTCGGCCTCGGCCACCCCGATCCGCCGTACTTTACGCCCCAGAGCGACGACGTCGTCGTCGAGGGGGATATCGTCACCCTCGAGCCCGGGTTGTACGTGAGTGGGGTGGGCGGGATGCGGTTCGAGCGGAACTACCGGATTACCGCGACGGGGTTCGAGCTGCTGACGAAGCACCACGTAGGGCTCGATTAGCCGTCGTCGGGAATGGCGTCTGCGTCCGAGCTGCGGATCTAATAGTCGCTCAACTCGCCGCCGGGGACGGCTGCTCGTAACGCGTTCAGCACGGCCGCAAGATCGATCACTTCCTGAAAGACTGCGCCGGCCACAGGAGGGAGCCACCCGCCAAACGCGATCAACATGCCGCCGATGCTCAACGCCATGCCGCCGACGGCACTTTGCAGCGCGATTCGCCGCATCCGCCGTGCGATGTGAAACAGTTCGTCGACGCGCTTGAGCGACGTGTCCATGATGACCGCGCCGGCGGCCTCGGCCGTGATCTCGCTGTGATGCCCGAAGGCCAGTCCCACCGTGGCGGTGACCAGGGCGGGGGCATCGTTGATGCCGTCGCCGATGAACAACGTCGGAGCGCGCCCGCTTTCCTCCTGCGTGATCGCGACCTTCTCCTCGGGACTCTGCCCCGCGTACACCTCGGTGATGCCGACCAGGTCGGCAAGATATCGTACCTCCCGCTCTCGATCGCCTGAGACGAGCAGGATACGTTCCAGGTTATGCCTGGGCGCAAGATGACCGATGAAGGAACGGCTGTCTTCGCGCGCCGTGTCATGAAATCGATACGTCGCCGAATACTTGCCGTCTACGAGCAGCACGCATTCCATGCCGCTTGCCGCAGCCGGAAGCGAACTCTCATGGCCGGCCGCCGCCGCCTGGCGACGGCCAATGATGCGGATGTGCCGCCCATCGATATATCCTTCAAGTCCTTCACCTGGCTTTTCACGAACCTCGACCGCATCGAGCAGCGTGAGGCCTTCCAGCTCCGCCGCACGGAGAATGGGTTTGGCGAGTGGATGCTTCGAGTACCGTTCGAGGCTCGCCGCGAGTTGAAGCGCCGTTCTGTCGTCGGCCTGATTCGCGGCGAGGCGATCGGTCAGGATTGGCTCCCCATACGTGAGCGTCCCCGTCTTGTCCAGCACGATCGTGCGGCACCGATCGATGCGTTCCAGAATGGCCGGATCGCGGATGATGATGCTTCGTTTCGCAGCCAGGGAAATCGCGCCGATGATGGCCACCGGAATGGCGATAAGGAGCGGGCACGGCGTCGCGACGACGAGCACCGCAAGAAATCGAACAGGCTCTCCGCTCCAGAGCCACGCCGCGACGGCGATCGCCAGCGCGATCGGCGTGTACCAGGCGCCCAATTCGTCGCCTAACCGGCGCAGCTGCGGACGTCGCTGCTCCGAATCGCGCATCACATTCATAATCCGCGCGTAACGCGAATCGACCGCTAGCCGGAGCGCGTGCAGCGTCAGCGCGCTGTCACCGTTAATGGCGCCGGAGATTACTTCCGATCCCGGCGCCTTCGGCATCATGAAGGGTTCTCCGGTGAGATACGACTCGTCCATGACGCCGCGGCCTTCGACGACCACGCCATCCACCGGACAGATCTCGTGCGGGTAGACGATCAGTTCGTCGCCGATCCGCACGGCATCGAGCGCCACCTCCGCAACCTGACCGCCGGCGCGGCGGTGTGCGACGAGGGGCATGCGGCGCGCCAGCGCCTGGAGGATCGAGGACGCGCGTCCGACCGCGAAGGCTTCGAGCGCCTCGCCGCCTGAGAGCATCAACACCACGAGCGCACCGGCGAGGTACTCGCCAAGCAACACCGCCGTGACGATCGAAATGCCGGCCAGGAGATCGGAGCCGAATTGACGCTGGAAAGCCTTGAGCGCCAGAGATACGACGAGCGGCACGCCACCGGCCACGAGGACCAGGTACAGCGGCAGGTCCCGCACCGGCGCCGACACGTCGGCGCCCCATCGCAGGACCAGGTGCGCGAGAATGCCGGCGGCGGCTACTACAGCGATAGCCGCTGCGCGGCTGGTGATGCGATGACCTGCCATTTGAACGAGTGGACACGACGATCATACTGCCCACGCTGCGCGATCAGCACCGTGTGGACGGCGGCCACTCCTTCGTCCAGCAAACGATCACGCCATTACTTCTGCTGCTCGGCCAAGCTTTTCGGCTTGGATGCCAGCCTCTGTATTGTGGTGCGGGTGACGATGAGCCCTCGACTTCGCGGCACCGGGGTGATCTTCATCGCGGGTGCGCTTTGCTGTGAGACCAACTCCACCGATCTGGGGTCGTATTCTGCGATCGTCGCCAGACGTCGACCCGGTCTGCCCGGTGCGTCTCTCGACCAGATTTCCATGCGCAGCATCGCGCGGCTCCTGGCGGCCACGCCGCGTCCCGCCCGGCCGGTCGCGGATCTCACTGGCGCTGCGATTTGGGCCTGCGCCAGCACGGCCTCCTCGATCTGCTGGATCGTCTGATTTGCGCTTGCCTCCAGATAAACATCCGTACCCACAATCCGGAACTTCTCGATGACGATCAGTGGGTCGGGATTGATAACCGAGAGAATCTTGATCAGCAGTTCATTGCAGCCGCCAAACATGCACACATCCCAGGGCAGCTGAAACGGACAACTGGTGGCACCTTTATTACATTCGAAGCCCGGGATGCCGTTCGGTATCGGCTTGTCTACCGGACATTTGTCGCTCGCGTCGGGCGTTCCATCGTTGTCGTCGTCCGGGTCGGCGCAGTTGCGCGCACCGTCGCCATCGGAGTCCTCGCCGTCCCATCCCCAGACGTCCACGGTGCTGTCGGGACAATTGACCGCGATCTTGAAACCAATGACGCTCGAATCCTTCTTCGGTTTGTCGTCCGTGGTATCCGGACAGAAGTCGTTGTCATCGTCGAGATCGCAGGCGTCGCCCTCTGAGTCCCCGTCCGTGTTGAGCTGGTCGTTGTTCGGGACGCCCGTGCAGTTGTCGCAGGCGTTGCCGACGCCGTCCCCGTCCTGGTCCTCCTGCTGCGGATTGAAGGCGAACTTGCAGTTGTCCTTGCCATCCTCCACACAGTCGAGATCGATATCGTTCATGAACGAACCGGGCGGCTTGGCGCACGCCGCTAACAGGGCGTCCTTGTGCTTGGTGTACGCAGGACTCCCGACCTGGCCGGGCGGCATGGTGAGGTTCAATGCGCTGCCCAATATCAGGCTGCAATAGGTGGACAGCGCGGTCGAGACGGCCGGGAATCTTCCTCCCCCCGCCATGCCGCCGGCGTGACATCCCAGGCAAGAGCTGTCATTCGATCCCAGCGGGACGCAGGCAAGAAGATTGGATGGACCCGGGTTCTGCAGCCAGCTCGGGTGCACGAGCGGCTTGTACCACGTGTTGGGCATCATCACGCTGCCGAGTGCGAGCGCGGTGCCCGGATGGACGATGAAGGGATTCTCCCCGGTGTGACAGTCTGTACATTCGCCTCCGGTCCCGCCCTCCAACTCGGCGCCCCCCGCGAATTGCGACAACGGAATCGGGACACCTTTTGGAATCGGAAACTGCGAATCGTTGCTCTGATTGTCCCAGAAGCAGGCTTTCCCCGAGCTCTTGCCCATGCAGATGATGCCGAGCAGATAAATCGTATTGCCAGAGGATCGAGGGAGCGCGAGGCAGACTCCCGCCGGTGAGTTGCTCGTAAAACTGAATACTTCCACGCTGGGTGTTGACTGGAGGAAATCGACGGTCAACGGACCCTTGGAAACCCATGCGCCACTTCCCCAGTCTGGTGGCGTCGGCACGCCGTTGGCCTGACATTCGGCGATGTAGGCCGGACCACTCGCGTTCGTGTTCATGAGAACAGTTGTCGCATCGGGTGGCGCGGCGTGACCGAGGCCCTCGCCGTCGCCGTTGTCGTTTCCACCGGGACTGTCGCCAGCTTTTGGCAGCACTTGAAGAAGTCGGGGGGAGGGCCTGAATTTCGGATTGGTTCGCGCGATGTACTGCTGCCGCAGAAACGCATTGATGCTGGCCAGCGTGCTCGCCCTTCGCGGATTCACGGCCGCGATCAACCAGCGTATCAACGCATGGTTCGCGTAGGCAGTCTCCTGAGGATTCCACTTTCCCGATTTCTCGAACGTTTGGCGGATCTTGTCGAGCCGGGCCTGTTGTTCCTTGCTTGCCGTCTTGAACAGGTTGTCGAGGTAGTACCGCTGCGCGTCGGCGATGAACTCCGGCGTCGGCTCGATCCTGTTGCCTTTGTGATCGAGCATGGCGCCATGACCGACAGCCGAGATCGGCCCTGCCGCGTAGACGTCCGCACTCGTGGTCTGCGGTTCCCGGGATTGAGCGTAGACAACCAGCAGCAAGAGGGTGGTGAAGGTCTGCGTCGCGATCAGGAGCAATCTGCTCATCGGAAACTCCATCAGCCGGCAAAGGGCGCGGAGCCAGCAGGACCCGTGCCGGAATGGAGGCCTTGAAATCTGCTCAGATTTCGCCAGATGGAATCAGTTGGAGGTCAATGGATTGGCCGGGCGGCCAGCCACTTAGCCCGAGCGGCCAAGGAGTGGATCGACGCAGCTAGCGAGCGGACCGCAACCGGACGGTCGCGAATGGCGGCGCGGGCTGAGCGTGGGTCGGCTGCCGCTTCAGCCACTCACTGTAGAGCAGGTCCCTGTTCCGCCGTTCCGCTTTCGGACCAAGCGGCTGATTGGCCATCACGAGCGCCTCAGCAGAAGCTGTTGTCAGCGGCCGCGAGAACAGGAACCCCTGCGCGTGGGTGCAGCCAAGGCGCTCCAGCTCGCGCGCCTGCACGTCGCTCTCAATCCCTTCGGCGACGACGCTCGTGTTCAGCGTTCGTGCCAGTGCCAGGATGCTTTCGACGATCGCCGGTCGATCGGGAAGCAGCAGGCTGGACACGAACGAACGGTCGATTTTGAGCGCGTCGACCGGCAGTTTGTGCAAGTGGCTCAGCGAGGAATAGCCGGTCCCGAAGTCGTCGAGATAGATCTTGACTCCGAAGTCCCGCAATTCGCGGAGCACGGCGGCGGCCTCACCTGGGCTATCCATCAGTGCGGTTTCGGTGATTTCCACGCGGAGGTCGGCGGGCTGGAGGCCGGCCCTCTGCACTGCCTGCTGCACGACTCGCACGAAGTTCTGCTGGACCAGCTGACGGCTCGACACGTTGACCGTGATGCAGTCGAGGCCGGACGCAGGAAAGCGTCGCTGCCAGTCCGCGAACGTGCAACAAGCCTCCTGAAGCACCCACGTGCCGAGGGCGTCGATCAGGCCCAACTCCTCGGCGATCGGAACAAACGTCGCCGGCGACACGATCTCACCGTTGCGTGTCCATCTGATCAAGGATTCGAACCCGACACACATCCCCGACGTCAGGCGCACGATCGGCTGGTACACGATTTCGAAATCGTTGCTGGTAATGGCCCGGCGCAGATCGTTCTCGAGACTGAGGCGATCGCGGACGCGGGCATGCATATCGGCATCGAACACTTCGTGGCGGGCCTTGCCGCGGGTTTTGGCGTGATACATCGCCGTGTCGGCATCGCGCATGACCTCGTCGGGATTCGTGTAGTGCGCCGGACCGAAGGCGATGCCGATGCTGACCGACGTAAACACCTCGCGGCCGCCGATCGAAAACGGCTCGCTCAACCCATTTTGAATGCGGAACGCGATGCCGTTGGCTTGGGAATCGGCGGTCAGTCTGTTGAGGAGAATGGCGAACTCGTCTCCGCCGAGGCGCGCAAGCGCATCGCCCGGCCGGAGGCACGACTCGAGACGCCGCGACACGGCAATCAACAGCTCGTCGCCAACCAGGTGGCCGAGACTGTCGTTGACAATCTTGAAGCGGTCGAGATCGAGATAGAGCACCGCAAACAGACTGCCGTCGCGGCCCAGCCTGGATTCGTCGAGCCGCCGCCCGAGATTCTCGACAAAGACCGCACGGTTGAAGAGACCGGTCAACGAATCGAGGAATCCGACGCTGCGCAGCCGCTCCTGCGCAATCGCCTGCTCCGTCGTGTCGGTGAGCGAGCCGGCAATGCGATCGCGACGCTGTCGGGCATCGGTCACCGCCAGACCGCGGCAGAGGAACCGACGGTAGGTGCCATCTTCGTGACGGATGCGGTGCTCGTGCTGGAAGACGTCGGTCTGCCCTGCAAGGTGCGCCTTGAGCGTTTCCTTGAGATTCTCCACGTCCTCAGGATGGACACGCTCGAGCCAGTTTTCCGGACGGCCAACGCCGGTATCCGCGGGCAGCCCAATCATCGCGCGCCAGCGTCCTGAAACATAGAACTCCTGCGTTCGCAGGTTCCACTGCCACAGTCCGTCGTTTGCGCCTTCGGCGGCGAGCGTCAGCCGCTCTCCGATCTGCCTGAGCTCCTGCTCCGCGCGTGTCCGCTCGGTAATGTCATGCCAGAGCAGCGAGACCCCTCCGACCACAGGCAAAACCTTGACCTGCAGAATCGGCGCGTCCGCTGTGGCGTGCACGCGGACGTGACCCACCGTGCGGGATTTCCCATCGGCCAGCGTGTCTTTGATGGCGCGCGACAATTCCGTACGGCCCAGAACCGGCAACGCGACGTCGAGTGAATGCCCGAGCGCGCGTGTACGCGGGCACCCCAGCATGCGCTCGAGCGTGTCATTCCACAGCGTCACTCGACCCTCGTCGTCAATGACAGCCATCCCGTGTTCCAGGAAGTCGATGACTTCGCGACGACGGTTGGCTTCCTCGAGGCGATTGACGTAGTCGGCGTACATGGTGTACGCGAAGAACAGGGCCGCTCCCGCCACCGGCAGCACCTCCCACATCCGGTGAGCGATCACTTCAGCGAGCGCAACTGCGACGCTGGCTCCAACGAGGTAGCTGGTACACCCACGGAACGCGGTCTTGGACCACGACCGATTGATCGGTTGGCGCGCGAGAAACGGCACAACGATTTCCGCCAGCGCGCGCTGGACAAGGTGGTATCCGACAACCGCCGCCGCGATCGACACAGCCTGCCACGGCCACGTGAAGCCGCCGGATTTCCCATCAAGCGAGTGGTACACCAGGCCGGCCGTCAGCGTCGCCAAGACGAGGACAGGCGCGTCGATGAGCATGAGCGCGCGCGGGTACGGACGCCGCGAATTGACAAACCCTGGCGTCAACGCCGCGACTGTGGCGACGAGCGTCGCCACCTGAACGCCGAACAACAACAGCGAACTGAAGATGATGACGAAGACCGGCGGCATGATCGCGCGGTCCTTTGTCATCGACTGTTGCTCCCACAAGAATGCGGACAGTACCGCTGCCAGCGTAAGACCCGATAACTCAATCGGTCGAGCAGCCTCCGGCCAGCCCGTAAGCTGCGGGAGAGAGACCGCGCCCGTGAATATGGCGGCGATCGCCAGGGTGTTGTAGCGAGGGGGCACCATCATTCTGGGGGCAAGCCTTCAAACCAAAGCAAGGGAAGAACCAAACTCGATAAGGCTCGCAACCGATTACTGGCAAGCTGGTTAGAGGAAAGCCGCTCTGCGTGGCAACCCGGGCGTGTGTTCCGACTTGGCGCAAATCCGGACAAACGTGTACCAGTCCGGGACATCGCCGGCACCGAATCGGCGGCGGCTAGCTCTCGATCTCGACGTCCACGAAATCCGCTCCCGACAGCGCATTCTCGCAATCGGTTCGCAAGGGTTGCGGATCGCTCAGCCACGGCTTCTCGAATTCCGTGAATTTCGGAAGCTGCGACGCCTTATTGCCGAGCGCCTGTTTGTAGTTGCGGACGTTCCCGACGCGACGGCCGATCTCCGCGAGGAGCGCCGAACGAGGGATCGTCTCGTAGTTCTTGCGCTTGGTTGAGACCACCGCCTTGGCCGTTGGCTGCGAGTTGCCTGCAACTTGAGGCAGGATGGCGTCGAGAATCGTGCTCGGCTCGGTGACAATCCCGTCTTCGAGATCGTTCCACGGCGTGGCGTTCTCGCTGCCGTGATGGCCGATCTTCAGAAAATCGACGCCGTCGTTCAGCCTGGATTTGCGCTCGTGCCACATCACGTTCCACGCGCCGTTGGCTTTTCCCTCCTTGAACTTCGTGTTCCACTCCGCGTCGCCCACAAACAGCAGCCGCTTCCCTTTCCACTCGATGAGGAGGACGAGGCTGGTGTTGTTGGTCACGGTGCTTGACAGTTCCGCAAAGGCGAACGCGCTCGACAGCATCCGTGACTGCAGTTGACGGAAGTCGGCCTGGCTGATGTTCGACGGATAAACGGGCCGCGCCGCTGGTGCGCCAACTCGAAATGCGGCTCCCGCGGCGATCAAGTTGTGCAGTGTATCGTCAACTTCTTCGCCCAGATAGAAGTGGTCGATGTCCTGTTCGGGACCGAGCACACGAATCGTCGCGTCGTGGAGAGGCAGCCCGAGCTGCGAAGGCGTCATGCCGGCGTGGACGTATTTCGCCGAAATGCCATTGTTGGCCGGAAGCGTGTTGCGCAAGGCCTGCATGGCACCATCGTTGTCGATGCCGTAGAGCGCGACGAGTTCTTCGAGCTCCGGACTGAGCGAGAGATTGAGCGCAGCGATATTGCGCATCGCGACCGTCGCAAGACGATGCAGTTCGAAGGCATTGTCTGCCTGCGGATGCTGCGGATCCATCGCCGTGTTCATCCAGATGTGTTCGATTTTGATGTTCTGGAACAGCGCGGGATCGAACCCTGCGATGTGGTCCTTGTGCTCGTGGGTTGCCACCAGGAGGTCCAGCCGCTTCTTGCCCCCGCCGGCGTCGGGCAGCAGCGTCTCGATGTTGGCCAACGCGGCTTTCAGGTGGGCGATTCCTCCCAGAGATCCGCAATCGATCAGCATGTGAAAGTCGTCCACGACCGCGCCGACCTTTCTCGCTTTCGGAATCCGGCAGTAGATGCAGTCGCCCACTTCGACGTTGTAGGCCCGGACTAGGAGCTTATCTGCCATGTGCGGCCTCCAAGGACGTCATCGCGATCGTCATGAATACCGAAGTGCGGCGACAACTCGAAGCGGACCGTGCCGTTCGCGGCCCGCGACGTCAGCGGCGGAATGCTCCTCGCGAGCAATCCTTTCGCGCCGCCGAGTGCCGTGCCGATCACACCCGCCTGAATTCGCCTGGCCAGGGTCTCGAGGAAGAGCTTGCGCCGGATGACTCCTTGCTTCTGCTCCTCTGCTGCCTCTTGTCCCTTGCCGGTTGGCTCCGACCCTGGTTTCCGTGCCCACGTGACCAGGTCGCCGGTTTCGTTCAGCACCAGCGTTCCTCCGCACAACATCGTCGTCATTTGGCCGTCGAAGCGTCCGAATTGTGGGCCGTCGAGCGGGACATCCTCGCGCCAGACGTACTGCAGGATGACCTGCGACGGCAGTCGCCGGGCTTCGCGTGTGAATTTCCGGGCCGTGCAGACGTCGGCCACGAGGACGTCGGCGCTGGGCGGGATGAAGAGCTTGCGCCGGTTGTCGTCGAGGAAGCGGTACGCGTCTGCGCGCGATCTGCCCATCGCCCCGGTGTCGTGGAAGACATCGAGATCGAGACGTTCGAAGACATGGTGCGGCGTCTTCAGCCGAGTGCGATCGGATTCGTCGAGAATGCCGCGTTTGATGAAGGTGTCGAGCATCTGCCCGCGGTAATCGTCTGGATCCGTGGGATTGGCCGTCTCTTCCGCGCGTACGACCGCCAGGGCGTAGTCGCGGAACGTCACGTCCACGGGCGGCAGCAGATCGAGCGGCTGGATCGCCATGTGCTGCATGCGTTGGATGGTGTTGAAGAACGCTTCGGCGACGGAGCGCTTTCGCGATTTCATGTAGTACTTCGACAGGTCGATGAGGATGTCGAACATGGCACCGGTCAGCACCTCCGAGATGAAGTGCGGCCGTTGATCGTTGGCGACATCCTTCATCGTCAACGGGTTCCTCGCGCTCCGGAGATAAGGCTTGTCTTTGACGAATTTGCCGAATTGTTCCGCGACTTTCGAGAGCGTGCTCTCTTTGCCGAGGTCCCCTTCCGTCTCGGCGATCAGGTGCTGTCGAAACGCGTTGTTGCGGAGAGCGAGGAGAATCGCCGTCAGATCGCCGACGAACTCGTGGAAGGCCGCCGTCTCTGGCAGTACCGCCTCCATGTAATAAGGATGGAGGCCGTCCAGCACGGCGTGGCCGAACTCGTGGTGCACGATATCGGTCGAGAGACTCGTGTGAACCCGCTCCTCGTCTCGATCGAAGTAGTAGAACTGCAGCGATTTGCTCCGGCGGTCGTAGTAGGCGTTCTCGGTCGGGCCGGCGTGCGGCACGATGATCAGCCGATTGCCCTCGAAGGCCCAGGGAACGCTCCGGCCCAGGGCGTTGCTGTCTTCAAAGAATTCCAGCGCCCGCTGCACGATGGCCCAGGCGTTGACCTGGTGGAACTGAAGGGGGTTCGTGTTCGACCGATCGAGGGGCTGGCCCTCGGTGTCGAGAAACATGTTTCGTTCCGGATCCCACTGGGCCGGCGGCGCGAGGGTTTCCGTGTGGGCGTCGTAGTCGACGACCGCAAAGCGCGCGCTGGTCGGGCCGTCGGCCAGCCCCGGCTCCCAGGACACGAAGATCTCGTCGAAAGCCAGTTTTGGATTGCTTGCCGCGACGAAGGGATCCTGGAAGTAGACCGTGAACGGGATTTGAATTTTGAGCCGCTTCTCGAGGTCGCTTCCTATGAAGCGCCGTGCGGCGTAGGCGCCGAAGCGTTCGGCGGCGGGAAGGTTGAAGTCTCCATGGCGAGTGCTGTCGGTCATTTTGAGTCCACTCCACGCACACGGGTGGCCGTACTCTCAGTAAACGATATCTGGCCTGGAAGCGAACGCGCTCGTCTCCCGGCGGTGCCGTTCGGAGAATATCGAAAAGGCGCACGTCAAAGTGTGGGCGCGTACGCGGACAACCTCAATTGGGGGATGGAAGCCGCGACGCGATCCGCGAACCGCGTTGCGGAAGCCATTGACGTCAGCCGTTGATGATTTCAGTCGACGATCGACACGTCGAGCTCGCCGAGCCGCGCCGCCGGCGCGTAACGCCGCGATAAAGGCGTCAACGACCTCGCGCTGCGTCGTCCACCTCGCTCACCGAACCGAGCATCCGGTAAGCCACGGCCCGCAGCTGGCCTTCCCCACGTGGAACGCCCGGAGCATGTTCGCTCACATCAAGCCGGTTTCCCTGAGTGCAGCTAGCCCTGGAGGCTGAAACGGGCGTCGGTCACATTCAGCCTGCGCGATCCGTCATGGTGGTAAGGAGGACGACATCACACTGCCCCGCTCCAGAGGAATCGGCGTCGCTTTCCGGGGCTTCTGGATCGTTACCGAGAACCCCGGCGGCTACATGACCACGTAGTATCTTGACTAAGGTGACCGCTCGAACGGAGAAACCAAGCGTGGCGAATCAGAAACGACGACCCCAGCGGCAGACGAAGGCGTCAATCAAGACGCGGAAGGCCGTCCTCCTCTCGGGCGGCAACCCTCAGATCGCGAAAGCCGACGGCGACGCCCCGGTGCAGGCCTACATCGCGGCCATGCCCGGCTGGAAACGCGACGTCGGGCGCCGCCTCGACGCGCTCATCACGCGCACGTCCCCCGGCGTGCGCAAGGCGGTCAAATGGAACTCGCCCTTCTACGGAGTCGAGGGCCAGGGGTGGTTCCTCAGCGTTCATTGCTACGCGAAGTACGTCAAAGTGGCTTTCTTCCGCGGTACGTCGCTGCGTCCTGTTCCCCCTGGTCCGTCGAAGCACAAGGAAGTGCGCTACCTCGACATCCGCGAGGACGACCCGCTCAACGAGGGGCAGATGGCGTCGTGGATCCGGCAGGCGGCCGCGCTGCCCGGCTGGGTCCCGTAGCGGCGCCCCGCATTCTCACAAATCACCGCAGTCCTGGAGTGAACACGATGCCCGGCAAGACGTCCACGAAGTCGGCGAAGATCGCAAAGAAGGCCGCCAAGGCACCCCGCAAGCAAACCGCCTCGCAGACGATCGATCAACACATTCGCGATCTCGGCGATTGGCGAGGTTCGGTGCTGAAACGGATGCGTGCGCTCATTCACGAGGCGGACCCCGAGGTCGTCGAGGAATGGAAGTGGCAGAAAGCGTCTTCTCCGGGAACCCCCGTCTGGTCCCACGACGGTGGCATCTGCACGGGCGAATCCTACAAACAGGCCGTCAAGCTGACTTTCTTTCACGGGGCCTCGCTGAAGGACCCCGCTCGTCTCTTCAATTCGAGCCTCGAGGGAAATACACGGCGGGCCATCGACATTCACCAAGACGACGAGATTGAGGAAGCGGCGTTCAAAGAGCTGATTCGCGCCGCTGTCGCATTCAACGTGGCGAAACGGAAGGAGTGACCGCTCGCCGGTCCGCCTACCCGCTACCTGTGCGCGGCATGGCCAGGATGAACCGTGCCACCTGTGCAGGTTCATCCATCTGAACGAAGTGTCGAGCACCTGTCACAAGAATCAGCTCAGACCCGGGAAACAGTTGATGGAAACGCCGGGCCACGCCTGCATTCAAGTACGGATCGGCATCGCCAAAGATGATCCGGACCGGTCGTTTGAACTCTCGAAGCTTCTGGAGCTTTTTGGTGCGTGACCTTATTGTGGGCAACAAGTCTTCGTTCAAGCGAAAGAACGCAGGACGAGCGCTGGGCGTGGCGTCGAACTGCTGATACAGCAGCGGCACAAATTGATCTCTGATCTCCGCGTCCCGGAAAAATCTCCCAACCTGCCACTGATACATGCGGCGGAAGATCCAATGATCGAACATCGCCGACACCGGCCGTGCGATATTCCTGACGATGGGTGTCGCGAACAGCCAAATTGCCTCAGGGGGCCGGAGCGACGGCATCGCGCCGTAGTAGGTATTCAACAATACCAGCCCCGCTACGCGCTCGGAATGGTCAAGCGCCCAGTCAATCGCCGGTGGACCAGAGGCGTCGTGCGCAACGAGGATGACTTGCTGAAGACGCAATTGCGTGATCACGGCATCGAGATCACCCATTTGATTGGCCGCGGTATACGGATAGCCGAGCGGCTTATCCGAAGCGCCCCATCCAAGGAAATCAAAGGCAATGACTCGTCGCGGTGGCGAGAGGTAAGGAGTGAGACGGTCGTAGAGGTGCAGGTTGTCCGGGAATCCGTGCATCAGAATGATTGCCGGTTCGTCTCCCGGATACTCGCGGACGTAGATCCGGTGCTGATTCCGCTGCACGAGAGTCTCTTTGCAGGCCGTCATATGCTTGAAGAGGGCCTCAACCCGGCCGGCCCCTCCTAAATTGGAGCGGGCTCGTTGGTCGAAACGACGTCATAGTGCGACGCCCTGGCGTCGTAGCGCGACAAGAGAGGGAGCCGGTCTTCGGGAATCACGGCTTTCTCGTGGTCTCGTCCCGCGATTGCGCGAACGTCATCGACCGAATCCCACAGGATGATCGTGATGAATTCAATTTCATCGCCAACCGCTCGGCGCAGCAAGTAGCTGCCGCGAAATCCCTTCTTCTGGCTGAGTCCGGGCAGAAGCTCGGGCTTCAGATGTGATTCGTAAGCATCAGCGTGCTCGGGTTTCGTGGATCCATGCCAGACGCGGGCGATCATGAGGCCTCCTCGAGTGACGCGTGTCTTACGCAAAGCACTTTGTGCTAGAATGTACACAAACTAACACTAACCACCACAGATGACGACAACTCTCTCTGTTCGCCTCGACACCGACACCAAGAAGCGCCTCGAAGCACTCGCCAAGCGCGCTCGACGGTCGAAGTCCTTTCTTGCAGCTGAGGCCATCGCCGCCTTCGTTGAGGCGGAAAGCTGGCAGCTGGATGAGATTCAAAGCGGCATCAAGGAGCTCGATGAGCGCCGGGGTGTTCCACACCAGGACGTTGCGAACTGGCTCCGTTCGTGGGGTCGCAAGCGTGAACGAAAGGCGCCTCGCGTGTGACCATCGTCTGGTCGCCGCGAGCCATCGAGCATTTGGCTCATCTGCGCGAGTACATCGCACGCGACAGTCCGAACGCCGCCAACCGAATCGCGAGGGCACTGCTCGAATCTGTCGATCGCCTTGCTAAACTGCCCAATCTTGGCCGTCCTGGCCGCGTCGCCGGCACCCGAGAACTGGTCGTCTCCGGAACACCGTTCATCATCCCCTACAGGCTGCGAGGCGACCGCCTCGAGATCGTCGCCGTTTTCCACGCGAGGCAGAAATGGCCGAAGCAGTTGTGAGCTGCTCCGGCTGACGAGCGGTCGCCGCCCGATGGTTACCTTCTCGGCTGATACCGCAACGCCACCGCTCCCGAGCCGAGTTCCAGCCGGTCGACGAGCTTCAAGTCGACACGCTTCGAGAGTCCCGCGAACAACGTCGGCCCGTGGCCGGTCAGCCTGGGATGGACCACGAACTCGTACTCATCGATCAGTCCCAGCTCCGCCAGCGCCAGCGGGAGCGTCACGCCGCCCGTGGACAGTCCCTTGCCCGGCTCCCGCTTCAGCTGCTGAACGGCTTGTCCCAGATCCCCGCGGATGAGTTCCGCGTTCCAATCGACCCGGTCCAGGGTGCTCGACACGACGTACTTCTTCGCCGCGTCGATCGTCCTCGCGAAGGGTTCCGTCCAGTCAGGCATCGCCACGGTCCGGGTCGCCAACCGCCACGCTGCCTCCATCATTTCGTAAGTCACCCGGCCAAGGAGAAGGGCATCGGCCTGGGCGATGTTTTCCATCGCGTGACGATGCAAGTCTTCGTCCGCGATCATTTCCCGATGATCGCAGCACCCGTCCAATGTGACGTTGATGGAATATCGAAGGGGTCGCATTAGGTAAGCGTATCGCCGATCCGACATGGTCTCATCAACGTCCCTCAAAGTGCGTTAACCGTGGGCGCGGCTCGAGACGGAATAGATCGCGGCCTCGCACCAGATGAGCATGCGCGACGGGCCGTGTTACCGGCGAAGCGCGTTCCGAAACTCCTTCGGCGTCTGGCCGGTTTCCCGGCGAAAGAACCGACTGAAATAGCTCGGGTCCTCGAATCCGAGCGACGCTCCGACGCGAGCGGCGGATTCGTCGGTGTAGAGAAGCATGCGGCGCGCGCGCGACGCGAGCGTGCTGTCGAGCAGCCGTTTGGCGCGCTGGCCCGCGTACTGTGTACAGAGCACGCTCAGGTGCCCCGGGGTCACCGCCAGCTCCGCGGCGTAATCGGCGATCCGGTGCCGGCGCGCGGCATCGCGCTCGACGAGATCGATGAGCGTGACGATCATGCCCTCGAGCGACCATCGCGCGCTGCAGCTGTTCGAGGATTCGCGCGACGGCGGGAAGACCTGGCACACGGTCTTCCAGGCCGAACACCGACCGCTTCGGCCCGGCGAGCCGTAGCGCCGCGCGCGCACGCGGCCAACGCGGTATTCGCGGCCAACCACGTTCATGATGGTGGATGGCGTCTGTGTTAACATCCGCGCGCACAAAGACATACGGTCGGAGTACGGTGGTCGGACTGTCGCGAATGGAAGCGAGCCTGTGGCCGGTCCACTCCATAAGTAGTTAGGCGCCGGGAACCGGCAATCACGGACTATCTACATGGCCGAAAACAAGACCAAGCCCACCGACGCTCGCGTCGAGGACTACATCGCCTCAAGAGCCAACGCGCAGCAACGCACCGACTGCCGGGAGTTGATGGTTCTGTTCAAGAAAGTCACCCGGCACTCACCAAGAATGTGGGGACCCAGCATCGTCGGTTATGGCTCCTACCGGTACACCTACGAGAGTGGACGAACTGGGGAAGCCCCTTTGACGGGCTTTGCCATCCGTGGCCGAGAACTGGTGGTCTACCTGGTGGCTGAAGGAGAGGAGCAAAGATCCTTGCTGTCCAAGCTTGGCAAGCACAAGATGGGCAAGTCTTGCCTGTACTTCAAGCAGCTTGCTGATCTTGATAGGTCGGCGCTCGAAAAGCTTGTCGTCGGTTCGGTCGCGGATGTAAAGCGGCGCTATGGGTCGCCTAAGCCGAACACTTCATCGAAATAGGGCATCACCCAGCCGCCGAACTTAAAGCCCTTGGTGGGAATCCTCCCGCGGTCCTCAGCTTTCCTACCGTTGGGTTGTTCGACTCGAGGGTAGCCACGCAGGCGTACCTTCCTCCCACTGATTGTCGGTTACCAGCCTGCGCGCCGACATCCTCAATCGGCCGCAACAGCGAGAAGCTTCGCCGCTCCCCCGTTCACCGAGTACTGACGCGCGGGGAACGTCACGTTCCGGCCGCCGCCAGATCGGCGCTCCCAGACAGCGAAGCGGCGCGAGCTCCTCGAACAGAAGGTGCTGCCGAAGTTGTCGGAGCCAGTCCGGTATACGAGTTCGCTCGGCGCCGCTCTCCCCGTGCTGGTGCAATCGGTTAAAGAACAGGGTTTCGAAGGGCTCGTTGCCAAGGGCCGCAACAGCGTGTACGAGCCGGGACTGCGCACCGGCGCGTGGATGAAGATGCGCGTCAACCGCGATCAGGCGTTCGTGATCGGCGGCTACACACGTGGAACGAAGACTTTCGGTGCGCTGATCTTTGGCTACTACGAGGGCGAGAAGTTGATCTACGTCGCGAGAACCCGCAACGGCTTCACAC
>JBAROV010000020.1:0-19827 GCA_049642465.1 Vicinamibacterales bacterium
GTGCAGGCCCATCGTGGAGCACGTCCGCCCACACGACCGTCTCACCTGGCAGGCCCGTCTGCTCCAGTATGATCCGGGTGCAATCGCCGTTGAGGACGTGAAGGAGTTCAGGCACTGCGCGCACGGATCATCATACCGATCGCCTTGGCTCTGTTGTCAGCCGGATGCAGCAGGTCGGCTGTTGCGCCTCCCGCGTCGACACGCAGCCTGATCCTCTTCACGATCGACACGCTGCGTGCGGACCGGGTCGGAGCGTACGGGTATGGCGCCGCTCGCACACCCACCATGGATTCCCTTGGGCGCGAAGGTGCGGTGTTCACGCGGGCGTTTGCAACCGCCCCGATCACGCTGCCGGCGCACGCCTCAATCATGACGGGCCGCTATCCCCCCGGCCACGGCGCCCGTCACAATGGCATCCGTGTGAGGGCAGATGTCCCGACGATCGCCGAAGCGTTGAGCCGGTCGGGTTTCGCGACCGGCGCGTTCGTCGGCGCCTTTCCTCTGGACCGCCGATTCGGACTGAACCGCGGGTTCGCCGCCTATGGCGATCGAATGCCGCGCGGCGCCGGCGAGCACCCGGCGAACGAGCGTCCCGGACGCGAAGTCGCGGACGAGGCGATCGATTGGCTCGGTCAGCATCGCTCGTCGCGCTTCTTCTTGTGGGTGCATTTCTTCGACCCCCACGCCCCGTACGGCGATGCTCGCGATGGTCGCCCGACCGCCGTTCGATATGACGATGAGATTGCTGAGTCCGATCGGCAGATGCGCAGGGTGTTGGACGCGCTCGGCGAACTCCGGTCTACAACCCTGGTCGCCGTGACGGGAGATCACGGAGAGGCATTCGGCGAGCACGGCGAAATCGCGCACAGCATCTTCGTGTACGACACCACGCTGCGTGTGCCGCTCATCCTGGCCGGACCCTCGGTGCGGGCAAGACAGATCGATACACCGGTATCCCACGTCGATCTCGCGCCCACCCTCATGCGTCTGCTGGGAGTCGCGCCTCTTGATTCGGACGGCGTCGATCTGACGGCAGCCATCGATGCTGGTTCGCTCCCTGCACGGGACCTCTACGCCGAGTCGTTTGCGCCGCTGCTCGATTTTGGCTGGAGCGCTTTGCGCAGCGTCCGTGCGGAGGGATGGAAGTACATTGACGCGCCTCGATCGGAGTTGTACGCGGTCGCTGAAGATGCTTCGGAGCGTACGGATCGCGCGAGCTCCGACACGGCCCGCGTCGCGTCAATGCGGGAACGTCTGACGCGCTACGGACCTTCATCCGATCTCACGCCCGGGATCCTGCCAGGCGGGCTGGATCGTGAAGCCCGCGCCAGACTGATGGCGCTCGGTTATGCAGGCGGAAGCTCCGCTCCGACCGGTTCACGAGCCGATCCCAAGGACCGCCGAGAGCTTGCCGCCCAGCTCGCGCGCGTCATCTCCGGGGAATTGCACGGTCCGGCTCTCGAATCAGCGCTGCGCGACATCCTCCGCCTCGATCCGGGGAATTCGCAGGCACACCTTCGGTTGGGGTACGTGCTGCAGGAGTCCGCTCGCTGCGCCGAGGCCATCCCACATTTTGAGCGCGCGATCGCATCCCGGCTGCCCACCGCGGACGCACATCTCGGGCTCGCCGCGTGTCAGGCCGCTGCCCGGCGGTTCGACGCTGCGATCGCCACACTGCGCGGAGCCGATCGAGTCGAGCCTGACAATCCGGTCGTGATCGCGAATCTCGGAGCCGTATTGTCCGACGGCGGCCGCCCGGCTGAAGGACTTCCCCACCTCGAGCGCGCGGTCGCGCTCGATCCATCCCTAGATCAAGCGCGCTTTTATCTCGCGGTCACGCTCGGCCGGCTGGGTCGAAGGGACGAAGCGTCTCGCGAAGCCAGCGAGCTCCTCCGTCGGCTGCCGCCCGACGCTCCTCAGCGCGCTGAAGTTCAGCGACTCGTCAAGGCGTTGAAATAACCTGCGAGACGGGAGGTCGGGGGATCGGGAGATCAGGAGATCGGGAGGTTCGTGGTCGGAAGTTGGGTATCCCCGACTTGGATCACGAAAAGTCGGATATCTTGCCAGCCGGATCCAACTGATTGGATTTACCGTCCAGCCGATCTCAGATTGGAGTCGGTAGTACCGCATTCTTTCATCCCTGGAGAATCACGAGTGGTGGCGTGTGGGTTGCTACTCACCATCGGATTCAGCAAATCTGTCCCGCTCACAGGGAGGCCGAGTAATGCGAAGGATTCTCATCGCCGCGTGTGCGTTCGCCGCACTTGCGGTCGTTGCGCCCGAAGCTCTTGCGCAACAGACGGCTGGCAACATCACCGGACGGATCACCGACGACCAGGGGGCCGCGGTGCCCGGCGTATCGGTCACCGGACGGAACACCGAAACCGGTTTCGTTCGGACGGATGTCTCGGACGGTGAGGGCATCTACCGGTTGACGGCGATGCCAGTTGGCACCTACGACATCACGGCCGAACTCCAGGGGTTCAGCAAATTCGAAAGCAAGGGGATCGTCCTCAACGTCGGCCAGACGCTCGACGTGAACGTCGCGCTCAAAGTCGCGGCGCTCCAGGAGGCGATCACCGTCAGCGGCGCCACGCCGCTGATTGAAACGTCATCTTCGTCGGTCGGCGGCGTCGTGGACGTCGGCCGCATCGAGAGCTTGCCGCTCAACGGCCGGCAGTTTGCCAACGCGGCCATCACCATTCCCGGAGTCGGGCTCGGGTTCCATTCCGATCCGACCAAGAGCACGCAGTATTCGCCGCAGATCGCCGGCGGCAACGGGCGCAACGTCAACTATCAGATCGACGGCGGCGACAACAACGACGACACGGTCGGCGGCCTGCTGCAGCTCTTCCCGCTCGAGGCGATTCAGGAGTTCAACTTCATCACGTCGCGCTACAAGGCGGAGTACGGCCGCAGCAACGGCGGCGTAATGAACATCGTCACGAAGAGCGGAACCAACGACCTGCGTGGCTCCTGGTTTACGCTTTTTCGCGACGACACGCTCAACGCGAAGACGGAAAACGAGCGGCGCTCCGAAGTCGACAAGCAGGACTATCGGCGGTGGCAGTACGGCGGATCGTTCGGCGGGCCGATCGTGAAAGACAAGGCTCACTTCTTCGGCGCCTACGAGCGGACGCAGCAGGACACCTTCCAGGTGGTCGACACGCTGGGGTTGTTTCCCGATCTCGACGGTATCTACACGACGCCTTATCGCGAAAACCTGATCACCGCCAAAGCGACGTCGCAGGTGACCGCTACGCAATACCTCGCCGTTCGCTACGGCCGTAACACGAACTCGCAGCCGTATGGCCCCGACCCGCAGATTCCGCCGAGTGGGTGGGGAACGAGCACCAACTCCTTCAATTCGGTGAACCTGAACCACAACTGGGTGCTTGGCGGCTCGAAGCTCAACGAGTTCATCTTTCAATATGCCGACTTCGCCAACGCCATTACGGCCAACAGTCTCGATCCGCAGATTTCCTTTGCCAATGGCGTATCGATCGGACAGAACACGAACACGCCGCAACAGACGCAGCAGAAGAAGTGGCAGTTCCGTGACGATTTTTCCTGGAGCCTCCCCGGTCTGGGCGGCCTTGGCCATGATTTCAAGGCGGGGGTCAGTTACATCCGTCAGCCGCGGTTGTTCATCACGTTCAATACCGGAACGGGTGACTACGCCTACAACCTTGGGGGCAACGACCTCAATGCGATTGTCACCAGCGTCACGCGCAACGGCGGCGCCGCCGAAACCAACATCCCGAATTCTCAATTTGGCACCTACATTCAAGATGATTTCCGGGTGACGGACCGGCTCACGCTGAACCTCGGCTTCCGCTATGACTATCTGGACGGCTGGGCCATCGATCAGCAGCTCAATCCCAACTTCGTGACCCTGCAGAATGCCGCCAATGCCGGCCGGTTTTCGGGAATCAAGGCATTCCGCGAGTTCGGGCTCGACAGCAAGGAAGACACGAACAACTGGCAGGGGCGCGTCGGGTTTGCCTGGAACCTCGATGGCAGCGGCCGCGACGTCATCCGTGCGGGGTACGGCCGCTATTACGACGTCGGCTATACCAACGCGAACATTCTGTTCGCCGCGATTAATGCGACGGGCATCGGCGCAGGGACGGTGTTCAGCGTCAGCAATCCGAACGGCATCCGAAAAGCCGATGGATCGCTGTTCCGAGTTGGCGATCCCATCAGTACGATTCAGAGCCAGAACGAAGCGGGCGGCGCGTTACCGCTCAACTCGCACATCGCGTCGCCGCGGATCCGTCAGCCGTACGCCGATCAGTACTCGGTTGGCTGGTCCCACCAGCTCGATGCCGCGACCGTGATCGACGTGGACTACACGCATTCGGACGGCCGAGACCTTGGATGGCGCATCCAGCTCAATCAGCGCAATCCTGGCGTCGGAGCCAGCGGTCCTCGCGTGTTTGCGGATCTTCCGATTAGTCCGGCGAATTTCAACATCGATATCAGCGATGGCAAGAGCCGGTACGACGGGATCAACTTCGGCGTGCGGCGCCGGCTGTCGGGAGGACTGCAGTTCTCGACGTGGTATTCGCTGTCGTCCGCAAAATCGACCACCGGCAACGGCTCCGACGAATTGAACGTGCAGAACATTCAGAACCACCTCGATCCGTATGCGGACGTGCAATTCGGGCCTTCGGGACGCACCGACTCGAGACATCGCGTCACGTTGTCGGCGGTCTGGCAGGCGCCCTGGGGCCTGACCGTTTCGCCGATCTTCCGCTATCGGTCTGCGCTGCCGGTCAATTTGACGCAGGGCGTCGACCTGAACGAGAACGGCATCAACAACGACATCCCGGATCGGGCGTTCGCGTTCGACGGCTTCGATTCGAACGGCTTTGCCCAGGTCAAGGACATCGGCCCGTGCGAAACCATCAACTGCGGCCGCGGCGCGAGCCAGTCGACATTCAACCTCCGCGTCTCGAAAGGATTCGCCATACGGGGAACGGCGCGGATCGAGGCGATTGCCGAGATCTTCAACCTCTTCAACGCGAAAAACCCCTCGGGTTTCATCGGACGCCGGTTCACCGGGTCGCTGTCGGACCCAGTACCGAACGTGTCGAGCGGCGTGCCTCAGTTCCTGCGTCCGACCGAGTTCGCGGGGTTCTTCCAGAATCCTGAACAGCGTGTCGGCCAGATTGGGTTCAGGTTTACGTTCTGACCCACCTTCGCGCTGCGCGCTACGGCGGGCAAGCGCTCGTCAGCTTCCAGCTTCCGGCTTCCAGCTCCCAGCTTCCAGTTGGGAGTTGGGAGTTGGGCCTTGGAAATTACCGGGTTTCACGGCCTTCGATCTGTTCCAACAATTCCCGAGCAGCTTTCCGTTCGCGCCTGGCCGTGGCGGGCGCGTTCGATAACAACGCGCGGTATGTCTGCGCCGCTCTGCCGCGATCCCCGCTCTCCTGATAGGCAATCCCGAGATTCAGCCGCGCTTCAGAGAAATCCGGTGAACGCTCGATCGCGCGGGTGAGGAGTGGAATCGCATCCGCGGGCGCACCGCGTTGAACGAGTACCACGCCCAACCCGTTGAGCGCATCGGGATAATTCGGGTCAACGTCCAGCGCGCGACGGTAAGCGGATTCCGCAGCGGTCAGATCGCCCGACTCACGGCGCGCGTTACCCAGGTTGCTCCAAGGCGACGGGTTTTGCGGATCCACCTCGGCGGCACGTGCGAACGCGGCTGCAGCTTCGACTGGGCGGCCGGCAGCCGCATGCAGCAGTCCGAGGCCGTCGAGCGCGGCGGGGTTGTCTTTGTCGAGCGTCAGCGCCGCCTGTTCCGCGCGCACGGCTTCGGCGGACTGACCGGCCGCGCGGGCGGCAACCGCGAGATCGTGAAACAGCATCGCATCGCTCGGATGCTGCTTCACCAAGGCGCGATATCGCTGCAGCGCTGCCGAAGCGTGTCCGGCCTCCATCAACGCGCGCGCGTACGTCCCTTCGAACACCAGCGAACCTGGGAATCTCGCCGCCAGCCCCTCGAGCGCCGGAATGGCTTCTCGGGCCCGCCCGGCATTCAGCGGCTCGAGGGCGCGCTCGAAAGTCGTCCATTCCTGAATCACCCGTGCGGGATTGGGCGCAGTCGCAGAAGGTGTGGCGGGCGCTCCAGACACGTATCCGAGTGACCGAAGGCGCGCGGCGGTCTCCTGATCGACCTGCTGCGGCGCCTGAGCACTCCGCGGACGGCCAAGCTGCCGCAGGCGCTCCGTCATGCGCTCGACCAAAGGGGCATGGGCATTCGCGACGTTCTGCGTCTCACCCGGATCGTCTCTGAGGTGGTAAAGCTCTGGCTCCGACGAGAGCAGCAACTTCCAGCGGTCATCAGCAAGCGCGGCGATCGGATGCCACCCTGCCGTACGCGGATACTGCGTTTCTGCATAGACATCGCGCTCTTTACGAGCGAGCAGGAGCCAGCCCCCCATCGTATCCGGCGCTCTCACGTGCGCAGCGTCGAGCAGGCTGCGCGCGAGATCGCCAAGAGTGACGGGATCGCTGACCCGACCGCGCGCGCGAGCTGCAGGCGCGACAAACACCAGAGGCACTCGCAGGGTGGAGTCGTACGCGAGCATGCCATGGGTGCGTTCGTTGTGCTGCCCGAGACCTTCCCCATGATCGCCGGCGAGTGCAATGACCGCATCCTCGTACCACCCCCGCTGGCGCAGAGCCTCGAAGACGCGGCCAACTTGCGCATCGGCGTAAGCAACTTCTCCGTCGTATGCGTGCCCGTTGGCCCTGGCCAGGAACTCTTTCGGCGGGTCGTATGGCGCGTGAGGGTCGTAGAGGTGAATCCACACGAAGAACGGCGGCCGCACGTCGCGCAGCCAGGCCAGCGCCGCGTCAACGACCTGCTCGGCGCGACGCTCCGCTTCGAGCGACTGCGAGCGCGCGGGGTTACGCGGCACGCGATCGTCGTACAGGTCGAAGCCGTCGGCGAGTCCGAAGCGATGGTCCAGCACGTAGGCGCCAACGAACGCGGCTGTCCGATAACCGGCGCCCTGAAGAACTCGCGCGAGCGTTGGAGGCCCGGACCGAAACACCACGCCGTTCTCGCGGACTCCATGCTCGGGCGGCTGGGACCCCGTCATGATCGTGACGTGCGACGGAAGCGTCAGGGGGACAGCCGTGCGGGCGTTGTCAAAAACGACACCCCGAGCGCCGAGCGCGTCGATCGCGGGCGTCAATCCGCGCCCCACGCGGTCGGCGCGCAAAGTATCGATTGTGATCAGCACGATATTCGACCGCGTCGGCGCGTCCACCACCGGCGGCCGGCCGCCCCGGCGGAGCCAGAGCAGACCGATCAACACGAAGAACACCACGAGAGTAATCGCCAGCAGGCTCGAACGCCGCACGCGAAAAGCATATCGCGCGAAGCGTTGTATAGTTCACCGGGAGCACGCCATATGAAAGGGCCATCGACCACGGACGCCACCCTGCCGTCAGCACGCCACACGTTATCTGGTGATGAGATGGTTCGACTGACCAGAGCTCACACGCTGTATGAGTGGTCAGCACAATCGAAAGTCGATCCCATCCCCGTCGCGGGCGCGAAGGGGTGCTGGTTCTGGAGCCCGGAAGGCAAGCGCTATCTCGATTTCAACAGCCAGTTGATGTGCGTGAACATCGGTCACGGCCACCAACGGGTGATTCGAGCGATTCAGGAACAGGCGGAGCAACTCGCCTACGTGAATCCCTTCATGGCGAGCGAGCCGCGAGCGAGGCTTGGAGAAAAGCTCGCGTCGATTACGCCTGGCGACATCGACGTGTTCTTCTTCACCAACGGTGGCGCGGAAGCCAACGAGAATGCCGTCAAGCTCGCCCGGCAGTTTACGGGCCGTCACAAGGTGCTCGCGCGATATCGTTCGTATCACGGGGCGACGGCGGGAGCGATCACGCTCACGGGCGATCCGCGGCGATGGGCCGCCGAACCCGGCATGGCCGGCGTGGTACACGTCATGGATCCGTGGCACGGCATCCAACGCGGCTGGCAGGACGTCAACTCCGCGCTCGCGGATCTCGAAGAAGTGATCCAGTTCGAAGGTCCCCACACGATTGCCGCGTTCATTCTCGAACCAGTCACGGGAACCAACGGTGTGCTGGTGCCGCCGGACGGTTATCTGCAGGGCGTCCGCGAGATCTGCAGCAAGCATGGAATCCTCCTCATCGCGGACGAGGTGATGTCAGGATTTGGACGCACGGGCGAGTGGTTCGCGGTCAACCACTGGAACGTCGTTCCCGATCTGATGACGATGGCCAAGGGGCTGACGAGCGCGTACGTACCGCTTGGCGCTGTTGGAATGCGCCGGGCGATCGCCGAGAAGTTCACCGATAAGGTGTTCTACGGCGGCCTCACCTACAACAGCCACCCGCTGGCCTGCGCTGCCGCGCTTGCGACGCTCAGTGTGTATGAAGACGAGGATCTCATCGGCAACGCGCGCCGGCTCGGCCAGGTGATGAAGGGACTGCTCCAGCAGCTCGCATCGAAACACGCGATCGTCGGCGATACGCGCTCCATCGGCCTCTTCGGCATCGTCGAGCTCGTCAAGGATCGGACGACGAGAGAACCGCTCGCGCCGTACAACGGAACCTCGGAACCGATGCAGAAGCTCGCCCGGTACTTCCGCGAGCACGGCCTCTACACGTTCGTGCGGTGGAATACGTTCTTCACCAACCCTCCGCTGTGCATCACGGAGGAGGAGCTGCGACAGGGCTTTGCGATCATCGAACGTGGATTGAGCGAAATCGCGTGAGGTGCACGCACAGTGGCGGAGCCGGCGCGTTCACTCCCTGAGCGTAGCCGCAACTCGCCGCTCGCTACAATGAGCCAACGATCGCTGCCGTTACATCACGCGTGGTGGCCTTTCCTCCCAGATCCGGCGTTCGCGGCCCTCCGCCCGCCAGGACCTTTTCGATAGCCGTGATGATGCGATCGTGAGCAGGCGTCAGCCCGAGATAATCGAGCATCATCGCGCCGGCCCAGATCGCGCCGATTGGATTGGCGATGCCTTTGCCCGCAATGTCCGGCGCCGATCCGTGGATCGGCTCGAACATCGATGGGTGTGCGCGCTCGGGATTGAGATTCGCTCCAGGCGCGACGCCCAGGCTGCCTGACACTGCCGCGCCGACGTCCGTCAGGATGTCGCCGAACAGGTTCGACGCGAGGATCACGTCGAGGCTGCCGGGATCGGTGACCATCCGCGCGCACAACGCGTCCACGTGATATTTGCGCCACTCGACGCTCGGATAACCTGCCGCCACTGATTCCACCGCTTCGTCCCACAGCACCATGGTGTGCTGCATCGCATTTGATTTCGTCGCACTCGCCAGTCGCTTGCGCGGACGCCGCATCGCCAGCTCGAACGCGTACGTGGCAATTCGCTCGACGCCTCGACGT
Organism: Vicinamibacterales bacterium; assembly: GCA_049642465.1. Classification (GTDB taxonomy): domain Bacteria; phylum Acidobacteriota; class Vicinamibacteria; order Vicinamibacterales; family 2-12-FULL-66-21; genus CAWDPQ01. Next base: position 9,422 of record JBAROV010000020.1, read on the forward strand.
GTGAATACGCTCGTCTGCTCTGCCACTTCATGCGGCGTGTGACGATGAAGGCGGCCGCCGAGACCCGAGTACTCTCCTTCCGAGTTCTCGCGAACGCAGACCATGTCAACGTCTGCGGCCGTGCGTCCCACCAATGGACAGGGAATGCCAGGCAGCAGCCGCATCGGGCGAAGATTGACGTATTGATCGAACCGCTGACGGATCGGCAGGATGAGATCCCACACCGCGATGTGATCCGGCACCGAGGGATCCCCAATCGCACCGAGGTAGATGGCGTCGAACTGCTGGAGCACGTCGAAGCCGTCGGCGTCCATCATGCGGCCGTTGCGGCGATAGAAGTCACAGCCCCACGGAAAGTCGACGAACTCGACGGCGGAGCCGACGTCGAGATCGAGATCGTTGATCGTGTGCCAGATGACTTCGAGCCCGGCAGGGATGACTTCCTTGCCGATGCCATCTCCGGGAAGTACTGCGACGCGTTTTTTCATGTCAGTTGCCAGCTTCCAGTTCCCCGATCTCCCGACCTCACTTAGTGCTCGCGGGGCCCCACCCCCACTCGCTGCCCTTCGACCTTGCTCAGGGCAGCCCTGAGGTTCTCGAAGGGCTGCGGCTCGACTCGCTTCGCTCGCTCGCCGCGGCCGCAGGCGCTCCGTCCTCCCGCCCGCCTCCGCGCGCGGGGGATCAGGCGCGCTACGGCGCCGCGCCGTAGCTGGCCACCAAACGGTTCGTCGGGTGGCCAGCGAAGGCGGGCGTCCTCCCGTTACGGCGGTGTAAATCGCCCATCCGCAGCCAACCAGCCGCCATCCGCAAACAAAACAGTGCCCGTCACGTAGCTTGCCGCATCCGACGCGAGGAACAGTGTGGGGCCCACCATTTCTTCCGCTCTTCCCCATCGATGAAACACGCTCTTGGCCGCGTACGCCTCAAACCACTCGGGATTGTTCTTGATAGGCGTCGTCAGTGGCGTCTCGATCACCCCAGGCCCGACGGCATTGACGCGAACGCCGAAGGGTCCGAACTCGCACGCGGCCGTTCGCGCCATCTGGACGATGCCGGCTTTCGTGGCGGAGTACACCGATTGGCCGGGTTCGACCACCTGCGATCGGATGGATGAAAAGAGCACGATGCTGCCCCGCCTCGCAGCGGTCATGATGCGGCCCGCGGAGCGGAGCACGTTGAAATTTCCCTTGAGGTTGAGATCGATCACGCGATCCACGTCCTCCTGTTGGTACTCGAGAATCCTCTTCCGCACGTTGATGCTGGGCGTGCAGATGACGATATCGAGTGAACCGCGGCGGGCGCGAACCTCATCGAAGCATCGATCGACAGCATTGGCATCCCGGATATCGAGCGCACCGGCCTCGCACGAGCCTTCCGCTGACGCGCGTTGCGCCACTCCCGTCGCCGCCGTCTCGTTGATATCCAGACAGGTCACGCGCGCGCCGAGGCGGACGGCGCCGATCGTCACGGCTTCCCCGATGCCTGATGCGCCGCCAACGACCGCAGCCACCTTGCCCGAGAGATCGAAGATATGTGTCATGCCGGTTCCCGAAAGACCGCACGCGATCCTCGCACCGCCGCGAGGATGCCGAATGCAGCCGCCGCGGCCGCGAGGCCTGCGAGATTCTCGCTCAGAAACCCGAATCCGTTCCCGTCAGTCGCAATCCGGACGAACAGGAGCACACCGATGCCGGCGGCAATTGACGCGAACGCTTCAGGGGCTCCACCGCGACGCCAGAGCAAGCCGGCAAGAACGGGAACAAACAAGCTGACGCCGAGCAGCGAATAGAAAATCTGGAGCGCATCAACGATGGTCTTGACCTGCAGCGCCAGCAGGACCCCGCCGATGCCGCCAGCGAACGCGGCAATGCGAGCGACGGTCAGCAACTGTCGGTCGGTGGCGGCGGGATTGAGGAACCGCTTGTACAAGTCCTTCGAGAGCGAGGTTGCGAGCATGAAGAGGATTGCGTCGCAAGTGCTGACCTCGGCCGAGAACACTGCGGCCAGACCGAGCGCGCCAACGACTGGCGTCAGTTCGGTGGCCAGAACCGTCGGCAGCACAAGATTCGGGTTGTCAATGCTGAGACCGGCGGCCCTGGCGGCAATGCCATAGAACACCGGAATGCAGGCGAAGGCCATCTGCGCGAATGCCTGGCCTCCGATGCCAAGCCGAATCGCCCGTTCGCTTGCCGCGCCGTAGGTCTTCTGAACCAGTCCTGGCGAGATGATGAACGCCGGCGTGAGGACGGCGAGCATCGACCATCCGGACATCCCCGAGCCGGTCGAGTACATGACGTTCCAGTAATCGGGGTGAGGTGGCGTGAGCGACGCAAACGCCGCGCGTCCGCCTGCAGCGTCGTACAGGAGCGGCATCGCGAACAGAAATCCAGCAATCAGCACGATCAGCTGAACGAGATTCACCCACGCCGAACTGAGCAGCCCGCCAGCGGCAAAGTAAATCGTCATGACCGCGGCGCCAATGACGATCCCCACTGGCCTCGACACGCCAGCGACCACGTCGAGCACGGCTGCGCCGGCGATCAGCTGCGCGGCCAGGATTGCCAGCGTACCCACCCAGATGAGCGCCGCGACGCCGCCACGGACCGCGGCGCTGTAGCGGTACTCGAGGAAATCGCCAATCGTGTAGAACCCTCGCGCCGATGCGAGGCGCCAGATCCTCGGCCCGATCCAGAACGCGAGCGCGAGCGAGCCGATTGCCGCCGATCCGTTCCACCACCAGGCCGAAACGCCTTGGGAGTACGCGAGTCCAGCCGCCCCGACTGTGGTGCCGGCCCCGATGTTTGCCGCAAGCACAGTGGCAAACAACAGCGGCGCGCTCAAACGTCTCCCCGCGACGAAGAAATCGCCGCTGCCGCGGACGAACCGCGAAATCCACAGCCCTCCAATCGTCAAACCGACGGAATAGGCGATGAGCAGGATGAGATGAATCGTCACGTGAGAGGCGTGGCGGGCCGGCGGTATATTGTACTGAAACCCTTCAAATGATCCGCACCGTCGATCGCGTGCTGGAGGCCGTGGACGAGGCGGCGCCGGAAATCGTGGCTTTCACCTCGCAGTTGATCCGGGTGCCGACCGTGAACCCACCTGGAGACCACTACACGGAGTGCGCGCACATCATCGGTGCGAAGCTCGAATCCTGCGCCCTCGACGTGGACTATCTGCCCGCGGAGGGGGCGGCCGAGCACACGGCAACGCACCCTCGTATCAATGTGGTCGGTCTTCGACGCGGACGATCCCTCCGCCCCGCCGTACATCTCAACGGCCACTACGACGTGGTGCCGCCCGGCGAAGGTTGGACGGTCGATCCCTTCGGCGGCGTTGTTCGCGATGGACGGATCTACGGGCGTGGCGCCTGCGACATGAAGGGTGGTATTGCGGCCGCCATCTTCGCGGCCGAAGCCATCAGGCGAGCAGGCGTCGAGCTACACGGTTCGATTGAAATCAGCGCGACGCCGGACGAAGAAAGCGGAGGATTTGCCGGGGTGGCGTGGCTCGCCGACCACGGTCGGCTCACGTCAGCACGGATCGACCACGTGATCATTCCCGAACCCATGAACGTGGACCGGATCTCAATCGGCCATCGCGGAGTGTACTGGTTCGAGGTGACGACGCACGGTCGGATCGGCCACGGCAGCATGCCCTTTCTCGGCGTCAACGCGATCGATCAGATGTCGCATATCCTCGATCGCATTCACCTGACGCTCCTCCCCACGCTCGCCGCGCGCTCCACCGCCATGCCTGTCGTCCCCGAGGCCGCGCGTCATGCCACCTTGAACGTCAACGGAATCGCGGGCGGGCAGCCGATTGATGGAATCCAGACGCCGTGCGTCGCAGATCTGTGCCGAGCCGTGTTCGACAGACGATTTCTGCTCGAAGAAGGGTTCGAGCAGACCAGGTCGGAGATCTGCCAGCTCCTGGAGGAGGTCGCAGCCGAGCACGACATCCGATATGTTCTGCGCGATCTGATGGTTGTTCATCCGGTTCTGGCTCCGGCCGATTCTCCCGTTGTGACCGCCCTCGAGCGGGCCATTCAGGCGATACTTGGGAGACCGGGGGTGCAGGTCGCCAGCCCCGGGACCTACGATCATAAGCACGTCGATCGCATTGGGGGCATTCGCAACTGCGTGGCGTATGGCCCAGGGATTCTCGACCTCGCGCACCAGCCGGACGAATGGTGCGCGATTGAAGATTTGGTCAATGCGACCAAGATACTCGCGCTGGCTGTACTCGAACTCACAATGTAAGTGGACGGAGTGGACCATGGCCACAGTGGATGTCGAATTGTTGCAGAACTTTGTCGGGGGCTCGTGGCAGACGGCCACGGCGCAGGACTCGCTCGAGGTGAACAATCCGGCGACGAGCGAAATGCTCGCGCGGGTACCACTCTCTTCGGCTGACGACGTCAATCGTGCGGTGGCGGCAGCCGTGCGTGCGTTCGATGGATGGCGTCGAACGCCCCCCACCGAGCGCATCCAGTACCTCTTCGCGTTCAAGCAGAAGCTCGAGGAGCACTTCGAGGATCTGGCGCGGACGATCACGATGGAGGCGGGCAAGACGCTGACCGAGTCACGCGGTGAGGTTCGGCGCGGCATCGAGAACGTCGAGTGCGCAGCGGGAATCCCGTCGCTCGCGATGGGCTACAACATGGAAGACATCGCGAGCGGCATCGACGAAATGCTCATCCGTCAACCGCTTGGCGTCGTCGCGGCGATCACACCGTTCAACTTTCCGGGAATGATTCCGCTGTGGTTCCTGCCGTACGCGATCGCGTGCGGCAACTGCTTCGTACTCAAGCCCTCGGAACGCGTGCCGGTGACATCTCAGAAGCTGTTCAGGATCCTGGCGTCTCTTGGATTGCCGCCCGGGGTCGTGAGCCTGGTCAACGGCGGACGGGCGGCTGTGGATGCGCTCCTCGATCATCCAGACGTTCGGGCAATCTCCTTTGTGGGTTCGTCGCCTGTCGCGCAATATGTCTACTCGCGAGCTGCCGCATCCGGCAAACGCGTGCAGTGCCAGGGGGGCGCCAAGAATCCGATCATTGTGATGCCCGATGCCGACGTCGACATGACCGTCAAACTGACGATGGATTCGGCCTTCGGATGTGCGGGGCAACGGTGTCTGGCTGCCTCCGTCGCGGTCCCAGTGGGCGAAGCGCGCCAAACCTTTACACCTCGCTTGCTCGAGGCCGCGGCGGCCCGCCGTGTCGGCTATGGTCTCGAACCCAACGTCGAGATGGGCCCGGTCATCACGGCAGAAAGCCGCCAGCGCATCGAGGGACTCGTCCAACGCGGCGAATCATCTGGCGGCCGCGTGCTGGTCGATGGCCGGCGCAGCACGATCCCGGGATTCGAAAAAGGACACTTCGTACGGCCCACGGTGATCGAGTTCGATAAACCAGGCGGCGATCTGGCGCAGACGGAAATTTTCGGACCAGTGCTCAGCCTCGCTCACGTCAATACGCTGGACGATGCGATCGCGTCGGTCAACGCGTCGTCTTTTGGCAACATGGCGTGTATTTTTACGACGAATGGCGCCGCGGCCAGAAAGTTCCGGTACGAAGTGCGCGCCGGCAACATCGGCATCAACATCGGCGTCGCCGCACCGATGGCGTTCTTCCCCTTCTCGGGGTGGAAGGGCAGCTTTTTCGGCGACCTCCACGCGCAGGGACGCGATGCGATTGAGTTCTTCATGGACAAGAAGATCGTTGTCGAGCGGTGGCCGAAGGAGTGGTCGAGACAGTTCTAAGAGCCTGCCGCGCGGAAGCCGCGAGCGAAGGCGGGCCACACGAGCAACGTGCTCCCGTTATCAGAAGGCGTGCGATACATGAAGTTCCTGGCAACAGCGGCCTGTGCGGTGCTGACGACGCTCGGGTTCATCACCGCGCAAGGCGAACATTCGAACACCAAACCGAAGGCGGCGTCAGGCCTCACGGCCGTGGACGGCATCAAAGTCGGCCATTTCACGATGGCGGGGCGGCCGACGGGCTGCACGGTGATTCTCGTGGACGGCGAAGGTGTGCCCGCGGGCGTCTCGCAGCGCGGCGGGGCGCCGGGGACAAGTGAGACCGACCTGCTCGACCCGCTGAATCTCGTAGACAAGGTGAACGCGGTCGTGCTCGCCGGCGGCAGCGCCTACGGACTCGACGCACGGCAAGGTGTGATGCGCTACCTCGAGGAGCGAAGCATCGGTTGGAAGGTATCGACCGGTGTTGTACCGATTGTGCCGACCGCGATTCTGATCGACCTTGGATTTGGCGGCAACTCGAAGATCCGGCCCGACGCGGACTGCGGCTACAAAGCGGCAACGGCCGCGAGCACGGGGCCCGTCTCGGAAGGGAACGTCGGCGCTGGTGCTGGCGCAACCGTCGGCAAGCTGGACGGCGGGAAGCGGGCAATGAAAGGCGGCATCGGCTCGGCTTCGATCACGTTGCCCAACGGCCTCGTGGTCGGCGCCATCGTCGCGACCAATGCTGTCGGGGACATCATCGATCCGCAAACAAACCGCGTCGTTGCCGGCATGCGCACCGAGGATGGCAAGTCGCTCGCCGATGTGAGGATGCTGCTGCGCACGGGACGCCTCGGGTCCGGCCCTGCGCCGAGAGCCGGCGAGAACACGACGATCGGCCTCGTCGCCACGAACGCCCGGCTGACCAAAACGGAAACGAATCGCGTTGCTTTGATGGCCGATGACGGATTCGCTCGCGCGATCAATCCATCGCACACGATGTTCGACGGAGACACGGTGTTTGCCATAGCCACAGGGCGCTGGGACGGACAAGCGTCTGTTTCAGTCGTTGGCGCCCTGGCCGCGGAGGCGCTGGCTGAGGCGATCGTGCGCGCCGTCTCCAAGGCAGACAGTCTGGCGGGTGTGCCTTCGGCGAAAGAACTCGGGACCGTTCCCTCACGGATCAAGTAGCGTGGACATTTCGCGCAGGACGCTTCTCGCTGGAGTCGTCGGAGTTGCGTCATTCAATCCCCGACGCGCGAGGCAGTCCGAATCCATCCGCCCTGCCATGCCGCAAGGCATTGCCGCCGGTGACGTCACACCAAATCGCGCGGTTATCTGGAGCCGCACGGATCGTCCCGCGCGGCTCGTCGTCGAATACTCGACCACCGAAAAGTTCGTGAATCCGCTGCGGCGCATCGGGCCCGCCGCACTCGACACGTCGGACTACACGGCCCGCGTGATCCTGACGGACCTCCCGCCGGGTCAACGAATCTTCTATCGCGTGATGTTTCAGGACCTCGCCGATCTGAAGACCTGGAGCGAGCCGCAGACCGGCAGCTTTCGAACACCGGAGACCGCAACTCCGCGCCGCGACGTCACTCTCATCTGGTCCGCCGATACGGTCGGTCAAGGCTGGGGCCTGAACAAGGAATGGGGCGGCCTTCGGATGTACGAGACGATGCGCCGCGTCGAACCGGACGTCTTCATCAACTGTGGCGACACGATTTATGCGGACCAGATTGTCCTTCCAGAGGTGAAGCTAGACGACGGGTCGATTTGGCGAAACGTCGTCACCGAGGCGAAATCGAAAGTCGCGGAAACGCTCGACGAGTACCGAGGCAACTACAAATACAACCTGCTCGACGAGCACATGCGCCGCTTCAACGCCGACGTGCCGCAGATCGTCCTCTGGGACGATCACGAGGTCCGCGACAACTGGTATGAGACGCGCGATCTGTCAAAAGACGATCGATATAAAGTCAAAAGTGTCGGCTTGCTGGCCGCACGCGCGCGAAAGGCATTCTTCGAGTTCAACCCGATTGCGCCCGCTGCGGACGAAGCGGACCGCGTCTACCGAACGCTCCCTTTGGGACCGCTCGTGGACGTGTTCGCTCTGGATCTGCGCAGCTACCGCGGTGCGAATAGCGAGAACCGCCAGTCGTCGATTGCTCCAGAGTCGAGAATCCTCGGTTCGGATCAGCTGGCAGCGCTGAAGATGCGATTGGCCGCGAGCCGGGCGACGTGGAAAGTGATGGCGTGCGACATGCCGATCGGACTTGTCGTGCGCGACGGTCCGACGCTGTTCGAAGCAGTCGCCAACGGAGACCCTGGCGTCCCGCTCGGCCGCGAGCTGGAATTTGCCGATCTCTTGCGCTTCATCCGCGATCGGCGAATCCGCAATGTCGTCTGGATCACGGCCGACGTACACTATTGCGCCGCACATCACTACGACCCATCGCGCGCCAGCTTCACGGAATTCAGTCCGTTCTGGGAGTTCGTTGCCGGGCCGCTGCACGCCGGAACGTTTGGTCCTTCGACGCTCGACCGCACGTTCGGCCCGGACGTGCGCTTTACGGGAATCCCGAAGGGGATGAAAGGCAACAGGCCGCCAAGTGACGGCCTGCAGTTTTTCGGAATGATGCGCGTCAACGCGCGCTCCCGTCAGATGACGGTCAGCCTGCGGAACGTGGCCGGAGACACGCTCTACAGCGTCAATCTCGATCCGGCGTAACCGGCCTCCATCACTGCTTCGGCAGAATGGTGTTGTCGTTCTTCAACGGCCCTGGCGCGGACGTCAGGTAGGTATTGGGTGAGAGCACGATCTGATCGATGTACGCACCGTCCTCGCGCGTCTGCACGCGGAGCGTCTTCACACCTCCCGTGCTGAACGTGATGTTCGGTCCATCCACCTGCGCTCCCCATCCGTTGTCCTGCCACCCCCAACCAGATACGCCGCACCCGGAACAATTCTCCAGATTGACGTCCGCTCCAGTCGTCGTGCCGATCGTGTATGGCGTGCCGCTCGAGAACTGGACGTACACCGACTCGTTGGGCCAGTCATCGGCTTCGGCTTTGATCCGCAGCCATAGGTGATAGGGGACATTCGCTTCCGCGGTAAACGTCAACTCGAAGTAGTCGGTCGGATTCGCGGAGGCGCTCGTAATCTTGGGAGCACTCTGGTTCGGCTGGTGCATCAGCATCCCGCCCGCCGCCGTTGGATCCGCTTCGAGCCGCCAGCGTCCGACAATCACCGTCGCGTCGGCAGCGTAGAGCACGATCTCCTTCGGGCCCGTTGAGGTGCCGTTGCTCACCGTGACGGCGACAGCCGCCGACTGGCCAATGTTGTTGGCCGCATCGTAGGCTCTCGACTGTAGGGTGTGATTGCCGTTGGCCACGGCCACCGTATTCCAGCTGAACGTGTACGGCGCCGTCGTATCCGTCAGCGCCAGCGCCCCGTCCACCCACAGCTCGACGCGCGTCACGCCGACGTTGTCGCTCGCCGTCGCCGTCACGCTCGTTGTCCCACTCACGGTCGCCCCCGCGGTCGGTGACGTAATCGCCGTCGTGGGCGCCTGCGTGTCCGGCCCGGGCCCGTTACTCACCGTTACCGTCACCGTGGAGGACGAACCAGTCAGTCCGGCCGCATCGTAAGCCCGTGATTGCAGACTGTGGCTCCCATTCGACACCGTCGCCGTGTTCCAGCTGAAGGTGTACGGCGACGACGTGTCCGTCAGCGCCAGCGCCCCGTCCACCCACAGCTCGACCCGCGTCACGCCGACGTTGTCGCTCGCCGTCGCCGTGACCGAGGTCGTGCTGCTGACCGTTGCGCCGTTTGACGGACTCGTGATCGACGTCGTCGGCGGCTGGGTGTCCCCCGTCGTGTCGCTGGACCGCGGGTAGATGTTCGTGTCGTTCTTCAGCGCGCCGGGCGCCGCCGACAGGAACTGAGACGGCGAGAGAATGATCTGATCGATGTATGTGCCATCTTCACGCGTCTGCACGCGCAGCGTCTTCACACCTCCCGTGCTGAACGTGATGTTCGGTCCATCCACCTGCGCTCCCCATCCGTTGTCCTGCCACCCCCAACCAGATACGCCGCACCCGGAACAGTTCTCGAGGTTGATGTCCGTGGCCGACGTGGTGCCGATCGTGTACGGCGAGCCGCTCGAGAATTGGATATACACCGACTCGTTCGCCCAGTAATCATCTTCGGCTTTGATCCGCGCCCAGAGGTGATAGGGCACATTCGCCTCGGCCGTAAACGTCAGCTCGAAGTAGTCCGACGGATTCGCGGAAGCGCTCGTGATCTTCTGGGAACCCCGGTTCGGGTGGTGCATCAGCATCCCGCCCGCAGCGGTTGGATCCGCCTCACGCCGCCAGCGTCCGGCAATGACCGTGGCATCCGCTGCGTATAGCACGATGTCACCCGGAGCGGTTGTGCCGTTGCTGACCGCTACCGTGACGCCAGACGACTGCCCCACGTTAGTCGCCGCATCGTAGGCTCTCGACTGTAGCGTGTGGTTGCCGTTTGTCAGCGTGGCGGTGTTCCAGCTGAACGTGTACGGCGCCGTCGTATCCGTCAGCGCCAGCGCCCCGTCCACCCACAACTCGACGCGCGTCACGCCGACGTTGTCGCTCGCCGTCGCCGTCACGCTCGT